>JACPKR010000029.1 GCA_016186945.1 Deltaproteobacteria bacterium | reverse complement strand
GGGAAAAACTCTTACAAGTCTGTCATCCCGCGGCTTGACCGCGGGATGACAGTGGGGGGGGGGAACTTTTTTTCAAAAAGGGGAAAAACTCTTACAAGTCTGTCATCCCGCGGCTTGACCGCGGGATCCAACTTATTCGAGGAAGGCTGCCGTTGGATCCCGCGGTCAAGCCGCGGGATGACAGTGGGGGGGGAACTTTTTTTCAAAAAAGGTACTCTCCACAAATTCTTTTTCTCAAAGACTATAGCTGATCAATAATTTGTCGGGGGGATTTCCGTATTCTTGCTGAATTTCTGTGGTCCGCTTTCATCGACGATATCGAACTTAGCTGTTTTCCCGGCTTTGTCCATCATCCAGATTTCTATACTGTTCAGAAAGCCGGTCGCGGATTCGGGCACCTTAAAGCCAAAATTCTTGTCCGTATATTGGCGAATGCTGTACGTGTTTGCATTTTTCCAGGCATCGATCACTAGGCCCTGTTTGTTAATCTTGATACCCTGCGGTGAGCCGAGGAAGTGCTTTTTCCCCTCAGTGTCTTTCCAGACCGCTACAGCCCAGATGAAACCCTCCGTTTTTTGGGGGCTTATCTTGTTCTTGATTGCAAAATTCAACTCCACATTACTTTTGTCGCGCATGACCACCGGATTTTCAATATCAACGGGCCAATTGTTTGCATCCGTCTTGACGACAATACTTCCATCGGCGTCGCCAAATTCGATGTGACTGTCGACTTCTTCACTTTCCGAATGCGGAGCGGGCGCCACTTCCGCCAACTGTGTATCCGAACCCTTGTCAGACGGGTAGGCCAACTCATAGACAGAGTCGTATTTGCTTTGATACTCGAAAATAGTCTCAAGAGAAAATTTCAACTTATCAAGGGTCACGTTGTAAGAATTAAAAGTTCCCAGAAGGGCAAATGTTGCGAATAGAGACCACAGGAAGATAAAACCTGTAAACACTAAGACCATGTTGAGCCACTTCAAGGAAATCTTGAAGGAATGTGTTTTGCTGTCGTCAACAAAATATATGATATTCAGGAAGCGAATCTTATTTTTCTCTGCCTTGCCTCCACTTTTCTTCAGTGACAATGCCGTAGTTCCTTAAATCGAAAAAACTGCCAAAAATTGACACTGTATTCAATATACAGCGGCTTTAAGGTTGGAGCAAGAAGAGGAAAGTCTAGACCATCTCCACTAAAAGCATTAGAAAAGTGTGTTACATAAAGCCGGGGGGCACTTGAAGGGTCGACCATCCAAACTAAAAATCGGCATAATACGCACGAGCAGCATTGGCGATGTCGTTTTGGCGAGTTCTTGCCTTAGCTTGCTTCGATATTTAAAAGTCGAAGCGGAACTTGTCTGGATCGGACGTGCCCCGGCTATACAACTTTTG
Organism: Deltaproteobacteria bacterium; assembly: GCA_016186945.1. GTDB lineage: Bacteria > Bdellovibrionota_B > Oligoflexia > Oligoflexales > Bog-1112 > BOG-1112. The sequence continues at coordinate 21,366 of JACPKR010000029.1, read as the reverse complement.
CAGGCAGCCTACCCGGAACTTAGCTGCCTTGAAATCACAAAGGAAACAAAGACACGTGAGATTCTCGACAAACTTCAAGACTTAAGTGTCCTCATCGACTTGCAAACAAACCTACGTTCCCGCATCATCACTCAGACTTTTAAAAGCCGTTTCAAACGACCGGTGCTTAGCTGCCCCAAAATTCACTTTCAGCGGAATCGACTGATATGGGAAGGCAGACTTTATGGGCGTAGGAGACCCCTTCCCAGGCGGGCAATGATTGCCATGAAGCCTCAGTACCGACTTATGAGTGACTCCCTCTTGACTGCCCTCCAGGGACTTAAAGTCGTCAAGGAGACAGTCTCCATCCCCAAAAATGAAGCAGCACCTCATCTGCAAACTGAGCACGCGTTGGAAGCCCAAAGCCAGCACTTGCAAAAACTGCGCGCAAACAAATGGTTAGCACTTGCTCCAGGAGCGTCCTATCCAACCAAGCAGGCTCCTGAGGCGGTTTTTTCAGAGATTCTCGCAAACCTTGCGGAACAAGTTTCAAGTGCCGGGGGAACTTTACCCGGCCTAGCTTTCTTTGGGGACGCGAAAGACAAAGTCGTATGTGAGGAACTCATCCGCCGCGTATCATGGAAGGCACCTGTGCTTAATTTTGCGGGGGAACTTTCACTATGGGAAAACGCATTAGCCCTTAAGGAAACAGTATGTCTCCTCAGCAATGATTCTTCCCTGGGGCATATTGCCGAGGCAGTCGAGACACCTACAGTCATACTTTTCGGCCCCACCGTCGAGGGTTTTGGATTTGCTCCCCGTAAAGAGGAGAGTCGGGCCTTCTCCGCTCCTCTCGGCTGCCGCCCTTGCTCCAAACACGGCAAATCAGCATGCCGTTTTGGAGACAAGCTTTGTTTTGATAGAATTGACCGTCTCGAAGTGGCAAAATACCTCGCTACACTGATAACGAATCGAAGTTTCACCAACAATAAAACTGCAAAGACGATCCCCTGATGACTAGCTCCACTTTCACCGCACGATCCATGGCTGTCGTTAGCTCCGTATTCATGATGCTCCTGGCTCTGCTCCGTCCCGTGCTTGGCTTGTGCTCGTCAAAAGCGCGCAAGTTTTTTGAGCAGCACAAATGGGATCAGGAAACTCTTGGGAAAATCCGCACACTGCGCGAAGGGAAAACGTACAGTTTCCTTTTCTTCTGTAGTTCAGCGGGAGAATACGAACAGGCGAAGCCGGTTCTCGATCGTTTAAGCAAGAGACAGGATACGTTTGCTTGTATCATTTTTTTCTCAAACTCTGGCTATTCCTTCGCTCAAAAAAGAAACGAGAGTCTTCCCTGTCTTATGTCTCCCCTGGATACACTCGGTAATTGGAGGAAAGTGTTCGCAGCCATACGTCCCACTGCGACGATTATTATCCGTCATGAACTCTGGCCCGCCTTCCTCCATACGGCTGCCCGATGGGGAAAGATCTACCTCATCAATGGAAGTCTGACTTCAAAAAAGCCGCTCAAACTTTTTCTGAAGAAACATCTCTACTCCTTCGTGGACACTTTCTTCACAGTCTCTGATAAGGAAACTGACTTATTTGTGAAGGAACTTTCCTTGCCTATAGAGCGTGTTCACAGCATTGGCGACACGAAATATGATCGGGTGTGGGAAAGAACACACAATCCGCAGCGGCCGACAATGGGAATTAATCTTTGGCCCTCTCCTCTCAAGCTGATTGTCGGAAGCGCCTGGTGGAAGGACTGCGAGTTGGCTCTTGCGGCCTTCTGGCGGTGCCGTAATGACCACATGCCCACTCTACAACTGATCTTGGCTCCCCACAGTCCCGATATGGAATTCCTACACTGGCTTGATGAAAAATGTGATGAAACCACTTTCACTTGGGGTCACTTGTCACAACTCGAAAATCCCAACTCGGTAGACATCTTGATCATTGATTCGGTTGGAGTTCTTTTCGAATTGTACCGCGCGTGTCACTTCGCCTTTATTGGGGGAGCGCTGCACTACGAAGTTCACAACGTCTTGGAACCCGCAAGTTTCGGGCTTCCTATAGCCTTCGGACCGCTGTACCACAACAGTCATGAAGCTGAAACACTGGTTGCTAACAAACTTGCGACTGTTATTCATGATGAAGGCGAATTTTTTGACTGGCTTAGAAAAGCGGTCAAAGAAGGGACGGATGAAACTTTGCGGAATTTTATCAAGAACATGACCGGCGCTTCCGATCGCTTTCTTACATTTATGTGGCAAGGAGGTGGTTTGGAGTAAAGCAACTATGTGGCAAGGAGGTGGTTTGGAGGAATTTCTTGGGGGAGCGACGGTTCCCTCCCCCCCCCAAACCCCCCTCTCCCTTGACCTTGGGGCAAGGAGGTGGTTTGGAGGAAACTGCGCAGCTGGTTCCTCCAAAAAAAGCTTAAGGCTTAGCAGAGGAAGGCGGGGGACTAAGAACCTTAGCTTCTTTGTCCGCGGGTTCATTGATAGCCAGGATATCAGATGACCCAATTTTACCAACGTCTGTGGTGAATTGCTTTTCTTTGTCTTTTAGATCAATACCCGTTATTTTCAACTTTCCGACTGTTTCGAGGGGAACTTCCGATCCTGCTCCGTCACTTGTGGTAACTTCCACTTTATATCTACCATCTTTAGCTTTTCCCCCATCCATTTGGGTTCCGTCCCACTGCACGGGGTGCCGTCCTGGTTCGAAAGAGCCAAGCTTTTTCTCATAGACAATGTTGCCGTCTTGATCGGTTATTTTTAAGGTCGCATTTTTAACTTCATTTTGGCTGACGAAGTATGTCTCCTGAACGTTTCCTCCCCGGACTCCAGCGCTTTGGTCTTTCACCAGAACGTCCTTGCCGAGGTAAGACACCCACTGAAGCTGCCTGTCACTCTTGTTGCTCTCTTCCATCCTTTCGAGAGACTTGTTCATGTTCATCATCTGCTCCAGGCTGTTGAACTGGGCCAGCTGGGCGCTCATCTCCGTACCATCCTTTGGTTGTAGGGGATCCTGATTCTGCAATTGGGCAACAAAAAGTGTGAGGAAATCATCCTTATCCATCTTGTTTTTCGGCGCGGCGGCTATGGGCCCATTCTGACTGAGCGTCTCTAGGAATTTGTCGTAGCTTTCAGTCCCAGAAAGGCCTTGCTTTTCTTCCAAGTCCCTCTGCTTCTTGATCGTTTGGTTGGATTCAGCAAGAAGGCTTCGAAAATCGACCTTGCCTTGTTCCGGCTCCTGCTTGACCTGAGTTTGGCTGCTAAGCGTGTTATTGCTTTCTTGGACAGGAGTACCGTTGCGTACAAGACTCGTGTTCATGCGCTCTCCTCTAAGCTACAACCTGAAACCTCGAATACTCAGGGATGTTCGCATCCGTTCGATAGAAAAACTTAGTGGGATGTGGCTCTGGCCGTGACCATGAAGGATTGACGTCCGCTTGCGAAGCTTCGTTGAATGCTTGCCCGTTCTGCCAATTCCGCTGATCGAAGCGCCGATCGAAAAACTGTGCCAGCTGCTCCCTCGGCATAGTGTCGACATCGAAACGATCCAAAGTAATCTTATGACTCATCAATGACTGTTTTAACTGAGCGATGTCGTGCCCCAAGGCTTCCTTAACGTGCTCGGAATCTGTAATCACCCTCAGCTTAGCATGCTCGCCCTCAATTTTGAGAGACAGGGCCACCTTCTCCCCACCCATGTCGGGAAGGTCCATCACCACCGTACCCCCACCCTTATCAAGGAGGATCTTCGACTCTTCAATGAGCGCCGAAGAACTGCTCACGCGAGCCGCGTCCTTCTGCTCTACGATGGGACGGATGTCATTCGGCCCTTCGTGACGCCAGAGACTCTCCGCCAAGTTTGGGGGTGCGACGGTTCCCTCGCCTCCCCTCTCCCTGGAGCTTACAAAGTGGGAGTCTGATCGTTTAACTGTTTTTAGGTGGGAGTCTGATTGTTTTTCTTCCCCAGAGGCGAAAAGGTGGGGGAGTCCTTCCCGACCCTCTAGACTCGCTATACTTGGGGGAGCGACGCTTCCCTCACTCTGCCAAGCTCCTCTCTCCCTTGGGGCTAAAAGGTGGGCGACAGATTGTCCCGCAGACGGTTCACTCCTGTGGGGTACAAGGTGGGTAGCTGCTTGTCCTTCTGCCGATTGTCTTTCTGAACGTCCTTCCCATAAGGAAAGTCTCGAAAACTCAGGTTTCTGGCCGTCGAAGACCTCTTGGCGAAGTGAGCCGTCGCCCCTCGGCAAGAACGAAACGTTCGCTGCCGGAAGTTTCGGTTCCGGAAGTTTCGGTCCCGATAGTTTCGGTCCCGATAGTTTCGGCTCCGGAAGTTCCGGTCCTATGTCGGGCCGGAAGTCATTCGGCCCCGCGTACGGTCGGAGGCCATCCCGCGAAGAAGAGGAAGGTGGCTCACCGGCAGCTCCTCCAAACTCCCGCTTTAAGACAAAGCGCGGATCTTCCCCCAGCTTTGCAAATTCTTGAAAAGCACGCGGGTCATCCACAGGTTTCGCATGCTCCTGGGTTTTGGCCAAATCTCCCACATCCCCTGACGACAAGACCTGCTTCATCTGCGTAATCTTGGCTATGGCGAGATGGGGGTCTATGCCCAAGGACTTGAGGAAAAGAAGAGGTGTGGCCTCTTCTGATAAATCAAGGCTTTTCAATTCCGGCCTATCGAGCACGGCTTCCAAATCGAACATGCGAATAATTTCTCGCAGGGGGAAGGACTGCTGGATAAATTCCGTGATATCCCCTGCGAGGGCTTTTCTGATAAAGCCATTTCCAGTCACTAGTTTCGTCAGGCCCTTTTGATCAAGGGGTTGAGCATTTTTGAGGAACCCAACGAGTGGAGAGGATGCGTCAAGGTTCTGGGCTTGCAGAAAGTTTCCCAACGACTGCGCAGCGGGGCTGTAGCTGTAAGAAAACTCTTCTGCGATCCCCTGGTTTAACTTCATCCTGATATTTTTGTCGGACTTTGGTACGAGCGTCTCGGCGCCTGGATCATCCACGACATTGAGCGTGTCGTCTCTCCCTGTTGAAGGGCCGACGATACCCTTTCCCATTTGAGTTTCTCGCTTGCCCATAGATGGGGCAGCGCTGGGAAGGGGGTATCCTTGGAGGGTGTCTCCCACTTCCCTTGGTGAGGCAGGGCGACCGGGGGTAGCGGGTGCGAAGCTGAACCGCCCTTGCTTCAGGGTCGGTTCCGCATTCCCTTGAAAGGAAGGGCGTTCAAGTGGGTTTTTGAGCGCGCCTTCAGTGTTTTCCAGATCGACGCCGTCTTTCCGAGAGCCGAGGCTCATGCCGTCATCTATCTGGGCCAGCCCCAGAGATCTTGCTAATTCGGGAGGGGGCGAGGATGGAAGGAATTTTCCTGCCAACTCCTTTTCAAGAACCTTGGAAGGCCGGGGGATCGAGAGAGCGGGCACTTCCTCCGGTGCAAGTTCAAGCGGAGCAGTAGGTTGGGGAATAACAAGAGCGATAAAAGGCTCCGCATCTTCCGATTCTTCTTCTATTTTTATAGGCCTGGGTGCTGTGAGGCTTTTGAAGAGATCATCTTGTTTTACTGCCCCGCTCAGGGTGGGAGCGTCTTCATTTAAGACCTTCTCCTTCATCGGTAACATGGTCGCGGGAATGGTAGGCGCCGGAGTTTTCAGGATGTCCGGACTTTGAAGGGAGAAGACAAGACTCTCGGGAGAGAGAAGGGACTCGGTGCCCTCAGCCGTCTGCTCCGACTCCGCTGTCCCCTTGATCGGGAAGAAAATAGTTTCGCTGCTCGGTTTAAGGAACATCTGACTCCTTAATACACACGGACCCCTATCTCTCTAAAGCAACGGTCGTGCCATAAAGAAATGCTATATTTTCAGTCACTTGCGTTTTTTGATTCTTGCCTAAATGGCTAGAACTTGCCCAATGGGGAAGAATTGCTGTACAGAAATCGTCATCCGCCTTTAGCAAGGAGGGTGGTTTGGAGGAAACTGCGCAGCTGGTTCCTCCAAACCCTGCCCGAGAGACCCCAACCTCCACGAAGAAAAAAGAAAAACCTAAAGTTTTCTTAAAAAAAAAACGACAAGGTGACGTGAGAGTTTCGGAGGGCTGTCCCATGCTTATCAAGAAAACAGTCTTGGCCGCCTTTCTATTGGTTACCCTCAGTGAGGGCTGTTCAAAACAGGAAGATACCCCAAGAAAACCTAAGATGGCTAGAAGCGTCGAAAAAGGCAGCAGCGAAATTGCCAAAATGACTGGCGAAAAAGGGGAAATTATATGCCCGCAAGGGGAACCCGCTGATCCAGAAGGAAAATGTGTCGCCGATGAAGAAAAAAATGTGTCGCCATTGTCTGCCCGCACGGGGAAAACGCTGATGCAGAAGGAAGATGAAGAAAAAATTGTCTGCCCGCAAGGGGAAATTGCCGATGCAGAAGGAAAATGTGGCGCCGATGAAGGGAAAATCACGTGTCCGCAGGGGGAAACCGCTGATGCAGAAGGAAAATGTGGCGCCGATGAAGGGAAAATCACGTGTCCGCAGGGGGAAACCGCTGATGCAGAAGGAAAATGTGTCGCCGATGAAGGGAAAATCGCGTGCCTGCAAGGGGAAATCGCTGATGCAGAAGGAAAATGTGTACAAATCATTACCTGTGAGGCTGATGAACGGCCAAACCCCAAGAATCAATGCGTTGATCAAAGTGAATGTGTAGCTGGCGGATATATATGGGATGCAACCGCTTCAAGTTGTCGTGAGCCATTAGAAACAGAATGCACAGCCGTCAATTTTGCATGGAACGAAACAGACCAGAAATGTGAGCTCACTGCAAAAACGCTGTGTGTTACAGAACATGGAGGCGACGAAATGTGGTGGGACGAAACGAACGCAACTTGTCGTGTCCCCATAGTTATCCCAAACCGCATGCCTGAGATCGATGCGGCAGTTTCTCATCCCGACGCACCTGATTCTCCAATAATTTATTACCTTATTAAAGATAAAGTAATTTCAGTTAACAAATGGGGATACATCACCTCCTCGGGGAAGACAATTCGAGAAGTTTTCAAAAAGCCTGGGGGGCAAGAGTTTTTGATCGGCGATTGGTCTAGTGGTATTAGTGCAGCAAGTTATGTGGAACGCGCTGATGGGCATTATTTCTATTTTTTCAAGGGAAATAAGCTCTTAAAACTTAAAACTGACTTTTCTTCAGCTTCTGAGCAAATACTGCCTGAAAGTTGGCCGACAGAATTCCAACGGGATCTAGATGCAGTAGTACTTGATCACGACAAGAACCTACAGATTTTCAAAGGCTACCTATTCATCACCGTGAATTCCGAAAACCTGAGCATAATTAGTGACCCGACAGCAACCTATTTGGACAACAGAGCCAAACTCATCGCAAGCGATGCGGGCTATTCACACATGGGAGATTTTAAGTTCATAGATGCCGCTGTGAACAAAAAATTGGATACGACTGAATTTGGGAACGAATTCTTCTTTTTCCAGGGTTCGAAGTATCTTCGTGTCGACTTCGGAACAAAATCGGCCGACGTTTTGTCTCAGAGAAATTTAGTGAAGGATCTAACAACCGGATCAATTAGGCTACCGAAAGGTGCGTTTGAATATTGTCTCTTCACGAAAGAAGAGAAGTCTGACGCTGATTCACCATGTGTCGATATGTCCCCGGATAAATGGACTTGGAAAGACGTCGGGCCGGAAGTGATGAGCCAGGTATCGAGTGGGGAGTTTGGAGTTTGGGCTACTACCCTAGTGGGCCAGAATTATTACAGAGAAGGAATCAGTTCCGCTAATCCAACTGGCACAAATTGGAAATGGATAGACGGCGGCCTAAAACAGATATCTAGCGGGACTCTCGGCGTCTGGGGAGTGAGGCCCCTTGTTATAATGGGAGCAGTAGTGGAGCCCAATCAAAGTTACTACAGGGCCGGAATCGGTTCGGGTACTCCAACCGGCACAAATTGGGACTTGGTATCTAGCCAGCCAGAGCTAAAACAGATATCTAGCGGAGCTCTCGGCGTTTGGGGAGTGGATCCCTACAACCAAATTTATTACAGAATTGGAATCACTTCGAGTACGCCAAAAGGCACAGCTTGGGAACGAATAGACGGTGCCCTAAGCCAGATATCTAGCGGGACTCTCGGCGTCTTTGGAGTGAATCCTACCAACGAAATTTATTACAGAATAATAGACGGTGCCCTAAGCCAGATATCTAGCGGGACTCTCGGCGTCTTTGGAGTGAATCCTACCAACGAAATTTATTACAGAATTGGAATCACTTCGAGTACGCCAAAAGGCACAGCTTGGGCAAAAATTGGCGGCGTCCTAAAACAGATATCTAGCGGGACTCTCGGCGTCTGGGGAGTGAATGCTGCCGGCAAGATTTATTACCTTCTGCCCACAGTTCCGTGGCCTCTTCCCTAAACCAGCCGGGAGGCGAACGGGAGGAAAAGGGTTCCTAATGGGGTTATTCGAGGGAGAAAGTTGTTGACAGGGAGCTGTCCTTCGGAGAAGTTAGCCCAGTTTTCGATCACAATAGAACCGGAAAAAAAGATAGCTCCCGAATCTTAGGAAAAACATTATGTACGCTGTAATTCTTGCAGGTTGCCATCAATACAGAGTGAAAAAGGGCGATGCCATCACTATCGACAAAGTAGTCGGCGATGTTGGCCAAACGGTCGTCTTCGATAAAGTTCTCCTCGTGAACGACGAAGCGAAAGGTCTTCAGGTCGGGGCGCCGTTCCTGAGTAACGCAAAAGTCGAAGCAACCATCAAAGAACAGAAACGAGAACCAAAAATTCTCGTGATGAAATATAAACGTCGTAAAAACCATAAAAAGCTAAGAGGACACAGACAAGAGGTAACGGTTGTTGAAATCGCTAACCTGGCAGTGTAACTCTTGGCACTAGATAACTTTAGAGGACATCATGGCCCATAAAAAAGCAGGTGGTAGTACCAGGAACGGTAGAGATTCTAACGCCCAGCGACGTGGGGTAAAAATCTACGGCGGCACTCCGGTAAAAGCTGGGAACATTATCGTCCGCCAGGTGGGTAGCACGTTTCATGCGGGGACCAACGTAGGCCAGGGCAGAGATTTCACACTCTTCGCCAAACAAGCTGGCCGAGTCGTTTTTGAACGCTTTGGCAAAGACCGCCAAAGAGTCAGCATCGTCGCCACCGAAACTACCGCCTAAGTATAGGCAAGCCACCCGCCCCGTTCTCGCCCCATCAAGGACACTAAGATGCGTTTCATAGATCAGACAGAAATCATAATTAGCTCCGGCAATGGAGGGGATGGGATAGTGTGTTTTCACCGAGCGCACAACCTTCCCAAACTCGGACCCGACGGCGGCAGTGGAGGACATGGAGGCAGTGTTTACTTCGTCGCGGACAGCGGGATGAATACGCTAGCCCCCCTGAAGTACCGTCAAAAATACCAGGCCGACCATGGAGCAAGGGGAGGGTCTAAAAGCTGTACAGGAAAATGCGGTGAGGACCTGCTGATCAAAGTTCCGCTGGGAACCATCTTTTTTGATAAGGAAAGCGGTGAGCGTCTCGGCGAAATCACAGACCTCAGCACGAAACTGCTTGTTGCGGAGGGAGGTAAACGAGGGCTTGGCAACGTAGCGTTTGTCTCGTCATTGAATCGTGCTCCCCGACAGTCAACAAAAGGTGAGAAGGGCCTCACTCGTCATCTACGCCTTGAATTAAAAGTCCTAGCTGATGTCGGCCTGGCGGGAGCCCCCAATGCGGGTAAGTCCACCCTCCTCAGTAGAATCAGCAAAGCAAAACCGAAAATAGCAGACTATCCCTTTACCACCCTGCATCCTATTTTGGGAGTCGTGGAAGAACAGCGCGGGGACCAATCCTTCGTGGTCGCCGATATCCCCGGACTGATCGAAGGAGCTAGCCAGGGCAAAGGACTAGGCTGGCACTTTCTTCGTCATTTAAGTAGGACCCGGATTATCACGTTTGTCTTGGATGCTTCGTGCGGTGTTGAGGAATGCCATCAGACCTTGGCGACACTGCAAAGCGAACTTTTTGCTTTTGACTCACAATTTGAAGACAAGCAAAGACTCATCGTTCTTAATAAAGTCGATTTACTTGGAGAAGAGGAGATTGCCAAACTCCTTTTTTCATTCCCATCTGGAAAGATCCCTGTTTTGGCTTTATCTGCGGTCACGGGCCGAGGTATAAGGGACTTCACAAATTTGCTGGCGTCACACCTGACACACACTGAGATGAATGAACCCCATGACGGACTTGCAGTGGGAACCTAATCTTGTTGTTTTCGGAGGAACCTTTGACCCTCCCCACAAAGGGCATTCCGACTGTGTCGAGCAAGTGCTGAAGCGTTTTCCGAAAGCCCAGGTGTTCGTCACTCCCTGTTACCAAGCTCCTCGTACTAAGGACAGCGTCAAGGTGCCTGTCGCAGGCTTTGAAGATCGTCAGGCAATGTGCAAGCTGAATTTTGCGGCGCTGGAGAATGTAGAGATCGTGGATGTCGAGCGTTATCTGCCTTGTCCCAATTATACAGTGCAAACACTGAAACACCTCCGCCAGGGTCATAAAACCGAAAAACTTGGTTTTCTTATAGGTGGGGATCAACTGAGACTTTTTCACCGTTGGTTCCAGCCGACGGAAATCTTACACATCGCCTCTCTCATTATAGTCAGTCGCGGGCGTAAAGCAGCCTTGCTAAAGGGAGTCGAGACACTGAGCGAGAAACTGTCCCTTCCCCTTCAAAAAGAAAAAGATAGACTGTCCCTAGGTTCCAGCAAGCCCATTTTTTTGCTGAGCGAACCCACGACAAATTCGGGAAGCTCAATCATTCGGGGGAAAATGAGCGAGGACCTCCCCATCCCCGAAGATTGGCTTAAAATGGAGGTTAGGGACTATATCTCTCAACATCATCTCTATAGAGGGTCACATTGAAAATCGAAATCGCTAAATTTGCGAAACAAGCTGCGTTGGAAAAGAAAGCGACAAACATCGTTCTTTTGGATGTAGCGGGGAAGTCCGACATTTGCGAATACCACTTCGTCTGCTCCGGGGACAACAACCGTCAAACGATCGCCATCGCTGATGCCGTGGAAGCGAAACTGCGCCAAGGAATGAAAATTGTCCCCTTCGCCATAGAAGGCAAGAACGCAGGCCACTGGATCGCTATGGACTACGGGAACACCGTCATCCATGTCTTTCATAAAGACCTCCGTGACTTCTATGCCATTGAGGAAATTTGGCCCAAAGCACGAGTCAAACTTCCGGACTGACCCGTACGCCGCTTGGGGCAAGGAGGTGGTTTGGAGGAAACTGCGCAGCTGGTTCCTCCAAGAAAAATCATGGGGGAGCGACAGTTCCCTCGCCCCCCAACCCCCCCTCTCCCTTTTTCCCAAGCGGTCACTGGAGCGACCGCTGTCTTTATGCAATTGTGAAGGCATGAAATCTAGATGCCAAGTCTGCCAGAGAAAGATCGACACGGAAGCAGCTCCTTTCCTCTGCCACGAATGTCTGGAAACCCTCGCACTTGCTCCTAGTCGACGGGCTTACACAAGCCTCTTCGTCTACAACTCACCCCTTCGCACTTTGGTTCTTAATGTGAAAATAAATGCCGATTACCGTGCCCTGCGTTGCTTGACGCATCTTTTCCTTAAGTCTCCGCGAACGGTGCGAGTTGCCCAAAAAGCAGACGTCATCATCCCCGCCCCCTCAAGCTTCTGGGCTCGCGCGAGAGGCCGTGTGGACCTGGCAGGCCTGCTGGCGTCCGCGTTGGCGAAACAAGTCGCACGTCCGCTTATAGCTCCTCCCCTCTCTCTTCGATGGGAGTTTAGGAAGCGTTCAAAGATTGGTTTTCGGGAAAAAAGGGAATTCAACTACAAGGAACGAGACCCCAATAAGAAGAATGCTCTTGTCGTCGATGACATTGTCACCACAGGACACACATTTCTTAAGACATCGGACGCTCTGACTCAGTTCAACACCAGCTTACTCACGATCGGAGATGCTTATTCACTGCGAGCTATTTCCCTCGAAGGTTCTCAATGCGTTCAGTGAGCGAAAGCCACTCGTTCTCCAGGGCTTCTATGGTCCTGCTTAGTTTTTCCTTTTTAATACCTAGTTCTCTGATTGCCTGGTGGTCTTGGAACACTTTCAGGAATTCTTGCTCGCAGAGGTCTAACTCTTTCTGCGATTGAAGCAACTCGGCTTCGACTTTATCTTTCTTTTTCAGGAGGAGACGGAGTTCCTTCTCTTGTTTCTTTGCATCATGATAGTCAGAGGGGGACGTTTCGCTCACTGGTGAACTTGGGAGCTTTTCAGTTTGCAGAACGTTGGGAAACCCTGCAATCTCTGCCAAGCGTTCATAGTCGTCCACGTTCCCTTCAAACATCATACTTTCACCTTTTTCCGTCATAACGAACGTATGAGTGCAGATGGAGTTGATGAAAGCGCGGTCGTGGCTTACAAAAAGAAGGGTTCCGTTGTAATCGACAAGAGCTTGGGTCAGGCAATCTATGCTTAACATATCTAGGTGGTTGGTTGGCTCGTCGAGGAGGAGGAAGTTTGCCTTTTTCGCTAGGATGCAGGCAAGCCCAACCCTGTTTTTTTCACCTCCTGACAGAACTCTCAGTGGTTTGAACACGTCGTCTTTACTGAAAAGGAAGCCGCCAAGGATTTTCCTTGCTTCATTTTCACCGACAGGAGACTGAGCTAGGAGGTTTTCCAGCACGCTCGCATGGGGGTCTAGGATTAGCAGCTGATCCTGTGCAAAGTAGGCAATAGATGCTCGGGGGGCGAGCGATATTGTGCCACCCTTTTTTTCAATCACTCCGACTATGGTTTTGAGGAGCGTCGATTTTCCAATCCCGTTTGCACCAATGAGAGCGACCTTTTGCCCTTTTTCCAGGCTGAAATCGATCCCCTTGCAGAGGGTTTCCTTGTATCCGATCGCGCCGTTTTGAACTTGGCACACCATGCGTTCACAGGGCAAAGGGTCGGGAAGTTTGAACTTCATCTGTTGTATGCGTGTTCTCTGAGGGAGGAGAGCTTTCTCCTCCTCGAGTTTAGCAATCAATTTGCGTTTGGATTGCGCCTGCGCTGCTTTCGTGGCCTTTGCCCCAAAACGGTCGACAAAGGTTTGCAAGTCCTGAATTTGCTTTTCCAGGTTTTTCGATGTGTTCTCAGCAATGCTGTATTCCTTTGCTTCCTGTGTCACGTAAGCATCGTAGTTACCTGTATAGAGTTTCAAAGTCCCACTCGCGATCCTTACGGTATAAGTTGCCAAGCGGTTGAGGAGGCTTCTGTCGTGGGACACGAATAGGAGGGTGCCTCGATAGCTTTGAAGGAAGCGTTCCACCCACAGCAGGCTGGGGAGGTCAAGATGGTTCGTAGGTTCATCGAGAATAAGAACATCAGGCTCAACAAGAAAGAGTTTGGCCAACTCGATCCGCATGCGCCAGCCTCCCGACAATTGCCGGGGATTTAGAATAAAGCGGGTGGCAGAGAAACCCAGGCCCACTAAGATTTTTTCCGCTTTAGACCGCAGTTCATACCCACCCGCCAGCCGATACGCTGACTCAGCATGTTCAAAGGCATGGAGCGTTTCATGGTCGTGATGATCCTCCATGCGCTCAAGGGCTTCACTCATCTTCGTTTTTAGCGCCAGAAGGTCCGAGCGAGCGGACTCGCATTCCTCAACAATCGTAGCTTTCGGTTGTGTGTTAGGCTCCTGGGGAAGATAGCCAAGTCGGCAGGGGGGCGTTTTTACAAGCCCCCCATCTGGGGCGTCGAGGCCACAGAGGATGTTCAACAAAGTTGTTTTCCCCGCTCCGTTAGGCCCAACGATGGCTATACGCTCGCCCTGAGGAAAATGGAGGGTCTGCTCATCTATAATAGCCCTGCTGCCAAAGTGCTTTGAAAGATTTTCGATGCGAATCATAGGGATTACCAAATTCTTGCGTGAGAGAATGCTATAGTATTCAAGATAATCAATTTGGGGAAAAACTTTTTGAAAAAAGTTTTTCCCCAAGCCCCTTTTTAAAAACTTCAATATTTAAAGTTTTTTGGGGGGAGGTCTGGCATGATAGTTGCCGATTATCATGATAATCGGCAACTATATTCCGTTATGGAGCTGAAATGTTTTCCAGAATTCTCAATCTCCGAGAATTACTAAAGAAAAGAAGTTTTTTTCTTTTCGGCCCTCGCGGCACGGGCAAAAGCACACTGATAGACGCAACTTTGCCGGAGGCGCGCATCTATGACCTCTTGGATCCTGTTGTCTTTGAGCGCCTGGTGCGATCTCCTGGACTTCTCTCGGAGGAAAGCGCAGGCGAACAGTTGATTGTGATCGACGAGGTTCAAAAGCTACCCAGCATTCTCGATGAGGTGCAACGACTCATAACGAAGCGTAAAGTCCGTTTTCTGCTTACAGGCAGCAGTGCCCGCAAAATAAGAAGAGGTGGCGCTAACCTGCTTGCGGGAAGGGCATTTGAAGCATCACTTTTTCCGCTGGTATCCAACGAAATTCCAGAATTTAACCTACTGTCTTATCTCAACACCACAGGGCTGCCAGAGTTCTATGGCGACAGCCTCGCCGAGGAGTACCTTCAAGCTTACGTGGGCACCTATCTCAAGGAAGAAATACAGGCAGAGGCACTTACCCGCAATCTTCCTGGGTTTTCAAGGTTCTTAGAGGTGATCGCACTCAGCAATGGGCAGGAAATTAATTATGCCAGCCTCGCAAGCGATTGCGGAATTCCTGTACGTACATTGCAAGGCTATTTTTCCATCTTGAACGACACCCTTCTGGGGTTTGAAGTTCCTCCTTTTTTGAAAACAATAAAACGCAAAGCTATCACCCGATCGAAATACTTTCTTTTTGATGTAGGCGTCGTGAACCACCTTGCTAGAAGAGGAAAGATCGCTCTAAAGTCAGAGTTGTTTGGTTCGGCTTTTGAACATTTCATTGCGTTAGAACTGAGAGCCTGGCTTTCGTACACAAGGAGAAATGATGAACTTCGCTACTGGCGGTCCACCTCACAGTTCGAGGTGGATTATATCATCGGAACCAAGTTGGCTATTGAAGTAAAGGGAACGGATCTTGTCACAGACAAGCATTTACGGGGGCTAAGGGCTTTGGCAGAAGAAGGGCTGATCGAACAATATGTGGTGGTAAGTCTGGATGCAAACAAGCGGATCACCGACGATGGGATTCTCATCCTACCGTGGAAAATTTTCTGTCGTGAGTTATGGGAAAACAAAATTGGATAAAACGAAGATTCTTGGTCCGCCAAGGGATTTCTTGGAGGAACCAGCTGCGCAGTTTCCTCCAAACCACCTCCTTGCTCCAAGCGGCTATTTCTTGGAGGAACCAGCTGCGCAGTTTCCTCCAAACCACCTCCTTGCCCAAGGTTAGTATTCAACTGATACCACCTGGTACTCCTTAGTCCCCCCAGGTGCGGCAATTTCCACAGAGTCGTTTTCTTCTTTCCCTAGCAAGGCTCGACCCAGCGGTGAGCTGACGGATATTTTATTCTTCCTTATGTCCGCTTCCAGCTCTCCGACAAGACGGTATTTCTTGGTTTTCCCTTGCTCGTCTTCCAGGGTGACCCAGGCACCGAACCTAATATTGGAAGGTTTGTTGTCATTGAAGGACACAACTTCTGAACGAGAGAGTTTATCTTCTAGCTCTGCAATTCGGCCTTCGACGAACGATTGTCGTTCCCGAGCAGCGTGGTATTCCGCGTTTTCTCGAAGGTCCCCATGCGCCCGCGCTGTAGCAATGGCTGAAATCACACTTGGACGTTCGACATTTTTCAGTTGCTCTAATTCTTTCTTAAGGGCTTCGTGCCCATCTTTTGTTAGTGGAATGATTTCCATAGTATCACCTATTACGTTTTTTTTGCCTCTCGCCGTGGAGAAGCCGAGGGACATTTTACCCCTGTGAGCATTTCCATTAAAGGGATTCTAAAAACTGTGCGTTGCGGAGAAGGCTATTGTGGTGGATTCTGCCTCGACATCTTGTATGACCAGACTATCTGCGAGTTTTTGTGCTTTGCCTTTTCCTAGCTGATAGATCATACCCAAACCGATTTGGCTGTTCGGCTGGACCCAAGCTAAAAACGCACTCGCGCCATTATAGTCAATGTGGTCTCGTTGGCCAGTTTTATTTTCCTCAACCTTGGGACGTGCGTCGTTGTTTGTGAACAGCCCCAAACGCAGAGGAATGGATGGGGTCATGTAATATTCCGCACCGAAGGCAAAATCCAGGACACCGTCCTTGTCGTAAACCGTCCCCACGCCGGGGATTTGCGCTGCATCCGTGACCGCTCCGTTATAGATGGTATCCAAGGTCATGAGCAGTCGAGTTGAGGCAAAAAAGGCCAAGCCAGCACGGGCGGAGAGCGGCATGGTCCCCAGTGGTTTGTCAGAGACGGAAACGCTGTTCAACTGGGAGATCAACGAAGTTTTAGTGGTGGCTACCGTTCCCCCTTCCGCTGCGTCGACAGGGGCCTGGTCATCTGCGTCAAGCCCCGTGCTCCTATTTTCAACGGTCTGCTCGAAGGATTGAGCCAGATATGTCCCTAGTTTGATAGTGGCACCAGCAGATAAGCGGTCCATAACAGGCATCTGAAGGCCGAGGACGGGCTGAACTCCTGAGCCAGCCAAACGCTGGCGGATATTCTGCGAACGTGTCGTAGTGTAGGGGATAGCGCTTCCGTCACTGCCGCACTGAGCCTGACTTTGCTTGACGTCCTGGTACTCCTGTACAAGCTCGTCCACACCCACATAGTTCAATCCTATCCCAATGGAAAGACGACGCATGACACGTATCCCAGCTGCTGCTCCGATGAAAAAAGTCGATGCTCTCTGGTTGACAGTTCTGTGGAAACGATCAAGGACAAGGCTCCCACGATCCGCCTGCGCTCCTGAGGGGCATTGACCGAGCGATCCTAGGTTGATGTTCTTGATCGTGTCATCCTGATCTTTCTGTTCGCTGTCAGGAATATAAATTCCAAAGGCAAAAACAAGGCCCCTTGCGACATGATCAAGTTTCTGCAAGCCTCCAAAGAAAGAAGGGAGTGATCCCCCACTTCGTTCCGTAAAGTCCTCTCCACCGACAGCTTCCTTATAAACCACCCGTCGCGTATAGAAAGCGTTAGCGGAACCGGACACATCGTTGGTTAAGGCGTAGGCCAGGCCTCCCGGGTTGTAGAAGATGCCTGACGCATCATCCGACACGCCTGCATAGGCACCGCCCATTCCTATAGCGCGATCACCGATAAGGAAATTGTTGTAGTGGAACTGATCGCCGAGCGTTCGGCAGCTAAGCAGAATACCCAAACTTCCTACGAAGAATCTTGCGAGTAGCTTCATCGTTCCCTCGTTTATTTCGTTGTAAGTTTTGCCGTGTATTTTCGAAAACGATCTTCCACTTCGGCTCCGATCATTTCCCTAGCCCGGATGCGTTTTAGAAGGGCCTGTACTTGATCTCTTCGATCTGACATTTTGGGGTGAGTTTTTTCGAGAATTTTGACGTTAAGCTTCCCCTTGTTTTTTTCGACTCGCTCAAGAAAGTTGGCCATGGCGAAAGGTTCATAGCCCGCATTGATCGCAAATTGAACGCCTTCCTCATCGGCTTCGAACTCAAGTTTTTTATCGAGGCCCTTTTCCAGGATCAGGAACATTCCCGCCGACGCTGCCTTAATTAGGCTGATTCCTGCCCCCGCCGCACCTGAAAGATAGCGTGCTAGGATTGCTCCCGTGTCGCTCGAATAATCGCTGGACGGTCGTTTGCGGTTTTCGATAATGTCGTCCAGAAAGCCCGCTTCTCCCACTCGCTTGGCAGCTTCTTCCTGCTCGCTTTCACCCATTTTCTGAAGCGTAGTGAAAATATGCTTTTTCCCGACGTGTGTAATTTCGTGCCCCAGAACCGCTGCAAGTTCCGCTTCGTTCTTCAGGTTCTTGATGGTGCCGAGGGTGATTAAAATATAGCCACCCGGGCATGCGAACGCATTGACGACATCGGTATCAAGGACGGTGAAATGATAGACACGGTTGGGGAAATCCGCATATTCCCCAACGTAGAGACCTACTCGGTTGACATAGCGAATCAGCTCCTCATCACCATAAGTTCCATAGTACTGAAGGATACGGCCCGCCATGTTGCGACCGAGTTCAACTTCTTGTCTATATTCTTCAACCTTTCTTTCCTGTTCCTCACTAAGCAAATCGGGAGCTTGCTCCACGGCCCATGTACAGGACACGAAAAAAACGAGAAAAACCATAAGCATGTTAGGCATGCTGGCCCTCTTAAAGATCGGGTGGGGGGGGATACTTATTCCATTATACTACGAATGAGTGGGATTGACATCCTCCGCTCCCTGTGCCTCCCAATGAGCTAAAGCTCAAAGGTCGCTTAGGAAGGGGATTCCTCAGACCGCCCTTGAGCTGCCTGAGTCTGATACTCGCTTATAGCCTTGGCTGCCTTTCGCTTTCTCAGTGGTTCCTGCTTCCGACCTCTTGTGAGATTCGATCCACAGGCCATCTCCCTGTGCCCCAGGGCTTTGCGTGCTATGTTTCGCGCAGCATTTATCCGCATTGATTTCCATACCACACGATTCACAACGAAAATACGATTGAGTCAGTCTGTTAGCCGCTGCAGTGTGCCCGCAACTGCCACACATTTGCGATGTGTAGTGAGGTGGAACTACGTGCAATATCCCCCCACTCCATTCCAGCTTGTATGCCAGCTGCCGCTTGAACTCGTGCCACCCTTGGTCAAGGATCGACTTGTTCAGGCCGGCCTTAGCTCTCACGTTTCTTCCAGGATTTTCCTACCCTTCGCCGATTTTGACATGTTGGCAACTTGTAAGTCTTCCAACACTATGATGCCGTGGTTTTTGGCAACCCAATGTGAAGCTTTGTGCAAGAAGTCATGACGAATTCGACGAACCTTCTCATGAAGGTCCCGAAGTTTGCGCTTCGCTTTATCGCGGTTCTTAGAACGTTTCTCCGTCCTTGCTAATCTCCTCCCAGCATCTGCAAGTTTTGCCTCGTACTTCCGATAGATGCTTATTGGTTCAAGTACTGCCCCATTGGAAAGTGTGGCAAACCTCTTCACTCCCATGTCGATGCCGACCATACATGTCATGTTGGGATGGGTCGAATCACCGATATCTTCTTCGACTTGAACTGACGCGTACCAGAGGCCTGCTTCCTTACGCACGGTGAGATTCTTCATCAAGCCGACTACGGGACGGCCCGCATACATCTTGACCCAACCTATCTTCGGGATGAAGAGCCTACGTCCTTCCATACGAAAACCCTGTGGGAACCGCATAGCTTCCACAGAGCGATCTTTTTTCTTGAATTCCGGCATACCCTTGGTCTTGGCAAACCCATCCGCCAAAGCACGGTCTAAGTCTTTAAGTGTTTGCTGTAATGGCTGGGAATGAGCATCTTTCAAGAAAGACAGAGCGTCAGACTTCTTCCACTCGGTCAGGAGGCCTGCAAGCTCATTGTAAGATCTGACCTTGCTTTTTGTGGCAAGTTTTTCTCGCTGTATTGCAAGAGCTTTATTCCACACCAAACGAACACACCCAGCACCCTGGGCAAGAAGCGAGCTTTGATCACGCGATGGTGATAGGCGAAATTTGTAAGCTCTACGAATCAGCATGACAGGAAAATCCACTTTTGATACTAATCGTTACACACAGAGTAGGATTTGGTCTAATATGCTGTCAAGCAAAATTCGTCCGGGAAGACACTGTGTTTTTCTTCTTCATGTTCATTTAGTATTCGTCACGAAATATCGTCGCAGAGTCTTCACCAAAATCATTCTTGAAGATCTGCGTGAGCTATTTCAAGGTGTATGTGCGTCATTCGAAGCTGAACTGGTGGCATTCGACGGCGAATAGGATCACGTTCACATTCTCGTGCATTATATCCCCGGCCTGTTCGCCTCCGCTCGGCTCCTGAGGCCGAGGTTTTACGGCGCACATGATAAAAAAGATGGGGGCAATGAGGCTATTGACGGGGTCGGGCTTAGTTTGATTCTTCATCGCAGTCGTAGAGACGGTCCATGCAGGCGAATGAGAAGAAGGGGATATCTCCCCAATTTTCCTCGTCACTGATGATTTTCTGGATCTTACTATTGAGGTCCTGATGGAGTTCAAAGACTCTCTGCACGCCTTTTTCGTTAAGGCCTTCCGAATAGACGTGGATAAAATTTCTCTGCTGCAAGCAACGGTCATAGCTGTAAAACTTCAGGTAGTCCGGGATGCGTTGTCTCATTACATCCATGGAAAAGGTAAACTCGTTGCCTTCCTTAAGTTTAATTCTACCCTTTTCCTCGAAGACGATACCATAGTTGAGAAGTTTCTTAAGAGTGCGCTCGCCCTTAAAGCCAAGGATCTTGCTAACAAATTCTCTTTTGGTCCCCCGTCCGTATGAGGATAGAACGAGAACAAAGTAGTTGTAGCTATCGTAAAGATCTATATGTTGCAGTTTTGCGGAAACACGTTTAGGGCCGAAGTAGTCCAGGTTGAAAACTTTTCCAAACGTGTCTTTTACTTCCTGACTGGATGCCTCAATAATTTCATTGACAGCACTGCGTTCGGTGATGAACTGAAGCAGAATGAGCACCTGACTCAGATCAAGTGATGTGTTGTCATCATCGTCGTCTATGAGTTTACTAAGGAAATAGCGATTGACTCCGGCATGTTTTGCGATCGCTCGTAGGGACAGGTGAGGTCTTTCGCGTCGATAACTTAAAAACGCTTCCCTCAAACTGGCCTTCAATGCTTTCACATTAATTACAGGCTTCATATCGGCTTCAGTCGGCTACAGGGTTATTCGCAAAAGAATACTAACCTTTTTTAGGTTCCTTAGTCGTGCTGTTCCCAGTTGGGCCATTTCCGCTAGGCGGCGGCACAACGGGTTCGCCACCTTTTTCAAAACCATGTCCATTGCCATGTAATTCCAATTGGCAATCTTTTTTCCAAACGTCTGCAAAGGCAGGAGTTGACAACAAACCAATCACTAAGCTTTTTAGAATGAGTTTCATTGAATCCTCATTGAAAAAGGTTTGACCCTTTTACTTGGAGGGTTACTTATCAAATTGAAATCACGTATGCAAGCCCGTATGTGGCAAGGAGGTAATGCGTAAGCCACTTGGGGCAAGGAGGTGGTTTGGAGGAAACTGCACAGCTGGTTCCTCCAAGAAATCCCTTGGGGAGGCGACGGTTCCCTGTTATGTGAATATCCCACAAGCAAAGAAACGTCCTCCTTCGATTTTTTTCTTCAAAGAGATAAGATCCGCAACAACAACCTGTTATGTGAATATCCCACAAGCAAAGAAACGTCCTCCTTCGATTT
>JACPKR010000006.1 GCA_016186945.1 Deltaproteobacteria bacterium | reverse complement strand
TTGCCCAACGGCGAAGAGTATCGGGGTGGATGCCAAGATGCTTTGCAGCGTCTGTGATCTTGAGAAGCATGCTCTTATAATTATGCTGCTCAATAGATTTGTCAAGAAAAATCAAATTATTTTATATCAGTAACGATACCCTTTCGTATTACCGAGCCACGCGCCGGCAAGGACACAACGCCACCAATAGGGAACTCGTAAAATGCTAAAGCATTTTTCTCGTACGGCTCAGGAGGGAGTGTGGACTCCCCCCTTCGCATTTGTCTTTTACTCGGCCCTAAAGGACCGAGTTTCTTTATCCTCGCGCTAAGGCGCTCGGAGTTTTTTGATGAAAACTGAGTCCCCCTTTGCCAATGACCTGCAACTCTTTCAGACTCTTTTGAGGGAAAGAAGGATGCCCGACGTGATCCTTCTGGAAGGACACAAGGGGATAGGTAAATCCTCCTTCCTTCGTCAACTTGCAGCCCTACACTTCTGCGACCAGACGAGCGCTTGTGGGAAATGTCCGTCCTGTCAGGTAATAGCGAGCAATCGCCACCCCGACGTGACCTTTATCAAGGAAGAGGGCACATCGCTAAAAGTAGAAGACATTCGAGACATTGCTGATTTTCTGAATTTCGCTCCGCAAGGGCATTCCCCTTACGCAAAACGTATCGCTGTTCTGTGCAATGTAGAGACTATGACAAGAGCTGCTGTGAATAAGCTTCTAAAAACCCTTGAGGAGCCATCCCCCTACGGACGAATCCTGCTCTCAACGTGTAAAGCAAAACACCTGCTCCCTACCCTTCTCTCCCGTTGTGTGCGTTGGCGCCTTCGGCCGCATGAGGGGACGCTGACTAAATTACGGGATCAGGAAAGCAAAGAACTTTCCTCCTTCGCTGATCAATTGTTACAACTTCGTGATGCCTCCCCAATCATCAGTTTCTGCGAAACGATCCGCCCTACCATTGCCCCCCGTCTTTTTGACTTCATTCAAGAATTTGAGTACTCTCTCAACTTGCTTTACCGAAAGGCGTTGACAGACCATCGCTTGGACACAGCCTCTCTTAGACACCGCCGGAAAGTTCTAGGTGAGCTGAAAGATTTGGTCGGTCATCAGAGAATCGCTTTGAATCCTCAGCTCGTTCTCGAAACGCTGGGATTTTGTAACCTGAAGAATTGATATAACTTGATCAAAGGCGTCAACATAGGCGGCGTACAATTTCACCGCGCTGGAAAAATATATGACTTTAGCTACACCACCCTCGACCTAAGGATTCGCGACCAGGTTGTCGTGGAAACAGAAAGAGGGCTTTGCTTAGCAACAGTCGTACGCTTGGGCTTTCGTCTTTATACAGACGGAGAGAATCTGGGCCTCAAGCCCATTCTGCGTAAAGCGACCGCCAAGGAATTGACACCCGTCACACGCCTCACCCCGGAAGAAGTCGTCGCGTTCACGGAGAAAAAAGTAGCAAAATTCCAACTTAAAATGCGTGTTCTTAAAGGGGAAATTCAGTTTGGTGGAAACAAGGTCATCATCTATTTCAGCGCTCCTGGTCGCGTGGATTTTCGTGAGCTGGTGAAAGAACTGGCCGGCGGCCTCAAGTCTCGCGTGGAACTCAAACAAGTCGGTGCACGGGATGAAACAAAACTCTTGGGCGGCATTGGGGTCTGCGGAAGGGAATACTGCTGCTCAAGTTTCCTGCGCGAATTCGTCCCTGTTTCTATCAAGATGGCCAAGAACCAAAACCTCGCTCTCAATCCGCAGAAAGTTTCAGGGGGTTGCGGCCGTCTTCTCTGCTGCCTGACTTATGAAAACGATGTCTATAGTGAATTGCGCCAGATAATGCCCCCACGAGGGACCCGAGTTCGCATCCTTGCCAATGGTGACAAAGGGACAGTGCTTAAGTCTGATCTTTTGAACCAAACACTTCTTGTGGAAACCGAATTTGGAAGTCAGGTGTCCGCCAAGATTCAGGATGTCGCTGTGGAAGGGGAACGAAGTTCCGAAGCTAACGAGGCAGATACCTGGGGCGACGATATTCACCTCGAAGATTTAGTCTAAATCGAGAGAGGGTAAGCCACTTGGGGCAAGGAGGTGGTTTGGAGGAAACTGCGCAGCTGGTTCCTCCAAGAAATCCCTTGAGGGAGCGACGGTTCCCTCGCCCCCCCCAACCCCCCCCCCCCCTTTTCGCCCCAAGCGGCTTACGCATTACCCCTCTATTCATACCGTCAGAACGGACAGCCGTTGAGGCACTTCACCTAAGCCTGCGACGCGTTTGGCCGCCAATTGCCCACAGGCAGCAGAAACGTCCCCGCCCTTGCTATAACGCACCGTTGCTACAAAGCCTCTGTCCATCAAGTATTTCTGAAAAGTCTTGATAACTTCCTCAGAAGGCCGTTCATAGGGCAAGCCAGGATGATTGTTGAAAGGAATCAAGTTCACCTTGCATGGGATTCCTTGGAGGAAATGCACCAGCTCCTTTGCCTCCCGCACACTGCAATTCTTGTCCTTGATGAGGATGTACTCAAACGTAATCTTTGTATCGCTTGTACGCTGATAGTGCTGGATGGCTTCTTTGAGCGGGGCAAGGGGGAAACGCTTATTGATGGGCATCAGGTCGCTACGCAATTCATCTCGGCACGCGTGAAGGGAAATAGCAAGAGCGACTCTCACATCTTCACTCAGTCGAACGATCTTGTCAGCCAGTCCCGATGTGGAGACCGTCACTTTGCGATGAGACAGCCCAAACCCTTCGGGATCCGTCAAGATTTGTACCGCCTTGACGACCTCGTCATAATTGTCGAGCGGTTCACCCATACCCATAAAGACAACGTTACTGATCGTACGTCCTTCTTTCTGCACTATGGACTCAGCAAGACAGAACTGACCTAGAATTTCCGAAGCAGACAAATGACGAAAAAACCCCAATTTACCCGTCTGACAAAAACGACATGCAAGTTTACAGCCCACTTGACTTGATACACACAGAGCTGTCCGATGGGGATAGCGAAGGATAACGGTTTCAATAAGCTGATTGCGGTCTGCTTTCAGGAGAAGCTTCGTAGCACCATCGTCTGCATCCAGTAAACTGACGATTTCCGGCAAGTGCCAGGAAAATTCCTGCTCCAAACGTTCGCGAAAAGCTTGGGGCAAGTCGCTCATCGCCTCAACGGAAAAGACCCGTTTACGAAAATGCCAATGTATAAGCTGCCTTGCCCGAAAAGGCTTCTCACCCCACAACCCAACAAAATCATTGATAAAAGCTGGACTGGCAGAAAAAAAGGATGCCTTGCTCATAAAACCTACGTCAATTCATTAAGGAATCATGCGTTTTTAGCGTAACTCGCTTCTTATGGCAAGGTAACTCGCTTCTTATGGCAAGGAGGTGGTTTGGATTATGGAAAGGAGCAAGGAGGTGGTTTGGAGGAAACTGCGCAGCTGGTTCCTCCAAGAAATTTTGCCACAAACAGCTTACGGGTTACCGAATGGTTCCACTGGCTTACAAAATAGTCTCAAGCTTGGGAAATAAAACTCCGTTCGTCTAATCATGGAGGCTTGAAAACTTGGCAACATAGAGGAACTGCCATATAACGGGAAAAGCCGATGGCTAAAAATGCCAATACTTTGAGTCTCTTTCTTTTTGGGATACTTTTATATCTCACCGGGTGCGACACAAATTCCAAACTTCCTGGCGTGATTGAAGAGGTAAATGACCAAGAAACCGCATCCCATGAATTGCAAAAGTCATCTTTTTCAGGCGGTTTCATCCCCTCTGTCACAGAAACTGTGGAAGAGGGGGTATCTCTCAACCTACGTACTGTTTTCTCAAACGGACGCAAAAGCGGGCTGGCGGTACCTGCCGGATCGCTGGCCGTCGGTTCTGAAGTCACTCTCGAAGAAGCTAGCACCATAGTTTACGACCTGGAGGTGACAGAATTTCTGGATCTAAAGGACAACTCGAAGGTACTGACGGCGAGTGATGCCGTCCTTGTTTCCTCAACTTCTAAGGAAGAAGCAAAAAATGCAATGGTGCTCATTCTCCCCGTCCCTGCTTTTGAGTTGAAGATTGCAAAAAATCCCTTTGAAAATCTGGTCGTAGTGTCAAGAGTGATTGACCAGGACGACGGCGGTTTGATTAAAGTGAGGATTATCAACCCCGATCAGATTTCCCTAACCGCAGATGGCATTGAAGTTGAAATTTTTGAATTTGGCGCATACCAGGCTACCATCATCAGTGAAAAACCAAGCGCTGGCAATAAGATCATTGTCTCAGTCTCAGATATTGAAAACAAAGCGAAACGGGAAGTTATCCAAAATATCCTTGATATCCAGGAACTGGTTCAAGAAAGCATTTCACCCGCGATTTCTCAGAAAGAAACAAAGACAGTTGAAATAGACAAAGCCGAAAAAGATAAAGCCGACGACGATATCGACAAAGTAAAGCAAGATCCTCCGAAAGAAGTAAAAATTGAAATTCCCACAGACGTCTTCAACAAGATCGTCACCGAAATCATCAAAAAAGAGATTGAAAAACAGGAAAAAGAAGAAGGGGAGGCCATAAAAGAAGCTTCGGAAGCAATTCCTGACCAGAAAGACAGTCTCAAAAATGAGATATCCGCAATTAACAGTGAACTTCGTCAGCTTAATATAGATTATTGGAAGATCTGGGTCGATTATAGATCTGTTGTGAATGAAATCGAAAAAACGAATATGCGTTTTCAAAAGGGAAAAAGCGTTGACTGGGCCTTGCTCGCTGAGAATCTTGATAAGGCTAACGAGTTGAATCAAACCCTTCTCGGAATTGAAGAGCAAATCGCACGTTGTGAAAGCCAGATCGTACAGCTCCAGGAGCAAATAGACGCTCTTAACCAGGATAGACAAAATTTGTACCTTTTTCGGGTCACCTCCTTGGGAACTTCGATTGACATGTTAGGCATGCGGAAATTCCGAGCCTTTGCGGATCCTGAACAGAAAGATATCGTCCGACTTGCCATGGTTCTTCCTCTCGATGTTTCGCTGTATGGAGAGGTCGTGGTTCGCAAAGTCAACGGATGGGATCCCCCCCATCGTGATTGTGTCAGTGACGGGGAAATCGTCGGGATTTGGGATAAGTCGCAAATGGAAGACGGTGGTGCGCTTATGGTTGATGATGCGATTTCCGAACATGCGAGCTACCGAGTATGCGTATTCGATAAGCAGAACAACCTTATTCATACTCAGAGCGAAGATAGCTACCTAAGCCTTAGCTTCCACTAAGCGTCTGGCGATGGTGACGACCTCGACAACTGAATGTTTCTTCGCGACATGTATAGTTTCAAAAGTCCCCTCGCAGGCTTTTTTCGTAGTTTCTCCGATGACCACCGCGTGAAGATTTCTTCCTAAGCGATTCATCCCCGGGCGCAGAGCAATTCGAAAACCGAGGACAGCAGATGGACTGAGAAAACAAACAACTCCTTTTAAAGAGTCCATCAGAAACGCTTTCTGCTCCGGTGTCGGTAGTGTCCCGTCGGAGAGGGTAAGACGAGACTTGGTTCTGTAAAGGTCGAGAGGGAAAACTTTCAGACCTTGCTTATTAAGTTCCTCAGCTAGAGGGATGGCTCGCTCTACGGGACCGGGCAGAAGGATGGTGTCCTGCGTGCTACAACGGAAATCCTTAAAGGGAGAGGGGCGAGGGAAAAGCTTGCCCAGAGCGTAGCCGAAGGGTCGCTCCCCCAAGATTTCCATCTGTCGAGAGACTTCCGCAGCAGTCTTTTCTCCCGTGCAATAAACTCGCGTTTTCGAGTTGGACAGAATCACTGTCATTTGAGGAATCCGAAAGGAATACTGAACAGCCTTTCTGCTCGTAAAAACAACGACGCAAGTGCCCCCGATTTCCGGTAAATTGGAAATCTCGAGCAACTCGATGCTGATGCAGGGAAGATGAATCACGGGAAGCCCTGCAAAAAACTGGATGTCCTCCTCCCAATCTTCACGGGAACGTGTCCATATGATTGTTTTTTTTAAGTTCTCAAGAATCATTTATCTTTCCAAGCGTATCGGACGATGAAAAATAAGTAGACTAACAAAGGACTCAGTAACAATATGAATTCAAGATTTATCCTACTTGCAGTAACATTTTCGTCATCTTTTTTCCTAGGTGCGCAGGATATGAAGTTCAGAAAGCCAAATCAGCACGAATTGAAAAAGACCCTTAGCCCCCTTCAATACAAGGTAACGCAGGAAGAGGCCACCGAAAGAGCCTTCGACAATGAATATTGGGACAACAAAAAGCCTGGCATTTATGTGGATCTTGTTTCGGGAGAGCCGCTTTTTAGTTCCACCCACAAGTACGATTCCAAAACCGGCTGGCCGTCTTTTTTCCAGCCGCTAGAACCCGAGCACCTTGTTAGCCGCGATGACTATCATTTTTTCACAAAACGAATCGAGCTGCGATCAAAACTCGCCGACTCACACTTGGGCCATGTATTTGACGACGGACCAGCACCAACGGGCTTACGTTACTGTATTAACTCAGCAGCGCTTCGCTTTATTCCCGTGGAGAAATTAAAGGAGGAAGGATACGAGCGCTATCTTCCCTTATTTGCGGAAAAGGGGGGTCAAGGGATGACAGAGCAAACTAAAGCGACCTTTGCAGGTGGTTGTTTCTGGTGCATGGAGAAACCTTTCGACGAAGTGGATGGAGTTATTTCAACAAGCGTAGGTTATACGGGGGGACAAAAGCAGGCCCCAACTTACAAGGAGGTCTCGGCCGGCGGAACAGGCCATGCGGAAGCTTTGGAAGTGATGTTTGATCCTTCCAAGATTACCTATGAAAAACTCCTCGATGTTTTTTGGCATAACGTGGATCCGGTTGCGAAAGATAGACAGTTCTGCGATGTAGGGAATCAGTATCGCTCGGAGATTTTCTATCACAATGCCGAACAGAAAAAACTGGCGGAAGCTTCCCGAAAGGCCATAGAGGAAGCTAAAAACCTGAAGATCGCTACGCCCATTTCGGAAGCTGGGGAATTCTACAAGGCAGAGGAGTACCATCAGGAGTACTATAAAAAACACCCTATCCTATATCGGGTCTATCGTTTCAACTGCGGACGGGACAAACGTCTGGAAGAGTTCTGGGGCAGTAAAGAACGCTAGAGTATTTGGGAAAAAGAATTTGTGGAGAGGACCTTTTTTGAAAAAAAGCTCCCCTCCACACCTCCCCCCAAAAAACTTTAAATACTAAAGTTTTTGAAAAGGGGGTTGGGGAAATAACTTTTTTCAAAAAGTTTGTCCCCAAATTAATTATATTGAACACTATAGAGTGCTTCGAAGATTTGTTGGGCGCAATCGTCGGCAGGTATCGACTTTGCAAAAACAGCCTGGGATCGTGACTCTTTCCCGGTTTCGTCAAATAAGACTGCTCGGCAGCGAACCGTATTTCCTTCTTCGCGTGCGTGCACGCCTACAGGTAAATTGCAGTCGGCACCAAGAAGACTTAGAACTTTCCTTTCTATAGCGACAAGTCTTTCCGTTGTAGCATCCGTAAGGTGTCGAAGTTTTCCTACCAAGGGATGATCTTTCAGTGTTTCCACCGCCAGTGCTCCTTGCGCTGCACAGGGGACGAACCATACGGGGTCGAGGGTGAACGCGGCCAAGTCCTGAGCCAAGGGCAAACGGTATAAGGAAGCACCTGCTAGTATGATGGCGTCGAAATCACCGTCTTGCAAGCGTTTGAGGCGAGTGTCGATATTTCCCCGCATGGGAAGAATCGCGAGCTGGGGATTTACAGAGCGCAGGAGCCAAGAGCGGCGCAAACTGCCTGTTCCCATTTTTAATGGTGTCGAATCTCGGAAGTCGTCCTGCGACAGAATTTCCTTTCCCGCGAACCTTTTCGCAAGCTGTTTCGACAAGACGATGACGTCATGAGCAGGGTGTCTTGCGAAAATGCAGGGTAGGACAAAGGGGCTTTCTATGTTTGCCGGAAGGTCCTTCAAACTATGTACAGCAATATCAGCCTCTCTATCGAGCAGGGCTTTCTCGATTTCCTTCACAAAAACGCCCTTGCCCCCCCATTCATGCAAGGGTTTATCCTGGATGATGTCTCCTGTCGTTTTTACAACCTTCAACTGCGCCGATACACCGATCGACTTCAATTTTTCCCGGACAAACTCGGCTTGCCACAGTGCAAGTTTACTTCCCCGTGTAGCTACATTAATCATAAGCCACTTGGGGCAAGGAGGTGGTTTGGAGGAAACTGCGCAGCTGGTTCCTCCATGAATTCCCCTGGGGGAGCGACCCTTCGGCTACGCTCTGGGCAGGCTTTTCCCTCGCCCCCCCAAACCCCCCTCTCCCTTTTTGCCCCAAGCAAAGATTTCGTCATCATATTCTGCATGAAATTCACGACCTCTCTTTTAGCCTCGTCTTTCTCAGATTTTTTAAGCGCACAAACAAAGTCAGCTGTCATTTTTTCAGCCACAGAACGTGCCATCATTTCCAGGCTGATCTTTTGTTCTTCCGTAAAATCTCGCGTAGACTTTGTTGTTTCTCTCTCAACAATCCCATAAACGTACTGTCGAAATTCAGAAAAGGTTGACGAAAAGTTTTCGTAGCGACGTTTAGCTCGAAAAAGGTCGAGTGAGTCCAAGATAATTTGTTTTGCGTCTTGAAAGGAAGATTTGCGCTCTTCCAAGTTTTCATCAACGATTTGCCGAAGGTCATCAATCTCGAAAAGGTAGACTTGCTCAAACGCTTCACATTCTGGTTCAACATTACGCGGAAGGCCGATGTCTACTATAAAGAGCGGGCGATTCCGCCGCCTCATCATCACATCTTTCATCAACTCGGCCGTGATAATCGGCTTCGCAGTCGTAATGCCCGTCACGACGATATCCGCACTTGTTAGTTTCTCTGCCAAAGCATCAAGGGAACCCGCGTATCCAAGTCCTAATTCTTCCACGAGGGCTTGAGCATGGGCGAGGGTGCGGTTGAGTATATGGATATCTTTCACCTGTTTCTTGGCGTACTTTGCGGTCGTTTTTGCGATTTCACCTGCCCCGATGATGAGGACTTGCTGTTCGCTTAGATTGCCGAACACTCTTTTAGCGAGATCCAGAGCGGCGTGTCCTATGGATACAACCTTCTGACTTATACCCGTCTGGTTTCGTATTCTTTTGGCTACGCGAAGGGCTTGTTGGGACAGAAAGTGTAGGCGAGGGCCGAGTGTATTTGCTTGTCGAGCGATTTGAAAGGCATCCTTGAATTGCCCAGTGATTTGCGTTTCCCCGACAACCAGTGAATCAAGACTGGAGGCTACCGCAAACCCGTGAGAGACAGCGTCATCCCCCGTCAGGCAATAGATTTGAGGAGTCAGTTCGGAAAGCTTGGGTATCGTCGTCTTATTTGCGTGTCTCAGCAGGTCTGTACAAACATGGTCGAGGCGTTCTCGTTGTGAGGGGACATGATCTGACAGGACGCCATACATTTCGAAACGATTGCATGTTGACAGGACGGCTAGTTCGGAAACCTGGTGGCTGCCTGAAACTTTCGGAAGTACCGACAGCAGCTCTTCATGCCCTAGGTAGAATGTTTCACGAAAGGACAACTTTGCAACCCGGTGATTCGTGCCGTAGCAAAAAAGGCGGTGATCCTCGAAATTGTCCTCTGGAGAAAAGACTCCTTTTGCCTTCACGATTTTCCTTTCTCATCTGAAGATGAAGCCAAAGTACGCCCCACCTAGGAGGCAAAAACCCCAAAGACTCATCCGTGCTGTGGTTTTCCGCGAAACTTTCCATGAAAAACGCGACAAAAGGGCAATTAGGTACCAGCTCCAAACCACCAAGGCCCATATCAATTTTCCCACAAGTGCGCTGTTTTGCATCCCTTCCTGCCAGAAAATGATCGACCCACTCAAAAGTGCTAAACTCAGGAAAAAAAAGCCTGTGCCTAGAGAAATAAACAAGAGACGTTCCAGCACATCCAAGGCAGGCAAATTGAACATCAGTCTGTCCAGCCGCCTTTCTTTTAAAAGCCTGACTTGGACTAAATAGAGGAAGGAGAGTACCGCGGCCAAAACCGCAAATAATTCACCCGCCAGAGCACCGATGATATGACAAATGAGAAACATTTCCCCCAAGTAACCTCCGCGTTTTATCCTCTCCCCCAAGGAAGCGTAAGCCAACCGGGGCAAGGAGGTGGTTTGGAGGAAACTGCGCAGCTGGTTCCTCCAAGAAATCCCGGGGGAGGCGACGCTTCACTCGCCCCCCCAAACCCCCCTCTCCCTATTTGCCCCGGTTGGCTTACGCTTTACTGTCCTCCAAACCACCTCCTTGCCACGTGCGGGTTTTTACTTTAATTTCCGTAGACATGGTAAGTCAACTTTTACGAGGCACAGATAGATTGCATTCATTACGATGGTCACCTTTTTCCTGGCATGATTTTCCCGTCACGCAAGTGCCACACTATCACGACGGGCTTGCACTGCAGAAAGTTTTATCAACGATCCGGCAGTACCCGCCGCTTGTTTTTGTGGGTGAGGTGGAAGCGCTCAAAAAACAACTGGCCGATGCCACCTATGGAAAAAGATTTGTACTGCAGGGCGGAGATTGTGCGGAAAGTTTCCGAGATTGCAAGGCGGAAGTTATTTCTGCCAAACTAAAAATCCTCCTTCAGATGGCAACCGTGCTCTGTTACGGGCTGCAAAAACCAGTCGTCTGTATAGGACGGATGGCAGGTCAATACAGCAAACCGCGCTCCGTTGATTTTGAGTGGGTGAACGGTCAGCAGCTTCCTGTCTTTCGAGGAGAAAGCATTAACTCGATTGATCCGACTCTCTTTGGGAGGACCCCAGATCCCTTTCGTCTGTTGACGTGTTACCACAGCTCCGCGATGACTCTGAACTTCATCCGTTCTCTTGCCACAGGTGGTTTTGCCGATTTCCACCATCCAGAACAGTGGGAATTGGGGATTTTCCGCGAGACACCACACTATAAGATGTACCAGGCACTAACGAAAAATATAGCACGGGCGGTGGGCTTCATGACGTCCTTGGGAGCCATGACCCAAGATGCTCGACGTATGACGGTATTTACCTCGCACGAAGGTCTACACCTGAATCTGGAAGAAGCTCTGACCCATTTTGTCAGCGAGAGAGGGCAATATTATAATCTTGGTGCCCACATGCTGTGGATCGGGGATCGCACAAGACAACTTGACGGCGCCCATGCCGAATACTTTCGCGGCATTGCTAATCCCATAGGCATAAAAATAGGCCCCTCAGCGAATCCCGAGGAAATTCTAGCACTGATCGGCATGCTGAATCCGGAAAACGAAGCGGGCCGTATCACCCTTATTACTCGTTTAGGAACTGAAAACGTTTCTGACTGTCTGCCTCCTCTTATTCAAAGCATCCGGAAAGCGAAACGTATTGTGCTTTGGTCATGTGACCCCATGCACGGTAACAGTTTCAAGGCAAAGGACGGTATAAAGACGAGGAAATTTTCCGATATTCTCAGTGAAATGATGGAAAGTGTGCGCATTCATCAGGACCAAGGAAGCTTCCTGGGAGGCGTTCATTTTGAGATGACCGGAGAAGCAGTGACAGAATGTTTGGGGGGTCTTGTGAACCTAGGGGAAAAAGACCTCGTGAAGAATTACACAAGTTTCTGTGACCCCCGGTTGAACTATCATCAAAGCCTGGAAGTGGCGTTTACCCTTTCATCCCTCTTCCAGGAAAATTGGGTGTAAAACTTAATCTCTACTACATCCGCCACCACAACCTCCGCCGGGAAATCGTTGCATGAGAGATCCGCGAATTCCCCCCGCAGCAGCTGCTCCTCCTCCTAAAGCACCCTGAAGAGCTTGAGCGGCGGCTGCTCCCATAAGCGCCCCTCCCGCACCTAGGGCGGCCATCCGTGCTCGTTCTACCTGCTCGCGCTGTCGGCCAGACGGTGTTCGCCCACTCCTTGCGCAGTTGCAAGCAGCGTGAGCAGGGCGTAGCGGGCTAGCGTTAAAGGCACCAGAACGCATAGTTCTTTGCCGGATGGGACTTCCTGCGGCTGCCTGATAGGGGGGGGATTCCACCAACCTTTCTTCTCGTCGGACCCAGTCTTCGGCATAATGATCAACATGCAATGCACCCGGTGTTTCTGGGACAGGCCTCCCGCAAATCCCACATCGAACACGTCCCTTTAACCCACCTTGTCCTGGTGATCGGAAGCGGTCAGCAACCGCCTCACGCCTGCCTTTTTGCCACCCTGGCCGATGCCTCTTTGCATAGAAGTCATCCTCGTCGTCTGATTCTTCAGAGGGCGCATAATCTGGATCGTCGGCTTTGTCCGCGTCCTCTTCGTCGTCGTGTTGACTATTCGTCCGTTTAGTTCCACGCGGATCCACGGGTTCATCCGGTGCAGAAAGGGCGAAAGTGGGAGCGAGGGACGCTAACAGAGAGAGATAAATGATGAATTTTTGTAAGCTCATATATATACCTTTAAAAAAGAAAGGACTCTTACGTAATATTGAAGCAAACTCTGTGCCACATAAGGAGTCTTGAAATTTCAGTCACTTAGGGAATCCGGGTGTCAATTTATTCGACACTTGAAGGAAACGCAAGTTATTTCATCTGGGGCAAGGAGGTGGTTTGGAGGAAACTGCGCAGCTGGTTCCTCCAAGAAAAATCATGGGGGAGCGACGGTTCCCTCGCCCATTACGGCAAGGAGGTGGTTTGGAGGAAACTGCGCAGCTGGTTCCTCCAAGGAAATTACACGTTTTCCATAAGGCCCAGGTTAGGGGTCACCCGAGTGGCCGACCAGGCAGGGTAGAGACCAGCCAGGGCAGCTATCAGCACCCCGCCAAGGGTGACGCCCAGGTATACGCGCCAGTCGTATTCGACAGGAAGCTTGGCGAGGAGGTAGATGTCAGGCAGGTCGACAATTTGATAGTGCTCGATAATGAAACCCAGCCCAAGGGCTAGTAAGATCCCGAGGGCACCACCGAAAAAACCTATGAAGGAACTTTGCGTTAGAAAAAGCATGAGAATTTGTCCGTTGCTTGCACCGATTGCTTTGAAAAGGGATATCTCCCTCTGCTTCTGAGTTACTGTCACAAAGAGAGTGGTTAGGATGTTGAAGCTTGCGACAAAAGCCACCAACGCAACGATGAGAGCTATGACAAGACGTTCTGTCCTCATCGCTTCGAAGATAGGGCGGTTGTAGGATTGCCATTCCTTGACAGAAAGGTTGTAGCGCATATCCAGTTCTGCCGCGATTTCGAGGCTTCTGTCAGGGTCTTTCAAGCCTATTTCAAGACCTGTCACCGCTTCCCCCATCTGGAAAAGTTGTTGGGCTGCGGGAATGCTGAGGATGCCGAGCTTTACATCATAATGCTGGAGTCCAGAGTCGTAGACACCTACAACCTTATATTTCTGCATATCTCTGAAAGGATCCCCTGATGACTCCGTCTGAGGGGCGACCAATTCCACGAGATCCCCAACCTTTGCGTTCATGGTTTCAAGGAGCCTGATCCCAAGGATGATACTAGGGGCGTCGGGAAGAGGCTCGCCTTTCTCAGCGGCACGAATTTCGTCTTGCAAGAGAGCTAAGGCATCCACTGGACGGACGATGGAGGCAAGATCCTGAACTCTTTTCCTCTGCTCAGGGTCGATACCCCGCACGAGGACGGAATGGATGAGATGCTCCTTACGCCCCATCGTTTCAGCATGTACGAACGGGGAGATGCCGGTGATCTCACTTCCAAATTGTTTCTGAAGTGAGCGCTCCCATTTCTCAGGACTGCTTAGCCCCGCAGGAAAGCGGTACAACATGACGTGAGCGTTTGCCGCAAGAAAACGATTGCGCAGTTCATCTTCAAAACCGTTGATCACAGACAGGACGACAATCATTGTCGCTACGCCGATGGCAATACCGACAATCGAAAGTGTCGTTATCCAGGAGATGAAGCGTTGTTCACGACTCGCCCTTAAAAAACGAAAAGCTGCATAAGTTGAAAAATTCATAATTCTTTTATAGTATTCAATATAATCAATTTTGGGAAAAACTTTTCAAAAAAGGTACTCTCCACAAATTCTTTTTCTCAAATACTATAGTTTAGCCAGGGAGCAGCTTCCAATGCAAAGTATGTAAGAATAGCATCGCAACCTGCTCGTTTGAAAGCTGTCCATGTCTCAAGAACGCATGCACGTTCATTTAGGTAACCGCTGTGAGCTGCTGCTTTTAACATGGCATATTCGCCGCTAACTTGGTAGGCGAAAGTGGGAACCCCAAAAGTCTCCTTCACTCGGGAGATCACATCGAGGTAAGGGATGCCTGGTTTTATCATCACGATGTCTGCGCCTTCCTGAAGGTCAAGAGCAACTTCGTGCAGGGCTTCGTTGATATTGGCTGGATCCATTTGATAGGTTTCTTTTCCTGCTCCCTTCAAATTGCCAGACGATCCTACTGCATCTCGAAAGGGGCCGTAAAAGTTTGAAGCGAATTTCGCAGAGTATGCAAGTATTTTCGTGTTGGAAAATCCGTGATCGTCGAGACTTCTTCTAATGGCACCAATGCGCCCATCCATCATATCCGAGGGGGCTATAATGTCGACACCTGCTTCTGCGTGGCAAATGGCTTGCCTTTTCAGAATGGCGACTGTCTCATCGTTCAGAACACGGCCATTCTCGTCGATGAGTCCATCCTGTCCGTGGGATGTGTAGGGGTCGAGGGCAATGTCCGTGATAACTCCAAGTTCAGGGAAGCGCTGCTTAAGTTCCCTGATGCGACGGGGGATGAGTCCGTCGGGGTTATAAGCTTCAACTGCCCCCAAACTCTTCTCATCTTCTCCCACGACAGGGAACAAGGCAATCGCAGGGATTTTTCTCTCTAAACACAGTTCAGCAACTTGGAAGAGGGGGTCACGCCCTAGTCGTTCTATTCCTGGCAGGGAAGCTATATTTTCTTTTTGCGTCGGATGATCGAGAATGAAAAGAGGATAGATGAGATCGCTTGAGGAAAGGGAATGTTCACGGACGAGAGAACGAGCGAAAGCGTCGGTCCTCATCCGACGCATGCGTTTTCCAGGAAAGGATGATAAGAACTGCATTGTTTAGCTCCAGTCGATCCATAGTATTCAAGATAATCAATTTGGGGACAAACTTTTTGAAAAAAGTTATTTCCCCAAGCCCCTTTTTAAAAACTTCAATATTTAAAGTTTTTTGGGGGGAGGTGTCGGACGTGCATAATGAGTACAAAACGGATACTTGGTATTGATCCCGGCACTCTACTTGCTGGATTTGCCGTCATCGAGACGGTGAAAACGTCTCCGATTGGTCCGCAAGATTTTCGCATCATAGAAGCGGGGGTGCTGCGGGCGCAAGCAAATTTCCAGGTCTGGCAACGTATAGGGTTGATGCACACGTCTATGCATACGTTGATTGAGGAGTTCAAACCGTCTGTCTGCGTGATGGAAAACGTTTACATGGCGAAAAACGCGCAATCTGCCCTCAAGCTGGGGCAGGCGCGGGGGGCGTTCATCTCTGCTGCGGCGCGCTGTCAGATTGCTGTAAGGGAGATCGCATCAACAACGGTGAAACGCATCGTCTGTGGCAAAGGTCACGCAGACAAGCAGCAGGTTAATCTCGCGCTCGAATCTTTGTTGGGCTTTCAAAAGGGAGCGCTGCCCTTTGATGCAAGCGATGCGGTAGCGATTGCTCTTGCCTTCGGCCTTAATTGCGCATGGGAGTCAAAATGGCCGAAAGATGACTTTCCTTTTGAATAATAATATCTTAAAATTCCACTAGACCTTCCTCACGGAAGGCTCGAACGGGTTTCCGGCGGGGTTTAAGGTCGCTCTGCTGGCTTCTGGAAATCGGGAGAACATCATGCAAGTGTTGGTGGTTGACGACGATGAGACCTTGAGACTGACTGTTCGCATGGCCCTGGAACCCTTCGGACATAAAATCGAGGAAGCAGCCGACGGGTTAGAAGCTGTAGAAAAAGTTTCTGACGACCCGCAGAAATATGACGCCGTCCTACTAGATGTCAATATGCCTCGGATGAACGGCATTCAGGCTTTGCAAACGATTCGCGAAATGAACCCGCGCATTTTCTGTCTCATTCTGACCGCACATTCTGACGTTAAAGATGCGGTGCTCGCCATCAAACACGGTGCTTATGACTATGTGGAAAAACCGGTGGAGGCGGAAACGATCCTGTCTCTCATGGAATCGGCGCGAGATGCCAGCGCACTTGTTGAAGCAGCTGCCTTTTCCGCACCCCTCGTTGAATTTGCCGAGGGAAACACGATGATCGGCAGTTCTTCGGAAATCAAGCACGTCTTCAACATTATTTATAAACTCTCAAAGGTCGATACCTCTGTTCTCATCCGTGGGGAAAGCGGGTCGGGAAAGGAACTGGTCGCGCGGGCCATTCATTTCAACTCGGCCCGACGCAAAGGTCCTTTTGTTCCTGTTAACTGTGCAGCCATACCCGACAACTTGATTGAAAGTGAACTTTTCGGCCACGAAAAAGGAGCTTTCACGGGAGCGGATCGTCGCAAGATCGGTAAGTTTCAATTTGCAGAGGGAGGAACGATTTTCCTCGACGAGATTGGAGACATTTCCTCCTCCATGCAAGTCAAGCTTCTGCGCGTCCTTCAAGAAAAAGTTGTCTCCCCCGTCGGTCTCAACCAGGAAATCGAAGTCGACACACGTATCGTAGCGGCAACAAACCGACCGCTCGAACAACTTATAAAAGACGGGAGCTTTCGTTCTGACCTTTTCTACCGACTGAATGTTCTTCCTATTACACTACCCCCCCTCAGAGATAGGCGCGAGGATATCCCCCCCCTTGCAGAGTTTATGATCAAGAAGTTCAACAAAGCCCACTCCCGTAATATTCTCAAACTCTCCAAAGAAGCGATGAACGCCCTGCGTATGTACAACTGGCCCGGTAATATTCGCGAATTGGAAAACGTGATTGAACATGCTTTCATTCTTGAAAATAGTGAGGTTATCAACCTTTCCTCTCTTCCCGAGAAGATTGTCGCATGCCTGTCGGAGACAGGTACTGACTCAGACTCCGTGCCTCACCAGGAAAGCCAGGAACTTCTTTCCGAGGTCTCTACTCTCAATTACCCAGCATTGAAGGAACGTTTTGAGCGAGAGTTCATTATCCGCGCTCTCAAAGCTTTCGCTGGACGTATTAACCAGACAGCAGCTCACACGAAGATGACGAAAGTTACACTTTTGCGCAAATTGGAAAAATATGGGATTAACGCTAGGGAATATTATAGGGATTAGGTTCTGAGGAACCTACTCAGCAATGAAGCTTCTCAAGGGTGGGTAATTAGGCTCCATTTCAGAGCCACCATCGAACGCGTATGAATCGATGGAAATGGGTTTTTCAGTTTGAATATAACCTCTGTAGTAAACGTTCTCGTCAAGATCCCCCTCACTTTTTGCAACCACCACCGCACTGAGCGTGTCACCTGTGATGTTCACAACCGTACTCATGAGATCAATCACTCGATTCATTCCTGCGATGATACCGACAACTTCCAGAGGAATTCCGACCGAACCTAAAACCATGGGCAAAACTATCAGACCTGCGGCAGGGACCCCGGGACAACCAATCGCTGCAATTGTCGATGTAAACACAATCGTAGCGAGATCGGAGAACGACAATTCCATTCCATAGAGATTTGCTGAAAAAATAGCAAGCACCCCCAGACAGGTTGACAGTCCGTTCATATTGATTGTCGAACCCAGAGGGAGGATAAAACTGGCAACATTTTTCGGAATCCCCAGCTTTTTCTCAGCAACCGCCATGTTGACAGGAAGGGTTGCGGCACTCGAAGTCGTACTGAAGGCGACGAGTTGAGCTTCAACCATTTTCCTGAAAAAGGGGATAGGATTGAGACGTGAGACGAAACATAGAACACCGCTATAAACAAAGAACAACATGATGAACAGACACAGGTAAATAATCCCCACAACTTTCAACATGGCAGCAAGGAGTTCTCCGCCTTGTGTCCCAGTAATGACTGCCATCAATGCAAAGACACCATAAGGTGTCAATTCCATCACCATACCTACAAGTTTATAAATGACCTGCGAAAGGGACTCGATAAAACGTTCTACAGGCCGACCGGCTGGACCGACAAAATTGATTGCCAATCCGAACAATATTGAAATCATGATGATTTGAAGGACATTTCCTTCCATGAAGGCCGATATGGCATTGGAAGGCACCAATCCGACTACCGTCTCCCCCCAATCGAGAGGAGTACCGGCCATCTTGGGACCGATAGACATGTCTTTCGTCAAATGATTGAAAGCAACGTTCTTTCCCGGCTCAAAAACTTTCAAGGATAAGAACAGAGCAAGCATTGTGCCTATAGCTGTAGTCACTACGAAAAGTGCTATCGCTTTTAATGCAATGCGACCCATCTTCACTGGATCTTTCATGGCAATGATGCCACCCACAATCGA
This sequence comes from Deltaproteobacteria bacterium, assembly GCA_016186945.1. Taxonomy (GTDB): domain Bacteria; phylum Bdellovibrionota_B; class Oligoflexia; order Oligoflexales; family Bog-1112; genus BOG-1112. The sequence continues at coordinate 36,200 of JACPKR010000006.1, read as the reverse complement.
AACAAAAATCACAGGACCAACCATCATCATGATGGCGTTTATGAAGAGACTTCCGATAGGTTTGAGAGCCTTTGCCTGTTCACCAAGCAGGAGACCTCCCACAATACCCAGGGTTAGACCCAGAACAGTTTTTAACCAAATAGGCTGCTTGTTCCAGATCGAAAACACTTTCCACAATATTCTCATTACCACCTCAGGTGACGAGTGACATGAAACGTGACGAAAAAATTAGAGTGGATCCTATGTGAGGGGTTTCTCAAAGGGTAACTGATACAAAAATCTTTATCGGAAAATAACGGGCGTGTCAACAACGCTGGACCATAAATAAACTGGTGATTTCAGCAGCTTACACAAATTAACGCGCTAAAATGTCGCGTATGCCCCGTGCAATCAATTCAAACACCTTGCTTATGTCCTCTTTTTCCAAACAACTGAAAGCGATTCTCAAATCACTGTCGTTTACGCTGATCACACCAAGTCCATATTTTTCGAGAAGATGGAGACGGAGTGTTTCCGCATTTACGTTCTTAAGGCGAAGGGTCATGAAGTAACCGGATTGAAAAGGATAGACATCCCACAGCGAAGCGTATTGAGGAAGATAGACAGACCGTTTTGTCGCATCATAGCGCTCTCTCAGAATATTCTTCTTCTCTTGCAGCTCTCGATGATAAGTGTCGCTCCTGAATGCCTTAAGCAGGATTGTTTGCCCGGGTAGGTTTACACTGGCGATGGAAGCGCGAATGGCACCTCCGATTTTCTTTTCGACAGCGTCGAACACTTTCTTTGGCACTCCCTTCATTGCCAGTGTCAGGAATCCAACACGAAAGCCCCACATAAAGCCTTCCTTCGTGCATCCATCTACTTTGACTGCAAGGAGCTTGGGGTGAGCGTCGGCAAGAAGACCGAACATGCTTTCCTGCAAACATTGTTCTTCCCAGGTCATTCCAAAATAGGCGTCGTCACAGATGACGATCATTCTTGAGCCTCTATCTGCAGCTTCGACAAGAATTTTCCGGATGCTCTCCGCTTCTTTTTTCGTCGGCAGATAGCCTGTTGGGTTGTTGGGGAAGTTGAGCGCAACGACAAACTTCTCGCCTTCGTAACGTTTTAACGTGTCTCGGAAGGCATCAAAGTTAAACGATTCCAGTTGATCATCAAAGAGCGGAAAGGTAACCAGTTCGCATTTGCTTTTCATGCCCCAAAGGAATTTGTAGTTGCCCCAATACTGGTCTGCAAGAACGAGTCGAGTTCCTTCTTCACAAAACAGTTCACCAGCAAGCGATAACCCGTGACTTAGTGCATTTGTGACAACGGGCAAGCTTGTCACCTTTCCTCTCATGCTTGGATTTTCTTGCTCCTGTTTTTCCTTCCAGAAGACTCGGAGCTGCATAAGTCCTGTGGTAGGAGCGTAGGGGTAAAGTTCTTGCGGGGTTAAGCCTTCATCAAAAAAACGACCGACACAATTCAAATGCATCGGGACTTTGTTTTCCGTAGCGATTCCGATCGTTGCGTTGTAGTTTTTGGCGAGTTCCTTTGCTTCTGCGCTCTGACTGATGATCCCTTTGGGAAAGAAGAGTCTCTTGCCGTAATCTGACAAGAGTGAATAGAGGATAGGAGCTTCTTGTTCGATGAGCTGATTCAATTCCTGAGCTAGAGGATTTAATTTCATATAGTATCCTTGTAAATGGTGTGGAATATTGTGAGACTGGATTGCTTCGTCGGGCTTCACCCTTCTCGCAATGACGACCTTTTCCATGACTTTGCGTCAGCCCTGGATAGCAGCCTATTGTCGTCAATCCGTTGGATCAGTCAATACAGAAAGTACGGAGAACTCTGACGACCCATGGTTCCTTGGGGCAATTGGCGTCTGTTTTATTTTCGCGGATGGCGATGGGGTTTTGATCCAAACTTAGCCGTTCAAGTTTGGAAAGAGTTTTCAGTGGAGAAACGTCTCCTATATCATTTTTATTTAAATATAGCTCGCGCAACATGCCAAGTTTTGCAAGAGGTGTAAGGGAACTTATCCGGTTGTCCCATAAGGAAAGGATTTGCAGGTTAGTGAGATCAGATAGGTGACTGAGTTCGATGATTTTGTTTCTGTCCAGGTAGAGGGATTTGAGTTTGTTTAGTCCTCTGAGGGGTTCGAGGTCTCTCACTTCGTTGTTCTGAAGGTGTAAGGTCTCGAGGTATGTCAATGATGCGAGTGGGGTTAAGTCTTCGATGCTATTGTTTTCAAGAACCAATTCGATCAGATTACTGAAACCGATGAATAGGCTAAGGTCTTTTAGCTTCCTCTGATTTTCTACTCCTACGAGTCGAAAGCTCGTCTGCCGTTGCATCCAGGATTCGATACTTTCGCACAGGAGTGCGCGGGAATGTTCCTTGAGAGCGTTCAAGGTAAAGGCTGCCTCTTCGTTAAGTTCGGGGTCGTCGCAAAGTTCGCGAAAGGTTTTCAGAACGCAGACGCCTTGTTCGTTAAGTTTGAAGATCAATCCTTTGGCGACGCAGAGGGCTTCCGACGTTTGGCATTTATCGTTTTGCCAGGTCATTTGATCTTTGAGGCAAGCGTCCCGTGCGCTTATGCAGGTCTCTTCCCGCCACTGTGAGCCATCCCCGCGTGCCGCGCACTGTTCTTTTTTGTCAAAGCATTTGCCGTTCTGCCATACAGCGTCTTTCTTGGTCAGACAATAGGCGCGGCGGGTAAAACACTTGTGAGTCGTGACATCCCAGACATTGCCTGCCTCTTGGCATGACAGTTCCTCAGCGCTGCGAGCTTCTGTTAGGGGCGCCTGGTAGGGGGTGATAGGCTCCCGTTCGTTGGTGCGAACTCTAGCGCAGTTGGGAATGGCAAAAAAAAGGACAAAAAATGCGAGTTTTCTCATTCGCTCGGCCCCTTTCTTTCCTATAGTGTTCAAGATAATCAATTTGGGGACAAACTTTTTGAAAAAAGTTATTTCCCCAAGCCCCTTTTCAAAAACTTCAGCATTTAAAGTTTTTTGGGGGGAGGAGTGGAGGGGAACTTTGTCATCCCGTGGCTTGACCGCGGGATCCATTTTTCAAAAAAGGTCCTCTCCACAAATTCTTTTTCCCAAATACTTAATTATAACTCCTTTTCAATTTTTTATCTTTTTTGTGGGTCTCGAGAGCGAGTTGGATGAGTCTGTCGATCAGTTTTTCGTAACTAAGGCCTGATTTTTGCCACAAGCGGGGGTACATACTGATATTAGTAAATCCAGGGATTGTGTTGACTTCGTTGACATAGACATCGTGTTTGGTGACAAAAAAGTCGATGCGTGCCATCCCTTGACAGGCAAGGGTCGTGAACGTTTGTTTTGCCAGGTCACGAATTTTTTCTTCGACTTTTGGATCTAAAACAGCCGGTGCAATAAGTTTTGCGCCATCTGCGTTGATGTATTTAGCATTGTAGGAGTAGAAGGTGTCGTTGGGGATAATTTCTCCTGGGACGGAAACTTCGGGATCTTCATTTCCCAGGACAGCGATTTCGATTTCTCGTCCCACGATACAAGTTTCCACGATGATGCAGTGGTCGAACGTGAAGGCTTCCTCGACAGCTTTTTCAAAAGATGTTTCGTCACTAGCTTTGTTGATCCCTACACTTGAGCCTAGGTTGGTGGGTTTGACAAAGACAGTCGCACCTAGGCGGTCCTTCACTTTCTGATAGCTGATGCTCTTTTTTTCCGACGACTTAAAGCTGAGAAAGTTTGGGGTGGGAATCCCAGCGTGTTGGAGAAGTTTTTTCGTGACTACTTTGTCCATGCAAACTGCTGAGCTTAAAACTCCGGGGCCAACGCAGGGGACATCGACAAAACGCAAGAGGCCCTGAAGCGTACCGTCCTCCCCTAGGGGGCCGTGCAAAAGGGGAAACACAACATCGACTTTGCCCAGATTCTGTGAGTCATCGGCGCTGATAAGTTCCGTTCCCTCACTGGGAAGAAGGGCTACAGTTTTTGAGGAGGCATGGTTGAGTTTGATCAGTTTTGGATCGGACGCATTAAGAAGAGGAGTGCTTTGATCAGCAAGCAACCATCGTCCCGACTTGTCGATACCAATGGGCAGGACTTCGTACTTGTTTTTGTCTATAGCAGCTATGACGTTACGCGCTGACTGCAGGGACACCTCATGCTCAGCCGAGCGTCCACCAAAAATGATCCCCACCCTGATTTTTTTCATAAATTCCTCTCGCAGTCCTTTGAAAAAACCTTAAACTGTCATCATGGTCTATTCAATCAAAATACCAGTCATTCCGGGTACCCACCACAAGGCAAATGCTCTGGGTTTAAAGATCGACGATTACCGGGGGGCGCCCTCCACCCTTTGTGGGGGTTGTGGTCATGACGCCATTAGCACCGCCATTATGCAGGCGTGTTTTGAACTCGCTATCCCGCCGGAAAAGCTTGTCAAGCTGAGCGGGATTGGTTGTTCGTCTAAAACGCCCGCCTATTTTGTCCGGGGAGCGCATGCGTTTAATGCCATACATGGACGCATGCCCGCGATTGCCACGGGTGCGAATATGGCCAACCGTGACCTTATATATTTAGCAGTCTCAGGAGACGGAGACACGGCTAATATCGGTGTAGGTTCTTTTGTCCATGCGGTCAAGAGACGCTTGAATATCACGTATCTTGTGGAAAACAATGGTGTGTTTGGTCTGACAAAGGGTCAATTTTCCTCTACCGCCGATAAGGGAAGCAAAAGCAAGCGGGGGCTGGTCCATGACGAGGCAGGTTTTGACCTTGTCGAGTGGGCGGTCCAGTTAGGGGCAAGTTTTGCGGCGCGAAGTTTTTCGGCCAACAAGGCGCAGCTTGTCCCCTTACTCAAGACGGCCATGTCGACGAAAGGCTTTGCGCTGATTGACATCTTGTCTCCGTGCGTTAGTTTCAATAACCATGACGGCTCGACAAAGAGCTACGCCTTTGTCCGGGAGCATGAATTTGCTCTGGATCAAGCTTTCAATGACCGCACGGACGCTTTACGCTTTCTCATCGACAAAAGACGGGAAGGGGTCATCCTGACGGGGGGCATTTTCCTCAAACCCGACGCTCATGATTTCCATGACCACAATCATTCTGATCGACGTCCTCTGAACCAAATTCCGTTCGAGGAACTTTCTCCCGGCCTTTTGGCTCTCGAAGCGATTAACGCACAGTTTCGATGAGGTTTAAGCCGCCTATGGCAAGGAGGTGGTTTGGAGGAAACTGCGCAGCTGGTTCCTCCAAGAAATCCCTTGGGGGAGCGACGGTTCCCTCGCCCCCCCAAACCCCCCTCTCCCTATTTGCCCCAAGTGGCTTACGCATTACGGTTCCTCCAAGAAATCCCTTGGGGTGAAAGAGTGAGAGCGTTATAATTTTGCGCTCCGTGAGTTGAAAATGGAAAGGAAAAAAGAGATGGCGGTAAAAATTGGCATCAATGGTTTCGGACGAATTGGTCGGTCAATCCTTCGTGCTGCCCTGGAACAACAAAACAGCGATCTTCAGATTGTCCATCTTAACGATTTGATGGACGTGACGACTCTTGCCCATCTGTTACGATACGACAGCGTGCACGGTTTTTTCCCTAACGTAACCGTGAAGGAAAATTCCCTGCGAGTGGGAGGTCGCGACATCAGTATCTCTGCGATTCCCAACCCGTCGGAGCTTCCATGGCGGGAAAAGGGGGTCGACATCGTTCTGGAATGCACAGGCCTGTATAAGAATCGTGAGGACTTTGAAACCCACCTGAAAGCAGGAGCTTCGAAAGTTCTTGTCTCTGCACCGACCAAGGGAGAAGACCTTACCGTTGTTTACGGTGTCAATTCTGACAAGCTTAAACACGGGCACACAGTCGTATCAAATGGGAGTTGCACAACGAATTGCCTCGCTCCGGTTACGAAAGTGATTCACGAGCATTTCACGGTCGAATCGGGCCTCATGAACACGATCCACTCCTACACCAACGACCAGCGTATTCTGGATTTGCCCCACAAGGACCTGCGCCGGGCACGTGCTGCGGCGATGAATATGATCCCCACGTCGACGGGGGCAGCAAAGGCGATCGGCCTTGTGATACCCGAACTGGCTGGAAAGATTGACGGTCTTGCTATTCGAGTCCCTACGCCCAACGTGTCGATTGTCGACGTAACGTTTCGCGTTAGCAAAAAAACCACGGTAGAGGAAGTAAATGCCGCCTTGGAAGAAGCCTCCCGCAGAAGTCTGAAGGGAATACTTGGATATACTTCCGAGCCGCTTGTTTCTTGCGACTTCAACGGCAATCCGTTATCAAGTATAGTCGACGGAACCTTGACGAAAGTAATCGACGGCAGACTTGTTAAAATTCTGTCTTGGTATGATAACGAGACAGGGTTCAGCCACAGGATGCTCGATGTGGCCCGACTCATGGCATCGTAAATTGATAATGGGGAGTAAGGACATATGGGTCCAAAGGAAGAAAAACAGCCAACCCTTGGGCGCAAGGAAGTTCTTGAAATCATCGCCGAGACGAAAGATCTCCGCAATTTGGATATGAGGAAAGCAAACCTTGTTAAGGTTGATTTCAGTGGCTGTGACTTGCGCAACTGTAATTTTTCCTACGCGAACCTGAAAGATGCTCTCTTTAAAGGGGCTGACATGAGGGATTGCTCCCTTTGGAACGCTAACTTGGAGGGAGCAGACTTTACAGAAGCTGACCTAGAAGGAGCAGACCTGGACTACTCCAAACTGCGAGGCTCGATTCTTTACAAAGCCAACCTCCGGCGTGCTTCTCTTCCCACAGAGCTTGTCCCGCGCGAGGATATTTACCGTTCCGTGGAAACAGGATGCAAGGTGGGCAAACAGTAGCTACTTCGCTATGATGAAATTCCTCAGCTTGTCTCCGAGAGTTTCCCCCTCAGACTCTTCAATTTGTTTCTTAATCTCTTCGATCTGATTGGCGGAAGTTTCCGAGCGGCTGCCGGAGCCGATACCCGCAGCGTCTATAGTCGCAATCGCCTGAGTCAGGGTGTCTACGATATCCTCAGCCGAGGAATCGTTGATGTCGAGAACTTCCAAAGGCGAGACAACCCCGTCCCCATCCTTATCTACCGATTTGATAAAGAGCGCTGTTCGTGAGGTGAGAAAAATGCCTTGCTTGAAGTTGTCAGCTTTGGTGAGAGTTTCACTTCCTATCGAGGCCAAAAGCGTAATCGCAAAACCAAGGTTGAAGGAATTTTCAGTCGTTCCCGCGGGAAGAACCGGGAAGAGTTTTTCAAACTCGCTTCCCGTGGTCGTGCTCCCTGTTGTACTGGCAGAACTTTCTTCCGATTCGCCTTTGGCCAGTTCAAGGACGATCAAAAGGATATCAATCCCTGCTTTTTGTGCTTGCGCACTGGCAAGAATGGACACCCAGTTGGGCGCTTCGGGCTTGCTTGGTTTTATCCGATTGAGTTCGTCACGAAGGGAAACTTCAACTTCTGTCAGGTTACTGTTAACAGTCACACTGTTGAAGATCGCCTTAAACCCGCCGCCGAGAGCGTCGAGAAGGACTTCTATGGCACTGTCAGGCTTCTGATCTTCCAGGTGCTTGCTTGCATTCACGGCTGGGTCGGGTTCCGTAAGGCTTGCGAACTGATTGTCGCCGCAACTTAACAGGATGAAGAATGTCAGGACAAACTTCATATCAAAGCCCTACCATGAGTCTGAAAAAGTAGCGAGTATCGGGACGATGTCCGGCTTTTTCCCCTAATTCCTCCGAGTAGAAACCAAGGTCTGCTCGTAGGAAGGGAAGGTCCGCAAACATTCCAAAGGTCGGGTAGCCCTGATTGAGGCCAAAGGTGAAGCCGACAACATTGAGGACTGTCAGCTCACCGCCAATGTGGACTTTTTTTGCGAAATCCATTTTTGTCTCATCGAGCAGATCCCTCACGTCCGCAAGTACACGAAACTTGCTAGCTCGGGTGCCTGGCTCCAGAGCTAGGCCAGCATTTACGGTCTGCTTGATGTCTTTGATGGGACGCTCAGCTTTGGCAAGCTCGGTTTTCGTGGTCGGTGAAAAGGACGTTCCACCTATGTCTTGAACCGTTAGGCCCAGTGAAAAAGGAGCACGCTTTGCCTCTCCTCGGTACATGACGCCAAAGTCGCCACCAAAACCCGTGCCCGTCATGGCGAGCTTTTCGGAATTCAATTCGGTGACCTGATTGGCTTCGGCAGCATTAGCGGCAAAAGCGCCCTGGCTACGGACGATGTATTTTCCCGTGAAACCGAAATAGAGGTTTCTCTTCCACGTCCAGCTGGCAAGACTAAAGACTAGTCCGCCGTCAAGTCTTGCTCCGGCGTCCACACCTTCGGAAGCTCCCAAGGTGGGGTCCCGAAATACAAGAGCAGAGGCTGTCTGGCTCACAAAAACACCTAGTGCGACACGCTTTAAAAGCACGCCGGTGAAGTTGTTGACGCCGAAATGCTGCGGCTCACCTAGGCGCTCTCGTAGGGTGTTCGTAGGGTCCTCATCCTGAACAAAAACTTCCTTCACAACATCACGAGTATCCTGCGAAATTTCAAAGGTCGGCGATACAAAAATAACCTCATTCAAAATTCCATCAGAGATCGCCACCCCGGCCGGATTGTAAAAAATTGCCTCATATCCCTCCGCCAAGGCAATGCCGGTGTCCCCACGGCCTAGAAAATAGGCACTGCGGAACAGATAGGGATACTCCTGCGCGAAAAGCGGAGCACCGTAAAAAAAAGCGAGTATGTAGAAAAGAAAACGCATGTGGTCACCAGACTGTCATCAGTGAACAATCCATCGGCCAATTTGGCGAGTTACTTTCGAAATAAATTTAGGGTAGACTGAATTTGTCTAGGAAACACAGCAGGTTAATGATTCCTGAAAAAAGAGAGTAAGTCCCCCGGAGGGGACCTTAAGCTCAGGCCACCTAAAGTGAATGGTGTAAAAGTGATGGTCAAAAAAAGGAATTGTCAGTACTTGCAGTTTACAGACACGGGAAGGCAAAAAACATGCAGTGGCTGAGCTTAAAGTTTAAGTTTTCGTCACTGTATCCCGTTCCCGAGCTACGCAGTTCTAGAGAGACTCTTCCATCAGAAAACAGGTCGTTTGGAGCCTGATTTCCGAAGTTGTTTCAAACTATTACTGCATGCCGTGACTTCAGAGATGATTTGTACTAAGCGAAACATTTATTGTCAATAAATAAAATTTTTGTTTGTGAAAAATAAAAAACCAAAGCACGCCAGCAATCAAACGTGATGTTACCGCAATGGATGGAGAAACACTGAGCAGCTGCCTTCTCTCATGGGATTTCTGTTAGCACTAGCAAACCGTTGACAAGTTTTCCAGCAGCTGAAAAAAGATGTGTGAGGAAGTAATGCGTAAGCCACTTGGGGCAAATAGGGAGAGGGGGGTTTGGGGGGGCGAGTGAAGCGTCGCTCCCCTAAGGGATTTCTTGGAGGAACCAGCTGCGCAGTTTCCTCCAAACCACCTCCTTGCCCCAAGTCGTTGGGGAGTGAGGGTATGCGTAAAGTTGTCATCACCGGTTTGGGGATGGTTTCTCCAGTCGGGCTTGACGTGAATAGTTCTTGGCAGAGTGCATTGAACGGTATTTCAGGGGTTGCCCCCATTCAGTCATTCGATGCGACTCATGACTCCGTTCGGATTGCAGCTGAGGTTAAGAATTTCAACCCTTCTCTATTGATGGACAGCAAGGAAGTAAGACGCACCCCTCGCTTCATCCAGTTTGCCGTTTCAGCAGCAAAAGAGGCTATCGACAATGCAGGGTTGGACTTGTCAGGAAAGACAGAACGGTATGGTTGTTCTATCGGTGTCGGTATTGGTTCCATTCATGATATTTATGCGACTTCCATCCTTCTCAACGAAGGGGGGCCGAAAAAGGTCAGTCCATTTTTCATTCCTTATGTCATTACCAACATGGCTGCCGGGATTGTATCCAATCGGTTCAAACTTCAAGGTCCCAATATTTGCCCAACGACGGCATGTACGAGTGGTACTCATGCAATTGGCGAAGCTTTTCTCTATATAAAAGAAGGGATGGCGGATGTCATGATTTGCGGAGGAAGCGAAGCAGCCATTTGTGAAATTACGATGGTTGGCTTTGGAAACATGAAAGCGTTAAGCAAAAATAATGCTGATCCTAAGATTGCGTCACGTCCGTTCGATAAGAATCGTGACGGTTTCGTCATGGGAGAGGGAGCGGGCCTCTTGGTTATTGAAGAAAAGGAACATGCTTTGGCAAGGGGCGCTCATATTTATGCCGAGCTGATCGGTTATGGAATGTCTGGCGACGCCTACCATATTACCTCTCCGTCTCCTCATGGGGATGGCGCCAAGCGTTGTATGAAGCAAGCGTTGGCATCAGCAAAGCTCAAGGGGGATGAGGTGGACTATATCAACGCGCACGGAACTTCGACGTACTACAACGATATGTACGAATCGGAAGCGGTTGCCAACGCTTTCGGCGCTCACGCTAAGAACCTGGCTATTTCATCGACAAAGGGTGTCACTGGCCACTGCCTGGGAGCAGCGGGCGGTATTGAGGCCGTTTTTCTTGCAAAAACAATTGCAGAGGGAATCATACCTCCCACAGCCAATCTCCAGGAGCCTGACCCTCTGTGCCCTCTGGATTATGTTCCCCGTCATGCAAGGGAGGCAAAAATCCGCGTAGCCATGTCGAACTCGTTCGGTTTTGGCGGAACAAACGGTTGCATTGTGATGGCAGACAAAGATTTTCGAGGTGATTGAAGATGAAAGCTCCAAAGACTTTGCGAAATGTAGCGGTTGACCGTGAACTGATGGTAGACATGTACCGCAAGATGCTTTTCTTTCGTCGCTTCGAGGAGCGGGCTAATCTCGCCTATACGCAACAAAAATTTTCAGGCTTCTGCCACCTTCATATTGGTCAGGAAGCCTTGAACGTTGGTGTGCAAACCTGTCTCCAACCTGACGACTATGTCATCTCCGGTTACCGTTCACACACACAGGCCATTGCGAAGGGTATACCTGCTCAGAAAGTGTTTGCCGAACTTCTCGGTAAGTCTGAAGGTTGTTCAAGCGGAAAGGGTGGTTCCATGCACATGTTTAGCAAGGAACACCGGTTCTTCGGTGGTCATGGCATTGTGGGTGGTCAGGCACCTCTTGCCGTCGGTATGGCCTTTAAAGTGAACTACGAACAAGAGAATTCCATCGTCGTCTGCTACCTCGGCGACGCAGCAATGAATCAGGGTCAGGTATTCGAGGCCATGAACATTGCAGCAACGTGGAAAGTTCCCGTCCTCTTTATCATCGAAAACAACTTGTACGGCATGGGCACTGCGATTCATCGCACGACAAGCATTGACCACCTTTACAAACGGGCCCTTGCCTTCGACATGAAACATTCGATGATCGACGCTATGAACGTTCTTACGGTCTATGAACATATGAAGTCCACCGTCGCTTTCGTGCGAAAGAACAAGGAACCCTTCCTTGTGGAAGCTATGACCTACCGATACAAGGGCCATTCCGTATCCGACGCTGGCACATACCGCACGAAGGAGGAAGTCGAGGAGTACCAAAAGCGGGATCCCATTTTACAACTGCAAGAAGATTTAGCTCGCCTCGATTTTGCGGACGACGATGCTTTCAAAGCATGGGACAAGGAAATAAGGGAGCAAGTTAAAGAAGCAGAGGCTTTCGCCGAAGCGTCGCCGCCTCCGGACGAGAGGGAACTTTGGACAAACGTTTTTGCGGACGAAACATAAGGACCATTCCATGAAAACCATGACGATTCGGGAAGCTTTAGGCGAAGCGATGCAGGAGGAAATGGAACGCGATCCGAAGGTCTTCCTCATGGGTGAGGAAGTTGCTGAATATGATGGGGCGTACAAAGTTTCCAGAGGATTGCTGAAAACCTTTGGCCCTAAACGAGTGATCGACACACCGATTTCCGAAGGTGGCTTCGCTGGGGTAGGGGTCGGTGCTGCTATGGCTGGTTTACGTCCTATTGTTGAGATGATGACGTGGAATTTTGCCATCCAAGCTTTCGACCAGATCATCAATCATGCTGCGAAAATGAACTACATGTCGGGTGGACAATTTCCCGTTCCTATCGTTTTCCGTGGGCCTAACGGAGCCGCTCACATGCTCTCTGCACAACACTCCCAAAACCTTGACCCCCTTCTCACGAATGTGCCGGGTTTGAAAGTGATCTCTGTTGCCAACCCTTCTGATGCCAAGGGCCTTCTCAAATCCGCAATAAGAGACAACAATCCTGTCGTTTTTTTGGAAAGCGAAATGCTCTATGCATTAAAAGGGGAGGTTCCCGAGGGCGAGCATCTCATTCCCATCGGGCAGGGAAAGCTTTGCCAAGAGGGAAACGATGTTACCATAGTTAGCTGGGGAAAGATTTCAAGGGTCGCCATAGAGGCCGTAAGTCAGCTCGCAGAACAGGGTGTTTCGTGTGACCTGATCGACTTACGTACTCTCGTTCCGATGGATGAAGCACTTGTGTTTGCCTCTGTTCGCAAAACTCATCGTGCGGTGATCGTCGAGGAAAATTGGCCCTTCGCTTCGGTGGGAGCCCAAATCTCGGATCGCATCCAACACGAATGTTTTGACGACCTCGACGCACCAGTTGAGCGAGTGAGCCAGGAACCCGTTCCCGTTCCGTATTCTGAAGGACTAGAACACCTCGCTCTTCCTAGTGTTGACAAAATCCTGGCTGCGGTGAAACGAGTGACCTACAAAAGCTGACGGAGACTTCATGGCAACTGTTATCGAAATGCCCAAACTCAGTGACACAATGGAAGAAGGTGGTATTGCCAACTGGCTGAAAAAGGAGGGGGAGCAGGTCGAAGAAGGCGAGCCCCTCGTTGAAATCGAAACCGACAAATCAACAATCGAATATGCAAGCCCGGCAGAGGGAATCCTGCTCAAAGTCCTTATAAAAAAGGGAGAATCGTCACCCCTTCGAAGCCCTATCGCGGTTCTAGGAAAAAAGGGAGAGTCCTTCGACGCTGCCCTTACGAATCGACAAAAACCTGAGGCGAAGGGGGGAATCACTGAAGAACGTCAAGAAACTCCCAAAGCTATGGTCATGCCCAATACGAAACAGGAGACATTTGCTCCAAGCAAACGTGTGAAAGCTTCTCCCCTCGCTAAGAAAATGGCTACCGACAAAGGCCTCGACCTTAAACTTATCGCAGGGAGCGGGCCTCATGGGCGGATCATCGCTCGGGATTTGGAAAGTCTGAGCGTAGCGTCTCCCACTGTTAGCACAGTTTCTGGAGACCAGAAAATTCCCCTTACCATGATGCGTAAGACCATCGCTAAAAGACTTGTTGCTGGGAAAAATGAAGCTCCCCATTTTTACCTCACAATATCTGCTAATATGGAAACCGTGCTCAAATGGCGTCAGGAACTCAACGATCACCCGGATGTGGAATCGGGCCAGCTTCCCAAGGTCAGCGTTAACGACCTTCTGATTCTGGTCACTGCGAAAGCTTTACGACAACACCCCAGTGTGAACGCTTCCTGGCACGGCGAGCACATCATGTTACATAGTGCTATTCATATTGCCTTTGCCGTAGCCCTGCCCTCCGGACTGATAACACCGGTGATCCCTAACACCGATTCCCTTCTAGCTAGGGAAATTGCTCGGCAGAGCAAACTGCTAGGTGAAAAAGCAAAGAAGGGGGAACTTCAAGCTGCCGAATACACGGGTGGCACGTTCACAATCTCCAACTTGGGGATGACGGGTGTGGAATCCTTCACAGCAATTATCAGCCCTCCTCAGGCGTGCATTTTGGCAGTCGGAAAAACCCAACGTGTCCCTCACGTGGCAGAAGATGGCTCCATCATCGCACAACATCGTGTGAAAATGACCCTCTCCTGTGACCATCGTGTTGTTGATGGAATGGTGGGAGCAAGGTTCCTGGAAACTCTTGTCTCCTATCTTGAGAATCCACTTTTCATCTTGTCCTGATCTGACTAAGGGAGAGGGAGGTTTGGAGGGGCGAGGGAACCGTCGCCCCTCCAACTGAGTGAACTTGTGAGGTGACTCATTAAATTACCAGGCTACGAAGTAGCAATAGTTGGCGAAGGAATCACCGGCCTATCCACAGCCTTCCATTTACGGAAGCACGGGGTCAAGGTGATCACCGTTTCTCACCCGCGCAGAGCGGCCTATAGTCAAAGTTCTGCGGGGCTTTTAGCCGGGGGGATGGCGGATAACTTCTCCCGCTTTTCACACGCTCATGGTCTCGACTTTGCGAAGGAACTGTGGACTTTCGCTAACCGCGGCTTTGACGATGTCGTAACGTTTGCGAAGGAACATAAGGTCCCCTTCGTGCAAAATCGACGTCTTCGACTTATCGTGAGTGAAGCGGAGAATAGAGAAGCAGAGATAGCGGTCGATCAAATGAACAAAGTTGGGTTGTCCGGCAAACTCGTCAAGGCTTCCCAATCCACGTTTTTTCACGGCCTCTCTTCACGTGTTCTCTCGGTGCAAGATGATGGGGAGAAGGGGGCCTGGATCGACACAGAAGCTCTGACGGGAGCGTTAAGAACGGCTGACGCCTTTCGCATGGAAAAGCCACTTCACTCCTTTGCAAAGGGTTCAGACGGAAAACTGGACTTGGAATTTAGCGACGGTTCTTCCATACGCTCGGAAATTCTCGTTCTAGCATGTCATGATCACATTGGACATTTTCTCCCGCAACTTAGCGACGCCCTGGTCACATTCGCTGACCAGTGGTCAGAGGTCGAGGTGCCACAGCTGGACGAAGGTGCAGGGATTGTCTTCAGCGCTAACCATGGGCACGAATGGGGCTTGCTCCTGCCTCATAAAATTCATGTCGGAGGGGGACGCTACATGAGAAAACTTGCAGGGATAGGTGCCCTAGAACCGCAGGAAATTCCGGAAATCGCCAAACACTTGCGAGAACAATTGAGCAAAACATTCGACTGGGCTCAAAACACTGAACTGAAAAAGACTACACCCCTTTTAGACATCTGGCCGTGCGACGAACTTCCTGTCATAGGGCCTATGTTCGGAGAGTCGCGGGTTTTTCTAGCCACCGGCTATATGTCCTCAGGCCTTTCTCTTGGCTTCGAGGCGGGACGATGCTTGAGTGAGTTGATTTTGAAAGGAAAATCTGAACGACTACCCCGACGCCTCTACCCTGAACGACTCCGGAGCCTCTAAGATCTACCAGATACATTTTTCGTAGAATTTGCGTATTCTCTTGTCCGATGTTACCAATCCATAATTTCTAATCTTTGCAGTAGCTACAATCGTTCGGTCAGCAGGGTCTCGATGACTCCAGGGGAGAGAAAGATTTTTCAACCAGACTTTCTCATCCACCGGTAATATTTTCAGATAGCCTAGCTGATAGAGTTTATCGACATACTTTTCAATAGAGATACCCATGTCGAGCTTCTTGTTTTTTACCTTGATGCTTAACTCCCACAGACTGATTGAGCTGACAAAACCTTCGCCTCGCTCCATTTTTTCACAAGCTTTCAACGCTTCATGCGATAACTGATCAGGATCGAGTGTCCACCAAAGGAGCCCGCAGGTATCCAGAAGAATGGACATCAGGTATCCCCCCATTCGTCAGTTGTTGGTGCATTGATGTCTTCATGATATTTGATCTTTCCGCGATCTTTTCTGAAAACCTCACCTGCGGTGTTTTTCTCTCTTTCAATGGCAGTGATTCGAAGGACCGGCTTATTGTGATCGAGGACTATCAACTCCGTCCCTGTTCTTTCAACCTCCCTAAAATACTCTAGCATCCGTGCTTTTAAGCTTCCTTTTGAAACTCGAATGGCAGGCATGTTTTCTCCTATAGTTATGACTGTAGTCATATTCGGAAACGCGGTCAAGTTTTCCCAACAATCGAGAAATCCATTGGCACCCTCTCTTCCTTTAAGGACTGTTAAGTTTCTTTATCAAAAAACTCCGAGCGCCTTAGCGCGAGGATAAAGAAACTCGGTCCTTTAGGGCCGAGTAAAAGACAAACGCGGAGGCTTCTCTAGCCACCGGCTATATGTCCTCAGGCCTTTCGCTTGGTTTCGAGGCGGGACGATGTTTGAGTGAGTTGATTTTGAAAGAAAAATCTGAACGACTACCCCGACGCCTCTACCCTGAACGACTCCGGAGCCTGTAAGCTACCCCTGAAAAATCACTTGTCTTTTCCCCGCGAATAAAGATTTAAGCCTATTTTTTTGGAAATTACAGTATCAAAAAAAAAACGAAATGTAGAGGCAACTGACATTTTGCTAACATTTTGGAGTACGGTACGATATTTTTCTATACATGAATAGTTTTCTTGAACATTGAAGGAGCATTCACTAATGGAGACGCTATAATCTCCATCGCTAAATAAGATTAAGGGATACTCAACTTGGGAAGAGATATCTTCACTGCATATCGAATCCTTACAAATCGATAATATTAAATCATGACCCATTGGGTTACTAACCAGATGAATCCCTTCGCGTTCTTTTATTGAAAGTTCGTTGTCTACGTCGAGATTCTTTTTTTGTTGTTCTACATTTTCTTTAGATGGAAGTGTCTTGCATTGGATTACTGAAACTAAAACTAAGAAGAACAAAGAAAGTTCAAGAAGTCTTCGTGCGGGGGGGGGCAGCGCATCTCCTCAGCCTTTCGTGTTTATTTTGTGAAGTCTCATCGCGGTGTAGAATCGGCAAAAAGTCTTTTTACTTAAGGGGATAACGAGGATAATTCGTAACTACCTTAAATTACTTGAGAGTCCGGAGTTCTATCGTTAAAAACGAAGAACAATTCCGTATTTTTGGCATTCATCGTCAGCCCAATTTTGCGCAATGTCGACATGTTCTTGAGTTCCCTCAAACTCAGGGTCTAGTGCATTGCTAGCCTCATACATCCACATGAGTACAAACTCTCTAATAACGGAGGTCTCTTGTTCTAGGTCGTCAGCCAATTTTTGTATCACCTGATCAAGCGACATCAATTTTTGTTTGCCATCAACAAAGAACCGCTTTTCCGCGTCTAATTTGAAAACATCAAGGATGTCATAAACTCGGCCAGAAAGGTCCTCAAAGGCCTTGCCTTCAGGGGTATCGAGCCAATCTGTCATTGGAACTCTCTTTACCGTGAAAAGAGAGGCGAGAGAGGATATCATACGTCCTAAGTTTCCAGTTAAAGACTTATCTCCTTGAAGGACATGTGATGGCACTTTGGCTTCAGTGGTGGAATTTTGTCTGTCAGCTCCGTCCTGCATTTTCACGTAAGCGCTCCTTTCTTTGGTTTGCCACTATTGTTGCTGGCATCTCAATCCGATCGGACTCTGCAGGCGTAACGAGTCTGGTGCGAGTTTTAGGGATCTCACCGCGATTCTATCAACGCCTTCTCGACAACATGCACACAGGCGCCATCAAACTCGATACCCTGGCGCAGATATGGTTGCAGATCGTCATACGATTTTTCCCAACAATGCGTATAAATGGCAAGCTAGTTCTTGTAGGGGATGGCATAACAGTGGGGCTGTTGCTTATCGTGCTGCTATTCAACCTGAAAAGCGACGTCGCGGGAGACCGAGAAAGTATGGGGAATAAGTTCGATTTTCTGATCTGTTCAAAACAGCAGAATTCATCAGGGATCCAAGCCCTGTCTACGGTGAAATCGAAGTCAATCTTCTCTACTACACAATTGACCTTGTCTGGGATCCAGTAGGCCACCTTGTACGCTTCGTCCTTGTTAATCATCCGACGCGAGGCAAGTGTATCTTTGTTTCGACAGATCTAACTCTCCCACAGCTGGACGAAGGTGCAGGAATTGTCTTCAGCACTAACCATGGGCTACCCCGTAATGGGTAAGCCACTTGGGGCAAGGAGGTGGTTTGGAGGAAACTGCGCAGCTGGTTCCTCCAAGAAATCCGGGGGAGGCGACGCATCACTCGCCCCCCCAACCCCCCTCTCCCTATTTGCCCCAAGTGGCTACGCATTACGAAGAAATTGAGAAATCCATTGCCAAGTACCCTCTCTTCCTATAGTTAACCCAAGCAAATAAACATAATAAAGAGACCAACAATGCTTCCGTTTTTCTTACGCATAAATATTGCTCTATTATTCCTTGGTGCCCAGCCTCTTTGGGCCGCTGATGATTATCCTGAGTTTTTGAAACATCTTGGTAGTCACTACGATTTTAGACGTGTGTTTTTCGATCGAAACCCTACCGAAAGTCCCCTTGATCCTTGGCACAGGTGGGAAACGGCAGATGGCACTTTCGGAGCAAATGGAGCCTATTATGGGAAGGCTTTGGACTACAGAAAACGAACTAAAACAAGGCCCTCACAGGCAGACTTGGGCAAGCTAAGGGTCTACCTTCACACACATCGCCAAACAATTCCTGCTCCCAAAGAGGGTGATCCTAGTTGGTCGTTTGAGGAGCTGATGGAGATGTATCGTCTCACCGGGATTTATGAAGACAAATACGATAGAGAACCTTCCGATCTCTTTCAAATCTTTGGTGTACATCTTGCAGGCTTCCAGATCGACAAATTCTTGCTACTCCTTGACATTCGCATACGTTTGGCCAGTATACCGATCACAAAGTTGTGGCAGGCCAAACTCCTGACAGGACCGTTTGGCGTAGGTGTTGACAAATTAACTTGGTTGCAGCTGCGGGAGATTCTTGAGGAAGAAGACAATGCAAGGTTTCTGGAGTGGTTTAGACCGGCTCCGACAAAACAGCCTGTTACTCAGTTCGAAGCCATCTTGGAAGGTCATGACGAGGAAACCGTGGTAGATGAGGATGAGGCTGACCAGGAGGTTGCGCATATTTATGACCGAGGAGGTGGGGGACTTCGACGAACCACAACTCATGAGGACTTGGAAGCGCTTTCAGCTGCCGCAGCAGCAGCGGTGTCGACATCCTCCCCTCCATTTCTTATTGAGTTGAAACGAAAAGCTCCGAAATGATCACCTTTTCCTCTGCAGTAAGGTTTCGACAAAATGCAGGAGAGGTTTTTTTTTCCCTGTGTCCAGAGACGCCAGAAGATCCACTGCCTGAGCGGTTAAGTCGCGGGCCTTGTGTTCTGCTTTTTGTCTGCTCATGATCCCTCGGTAGGTCAGCTTTCCTTGTTTCTGGTCTTTTCCCAAAGACTTCCCGGTTCCTATTTCATCATCGAGCAGGTCGTCTTTGATTTGAAAGGCTAGGCCTATAGACTCTCCGAATTGTCGCAGATGTTTGATGACTTCCTGCGAAGCCTTTGCCGCATGTCCTCCGAGGGCACAGGCGGAACCGATAAGTTTCCCTGTCTTGTGGGCGTGTATCATGTCCAGCTGTGTAAGTTCTTGTGCATGTCCTGTGGCCATGAGATCCATCATTTGGCCCAGCACCATCCCCTTTCCGCCAATTGCTAGCGACAATTCCCTCACCATCGCCAGGGCCTGAGGACAGGGGCTGTTTGTTAACAGTGTAAAGGCATCGCTTAGCAAGGCATCTCCGCAAAGAAGTGCTGTCGCTGGGTCAAATTTTATATGAACTGTGGGGCGTCCTCTTCGCAAGTCATCGTTATCGCAGATGGGTAGGTCGTCGTGGACCAGGCTGTAGGTATGCACCATCTCCACAGCGACGGCGACGTCGAGAGCCTCAGTGATTTTCCCTCCGCAGGCTTGATTGGACAGTAGGACGAGAAGCGGACGTACCCGTTTACCTTCGCCTTCGAGTGCATAGGAGCAGGCTTGGGACAAGGGGTCTTTGGTGCCGTAACGTTTTTTTATGAAGGAGTGGAAGTGTTGATCGAATTGTTCTTTTATGTCTACAAAGGACGCAGTCATGGGGACCTCAAGTTTTCCCTGCTTTGCGTTATTTACCTGTTTTCTTCAACCATTTTTCAAAGTCTTCTTCGAAAGGATCTCGAAGTGACACGCGATTGCGCAATTTTGCCAGTTTAGCACTGCCTGTTGCCAGCATGGCAATTCTAAGGCCCTTTCTCAGCGCGCTGAGTGTACGGTGGACTTCTTCTTCCCCTCGGATGGCAGCTCTCATGAGGGGCAAGCCGATACCTACGGCGTTCGCTCCCACTGCGACTGCTTTGGCCGCAGTCAGCCCGTCACGAATACCGCCCGTTGCGATGAGGGGCAGGTCGATCCCTGCGTTGCGAATAGCCCCGAGTGCGTAGGCAGTAGGGATACCCCAGTCCCGGAAGGTGCTTGCGATAGCAAGTAAATCTTCCTGCCCGCTCCGTATTCCCTCTATGTAGGACCATGAGGTCCCTCCTTTTCCTCCCACGTCAATAGCTTGAACACCTGCGTCCTTCAATCGCTGCGCATCTCTTGGTCCGATCCCTGAGCCAACTTCCTTTACAATCACCGGTACGGGAAGCTTGCGACAGATTTGTTCCAGACGTTTGAGGAAACCAGAAAAGCGTTGGTCTCCTTCAATTTGAATCATCTCCTGAAGCACATTGAGGTGAATGGCAAGCGCGTTAGCGTCCACCATGCTGACGGCACGTTTGCACAAATCGACGCCGTTGTTGAGGACTTGCGCCATACCGAGGTTACCGATGAGGAAAAGTTTGGGGAACCGGTCTTTCAGTTGAAAGAGTTCCTCGTATTTTTTGTTTTCAAGAGCGATCCGTTGGGAACCGATCCCCATGGGAATATTGAAAGCGCTGGCAGCGGAAGCAAGGTGTCGGTTGATCGTTCCACCCTTTGTAATTCCTCCCGTCATTCCTGTGACTAGAAGGGGCAGGTCGAAGCGATGCCCCAGGAATTCACACCTTGTGTCGATGTCGCTTTCGTTGAGTTCCGGAATCGCCTGGGGGATAAGTTTAACGCGAGAAAATCCTGTGAAACGATCACTTGCTTCGATGTCATAGTCGTTGCAAATGTCCACATGCTGGCTTTTGCGAATTTGTCCGAGGAGTTCTTGAAGGGAAAGCTTGTCTTTTTTTTCCCAGACTTCGAGTTCCCAACCACCGCTGGTGTGACGCCTGAGTGTCCCCCGTAGTTCCAGAGAACTGTCGTCGAAAAGGTGTAGCTTCAGAAGCTCCGAGGAAGCTCCGGTTAATCTGAGTTCTGAATCCCCGACAAGAACACTGCTTTCGGAGAGAGCGATGATGTTGATGCTTTGGCTGTTGAGTTCCCCTTTAAGCGCTTGGCTAAGTTGAATCCAGACTGTTTCTTTTCTCGTTTCAGCCATCGTTCCTCCAAAACTCACGCGTAGGATTCAGCTGGGCCAAGGGTAAAGTTTATCACCCTTTCGATTCCATATGTACCGATCATGGCTTGTTTCTGTTTTTCCACACAAGTGGGGTCCAGAAGTCCCAGCACGCAGCCACCGCCTCCTGCGCCCGTCACTTTCGCACCAAGAAGCTTCAGAGAATGTGCTGTTTCGATGATTTCCTGAAGTTTTCGAGTCATGATCCCCACGTCTGTCAGCAATTGCGACGCTTCGTTCATCGCCTGTGCCACCGCTTTGTACTGCCCCGACTCAAGTCCTTGTTTCGCAAGGCGGGTGAGGGCATTGAAGTCTTTAAGCTTGCCTGTTATGTTGCCAGAAGTGAAATACCAAGCGCTTTTTTCCACCATGCGTTTTGTCGAAGCGCGTTCTCCGCTGTCGATCAGGCAAAAATGCCAGAGGGGTTGGCTGCCTGACCCTTTGACATCAATAAGGCTAGTGGCAGTGTGGATATTGAAATGAACGACCTTCTCGTAGGCAACAACTGTGGGGTCCAACCCTGAGGCTTTCCCGTGAAATCTCTGTTCGAGCGTCTTGCCCATTTCTGCTAATTGATGAGGTGGCACGTTCTTTCCAACCGACTGAGAGATGAGTCTCAGTAAGGCGATACAAAACGCAGCGGATGAGCCGAGTCCTGCTTTCAAAAGCACCTGTGACGATCCCTCGATTCGCAAGGGGAAAGGTTCAACGTCTAAAGCGCGAAAGGCATCATCAATCACGTTAAGGTCATTGCTAGCTAACTCAACTCCATCGATCCGGACCTGCCTTTCCGTCGAGGGAATAAGAGAGAGGTTTACCCGCCTTTGAATGAGGGGCAGAGCAATGGCATCGGCGCCGTATAAAACGGCATGTTCACCAATCAGTATAACTTTGCCACAAGCGCTCGCTTGTGTGGGGACTGCATCTTTCAAGTTATCCAGCCTTTGTATTTCAAGTTCGTAATAGACGCGCGGTCGTCTTAAAACATGTCGCTGTTCTCTCAAACCCGAGCCATGAAAAACCCTTCCGGCAGTATTCTTTTTATCTGTACAACGGTTACTGCAATTGCCAACAACGATAAACCCCAGTCGAACCAATCACCCTCAATTCGTTTCGCTAGGACATTGGTCAGTGCCAATATAACTGCCGGAACAATCGCACTTGCGACCATGAGTGCCGTGAATGCTCTTACTCTGGAGACATAATCGACAATTCTGGCAATTTCCGAATTCAACGAGATGTCAACGACAGAAAACAACACCCCCGCCACCAAAGTCACAAAAAATGGCAGAGACTGGAATCCACTAAAAGCAAACAACACACCGATCAATCCAATCAGTAGCGAGAGACGCCGAAGCGTCCTGTTCCAAAGACCCAATAAAACACCGAATGTAAAACTCGAAAACGTGATACCAAGATGCAGTGAAATTTTCCCCACATCTTGGTGAAGTCCCATGCGAACGACAGAGGCTAGCAGTGTTGCTATTGGAATAACTTTGAACATTATCGGCGAAAAGAGTGACAGATTGAGGCCAGGATCAGCGATCTTCGCTCTTGTTTCCATGGGAGGGCGGAACAAAGCGATCGATATAATGATAATCAGTGCCACTCCAATAAGAATCCAATCCAAAGGAATTACGATCAAACCAAACAAAGGCACCAGTGGTTTCGCAATGACAGTAGCGATATTTTTCCAGATGCTAACTCGAACAATGTCATGCATACAGTTAGAAGACAGAATTGGGATCGCACCTTGAATCAATGGACGATAAATAGCGTTGCTGAATGCTAAGAAAAATACAACACCTAAAATTGGCACCGTTCTAACCTCTTCGTTATGTAGAGCAATTGCCAATGTCACTAACGCAACGATACTTAAAGCAAGAGAAATCATAGTCAATGCAGAACACCCGTGTCGCCTCATTAATGGTGTGATTACCACAAGGGAAAAGAGCGGCGCGACAATCTGACAAATAAAAACCAGAATAGTGAAATCAACGGAATGGCTGCGATCGAAAACGTTTACTAGGATGCAGAGATCCAAAAACTGCATCGCGAGTGTAAATAAGGTTTGCGATGCAATTAGTGATTTCATGTTTGAAGCCGACGTCTTGCCCCAGCCAATAGCACAATCCCCAACGCACCAATAAGAGTCACAAAAACGAGTGGTTCGCCAAATAGCAACCGGAATCGTTGAGGCTCTTTAAGCAGCTCCCCGCGATGATAAAGATCCGGAGCAATAAAGAACAAATTCCAGGTCAAATGGATTCCCCACGCAATCGCGATCTTCTTCGTAACAAGATAAGAAAAAAAGCGCAGCGCTCCAAAAAGAAACAGCCCTATAATAGCTGAAAGGTTAAGAGGATCCGCCTGGATACGCCAAGGATGAGTATAGAGGAGTTGATGACCGATGGCGAACGTCAGGCTCATAGCTATTACTGTCACAAAGCGCGGGAAGAAACCGACGATTCTTGCAGCTAGATATTGCATCGGAAGAAAGCCCAGGCAAATTTCTTCACAAAGGGTTTGTCCCAATATATAAGCGATCGAACTTCCAGAGAAGACATGATACCACAAGGTAATATCGAGAGTTCGTCCCAGGTAGAATGCCAATAGGGCGGTGACGATTCCCGTGAGGACAAAACTCAGAGCATCAAGCTTAGTCCAGGAGAATCCCAATCTACTCGGGCTACGGATAATCAGTGCAATAGTAACCAGTACAATAAGTGGTCCGAGGAAAGATAGAAACGCATATGTGTAACAAAGCGAGACATGGAGCAAAAGAATAAGAATTAACTGCCTACTATTCTTCATGAAGCCCCAATTCTTGCAAGCACCAATTCATAGATCGCAAAAAGATAGAATTCTGCCAAACTCGTTTCAGCCGCAGCTGTAGCTAACATGGTAATGGCGGCAAGGATGAACTTTTTCACAGATTTTTCTCCCAAAGTTCCTTGAACTCATAACTAGTAGTACATCCGCGTTTCGGTTGAGCCACGAAGCTTTCACCCATGAGATACGCAGCTGCTGGACACACGTGACAATAACTTTTTGCTGAACAGCCACTACAACCCTCACGTGGTGCGTAAATTTCCTCGCGAAATTCTTTCCATTCATTTTTGTTCCAAGCGTCGCTCATAGTCTCAACACGAAGGTCAGCCAATTCCATCGGTAGAAATTCGCACGGTTTAACCTTGCCGATTGATGATATGCAAACACGATTGATACCTGGTTTACAATTGCGGCGATAGGACAAATTTTTCTGAATATCGACCTGCCCCTTATTTGCAACGTCGGCTATTGCTGTGATCACGTAATTGCAAAAACCGTCAGTTTGCTCGTTGCTATTACTACCATCGCGTGCTGGAACCATTTGGGGGGAAATCGTATATGGCAGGCCGATTTCATCGCCCCACTTTTTAGCCTCACGAGCTTGATGGGCGCTCGGCTGAGTAATAACGAACTTTATACCTGTAGGAACATTGTACTTGCGTAAGTTTTTCAATCCACTGATCGTACGCTTATAGGAGCCTTTGATATTTGTGACTGCGTCGTGGACCTCAGGAGTTAAACCATAAACACTGACCTCCATTGCGCAGATAGGCAATTCAGCGAGAGCGACCGCTGTATGTTCACGAATCAGTGAACCATTACTCTGGATCATGGTAGCGAAACCTTTGTTTACCGCCATTTTAGCGAGAAGCAAGGCATCAGGACGTACAAAGAATTCGCCACCAGTGAGGGTAAGATATAAGCAATTGCGCGCCAAAAGCTGATCCATAACAGCTTCGACTTCCGGTACTTTCAATTCATCGACTTTCTGGAAACGTTCATCACCGACATAGCAGTGAATGCACTTCACGTTACAGCGCGCCGTAGGCTCTATTGCTCCTTTCCACAAGGACTCGCTTCTTAACGTAATTTTTTGCAAAAGATCAAAAGAATTTTGACTATCATAGATTTCGCCATCAGTACCTATGCATTCAAGTCGTCCGCCTAACGAACCATCGGCGTAGACACGGAAGCGATAACCACCGTAGATTCTCTCAGCAAACCAAGACTTAGAAGTAGACTTTTGCGCAAGATTCATATTTTTTCTCGAATTCGGATTTCAGTACTGCCATAAAATGAACATCACAATAGGTACCATTAACATATTGAGCTTGTCGCAGCGTCCCTTCGTGGACAGCTCCTAAATTAGCAAACAGACTAATGCTGGCACGATTCGATACCAATATACGGCTCTCGACGCGATTGAGGTTAAGCTCACGAAATGCATAAAAAAGAACCCCGAAACAAAACTCGCTCCCCAACCTTTGGCCCTGCATTTTAGGCTCAATATTTGCTCCCATATACCCGCAAGAATTAGACCAAGAGATCCTTTGCAAACCAGCACAGCCGATATAGCTGTTTTTTTCTTTGAAAAAAGCTACGAAGATAAAGCCATTGCCAGCCCCATTTAAAATGTCATGCTCGATGGAGGATCGTTTCTGTTCTATACTCATTGGTAACTTCGCGGTATCAAGCAGGCTAGCTGTCTGAAGGTTATGGGCATAAATCTGCGGAAAAGCATCAAGATCGGCAACCTCTATATGCCGAATACAAAGGCGCTTGGTTTCAAATAGAAAGCGGTTACGCATTGACCGCCTCGAGAATCTTGCTTGTGTAAGTGTAATTTTCCTTGAAATTACCATGTTCGAGGTATCCAAATCCTGGACATCCGGACGAGGTTGGGCGTGGCCGTTTATTACTCTTCTGCCATACCCTGCTAAAACCATCCAAGTGGACGTTACCATTTGATATAGGCAGCAATTCACAAGCGTAAAAATCGCCTTGGTGGTTGATTCGACACTTAGTGATACCGGCAAAGCAATATTTTTCACGTGGTGGTTTTAATAGTCCAGTCCTAATGAAGTGGGCGATTTGCGTTGGACTGACTCGAAGGCATTGGACATCAATTTTGTTATTATAGTCATTTTGTAACTGATAAGTGACATTGTATGGCAAACCTTCTCTTTGCCAACCCACACAGAATGACTCAAAATCATGAATATTGTTTTTCATCAGTACGTAACGTCCCCAAACGTTCACTCCCAGCGATTTCAATTTACGCACGGTGTTCATCGTACGCTCGTATGAACCCTTTACTTTGGTTACAGCATCATGAACGTTACTGGAATGGCCATATATACTGATATTTACACACTCGAGAGGGTATTTAGCCAAACGATGAATTTTCTCATCATTAAAGAGAGTTCCATTGGTCAATAGGGCTGTTGGAAAGTGTTTAGTCGAGATATTAAGTATTTCCCAGATACCGCGGTTAAGGAAAATCTCGCCGCCTGTTAAGGAGATGAATAAAGCGTTCTCTTGTTGAAGGTCAGCGGCAACCTTTGCAAATTGTTCGGGCGTCCACTGAAATTTTGCGCGTGGAAGGTAACAATGAACGCAAGCACAATTACACAGGCCTGTAAGTTCAATTCCAACCTCTAACGGTTTTCCTTGCTGGATATAGTGCTCAGTGGCATGCTTAAATGAATCCACGTCTTCAGCTTCTTCAAAAGAATGAATGAAACTTCGTCCAATATTTTGCACAACACCGGTAAAGCGATCAACGAACGTTCTGACGTCGCGTTGCAACATTGCTACGTCTACGTTGGAAAACCTCCGATGCAAACGTTCACAAAGCGAGGCCAATGAATCATTAGATCGAGTTTCCTCGAAGATCATCCTGCCCATGGAATTAACATAGCGAAAATGTTTGTCACGACTATCGTAAAAGGCGAGGGTATCACCTATGGGGCGCACGTAAACCCATCTGTTAAATTTGTAAGCGATAAAGTGTTTCATATCTTTTACTTACATTAGCGTTTTTAGAACAAACGTTTTTAGAACAAAAATAATGCAGAAATTGCGGAGTAGGCCTTTTTTTTTAAAGCAGAAGGCTTCAGAAACTGCATTAGCACTCTAGCAAGCTGTGCAGCAGTTTGAATCAACATTGCTAACGCTAGGAATGATAACCAGTTCGGGGGCAATGTACGGCATGACTTTTTCCTTTCATAAAGAGTTAGTAACACAGCCGTAGGCTGACCGCTAAGATGTTAGCAGTGCGCGGAAAGCTAGCATTTGGGGGAAAGACAGACAAGAAAAAATACGAAATATATTTAAATACAAAAATCGCTGTAGCAAGCTCAAGCGAAAGGCCCATGTGGCTTTGTAACTGAAACTACGGCCCGTTAGAGCCGTAGTTGTTCACAAGACTATCCCTGCAACAAGGACAGCGCCACTTTAGGAAGCGAATTCGCACTCGCCAAAATGGAGGTGCCCGCCTGCTGTAGGATATTTTCCTTGGTAAAGTTAGCGGTCTCAACAGCATAATCCGTATCGGAAATTCGACTTCTCGACTCTGTCAAACTTTGAATTTGCAGCCCGAGGTTGTTAATCGTAGATCCCATACGATTCTGCACAGCGCCAAGATAGGCGCGATGTTCGCTGACTCTCGTGATGGCACTGTCGATGGCAGAAATGCTGTGTTGCGCGCTAACCTTGTCCATGACCCGCGAACCTTCCTCATGGTTTCCTAGGTCCAGTGAATTCTCCCCGAACGTGAACGCATTGAGATTGGAAAGGTCAATGCGGATGACGTTTACAGGGTTGGTTTTGTCTAAACCGTCGGAATCCACGAAGTAGTCCTTATTAACTTGAATTTCGAGGGGAAACGGATTCGCAAGACCCTTCATGTCTTCGGGAAGATCGGATTCCCCGACCAGAAGTCTTGTGCCGTTAAATTCCGTCGATCCGGCAATCCTGTTGATCTCATCCTTTAACTGCACAAATTCCTGATCGAGGTACGCTCGCTCCTTGTCGCTAATGGTGTCGGAAGCTGACTGAATAGCAAGCTCTCTTAAACGGATGAGCATGTTATTTGTCTCTTCCAACCCACCCTCCGCAACCTGAATGAGGGAAATGCCGTCGTTCGCGTTTCTTTTTGCTACGGCAAGCGAACGCAAATCCGCTCTTAAATTCTCACTGACCGCTAATCCCGCGGCATCATCTGCGGATTTGTTGATTCGGGAACCAGACGCTAACTTCGTCATGGATTCCTGAACTGCTGAAGTCGATTTTTCCAGGTGACGTTGTGCATTGACAGACGCTGTGTTGGTTTTAATGCGCAGACCCATGATAGACCTCCTGTCGTTGGGGGCGTCTCACTCCCTGTGAAACGCGCTGATATTAAAAGCGTTTAAAAACCATAAAATGATTCGGACTGTTTAATAGAAGATTTACTTTATTATGTTTAATTTTATTAAATTTTAATAAAAACAATCAATGTTATTAAAACAATATAATTTTTATCTAAAAATTTTATTGAAGCTGTTCGGTTTGCCACTTGGGGCTTACGCATCCCAAAGCAACCTTGACGGACCCTCGCCGCTTGTCTATATCTCAGGGATTCCATGAATTAATTGATTTTTGGGGGAAAGAAGCATCGTGAGCCTTTTGGAAACTTTGAAGCAGTGGGAGGGCGATTTTCAGACGGAAGTCGCCCAGGTCCAGAAAAATCCTGAAGCGGAAGTGGTCGAGCAGCTTCGCGTCCGCTGGCTGGGGCGTAAGGGCAAAGTATCCACCCTCTATGAGCAGCTTAAGGAGCTGGGCGGCGAAGAACGCCCGAAAGTTGGAAAAAAAATCAATGACTTACGAACGAGCGTGGAGACGAGTCTGGAGCGCTTAAAGTCTATCAGCCTTCAGCATGCCATTGACGCCAAGCTCACCGACAGGAAGCTTGACACGTCGCTTCCCGTCAGTCGGAATTTCATGGGGGGGTCCCTTCATCCGGTCACGCTGATACGTACTCAGTTTCTGAAAGAATTCCGGCGCTATGGTTTCAGTGTCTGGGAAGGCCCTGAGCTGGAATTTGATTTCTATAATTTCGGGGCGTTGAATTTTCCCGACGATCATCCCTCTCGGGACATGCAGGACACGTTCTTTGTGGCCGATCGCCAGAAGCTTGTTTTACGCACACACACTTCGAACATTCAAATCCACGCGATGCTTCAAAATCCACCGCCTATTCGATTTATTGCTCCTGGGCGCGTCTATCGCTGCGACAATGACCTTACGCATTCACCCATGTTTCATCAGTTAGAGGGGGTTTTGGTGGACAGGGGGGTGTCGTTCGCCCATCTGAAAGGGATGATTGATGCCATCGTGAAAGCCTTGTTTGGGCATGATGTGAAAACGCGCTTTCGCCCAAGTTTTTTCCCCTTCGTCGAGCCTGGCGCGGAAGTCGACATGCTCTGCACCCTATGTCGTGGGAAAGGTTGTCGTGTTTGCAGCCAGACGGGTTGGCTTGAAATCATGGGCTGCGGGATGGTTCACCCTAACGTGTTTGAGAATGTCAATTACGATAGCGAAGCGTACACAGGTTTTGCTTTTGGCATGGGTCTGGACCGCATGGCCATGTTGGCGTTTGGTATCGACGACCTGCGTCTGATGTTCGAGGGTGACGAACAGTTTCACAACTGCTTTCCTGTATACCCCGCACGATGAACATTACCTGTATATAAGGAGTTCGTAACACATGCTCGTTTCAAAAAATTGGCTCAATGACTATGTGGACATAAGCGACCGCTCACCGGAAAATATTGCGGAAATTCTGACCGGACTTGGTTTGGAGGTTGAATCCACAACAACGACGCAAGCGTTGGATGAAAATATCGTGGTGGGAAAGGTTCTTTCCGTCCAAGCTCATCCTAATGCGGATGCGCTCAGACTTTGCAAGGTAGATGCTGGACTGGGGTCGGAACTTTCCATCGTTTGCGGAGCACCCAACGTTCGTACTGGCTTGACCGTAGCTGTCGCCCTGAAAGGGGCAGCACTCCCTGACGGGACAAAGATCAAAGCGACAAAAATTCGAGGGGAAGCTTCCGAGGGGATGATTTGCAGTGAGGCAGAACTCAACATTTCTGAGAACCATGCTGGCATCATGGAGCTTAGTGCCGACCTTATGAAAGGTAAACCTTTCAAGTCTTACATGAACACCCAAGACAGCCTCTTTGAAATCAAACTTACTCCCAATCGTTCCGATTGCCTGAGTTACATTGGGATAGCAAGAGACATCGCTGCCAAGCTTGACAAACCGCTAAAAACCCCTATCGCTCCTATGCCTATACCGCAGATCAATCACAAGGTGAACGTAGTGATTGAAAATGAAGACGACTGCGCTCGTTTTTGCGCAGCGATGATCTCCGGTGTGAAAGCTGTAACGTCCCCCCTCTGGCTTCGCAAGAAACTCGAAGCTTCGGGCATGAATGCCCACAATATTCTTGTCGATGTCACGAATTTTGTACTTCTTGAATATGGACAGCCGATCCATGCCTACGACCGTCGCGATGTCAAAGGCGACACTCTAAAAGCAGTGTCAAGGAAAGGTGGCCTTCCTTTTGTAACATTGAAGGACATTGAAATTACGACGGATGTCAACGACATCCTGATTTACGACACCGAGCGCATGATCGGACTTGCAGGCATCATGGGCGGGCAGAATTCCGAGATAAAGGAAGACACGTCGGAAGTCATCATCGAGGTGGCTCACTTTTCTCCACAGAAAATTCGTAAAACAGCACGACGCACAGGTATTGCGACCGAATCTTCCTACCGCTTTGAACGTGGGGTCGACATGGAGAGGGCTTTTGAGGTGCTTGCGCGCACTTGTGCCCTTATCCTGCAGTGCTCCCAGGAGCAGGGGGTGACCACTGCTCATGTCTCTTCTGCTCCCGTGGATGTCTACCCGCAAACCCTCGTCTTGAAGCGGATCGCCCTACGCCTACCCCGCGTACGAGCTATACTTGCTAACCCGGTCTTTCTCCTCGACACCTGCGTTCAACAACTGGAGAAAATAGGGTGCAAACTCTTGGACAAGACAGAAGAGCGGATGCTCTTTGAAATCCCAAGTTGGCGCGCGGACCTCCAGCGTGAAATCGACCTCATCGAAGAGATCGCTCGTCTGGAGGGGTACGACAAAGTTCCCTACGAAATTCCCAGACTGCAAATTAGCCCAGGACCTGAAAACCGCTACATTGAATTCAATGACGACATAAAAAGAAGCGCTGCTAATCTCGGTCTGACGGAAATCATGACGCTTCCCTTTCTCAGTGAAGCCGATGTTCAAAACCTCAGGCTTAGTCCCTTGCACGGGCTATGGCCGAAGATTAAATTGGCGAATGCGCTGAACGAATCCGTTTCGCTTCTTCAGACTTCCCTTTTGCCAGGTCTTCTCAAAGCGATTCTGCGCAATCGAAACCACGGTCGCCGTGGCAGCAAGCTTTTTGAGATCGGACGCGGGTTTTTCGACAAGCATTTGTCCGGCCCCTGGTCAGACGATCCCCACTGGCAGCATTTCCTGAGACCGAGTCGACTGCTCACACACCGAGCGAGGGATGAGAAAGATAGACCCGTCGAACGAGACCTTCTGACAGGAACCCTCGATCAGCCACTCCTGGCGAAGGAATGGAATCACGCTGAGAAGGCCGCTACATTCTTCGAGGCGAAGGAGATCGTTAGCGCCTTGGCTAAGATGCACGGTCTGCGCGTTCTGAAGTGGAAAACGATCGAACCTGAGCACGCTCCTTTCCTTCATCCTCACGCATCGGCTTGGATTTTCAACGAATTGGGAGAAAGAAAGCTCGGGTGGGCGGGAGAACTGCACCCTCAGGTTGCGCTGGCCTACGACTTAGAAGACGAGGCACCCGCTTGCTTCGAGCTAGATTTGGAGGCCGTCTTTGAAGAGGCCCACGAGACAAGGATGACCGTCGAAGCTTCCGCAATATTCCCGCCCGTAACGCGCGATCTTGCATTCACCATAGCCAAGCACGTGCGGTTCGAGACCTTCGAGCAAGCTTCCTTAAACTTCCCAGGGCGCAAGCACCTGAATTCTGTGCGACTCTTCGATCTTTACGAAGGAGAACAGGTGGGTGAAGACAGGAAGAGCTTTGCCGCTTCCTACACGTTCCAAAGCCTGCGAAGAACTCTTACCGATCATGAAGTTGACCAGGAAGTGGGCGCACTTCTTGCTTACCTGCGGGGACAGCTTGGGGCTGTGCAGCGCTAGTGTTGTGACCAGATAGTTTTTTCACTCATACCTTAATGGCACTGCCGTCATTGCGAGGAGGGTGAAGCCCGACGAAGCAATCCAGGAACCAACCTGAGAAATAACTTTATGGTCGCGGCGCTAGTTCTTTTTTTCGGAGGGTTTTTGCTCGTGCTTCTTGGAAAGTTTGGAGAGGTTCAAAGTCTTGATGTCGTCGGGAAAGCTTGAGCTGAAGGCGAAGTGTTGAACCTTGCCGTCTGACTTCCAGTAGAATTTCAACTCCTTATATCGGCTTTTGCCAAGTATTTCATATTTGTAGAACGCATAAGTCCAGGTGGGAACCCCGCCGGAGTTACCGATCGAGAACGGCTCCCCTAGGAGGAATTTCACGTCATTTTGTGAAGTCCGCTCCTTTTCAATCCACTCGGTCTGCGAAGGGAAATTACGCCCCGTTGACAGACATCCTTGATTCAGCAGAAGAATTGACAGTAAAATCAATGAAAGGTGTGTTCGCCGCATAGAAAATCCCTTATCTTCCCTTGGCTTCCGTTCTTAGCGAAAGCATAATGCCACATGCGATCTATACTGTTCAAGATAATCAATTTGGGGAAAAACTTTTTGAAAAAAGTCATTTCCCCAAGCCCTTTTTCAAAAACTTCAGTATTTGAAGTTTTTTGGGGGGAGGTGTGGAGGGGAACTTTGTCATCCCGCGGCTTGACCGCGGGATCCATTTTTCAAAAAAAGGTCCTCTCCACAAATTCTTTTTCCCGAATACTATATTACATAGATTTTGGAGAAGCGATGAAAAAGTTCCTTTTATTATTGGCAATTTTTATTTTGGGAGTAAGTTGCGAGCATATGAAAAAACTTTTCGAATCAAAAGCACCTGCCATCGTCGACATCAATGCGAAACGACCAGGGGATGAGCGAAAATTTCGTTCGCTGACCCTGAAAAATGAATTGACGGTCCTCCTTGTCTCCGACCCGGCACTCAACAAATCGGCAGCGGCTATGGATGTAGGTGTAGGCAGTCTCGTCGACCCAGAGGAATCTTTCGGTATGGCTCACTTTCTGGAACACCTGCTTTTCCTAGGAACGAAAAAATACCCTGAAGTGGACGAATACAACCAATTCTTGGCCCAACATCAGGGCTTTTCGAATGCGTTCACCGATGACGAGAACACAAACTATTTCTTTGAAGTCAACCCTGATGCTTTTGGAGGAGCACTCGACCGCTTCTCTCAGTTCTTTGTCGAGCCTCTTTTCGACGCTCATTATGTAGACCGAGAACTCCATGCCGTTGATTCGGAACACCAGAAAAATTTGGAAAAAGATAACTGGCGTACCCAGAGGGTTATCAACTTGATGTACAAGAAGGGGCATCCCCGCTCGAAATTTTCGACAGGTGACAAGGAGACACTCAAAAATGTGGAACGAGAGCGCCTGATCGAGTTCTACAGGAATCACTATTCGGCCAATCAGATGAAATTAGCAGTTTTGGCGCCTCTTTCTTTGGACGAATTGGAGACGATGGTCAAGGAGCGTTTCTCAGAAGTTCCTAATCACAAATTAACCCGCCCGCATTTCGACTCTGATGTTTTTGAAGACAAGGAACTGCCACGGATTGTCAACATAACCCCCGTGAAAGAACTACGCAAACTTGAACTTGTTTTTGCCACGCCCAATCCTAACGAGTACTGGGAATCCAAACCGGTACAGGCGCTTAGCCATCTAGTTGGGTATGAAGCGGAAGGATCCCTCCTGTCCCTTCTCAAGAAGGAAGGTTTAGCGCACAAATTGGGAGCAGGAAGCGAAGCATCGACGTTTGGTGGTCTGTTCCACGTCGATATTGAACTTACCGAAAAAGGACTACAGGAAAAAGACAGAGTGCTTGAGCTGTTTTTCTCATACATTCATTTGCTCACTAAAGAAGGTTGGCCGCGCATACTGCATGATGAGCGGAAAATCATGTCAGAGATAGACTATTTCTACCGAGACCATAGAGAAGGCGGCTATGTCGTCTCAGAATATGCCTCCAGGATGCACATTCACCCTCCGCTCATGATCGACCGAAGGGAATCCATCATCCAGAAGTATGATGAGGATGAATTCAAACTGTTTCTCTCTCAAATCAAGCCGGAATTGATGAACGCGTTTCTCATTGCTCCAGACTTGAAAACGGACCGCACGGAACGGTTCTACGGGGTCTCCTATGGGGTGACGTCTGTCCCTCCCGCCTTGTTGACGAGACTTAAGGCGGCGACGGCAGATCAGGCTCTCTTTCTTCCTGCACCTAACCCTTTTATTCCGCAGAAACTCGAACTGTTGACTTCCCAGACGCCCACGAATGCAGAGAAGATCATCGACAATGAGTGGGGAACGTTTTGGTTCCAGAAAGACGATACCTTCCATCTTCCCAAAGCAAACCTTCGTCTGGTCCTTCTCGCTCAGAGTGTGAACAAGTCACCGCGGGATAAGGTCATGTCTCTTTTGTTTGTAGATGCTCTTAACGAAAGTTTGAACGAATGGCGTTACACAATCGGTTTGGCCGGTCTCCACTATGACGTCCAGAGGACTGACCGCGGTATTGAAATCGACATTGAAGGGTACTCGGAAAAACTCCCCCTTCTTCTCGATGAATTGAGCCGACGCCTGACCGATATCACCATCGACCGGGCAACGTTTGAAATCATCAAGAAAGATTTGAAGAGGAGAATAGCAAACACGCAATTTAACTCTACTTACCAAAAAACACTTTATGAATTGAATCATCTAAGCGACAAGAATGCGATTCATTACAACGAGTATTACAAACCAGGGAAAAAAGGAGGTGTGGATTTAATTTCCCATGTCACCCTTTCCCAGATTAAGGATTTTGGCAAAAAAGAACTTCTGAAGGAAATTGCCATTGAAGGAGCAGCCTATGGAAGTCTTGACGCAGCAGCGTTAATACCTGCTTTACAGCGTTACACGACACAGTTCGGATCGAAAATTCTGCCAATTAAGAAACGACCTCAAGAGGAATTGATTATCTTCCCTAAGGGGTCTCCTCTTGCGGCGCTTCGTCACACACCGACTAACAATAACGCCTGGGCACAGCGAGTTCAATTCGGCAAGCGTGACATGCGGCTCAATGCAGCCCTGCGAATTGGCCATGCGCATCTGGAGTCGAGTTTTTTCACTACCCTCCGCACGAAACAACAGTTGGGCTATATTGTTTCAAGCTCCATTGACATGCATGAGAAAGATCTGGGGCTTTTGTTTCTGATCCAGTCGTCAAGTTTTTCGCCATTTGAGATTTCGACTCGCGTCAATGCATGGATGAAGGGGGCTGTGGCAGAGTTGGCCTCCATTTCTGAGGAAGATTTCGAAACTTACAGGGAAGCCGTTATCAAGGAGTTAGAGGAACAAGATAAGACGATTTCCGAAAAACTTCGTACGCTTTACTTCGAGGGCATTACGATGAAAGGACACTTCCATTATAAGGCAGACATTGTGAAGGAAGCACGGAAACTTTCGAAGGGCGACATGCTTGGCATTTTCAAATCGGCCTTGACAGGAAAAACGAAAGCCTCGCTGAGCATCTATTACTCGACAGAAAAGACTCCCAAGGAAAAGCCAAAGGGAACCCTCATTCAAGACGCCGACGCCTTTAAGAAGAAAGGAAGAGTCTTCAAATAATCGAAATGTGTAATACCTATAGTATTCAAGATAATCAATTTGGGGACAAACTTTTACAAGCTGTCATCATAATCAATTTGGGGACAAACTTTTACAAGCTGTCATCCCGCGGCTTGACCGCGGGATCCGACTTGTTCGAGGAAGGCTGCCCCGTTGGATCCCGCGGTCAAGCCGCGGTATGACGGTGGAGAGGACCTTTTACAAGCTGTCATCCCGCGGCTTGACCGCGGGATCCGACTTGTT
>JACPKR010000009.1 GCA_016186945.1 Deltaproteobacteria bacterium | reverse complement strand
TTGCGCTGTTTTTAAACTCGAATGCCTGAAAATAAAACACAAGATGAATCATTTTGCTTTGAGGGTAAAACTGTTGCTTACAGCAACTCAGCAGGCTTATTTTCAGCTACAAAAACTGCAGGGTGCGTAACATCAGTTACTGATACGTTTCACATCCTGAGTGCCCATGATTTTTTTAACCTCCTCCAAGCGTTCTTTATACTGCTTCTGATTGCCAAACCACTGATCTGCTGACCTCAAGAATTCGGGATCAATCTTTTTGCCATTGATCTCGAAGTTTTCGATCATCTCAGCAAGAAGCGCTGGCCTGCGAGCTTCCAGCTCAGCAAGTCTCTTACCTTCCATTGTTTTTACAAGTTCCCATTGTTGCTTAACCCTTAGAAAATCATTCCCTTCAATGAACCTAATCTCTTCCTCCATTTGAGGGATATGCTCGTATCCAGCTTTTATCAATTCATCTACAGAAACCGCAACCGACCGTCTTTCTAGAGGGATCCGCGGGTTTACAGGCACTGTGTCCGTAAAACTAAGTTTGGATACTTGTTCCGGAGAAAATCCATATACGGAGGTCAAATCCGAACGCGTTGGATGAATTGTCTTATTCCCTAAGCGTACCTGCCTTTGCAAGCTCGTCCGAGTCCACTCCATCTTGCTCTTGTTTTCCTGTAAGGTTGCACGTTCTAGGTCTGGATTGATGAACAAGGCTTTCCGATACGTCTTTCCCTCGAATGAAATCGTTGTTCGCTTTTTGATTTCAGCTATTTCTTCTTCGAGTTGTCTTAAGGCCCCCCTTCTTTCCTCAAAAGTAGTAGGTGCTGTAGAAACAGGCGAAGCGACCCCTTGCAGTTTCGCTAGGTCTTCCACACCCTTCTGTTGCCTGGAGTACATCACGTAGCTCCCCATCGCAAAGAAACCGAGAACACCTCCCAGGGCACCTCCCGCTACCATGGCAACCGGCAAAGAATCCTTCTCTTCGCTTTCTGCTAAGCCTAACGTGTCCGGAGCTGCCTGTTCAGGCGGTACCCCAGCCATCTCGGTGTCGATTTCTGAGAGCAGACCAGACTGAATTGCCTCGGCGCATCGGTCCACGCCGATGCTCATGAAGTTTCTCAAGTTTTCTATCCAAGCTTGCTCATCCTGCTGCTCTTTCAGAAAAGATTCGATGCGACTCCTCGCTTGAAGGCATTGTTGGACGAGAGCGTTATTGATGCGAAACTCGTCTAGAAGTGCCTTCCTCAGATCTTGGGACGTTGTAACGGCTTCCAGAACTTTCGCTTGGGTCCACTTATCGGAACAGGAAGCTGAACCGAGAGAAACATTGTAAGATCTGACGCAACTACGAACTTTCACAATAGGTTCGGACACTGAACTTGTATTGGGAAACACCCAGGAGGGCTTCGAAAAGGTGAATACCTCTTGAGAAGGCTCTGACTCACAAGTTTCGGTATCACACAAAGCGAATTCAAAATATTGAGTCTGGGGCTGAAACTGTCCCACATCGAGGCGAAGCGCTTCGCTTTCGCACATAGTTTCTTTGTGAGCGGTAACAGTGACATCCCCCAGATCCGCACTACTCAACGAGAGAGACCAAGGAGTAGCTGGCTCCTGACTTGCTCCTTCCTTTATGTTTACAGCCGCTACTTGCGCTGAATCTTTGGAGCGAGGTTTACAGGCAAGAAGGGCGACTAAGGAAACGAGCACAAATCCAATCCTTGCATTCAACGTACACCTCTTTCGATTGCCCCAGCTCATTATAGCGTACCATATAGTCGGTCGCCAGCGTCACCTATTCCTGGGATGATGTATTTTTTCTCATCCAACCCTTCATCAATACCGGCTGTATAGACAGTAACATCAGGGTGGTGTTCCTGAAGGTAGCGGATGCCTTCCGGCGCGGCAAGGATGCAGACAAGGTCGATGGACTTGGGTTGTTTTTCCTTCAACCGAGACACTGCTGCTACTGCCGAGTAGCCAGTTGCCAACATCGGGTCGAGGACGAGAGCGTGCCGAGTCTTTATGTCCTTGGGAACTTTGAAGTAGTACTCAACCACACTTGCTGTCTGAACATCCCGGTACAAACCTATGTGACCGACCTTGCAGGTGGGCATCAGCTGCAAGAAGCCTTCCAGCATCCCGTTTCCCGCTCGCAAAATGGGGATAAGTGCCATTTTCTTTTTTTGCAAAACAGGAGCGTCCATCTCATAACCGAGCGGAGTTTCAATCCTGACGCTTGTCATAGGCATGTTTCGTGTCACCTCGTAACCCAGCAGGATGCTGAGTTCTCGCAAGAGAGTGCGAAATTTTCCTGTACTTGTGTCTTTCATGCGCATTAAAGACAACTTATGCTGAACGAGAGGGTGATTGATGACGTGGACATTTTTCACAAGCTTACCTCCCTGAAGGATCTTAGCGAGGGGCAAGGAGGTGGTTTGGAGGAAACTGCGCAGCTGGTTCCTCCAGGAATTCCTTGGGGGAGCGACCCCAATTGGCTCTGCACAGCCTTTGTGAGGAATTCAGATCTCCTTGCGAGGCTAAAAACCCTTACGTTAAGTTCCTTCGCAATCTCTTCCGAGGCTTGCAACCGGCTCCTGCTCCCTTCCTCTTCTCTGTCGAGAGCGACTAGAACTCCGGTCAGTGCGGCACCTTGACGACGGATCGTTTCCGCAGATTCGTAGATGGCGGTCCCAGCGGTAATCACATCGTCGACGAGCAAGACTCGACCTTTCAAAGGAGCGCCTATCAAGACCCCTCCTTCTCCATGGTCTTTCGCTTCCTTTCGATTGAAACAGACGGGAGCATCAATCCCGTGCTTTTCGAAAAGTGCGATTGCCGTACTAAACACGATGGGGATCCCCTTGTAAGCGGGGCCGAAAAGAACATCGTATGTAATCCGAGATTGAACAATTGCATCGGCGAAAAAACTCCCCAGCTTTGCCCAGGCAGCGCCGCTTTGAAGTTTTCCCAGGTTGAAAAAGTAAGAGCTTTTCCGTCCCGACTTCAACGTAAAATCACCAAAACGGATGACATCATGACTTTCGCAGAAATTAAGAAATTCTTTCTTCGTGCTATCGGACATCTTCCCACCTTTCGACTGAAGAGAAATAAGAGCGACCGACGACAAGATAGTCGCTGCCGTTGCACAGCGCTTCCTCAGGAGTGGCAGTGCGACGCTGATCGTTCCGAGGGTCCTCTGCAAAGCGAATCCCCGGCGTTACAAGGCAAAACGAAGGTCCCCGTTCCTGTCGTAGACGAGACGCTTCCCCTGCTGAACAGACGACCCCATCCAATCCCGCTTCCGCAGTGAGAGCAGCCATGCGAGACACGTAGTCTTCCGCCAAAAGAGGGATCTCAACTCGGCGCAGGTCGTTTTCTCCCAAACTTGTGAGCAGAGTGACGGCAATCAGTTTCATACCCGGGTTCTTCGAAGCCAGCACGGCTTCCTTGGCAGCACGCATCATCTCAAAACCTCCCGACGCATGAACGTTGCTCATCCACACACCCAGGTCTGCGCAAACTCGGCAAGTTTTTGCGGTTTGCATGGGTATGTCATGGATTTTGAGGTCCAAAAAAATTTCAAAACCAAGCTTATGAAGACTGTCGATAACTTTGGGCCCACACTGGGTAAAAAGCGCCTTACCCACTTTGACCCGACATTTTTTGGGATCAACACGCCTGGCAAGTGCCAAGCATTCCTCATAATCGGGTTCATCAAGAGCGACAATCACTCGTGAGGGCATATCTTGTACCTCATTTAGGATTAAGAGATGGATGGAGGGAACCGTCGCCGACTGTCGGACGGGACTTCAGCGCACCTTCGACAGCAACGGCAACCTTTTCCACTAAAAGCGGCAATCCATCGAAGAAGGTTAGAGAATGAATTTCGTTTTTCAGTTCCAGTTCCGCACAGAGTAGTTTTTTCAGCTGACCGTCTCGGTTTTGCTCAAGCACGAGAAGAGTTTCATAATGAGCCAGAATTGTTTCGAGCCTTGTACTGAATGGAAACGCGCGAATTCTCAGGGAGTCGATGACCACACCCTTTGCTTCGAGACTGTCGAGCGCCTCATGCAGTGCTTCGTGGGATGTGCCGAAATACACCACGCAGGCTGAGTGGGTCTTATTGTTCCTCTCGATCAGTATAGGCTCCGGGAGGATCTCTGCCGCATGGGCAAACTTCTTAACGATGCGTTGTACGTTTTCCGTGTACGCATCGGCATCTTCCGTATAGCGCCCATACACATCGTGACCGGACCCGCGAGTGAAATAAGCCAGGCTAGGGTCAATTCCCGGAAGGCTTCTGTAGGGGATTCCGTCACCATCTTCATCTGTATAACGAAAGAAAGGTCGTCCTTTTTCTTTCTGCTCCCTGATGCTCACAACTTTGCCCCTATCGGGCACGAACGACGGATCCCAGGAAAAGGGTGCTGAGGCATACTCGTTCATCCCCAATTCCAGGTCCGACATGACGATAACAGGCGTCTGGAATCGTTCCGCAAGGTCAAACGCCTGCACTGCCATGCGAAAGCCTTCTTCCGGATTTGCTGGAAAAAGGAGGACGTGCTTCGTATCCCCATGCGCTGCATAAGCGGCAAGAAGCAGGTCAGCCTGCTGTGTGCGGGTCGGTAACCCCGTCGAAGGCCCCGCACGCTGGACGTCAAAAAGAACGACGGGAATTTCCGCATAGTAGGCAAAACCCAGGAACTCGTTCATGAGAGAAATTCCGGGACCGCTACTTGCTGTGAAGGCCCGACAACCGTTCCAGGATGCCCCGACAACAACACCAAGGGCTGTCATTTCATCTTCTGCCTGAACGATGGCGTAACGTTTCTCCTTCGTATCAGCATCTATACGATAACGTGAACACAGGGAGGAAAAATGTTCGATCAGCCCCGTGGAAGGCGTGATCGGATACCATCCCACGACACTCGCACCTGCATAAAGGCAGCCCAAGGCCATCGCATAGTTGCCTTCAACCAATATGCTATCCCGTGCAGCTCCCTTCTCCACTTGAAATTCCAGAGGACATGTAAAATGCTCCTGCGCGTACGCGGATCCTATTTCCAAAGCCTTACGATCATCTCTCGCTTTTTTTCCATAACGCTCCTCCATCACTTGCAACAACAAGTCCCAATCTAACTTGATCAATGCAGCCAAGGCACCGACATAAATAAGGTTCTGAAGTTGTATCCGCTTGCGGCTTTGAGAAAACGCAGTGATAGCAAGATGTGAGAGCGGTACGGGAAGATAGGTCACGTCGCTACGTTCCTCACCTTCATGCAGGAAGGCTGTCGAGTCATAGAGGACGAAGCCACCTGAGTTAACCGCTTTGAGATCTGTCTTCAATGAATTGCGGTTCATGGAAACCAGGATATCTGCCTTTTCACGTCGTGCCGAGTACGGTCTATCGCTCACCCGGACATCATACCAAGTAGGCATCCCCTGAATGTTTGACGGAAACATGTTCTTGGGGCCAATATGTAAGCCCATGCGAAACAAGGTGCGGGCGACAATCCCGTTCGCACTGGCTGAGCCAGTGCCGTTGACGTTTGCAAAACGGATGACAAAGTCAGATCTTGCCATGAGGGTTCCTTGAAACCCGGAACGGGATGATTTTCGCCTCCTTTTTTCTCGCTTTCACTTTCTCGGAAGCGCGAGCTTCCTTAGAAGGCTGCCCGGGCTTCATTTGAGGCGGAATTACGTTCTCCGGCGCCAGAGGATGGCGAGCGTCTGATTTGATAAACATGGTCGCCAGCCCACCTCCATCGAGAAGCCGCCCCGCAGCTATACCCGCGCGAATCAAGTGGGCTGTCTTGGCGTCAGACTCCGATAAACCAGGCAACCTTTCCGCACCGATCGATTTCTGTGCCTGCAAGATGACCTGCATCGCCTTGTCAATCTGGCCAATGTGGAGGTAAGCGCGCGTAAGAAGTGTAAATAAATCGACAAGAACTCTACGTTTTGAGGGGGTCGGACGCTTCAGGTAACTTTGCACCAGACAATCGATGATCCCCTCCATCTGAATGATGGCAATGGGAAAATTGCCCAATCGCCAATCCAAAACCGCCCTTACAATGCACGTCAAAACACCAAGTGGAGTCAAGACCCAGGCATACCAAAAGAAGCGTTCCAAAACCAAAGGGCCGCGTAAAATTCCCAAAGGGCCCAGCAGAATTGCATAAATCGTCAGGAGCAACGCCCCTATCCCATCTGCAAGCAGTGCAAACGCCGATGCAAGTGATAGTCTTGCTTTAACCCCCACAACCGCGTCCTTTCCGGAAAAAACAACTCTTAGAAGATTAACCCGACTCCCCTAAAGTTTCCAGTGAGTTTATCTTGGAGGAGTAATGCGTAAGCCACTTGGGGCAAATAGGGAGAGGGGGGTTTGGGGGGGCGAGTGAAGCGTCGCCTCCCCCGGATTTCTTGGAGGAACCAGCTGCGCAGTTCCCTCCAAGGGCCGTCTCATTTAAATTCTAGGCGATTCCAATTCAGGGGAACCATCTGCGAAGTTTCCCCTGAACCCCTCCTTGCTACCGGGCCAGACAGCATACTTACAACTCAAACTTCCTTGCGACTTAATCTTTTCTCATATGAACACGCCCTGGGGCAGGGCTGATTCAAAGTCGTTTGTCGTAACAGTATGTTTGTGAGCTTCACGCCGGCGGTCAGCCAAACCACCTCCTTGCCACAATCTTAGTCCTTTCCTTCCCTATTTTTTTTGATTAACTTATCTCCTCCATGCGGGCGCCGTAGCCAAGTGGCTAGGCAGCGGATTGCAAATCCGTGAACACCGGTTCGACTCCGGTCGGCGCCTCCAACTCTGAACCTAGAATTTCACAAGATTATCAATATAAAACAATAAGTTGATTGATCCAGATGCCACCAAAAAATGCGAGGCATTTGCCAAGCACCTTCTCAATACCAAAAGTTTCGAGGATGTAATCTCCAAAGAGGAGTTCGTTAAGGTTTACAAAAAATTACTTGAGTATATCTCACTAATTTTTTCCTTGGGGATCATCATGCTTTGGATCAGGAAAATTTGTTTAGTGAGATAGATTCATTAGTTTTACGTCAAAGTTCTCGGCTCGAAGTTTTCCTTCCAAATTTGCTAGGACATCTTTAGCATCAACTCCGATTGGGTGGACGATCGCAAATACCAGTAATTTTTGATTGTTACAAAGACCCATCCATCCCCCTTCCCCCGATATAAAAGACTTTCGGATCATCGGGGCCTCAGGTTAAACACTTTCCTCAAGCATCTGACGTTGGGTGTCTTTACTGATACTACCGATACCACTCCGTTGCGATCGTCACGGCATCGAGCTTAAGCGCATGCGCAATCTTGAGCAAGGTGGTGCGTCTAGGCATAGAGCTTGTGCTGAAAAAGCGGGAGAGGGAAGGCTGAGGGATACCAGTGAGTTTTGAAAGTTCTTTCAGACCACATTTTTTTTCGACAATGATTCTAAGGTTGTCTTTGAATTTGTGAACGTTTTTGGCGATCGCATCGAGGTCGGTAAATTTAATATAGGGTGCTTCGCCAGTTTCTGTCTGTGCACAGTCGTCAATCATGTCTTGAATGTCGGCGAGGGTTTCGTCTCGCTCTTTTTGGTCGGTTTCTTCATCCCACATTCTCATGAGATCATAGACGCCTTCAAACTCAACGGCAGTACGCACAGCGGCTGAAATAAAGTCAGAAGTTAGATGCTGCTCTTTCATCTTCAGTCCGATCTGATAGATCTCAAGCTCTCTGTCAGGTGTTAATACTTGTGCCTTCATTTTAATCTCCCTCGTACTCTGTGACGCCCCATGCGAATCAGTTGCAGGTGGGTTTTAAACCGCGCAAGCTTTCGCTGCTCTTCTTTGGAGCCACCCTTCACATAAGCCTCGCATAGAAAGGCTTCGCCTAAAATTGCAACCAGTAACCTCAATTCATGTATGCGACGGGAGGCAGCATACAAAATCGAATACAAATGTCATACGAGAGGCGAAATTTGCTGTGATTTTGGGTGATATCGGACTTTTAGAGTCAGGATACTGTTTGGTTTAAACGACGTATTTTGTTGGGATTTTTGATCTAACCAAGGCTAAGTGCTTGATTTGATTAAGTTGGCGGCCCAAGCCCGGGCCATGCAAACTTTTTTCCTCAACCCCTAAACTCCTTGGTATCACAGAGTTTTTGACCCGTCCACTCTACAAAAATAAGTTTTTCCTCACCCAGAAATACGTTCATGAGGGATACTCGGCTGGACAAATTGCCCAGGCAATTTTTTCCTCAAAGAGTGCCGTGACAGCAGCCTTGGCGAGGTTTGAAATTCCGATTCGAGAGGCTCACCTTCATCACGGGCACCCCTCGCAGGCAAAGTTTGGCGAGAAAATCAGGAAGGG
This sequence comes from Deltaproteobacteria bacterium, assembly GCA_016186945.1. Classification (GTDB taxonomy): domain Bacteria; phylum Bdellovibrionota_B; class Oligoflexia; order Oligoflexales; family Bog-1112; genus BOG-1112. The sequence continues at coordinate 1,728 of JACPKR010000009.1, read as the reverse complement.
GACAGCTGTTGTGCATTTGGTCGAGCAACGAGTTGTGGACACTGTAAAGAACCTTAAAGCGGAAGGTCTCTCGCGGAGAAAGATCGCCGAGATTCTCGATCAAATGAAAGTACCCACCAAGCAGCGTGGAAAGAAATGGCATCCTGAAATGGTAAAGAGAATTCTCGGACCCTCGGCTTAAGATACATCACTTAATTACCTAATATTTAATAGATAATTACAAGATCAGTCCGAGAAAAGCCTTCAATTCAACCTAGGTCCTAAAGATATTGCATCGAAGTGACGAATATTCTATAGTATCCAAAGATACCAATATTGGACACTGAGGAGAGCCGAAATTGAACCCGACTCCAAAGGAACTCACGGGGAAAGTAAAAAGAGCAATTGAATTGATAAGCGAAGGCAAGCGGGTTTTTGTGGACGAGAAAGTTCATGGGGAACTCGATGAATTGGAGGATATGGGCGTCAGTGAAGACAAAGTATTTGAAGTCATTGGTGGGTTTCTAAACGAAATCCTAGGATACGGCGTGATGAAATGCTGGAGAGGTGCTTCTCCTCCGCTGAAGTCGTATGAAAACAAAATCAAGGGCTGTGACCTCTGGGCCTTTCAGGCAGTTTGTTCGAAGATTGGACGAGAAATGTACATTAAGTTTGCTTTGAAAAAGGATCAAATTTTTGTTTATGTTTCATTCCATCCTCCGAAAGGAGAAAGAAAATGATTTGTTTGAGTTGCGACAGTAAAAATATTAGGCCTCGCAAAATTAAGTGCGAAGGCGAGATAAAAGGCGAGAGAGTTGAGACCATTTCGGAAAAAACGGTCTGTGACGACTGTGGAGAATCATTCCTAACCGAAATACAGATGGCAGAATTTAGGCGTGATTTGGCCGATTCCTATAGAACAAGCCATGAATTACTAACTTCTAAACAGATAAAAGAGTACAGAAATCGTTTAGGTCTCAATCAAATTGATTTTGCGCGCATGATTGGCGCAGGAGATTCTAGCGTAAAAAGATGGGAGTCAAATCGAGTGCAAGATCGAGTCTATGACACGATCATACGCGCAAGGTGCGATCCTTCCTACATGTCCGACAACATAGTTATAAATATGGAAGACCTTGCAACTGAAGATGAGTACACAGGGTTCTGTAAGTTCAGACTAGCCAGGTATATAAAACTTTTAGCTTGCATCGTTCCTTTTGCTTCAAGTCCGCTATATTTTTTCAAAGTTCTTTTTATTATGGACGAAAAGCACTTTAGAAAATTTGGATCCACAATTTCAGGACTTAGATACGCAGCTCTTGAGTATGGGCCAGTTCCCGATGACTACCGAAGAATTAATGAATACATAGTCAAACATGGATATGCTTCCACAAAAGGAATGCACAATTTTGTGATAAACACCAAGTTTGATAGCACTGAATTTACTGACTCTGAAAATGAGGTAATTGAGGAAGTTACGAAGCTATTGAAAGAAAAAGGTGAAAAATACTGTTACGAGAAATCGCATGAGTCAAATTTATATAAAACAGCTTCCCCCTACGGGTTGATTAAATTTGTTAAATAGAGTCTTAGGCAAAAAATCATGACTTATAGTGGACCCCGAAAACTGGACAGCTTGCTAAGTAAGACCCTCCGGTATATTAAAACATCGCCAAGGAGGGATTCATATGGCGCAGAGGAAACGGCATACAGCCCAGTTTAAAGCAAAGGTAGCAGTGGAAGCACTGC
>JACPKR010000076.1 GCA_016186945.1 Deltaproteobacteria bacterium | reverse complement strand
TCGGAGGGCAGGTTCGAAAGCTATGGCTTTCGCAAGATCCCGTCGTACAGACCATTAAGGATGTCGAGTGCCTTCCGTGGCGGAGAGGATTGGATGTCATTTTTAACGAAGCCGAAGGATCGCTCCGCCAATGAATTTCTTGGAGGAACCAGCTGCGCAGTTTCCTCCAAACCACCTCCTTGAGGTGGACCTCCTCCTTACTAAGGGGGGGCGGAGGGGCAGCTAGAGAAGAAACTTCTTGCGAAACCCGACGAAGCAATCCAGATTCTTGAGGAAAAGTGCCATTGAGGTAAAGGAGGCGGAGAATTTCCAAAAAGCCTTCCCACTTGTTTCGCAACTTTATTTTTATCAAAAAACTCCGAGCGCTTTAGCGCGAGGAAGAGAAACTCGGCCCTTTAGGGCCGAGTTAAGAGACAAAGCGAAGGGGAGAGTCCACACTCCCTCCTTCGCTGTACGAGAAAAATGCTTTAGCATTTTACGAGTTCCTTATTGGTGAATTTTTAAACATCCTGAATTTACCTGAAAAAGTCCTGAATTTATACAGCCGTGGGATGATTGTATGTCCTTTAACGCATGATGCTACCGGGCAGACAATTGCCGATAACCGGTCATCACGGAGTCGGCATATCAGGATAACTACCGTAATTCGTTAAAATCGTCGAAGAAATACCGTTTTCAGTTATGATGGCTTTATAGGCGTTAACCGCGGCCGTCGGCGTTCTGGCCAATGAATCGCTCGGTAAAGAAACATCATGATCGCCGGTATCAACATGGTAAAGACCGAAATGCGCCTCTTTGCGCAGTCCTTCCCGCCATTCAAAATTATCCATCAACGTCCAATAAAAGTAGCCCCGAATATCTGCACCATCGCGGTAGGCTTTCAGCATCATCTGCAGGTGGGAAATAATGTACTGTGCCCGCTTATTGGTACTGCCGTCAGAGTCGGCTATGCCGTTTTCGGTAATATACACCGGAATGTTACCGTAACGGTTTTTGACTTTCATGAGCACTTCATAAAGGCCGTCTGGATACACCTGCCAGCCCAATGAGTTATGCGGCACATTAGTGGCATTGTTATCGGCAATCCAGAGGGTAGAACCAATTTCAGGATAGGCCTTGGTTAAAAACCAAGGCAGGTTTCCCGCATACTTCGGCGACACCATGAAGGTGCTGTAATAGTTTACGCCGATAAAATCAAGCTTGCGTGCGCCATTCTCCAGGGTTTCGTCACTGTTGCCATCCCAGTTAGTATCCAGTCTCCCGGCATATGCGGCATCAATAGTCTGGTAATGATAAAAATAATCCAATTTTTTGGCGGAATCCAAATCAGCAGCACCCCTGCTGTTATTAGGAATAAGATGACGGAAAGCCTGAACCAGACCTACTTTTGCATTTTCGCCATCGGGTTGGGGTACCGGTAAAGTCGCGTCAGAATCCCAACGATCAAATGATTTAATCGCATCGTAAGCCTTATTGTGCGCCCGCGCTATATTTAAAATAGCGGCCTTGGCTCTTTTCCATTGTAACAGATAACCAGGCGGAAAAAACCCGGCCATATAGCCTACCATGATCGTACCTACCGGTTCATTGTGCGTAACCCAGATATCCACCAAATCGCCGAAATTTTGCGCGCAATATTTGGCAAAAGCGGCAAACTCCCACACTACAGCTTTATTCTGCCAGCCTTTGAGGCTGTTATCCATTTGATCATGTCGTCCCCGCAAGTCGATACTATAGCCCGGACGCTGTACCCAGATGGGCAGGGTAAAGTGCCACAAGGTTACAACCGGTTTCATACCCCGGTCCCGGATTTTCTGCAGGTAATTACGGTAATAGGTGGTGGCACTAGCAGAAAAGGTATCTTTGGCTGTTTCGATGCGCGACCATTCAATACTTATGCGAATAGCATTGGTACCCAGGGCCTTGGCTTTATCCAAATCGGCATCGGTAAACAAAGAGAAGTGATCAACTGCCCGTCCCGAATCGCGGACAAACTGGGGCCAGCAGGTGATTTTGGCCTTAAAGATGATACCGCCTTTGCAATAGGTCTCAAACTGCCACCAGTCATTATTAGTGTTGTAGCCTTCCACTTGGTGTGCGGAAATAGCCGTACCCCAGAGAAAACCGTTCATAAAATGCCCGTTGATGTCCCATTGGGTTCCGGTTATGCCGGCAGCGCCGCTTCCCGGGGTAGTATCGAGCGACAAATTTAGATTAATTGGAGATGAAGCATTACTGATTGCTTCATCCTGCACTTCTTGTTCGGTCAGGCCCAGTCTTTCATAAAAAGTTTTGCTGTCAAATATTGCTTCGATACCATGCGGATTCCCATCAATTAAAGGGCTGTCATTTTCTTGTTCTTGCCGCTGGAATAGGGTTCCCAAACCCTTGCACGAATATTGTAATAAATTTAATAACGTCAAGGTAAAAATCAACAACCATCTTTTATGTCGCATAAAAATCATCCTATTACATTTTTTTATTCAATTATCGAATTGTCAACAAAATTATTTAGAATATTGTAATGCGTAAGCCACTTGGGGGCAAGGAGGTGGTTTGGAGGAAACTGCGCAGCTGGTCCCTCCAAGAAATCCGGGGGAGGCGACGCTTCACTCTCCCCCCCAACCCCCCCCTCTCCCTATTTGCCCCAAGTGGCTTACGCATTAGTGTCATAGCCCGCGTCCTACGCTTAACCTCTTTATGTATACGCTCGACTGCGTTGGTCGTCCTGCGGGAAGCGGTAGTGGCTAACTACACGGCACCCGAAGTGCCATTACAAAATGAAGAAGCAATTATTTGAGCGGGTTCATCACTGCATGAAATGTGGGTTCAAGTGCGCAGCTGAGGATTGAGTGGAGTAGTTCATAGTGCATTCTGCTTTTTAGGAAGGGAAAGGACAAAGCATGTGTTGTTATTTGTTGGATCGAGGGAAATTGTGCCGCCATGGGCTTCGATTAACTTTCCGCTGACGTTCAGCCCGATACCGGTTCCTTTGCCAAGTTCCTTTGTTGTGAAGAAGGGGTCAAAAATCTTTCCCCTTATTAGTTCCGGTATTCCATTTCCACTATCGACGATGGAAAGTTCAATCCTCTCATTGAAAGATTTTGCAGAGATCTTGATCCACTTTTCGGGAAGATTTTCGATAGCGTCAGAAGAATTTTGAAAAAGGTTAAACAAAACCTGGGTAAGCTGAGTGGGTCGACACTCTAGTGTCAGATCGGCATCGTTTTCGTCGATGTTAACTTGTATGTTCACACCAGCCATTTTGTAGCGATCACCACAAAATGCTAGGGTGCTGAGAACGACAGCCTTAATGTGTTTTTGAACAAACGGATCGCTCCCGCCTTCTCGAACAAAGGAGTTTAGCTCCCGAACGATAGCTGCGATTCGTTCGGTAATTTGAAGCATGTTTGTGACTATTTCAGTTGTTTGAGCCGTATTGACTGGGATTTTTTTAAAAAGATCAAGCAGAAACTTTCCTTGAAGAAAAAGCGTTCCCAAGGGGGTGTTGAGTTCGTGTGCGACGTATCCAAAAAGCTCACCCAAGGCTGTCATTTTATTGGAGTGCATGAGTTGATTTTGAATTTTCTTGTATTCCCTCATGTCCCTACCCAAAAGCACAAAGCTCAAAACATTACCTTGGTCATTTCTGATCACTGAGCCGGACACCAAAACATGAATTTGTTCTCTGTCTTTTGAAACCCACTGCATTTCTTGAACTTTGGATCCGGAATGTAGTAATGCCTTATTAAACTCGGCCCAATTCTGAGGAATAATGAAACCGATGTCTTTCTCGTTTAGAGTGACATCAAAGTAATGAAGTAGGTTCAAGGTGGCCTGGTTCGTCATTTTGATTTTTCCAGAGCCATCCACGATTATGAGCATATCAATCATCGAAGTGATGATGCTGTTTAAGTACGAATTTACAGATATTAGGTTTTCTTGGGCAATGTAAAGTTCACGAGTTGAATCTTCGATTAGTTTTTCAAGGACAACGATTTTCTGATTCGCCCTTTGATGTTTCTTTTCCCAGTTAATTTCGTTCGCCATGATTCCCATTTTTCCTTATGCACGTGACCCAAATTGAAGTTCAAAATGGCAATCTGTATCCCCTTTGTGGGTGCATTTAGTTTGATGGTATTGAATCGGCATTTTGTAATGTTCCGCAACACCGTCTAGCATTCCCTCAACAAGGGCGCAGAACTTTCTCTTCGATTGATAGTCAAATGCGAGCTTATTCGGCGCGGGGCTGGTGAATTGAAATCGAGGAGTTTCGGCATCTCTATAAAGCTTTTTTACTTCCACGTGAATGACCGAGTCGATGGTCACGAGAAAATCTTTAGGGTGCTTATGTAGGGCAATGAATTGAGGGAATTTTTCAACGAGCTTTGGAAACATGAATTTCCCAGCTGCACGAAGAACATCGGGAACACTGATTTCTAGGATCTCAGCGGCCTTTTCGACAATAGAAATAAGGTCAGAATCTGGATAGGTGCCAGGCCCTACAAAAGGTTCTTTGGTGTGGAGGGGGCAAAGGCCCAAGATTTCTTCATATTTTTCTTCTCCCCAATTTTCGCCGATAAATTCTTCGATAATATTAAAGATAATCCCCTTCATTTATAGGTCCTCCCTTTTTGTGACTATTTTGCTCAGTTGAGTGAAACTTCTTCCAGTTTATGAAAGCCTGGCTGCTGCTTGACAAGCCACTCGGTGAGAAGCAGAGCGCCACGCGCAAAAAGAGAGCGGGAGAAGGCGCGGTGGGTGATGGCAAGTTCTTCATGGTCTCCGAGGAAGCGAATTCTGTGTTCTCCGAAGACTCCTCCTCCACGGGTTGCGGAAATGCCTATCTCGTTTTTTTCTCGCGCGCCTTTGCGCTGACTCGTCACTTTAAGCTTGGGGTTTGTTTTACACAAATTTCTTGCGAGGAAGATGGCTGTGCCAGACGGTGCATCCGCTTTTCCCCTATGGTGTGTCTCTTCCATTTCAATATCGAAACCGTTTGCCAGGCTGAGACCTGCCACAGCCAAGGCACTTTTCAACATGAGGAGGATGCCAAGACTGGTATTAGGAGCGGCAAGAACTGTAAGCCCCCGGGGCTTTGCTGTTTGTTTCCAGTGCCCGAGCTGTTGTTTTGACAAGCCAGTCGTGCATATCAAGACTCTTTTTTTAGTCAGCTCGCCGCCCTCGAAAGCTTCGATGAGTGTGTCATGGCCAATTGGTGAGGTGACGTCGATTATGCAGTCGCTTTCACTCAGTCCGGAGCTAAGTTCCGAAAGACCGCTCTCCAGCCCCGATCCCCCGACCAACGAAAAGTGGAAGGCGCCCAGCTCTTGTCGGATGGAAGCTCCCATTCTTCCGGTGAGTCCATGGACCCAGAGTTTAGGTTGTGTGGTCATGATGTTCCCTCTCGTTCAAGAGTTTCTAAAGCCCTTGAGGGAAACCAGCTGCGCAGGTTTCTCTCAAACTTTCTTCCTTGCCTAAAACCTGCTCCAGTGTTTTCACTATTTTGCCGCGCGAACTTTCCGTCACCCGGGCAAGGGGGGGACGGAGGTAGTCATCGCATATCCCTAAGGCATGAAGAGCTGCCTTTAAAGGACCGGGGTTGGATTCGCAGTAAAGCACCTGGTTCATTGGGAACAGTAGACGGTGCAGCGCCAAGGCCTCTGCATGATTTCCCTCGACAAACAGTTTGCCAAGCCTGACTAATGCCTCGGGAAAAAGATTGGAAATGACGCTGATGACGCCCCTTCCTCCCACCGACAGAGAAGGCAGATAGGTGAAATCGTCACCGCTTAAATAAGTCTCATCCGACAGCATTGCTGCTTCAGAGAACAAGCAAAGGTCAGCGCTGGCCTCTTTTACCATTGTAACATTAGGTATCTTGCAAAGTTCTGCAAGCTGCTCCGCAGAAAGTTTTTGCCCTGTTCGTCCTGGCACGTGATAAAGGCAGACGGGGATTTTGACACTGCCTGCAATTTGAGAGAAGTGAAGTTTAAGCCCGGCTTGCGATGGTTTGTTATAGGGGGGGGTGACAACAAGAAGGGAGTCAGCCCCTGCTTCTTCACAAAGTCTGGCGAGTTCCACGCTTTGGGTGGTCTGACTCGTTCCCACACTTGCCATGATAGAAAGGGAGTTCCCAAGGATGGCCTTGGTTTTTTTTACAAGCGAGAGTTTTTCCTGGGCAGAAAGAGTGGAGCCTTCTCCTGTGGAACCTGCGATCACAACACCCGTGACTTTCCCCTTCACCTGCATGGCGAGCAATTTTTCCCAGGCAGCAAGGTCTATGGAAGCGTCGTTCCTAAACGGCGTGGCGAGGGCGGTCCAAACTTCACAATCGGGGGCTTTTATTTTTTCCCTTGTCATCTTTTTTTTCCTCTTTTTCGACAGGTGGGGTGGCCTTCCCTTTTCTCTCACCCTCTTTGCTGGTGGTTTCTAGTGGCTCTATGAAGGGAACCGGGGGTCTGAAATCCATCGTGTCACTTTGGGGGGAGCTTCTCACCCCACAGCCAGCGAGGACGGAGACAAAAGAAAGGGAATATACGAATGTCTTCATATCAAGAAATTCCTGTTCCAGCATCTTTATCTTCGAAAGAGTCTCCCCTTTCTCTCGGGTAAACGTTCGACTGTAGAGATCTTGTCGGGTCAGTGCCTGAAAGATTTCCAGCCCCCGCTTGTTTAAGTTGGGATGAATCTTCTGGCATTCTGCGGAAAGGATTTCTTGCGGGGTGATACGCCTCATCTCACAATAGCGGATCAGTGAGGACACGATGTCGTCAATTTGCGATGGGGGCATACCGTCACGCCCTAGTTCGTAACAGAGTCTTGCATGGATGTTATCCGATAAAACGGTCTTCTCTCCGTCCCCCGGTAGCTTTGCCCAGACAGCTAGGTGTTGGACAAAGTGGTCACCCACTTGCTTGCAGAGAACTCGAATCTCTCCTAGGAGGGCTATAAGCTGCTGCCTTTGCAGTTCAAGAAGTTGAAGGGGACCTGCTCCTAATTCCATTGATTTCAGTCGCGTGGTAGAGTGCTTAAGTTCTTCTCGAAGCACAAGAATTTCCTGCCAACGTGGAAGCTTCGTCAGACGCTCACTGTCTGCATAAAACGCATGCGTTTTTGCAAGAAGGTGTGAAAGGCAGTCTGCTAATCTTGCGGGACCGTCGTCATTCACTCCGGCGTTCAGGTCCTTAACCTTTTCAAAACCAAGGGCGGAACTGAGTTCCTTTTCAAAGGTCTCGCTTTCCTCCTTCTGAGCGAAGAACGAATGAGCTAGCCAGGGGGTCATTAGTAGGGTCTTGAGAGTCTTGCAGCTTGAATCAAGCGATTCTGCCAAGTCTACAAGTATTTTCGAGTACAGTTCGCTCCGCTTACTCAAGGGATCAGAGGTGAGCAGGACCCCGCGATTGAAATAGACGTGGGACTTTTCCAGCAGTTCACTTCCCCACTGCTGGAGAACTGCGATGAGGGAGCTTAGGGCAGGATTCCAAGTGTAGTGCACCAGGTTTTGCATCAGTCCCTGGGACGCATAACGCTTCTCAAGCAGGTAGAGGATTTTATCGTTGTTTTCGATCAGAGCACCGAGAGGGTGTCGTTCTTGTCGGTTGAGGGAGCTTCTGAAGTCTTGCACATCTTTGTCTGAAATGACTTCATGTTTCAGAAGGATGCTTGCTGAACTTGAGAAGAAATTGACGACCAACGTGTTATCAATACGAAGGACATTTTCTTTATCAAAGTCAGCCATCTCATTCCCTTAGAAATTGAAGGTTAGAAAAGCTTGTATTAGGTAGCTGTTCTTAGCCTGTTCTTCGTCTTCCACTTGCCATGCCTTACCGGGGAAAAGGGCTCCTGTCGCAAGTCCTCCGTCGATTCCCTTGCTAAGGGAACGCCAATATTTTAGGTCCAACTCTAATCCTAACTCATCTCCGTAGTATCCGACAGGTTTTGTCTTTTGGGTTCTGTAGTGGTTGATCACTTCATCCTGGGGCGTCATGTTGAGAAAGCTGTAAAGCAGGCGGGTTTCAAAGTTGCCGATGTCGACTCCTTCGAAGCGATAACCGAGGGAGTAGACTTGGGCGTTCATGATCCTGACGGGGTCGAACACGCCGTCAACTTTCAGGTCGTCGATCTCAGAACGTCCTGTGAAAAGGATGAGGGCTGGGCTGAAATTGGGATGGAAGGCTAAAGCTGTCGCATATCCATCGCGCTTTTGGATGCCAAGATCCGTTTTACCTGTAAAGTCATTATAGTACCCGTCGCGGTCTCCAGGTGCGAAAGCATAGTCCAGGAAAAGGATGTGACGATTGCCGCTAACACTCGCATAAGGAGAAGATTCCTGAGTCGATCGCGGGCCTGACATGAGCCAATCGACATTACCCCCGAAGCCGATAGCGTTCAGGTTGTTGGTTGTGGGTTCACCGGAACTTTCGTAACCACCCCCAAGCGTCAGGTAGTTGGGGTCTGCACTTTTCCCTAGACGGAAGATAAATTCGTTGCGCCAAGTAATGCGGGGAAAATAAAAGGCCAAATACATATCCGCAACTGACATTTCCGTTTTTGCCCCCCCACCATCAAGTGCGCCCGAACGGATGTTGGCTACGTAGAAACCAATATGTTTGTTGAAGGTCGCATTAGGATGAGACGTGCGGTCGTCCAGATAGATTGAGAAATAGTATTGATCCATATCATCTTTAATATTGGATGGCCCTGGTTTTGCTGGATCGTCAGGATTGGAACGAATATCTCGTCCTGTTTCTGCAAGTTTGTCGATTCCGAACGAAACACCCATATCCTGGAATTTCTGCAAATTGACGTGGCAGTTGATCCCGTCATAGATGGAAGAGGCTATGCTGAACGGTCTCGTCCCTGAGTCCATGAAGAGACCCAAGCCCCAATCACGTCCCCGCCGTCCTGCATCGAGGATGCAATAGTCGAAAGCGTAGCTGAAGTAAGCCTTTGAAACTTTGGGCACGTATTTCTTGTACCCTGGTTCTGAGCTGTGTTGGTAACGTGTTTTCCCGTCTCGGTCTTTGCAGGAGCTTTCTTCTCCGTTGCAGTCACGGGGGAGGGGACTATCGCCCAAGTAGGCGTTGCGGGGGTCATCGAACAACCTAAATTCAAGGAAAAAGCTTGCGGCGTCGTTCGCGCGAGCTTCGGCGTCGAGAAGGAAGCTTTGGTCAGTGGCTTGGTGCAAGCCTCGTCCCGAAGAAGCTCCCGGCGCTGTGCGCATTTCTCCGCGTAAACCGTAATGCCCCGATCCATCCAGGAAGAGAGCAAATGAGGACGTTCCTAAGCAAAGGGAAGCGACGCTCAGAAGCGTTTGACTGACGAATTTTGAAACACGACTCTGCATGATGAAAATCCTTATGTCTGTAGTGTCAAGATAATCAATTTGGGGACAAACTTTTACGTGTTTGTCATCCTTTTACGTGTTTGTCATCCCGCGGCTTGACCGCGGGATCCAACTGATTCGCAAAAAAGCTGCCGTTGGATCCCGCGGTCAAGCCGCGGGATGACAGTGGAGGGGAACTTTTTTTCAAAAAAGGTCCTCTCCACAAATTCTTTTTCCCAAATACTAAAGGTTCTCTCCACAAGCCTCCTTGCCACAAGCGGGTTACTCTTTACTTTAGCTGGCGTATTCCGCATAGCGGCTTTCTTTCATCACTGTGACGCGAACCTGGCCTGGGAAACCGATTTCTTTCCTCAGTTTACTTGCGATTTCATGCGACAGGCTGTGAATATCCTCGTCACTTGCCTCTTCCGGCGTAACTAGCGCCCGCACTTCTCGTCCTGCCTGTAGGACGTGAACTTTCTCAACTCCCTTGAATTGGCGGGTGAGTGCTTCCATGTTTTCCAGTCGCTTTATGTAGGTGGAGAGGAGTTCTTTCCTTGCGCCTGGTCTTCTTGCAGAAAGGTTGTTGGCAGCCCCAAGGATAACGGCAAGGGCAGGCCCTTGTGCCAGGTTGTCGGTGTGATGTAACCGGATGGCTTCGCAAATGTCGTCCGCTTCTCCGTATTTCTTAGCAATCTGATGGCCGAGTTCGGAATGTGTGCCTTCTGTCTCCTGGTCGACAGCTTTGCCGATGTCATGCAGAAGTCCGGCTCTCTTTGCCTTCTTCGCATCAGCGCCTAATTCCGCTGCTATGATACCGCAAATATGGGCTGTTTCAATCGAGTGCTGAAGTACGGACTGGGTGCTCACGGTTCGAAAGCGTAGCCTGCCTAGATAGGAGAGAAGGTCTGGGTGCAAATCTGTGATGCCGACATCGAACGCGGCCTGTTCTCCATATTCTTTGATCGTCGTGGCAAACTCTCGTTCGATTCGTTCAGCAGTTTCCGCAATACGTGCAGGATGGATGCGTCCATCCGCTATCAATTTTTCAAGAGTAATTTTGGCAATCTCTCGCTTGATGGGATTGAAGCAAGAAATGATGACGGCCTCAGGTGTGTCGTCGATGATAAGGTCCACGCCGGTTGCCTGCTCAATCGCCCGAATATTGCGGCCTTCTCTCCCTATGATACGGCCTTTCATTTCTTCACTGGGAAGATTGACAACGGTCACTGTGGCATCGTTAACGTATTCGCTGGCGATGCGTTGGATGGCAAGACTTACAATTTCTGTTGCCCGGTGTGCCGCGGCTTTCTGAGTCTCTTCCTCGATTCGTCTTACGGCATGCTTAGCTTCTTTCCTAGCCTCGTCTTCGACCAAGGACATGAGTTCTCGCCGAGCTTCGTCAGCCGACATATTAGCCACCCGTTCCAGGGTTTTTTGACTCTTTTCGATCATCAGCTCTGTTTCTGCGATCAGACGAACTTGCTTCTTCTCGTCGAATTCCAGTTTTGTTTCTCGTTCCTGGACTTTGCGTTCCCGATTTGTGATGGTTTCTTGCTTGGCAGCGATGGCGTGCTCACGTTCACGAATCTTCTTTTCGAACTTAGAAAGTTCCCCTTTCTGTTTCTTCGTTTCCTCTTCGAAGGTTCGGCGGCGTCGTCGGGACTCTTCCTTGGCTTCCTGAAGCGCCAATTTGACAACCTGGTCAGCTTCCTTCCTTGCCTCCTCCAAGATTTTCTTGGATTCCTGGTGTGCGTTTTCAAAAGAGCTTGCAAGTTTTTTGCGATGCAGGAAAACCCCAAAAAAGAGAATACCAACCAGGAACCCTACGATAACAATTAAAATAGTCTCAATTAGATTCACCTATTCCTCCGCTCTTCCGGCCCATTGGGGAGGGGGCGGAAAAGTTCGCCATTATAATATGAACGTGACCTTAAGAGATAACATGAAAAAGATAAAAGGAGGAAATACTTTGCGAGGCTGGTCGATCGACCAGCGCGAGAAGGGTCTGTTTTATCGCCTTACAAATTCAGCCCGGCGGTTCATTCGCCATGCTTCTTCACTGTGTCCATCCACCGCAGGGCGTTCTTCCCCATAGCTTATGGTCGAAAGGTTGTCAGCAGAAACACCCATCTGCACGAGGAATTTTTTCACCGAATGTGCGCGGCGGTTACCGAGAGCGATGTTGTAATCCACGGTGCCTCGTTCATCGCAATGACCTTCGATTTGCATCGTAGCTTTGGTTTCCTTCAGGCGCGAGGCCATCTGGACGAGCTGTTCATGAAACTCCTTTTTAATCACGGAGCTGTCAAACGCGAAGTAAACAGGACTAAACTCCGCACCTTCCTGTGGGGGAGAAGCAACTTCGCCCATTGCGGAAGGTTCCATCGGAGATTCCATCGCTTCTTCATCCTTTGTACATCCGGTGTAAAAGGAAAGAGCTGAAACCAACATCAAACTTAGAAGTGAGCTTTTTTTTGCGAGCAACATACAATTTTTCTCCTAGTGACCGCTTAAGTGACAATGGAAAAAAATTATTTCACAAGAAATCCTGGATTACAATCATTTCTGTTAAAGTTTTGCAATGCGTAAGCTGTTTGTGGTTTCCAGCCATTTTACAAAGGTCCTATGTACCCCTCCGAAATCGCCGCAGGTGAGGAAAGCGACCACGTCCCCCTTTCCATAATTTGTCTGTAGCCAGACTCCGAGGCTTTCAAAGTCGGAGAAAGCGCGAGCATCCTTGCTTATACTTTCCGCAAGCAAGTGGGTGTCCAGCTTCTCCTTATCACTTAGCCGAGGATCATGCGGCGTGGGGCCTATGAGTGCGACGTCTGCTAGCTTGAAAACTTCAGCAAACTCATGCTGAAAGATGCTGCGGCGTGACGTTGCGTTCTTCGGCTCAAACGCGACGATAATCCGACTGTGGGGGTGCATCTGCCGGAGGTTTTGTAACACATTCCTTACAGCAGTAGGGTGGTGGGCGAAGTCGAGGTAGACATCGACCCCAGCTTGCGAGCTAAGGCGATCGAAGCGTTTTGCCACACCATGAAACTTTGCGAGGATAAGCTCTAAGTCCGTCCTGGTCGGGGACCTGCGAAGTTCCCCCTTTTCTGTAAGTAGGGAGAGGGTACGCAGGACTTGGGCGATGTTGCTAAAATTATAAGCGCCGGGGAGTGAAGTCGATACATGTAAGGTTCCCCAGAGTTTGGTTTCAAAGTCGCCCTGCCAGATGCCTCCCCCAAAACGGGGCATCCCCTTCAGACGAACATCTGCTGCATGCACCATTTCCCAACCGTGCTCTTGCATCAAATCCCCCACGCCGCTGTCATCGGGGTTGGCAACTACAGATGTCGAAGGTGCTAGGTCGAGCAATTTGTGAAAGGTCGCTTTTACAGCTTCGAAGTCTTTGAAAATGTCGGCATGGTCAAGTTCAAGGTGGTTTAACACGATGTAAGAAGGGTTGTAGTGGAGGAACTTAGAACCTTTGTCAAAAAAGGCCGTGTCGTACTCATCGCCTTCCAGGATAAAAAGCTTGCCCTTTCCCACGTGGAAGCCAAAGCCCAAATCGTGAGGGGCTCCTCCAATCATGTAGCTCGGGTCTTCGCCTAGCGACATCAAGCAGAACGCTAGGAGGGAGGATGTAGTCGTTTTCCCGTGCGTTCCACAGACGACGACATTTTTCGTATTCTGCAGGAAAAGCTCGTTAAGAAGCTGCGGAAAACTTTTGTACGGCAATCCTTTTTCCACAATCGCCGCAATTTCTGGATGTTTGGCGGAAAGGCTATTGCCGATCACAAAGAGCGACTGCGCATGGGCTTCGACATTCTGCCGGGCGTAAGGTGTGAGGACAGGGATATTCATCTCCCGCAACAAGTCTGAAGCGGGAGGGAAAATGTTCTGGTCGCTCCCCAGAACCGTGTAGCCTGCTTCTTTCACAAGACCTGCGACGGTTGCCATGCCGATTCCGGAAAGGCCGACGAAGTAGATGGATTCTTGGCTTTTCATTTCGTTCCCCACCTTAGAGTTTGCCCATCAATCTCAGCTTTTGAACCAATCGTCAAAGGGAAGTTGGGAAAACAATGGCCGAAATCTTGCGACGAAAAGACGGGGAGCGGCAGTCTTCTGGCGATCTCTTTCTTCACAGGTAGAAAAACGTCCTCATCGCCCAAGGATCCCAGCATGACAGCATTGGTCCGCGCTATCACGCCGCTCAAGCTAAGTTGATTGACGTAACGAAGGAGTCGGCCTGGATGTTCCCCCACGTCCTCCAGAAACAGAATGGCTCCGTCCAGCTTGGGGAAATAGGGCGTTCCTATGAGGGAACACAAGACGCTCAAGCACCCACCAAACAACCAGCCGCTCACTGTGGCCGTTGGGGAAAGCGGTTTCACACGAAGCTTGCCCCCTTGATGTTCTTGATCGTGGAGAAGCTTGAATAATTGATCGACGTCCTCTCCGTCTTCTGTCCAGTATTCTGTCGCCGGCATGGGACCGTGAATGCCTGCCCAGCCTAGTTTGGCAAAGAACGCACTATGCAGGGCGGAAATGTCGGAGAAGCCGACGATGCACTTGGGAGTCGCCTGGCGCAGGCTCTCCCATGGGATGTGGGGGAGCAGGTCGCCAGCTCCGAAACCTCCTCGCGCACAGACTAGCACGTCTGTTTCGGGGTCCAGGAGAGAGGATGTCAGCTCGTCAACCCGGTAACGCAATGAGGCCGAGAGGAAGGGCAGGAGCGGCTCCGATTTTGGTTTCCGATAGGTCACCCGGAAGCCGTTGCGCTCGAAACTTTCCACATTCGAACCGAGGATGTCTTGCTCGTCTCCGCTTGATGGGAAAATGATACGTACCGATCTTGTCACTCGAGATTCCCCCCCCGCCTTCTCCAAGGAATTTATTGGAGGAACCAGCTGCGCAGTTTCCTCCAAACCACCTCCTTGCCCCGGCCAATAAACCCATAAAGTTTTTCAATAGTTATCCGATAATACCGGAGAAGATGAGTGCCACACAGAGGTAAGGCGAAATGACCAATCTTTTTAAATTGTTAAACCCCCTCATGGTCACCATCCTTTCTATGAGTTCATGCGCTCCTGAACAAGCTCCAACGGAAAGAAAAATTCGGGCGGGCACAGATATGGCTCTGGAGGGAGCAGAGGCAAAGGGAGAAGCAGAAGCTGCTGAAGAGGACGGAGATGACGATTTACTTTCCCTGACACCAGAAGAATTGAAAGACGAATACGAACAGAGGAAAACTCAAAATGATAGTGAAATCCAAGACCTTGCGATCATAAGCGCCCAGAACGAAGCACTTTGTAAAAGGCTCAAAGAGCTTCGAGAAAGTTGTAGTGTCGCCAATAGAATCATTCCTCAGGGTTATAAGGATTTGAAATGCGCGTTTACGGATGAGGGCGAAACAAAGACTGGTGCGTCGACTCCTCCCATCACCGTATGGCTACCCACCGACGTGTCAGGGGAATTCGTGCTCATTGCTAACGATAGCTATAAAAGTAACGTTTTCAGTGCGGGTCCAACAGTACCCATCAAATTTCACACCGACGGGATGGCTCGGGAAGATATGGCACCGCAAATTCAGCAGATCACGAAACTGGAAATCATGAGAGCACAGGAGAAGACATCGGAAATTATCGCAGACAAGGAGAAAGTGAAAGACCAAAAACTTCCAGCGAAGGACGGTTTCCAAGTCATTGTCCAATATAAAGGTACGAAGCTTGTCGAGGGTAGACCCATCGACTATCCGGACGAGAAAATGAAGGACTTTCGTTACATTCTCGGCCTAAGTTCCATCGAAAAGGAACGCAACTCGGGCCGATGCCGGGTTACTCTGGAAGAACTCAACAGCATCAAGGACCAAATCAGGGCTAATTTAGAAGGGCAAAACGCACAGGAACGAAAACAGACCTTCGCACGTGCTCAAAAAAGAGGGGCTGACGAGTCGGAAGATGCCAAAGGATCCCTCATTTCCCAGATCCGCGGTATTCGTAAACAAATCGAGGACAGAATGGTCATCCTCGAAGATGAGAAAAACCGTCTTGCGCGTCTGAGTAACGAACTCAAACCGGAAATCTTGGTAGGTTGTCATGCTAACGAGCCTATCAAAGACCTGCAAATTATTATTCAAGGGAGCAAACTGAATAGAAAACTCATTGAAAGTGAATTGCGTGAGGCAATGGACTCCCCTAAAGGAGGCAATCCATCTGAGTTGGCTATCGAATTAGGCTCGGCAGTTAACATCACCAGAGACTTGAGTAAGGAAAATATCCTCGATGCTTCCGAAGGGGTGCGGGTAGTTTTGGAGGATGTTGCCGTCAGTAACATTCAATACCTCAGAATTTCAAAAAAAGGGGTGGATTACGACAACGAGCGTGGACAAATGAGTGGCATCCTTGGTTTCGGAGGAAAAATATACTTCGATGTTTATGAGAATTGGGCGATCAGTCTCACCAGCATAGAAATTCGCGCCAATGGTTTCCTGATCTATAGCAACCCCAACCTCAACCTGCTCTTTGCCAGTGCCCGATACAAAGGGGGGGCGCGACTGGAGTGGACGGAGCCGAATTTCCGGGCGAATGAACACTGGGTAGCCCTCATGCAACGAACGGACTGTGATCAATCTTTATAAGGGCTAAACGTGCAAGGACGGTTCGCAATTTTCTTTCTTCTCCTGGGTGCCTGTGCTCCCCAGCAAGAGGCCCAGGTAAAAACTAAGAAAGCAACAGCAACGACAGACGCTGATGTCTCCCAACAGGGGGGAGAACAAAGGCTTGCGGAAGAACCGAAACCTCCTGAGAAGGTGGACGCAGCAAAACTTCGAATCTTCAACCTTTCCGTTGGCAAGTTGGCAGACAAGGGCAAGAAAGCGGAGATTATAAGCTACTCCATCAGTGGGAAGGCGGACTACGCCTTCTGGCGCATCTGTCCCATGGAGCAAACCTTCCAGGAATGCCCGGAAGGGAGAACAACTTGTTCGGTCGGTGGTGAATGCGTGGAGAACGTCACGCCCTACAATCGAGTCGTGGTCCCCAAACTTTTCGAGGGAAAAGTCCTAGTCTCTGTGAAAGGTTGTGTGGAACCTGACAAAGCGACCAGCAGAGAGATTTGCGGAACTTTCGCCGACAAGGAATACCAGCCGGGAACGCCGGATTTAAAATTGCGCAACCTCTATCAAAGGCGGCAGGATGTGATCAAAGCACTCGAAAAATTAGGCCGTGACAAATACCAGATCTTTGTTGAATACCGTGACGATCTGCAATTTTGCCTCGAACATAATGCAGATGTAGAAGAACGACTGCGAGCCAAAATTCGCATCATTGACCAGCTTCTCAAAACCCCCGTGAATTGGTTCATCGAAGGGGTTAAAAACACGGGGCAGTCCATCGACAAAGCCCTCGATGGGATTCCTGGCATCGTCGCCACAGGAGCTGAAGATGCGGGAAAATATACTGTGGACGGACTCGACTGGCTTGGCGATCAGATAGACGCTGACTGCGATAAGGCGAAAGTTAACGAGCAGTGCGTACAGGATTTGAAAGATCGAGGGACAGATTGGACGGAGGAGCAAATCAACGAATATTGTACGAAAGGTACTGTCGATCAAGATTGCGTGGCCGATACACAAAGACGGTATGGCTCTTGGTCGAAAAAAGATGTTGAGAAGCACTGTACGACTTACGAACAGAGAGAGGATGCCTGGGGGGATATCTGCAGCTTTGGAGGCATTCTCAAAAAAACGGCAAAGCAGTTTGCCTCCGCGGCTAACCCCGTGCATTCAGTAGGGCACTTTGCTGAAGTGATCCGCAACCTTGACACTGCCATCAACGACCCCGAAAAATTAGCCACCCGAAAATGCCAAGCCGAGGTCGTGATGGCAAAAAAATGGGAAGGCTTTCAGGCAGTCCTGGGGCGGGAACAGGAAAAGCTTCAGCAGATTGATGCAGAACTTGAGACGTTGGGTGAGTTCTGACATCCCTCTCGGGAATAAATTCCCGAGCATCCTGTAGTTAGGATGCTTTTAGCGGCCATCTTCAGTCACGATCTGACACAAATCAAGCTACAGAGGCTGCTATCAAGGTTGATATCCTCAACCACTTCACCGGAATCGGAATGCCGAAGACTGAGACCTCGACGAGATGGGTAAGATAGACGACCACCAGTCAGGCAAGCACGACGTCGTGAAGCGAATTATTCAACAACGCCCTTCTTCTCTCCTATAATAATATTTATTAAAGAACTTGAATCCTTCCACCCAATAACATTTCCCTGCTTTCTTAGCTGTTTTTCCTCATTTGCATAAATTAAATATGAATCATGTGGGTCGGCGCCGGCAAGTTCATTCCAATAATCAAGTCCGCGAAACGAATCGCTTGCAACACTTTTGCCTGCTTTGATTTCCACAGGATAACTTTTAGTGCCATGATCTAAGATGCAATCAATTTCATGAGCCCCTCCGTTGTCACGCCAAAAGTATATTGATGGACGAGATCCTTGGTTACAATACTGCTTGTAGAAATCAGCGATGATTAATGACTCAAAAAGAGATCCCTGAAAATGTGAATTACTTAATGCACCCGGAGAGTCAATCCTTAAGAGCGAGCACGCTAGGCCGGTATCAAAAAAATAGAGCTTCGGTGTTTTTACCAATCTCTTATTAAAATTCTGAAAATGAGGTTCTAAAAAAAATAAGATGTAGCTGGCCTCTAAAATAGAAAGCCATTCTTTGGCTGTTGGGGCAGAGATTCCTGTTTCAGCCGCCAAAGCACTTACATTACATAATTGGCCAATTCTACCAGCACAGAGCTGAACAAAGCGATGGAAGATTGTCATATTTTTTGGGTTTATGAGTTGTCCGACATCCCTTTGAATGTAGGACAAAATATAAGAAGGATAAAATTCTGTTGGCAAGATCTTTTCCGCGTAAATTCTTGGGTAGCCCCCATTGAATATTACCTCGCTGATTGACTCGGATGCTAATTTGTTTTCCAATATCTCTTTGTTGGATAGCGGCAAAAGATTTAGGATGCCAACCCTGCCGGCCAACGATTCAGTTATTGCCTTATTAACCAAAAAGTTTTGTGATCCGGTGAGAATGAAATAGCCGGGGCGTTTTTTTTTGTCAGCGTCCAGTTTTATGTAGGTTGTGAGCTTTGGAGCGTACTGAAATTCATCTAAAATAAGGCCATGCTCATTTTCGTTGGTTAATAAAAATCCTTCCGGATCTTCCAAAGCAAATGCCTGGGTTACCTCGTTATCTAAACTCAAAAATTTATGATTTGGAAACGTGCTTTGAACGAGTGTTGTTTTTCCCGACTGTCGGGGCCCCAAGAGGGCTACCACCGGAAATTTGGCATATCTTTGTAGCGTCTCAGTCAATGCTCTCGTAAACAAGCTTTTCTCCTCAATCCTAAAAGCCTAACTACATCAACCATTTTAAACCGCTACCTTTAATTAGTCAACATTTAGCGTCTAAATATCGATCTATTTTAAAGTGACACCTTAAAACAGATTGATCAGGCGGCTTTCATCTCGCCTTTGAAAAGGGGGAGGATTTCGCCGCGTTTCCAAAAAAATGGAGAGGGGGTTTGGGGGGGCGAGTTACTATGTTGAATAGTAGTAGCGACCTGGCCCACAAAAAAGGAAACTCCTAGATCAACACATCATAGGAGTTTGTATGAGAGTCTCTTATCAAGGAAAAACTGTCAACGTGGGAATTGAT
>JACPKR010000075.1 GCA_016186945.1 Deltaproteobacteria bacterium | reverse complement strand
CTGGACTAGGGATTGTCTTTTGTAGATAAGTGAAGAGCATCTTGGGGATCATGCTGTGTTCGGGCAGCGCATCAAGATTCGCTAAAAGCGAATTCCATGTCTGAACATCATATTCCATAACAACCTCCTCATTCAAAACGTGACAATGTCCCAAAATTGTCGCTAGCAGACAGAAAAAATGTGTCAACCGACTTTCTGCGGGGAATCAATCGACGGGGGAGAACCCTTGTCTGTCACAATTCTCGTCTGGCATCGTCCATCGGATCAAAAGATCCAGCCAGGGTGAGAACTACGAGATTTCGTTTTTTCACTTTAGGAGGCCCCCAAGATAAGATAATTGTAACCCGTAAGGCATTTGGGGCAAGGAGGTGGTTTGGAGGAACCTGCGCAGCTGGTTCCTCCAAGAAATCCGGGGGAGGCGACGCTTCCCTCGCCCCCCCAAACCCCCCTCTCCCTATTTGCCCCAAGTGGCTTACGCATTACAGATAATTTCTCTATATTTTGGAAGGAGTGAATATGCAGACAAAAATCGTCTGGCAAGACAAAATGCAATTTACTGGGGAACTTGGAGAACACAGGGTCGCGATCGATGCGAAAAAACCAATCGGTGGGGGGGAAGGGTTTACCCCCAAGGAGCTGCTTGCCATGGGGATAGCCTCATGCAGCGGCATGGATGCGGTGGCTTATTTGAGAAAGTATAAACAAGCACTTGAATCATTTTCTGTCCTGACAAATGTCATTCCAACGGAAGGAGTCACCCCGTCTGTTTTTAAAGACGTAGCACTTGTTTTCCAATTCGTAGGCGATATGGACCCCGATCTCGTTTTGGAATCAGTTGAATTGTCCCAAACGAAATATTGTGGCGTAAGTGCGATGATCGTCAAGGCCGTACCGATCTCGTATAAAGTGTTTTTGAATGAAAAGGAAATCGGCTCAGGTGAGGCTAAATTTACATAACAAAGAAAGATAGTCTTGGAGGAACCAGCTGCGCAGTTTCCTCCAAACCACCTCCTTGCCACACGACCGCCTCCTTGCCGCATTGACAAAATCCAATCAGACTTCTATACTTTTTTCAAATATCCAAAAAATACATCGGATCTAATTATGCGGTCGTTGGCTTTTATAGCAGTCTGGTCCTGGGTTTTTTACGCAAATTTCCTCTCTGCTGCCGATGTCCTAACATCGCTTTCCGAGTTGCCCCAAAGGTGGAACGAAATCAAAACAGGTGGAGAAAGTGCCTGCGCCAGGGGAGGTGAATATTCTTTCTTTGTATTTCCAGGAAAAGTTGATCAAGTCGTTGTAGACTTTTACGGTGGTGGCGTTTGCTGGAACGCAGAAACGTGTTCGCCAGGCTCCGCAAGCTTCGTAGATTCCTTAGAAGGACTTAGAGAGGATATCAAGAAGAACCGATTGAGGGGAATCTATGAGAAAAAAGATACCCGCAACCCCATCAAGGACTGGCATCATATACTGATCCCGTACTGCACGGGAGACCTGCACTGGGGATCAAAAGATAAAACATATACAAAAGAGGATGGGTCAAACTTCGTTGTTAAACACCGAGGTGCCGTCAACACGAGAGCCGTTTTTAGCTGGATTCAGGAACATATTCATACTCCGAAAAGAGTCTTTGTTACAGGATGCAGCGCAGGAGGCTTTGGTGCTATTTTTTGGGTTCCCCATATTCGTGCGATGTTCCCTTCGACGCCGCTGGTTCATTTGTCGGATAGCTCTTCAAATACCATTACAGAAGACTTCTTTCCGACAGTAAACCCTTTGTGGAATTTCACGGCATCGCTACCTGAATGGCTTCCCACCATGAATCCAATTGAGGTCGATGTCAGGAAGTTCCACATGGCCTCCCTTTACAAAACCCTAGGCGACCAATACCCTGACATCAGGTTCTCTCAGTATACGTCCGTCAATGACAGCGTTCAACGATCCTACATACAACAGCTAGGCGGAGATCCCATTCGATGGTCTGAAAATTTTCAATACACGATGCACACCCTGGCCTACTTGCACAAGAACTACAATTTTTTTGTCGCTTCGGGAGAAGATCACTGTATATTGCCCTTTGATCGCCTCTATTCCACCGCGAAGGCCGGACAATCATTCCATGGATGGCTCGGTGACCTCATCTCCGGACAGTCGGTTGAAAATGTCCCCTGATGGGTGGCGTAGAGCTTTTCAAGCAAGCAAACGCAGCCAGGAGAGAACTCCCCATGTCCCGCTCGTACCTAAGTGACGCCGTCCTAGTCATCGTGTTAGGCTTCGTAACCCTCTACTGTATTGCCCTGTTCAGTTATCATCCTCTCGACCCCGCTATTAATTCAGCAACGTACCCACCTCAAGCAATCCAAAATTTGGCTAGCCAAAATTTGGCTGGGAAGGTCGGTGCACAAGTTAGCGGCTTTCTACTCTTCTATACGGGGGTAGGCGCACTTCTTCTTCCCCTACCGTTTATACTCATGGGCGTCAGACTCGTGCGAAAAAAATTGTCGTTCACAGCTTTCCTTGGGTCCCTTTTAGCTCCTCTATTTCTTTATATGGGACTCCTCCACCTCCTTGCACTTGGTCTTACATCAATTCAGTACAAAGGGTATAGAATCTCAACACTGGGAGTTTTCGGACTTTCTCTCGACAAGACGCTATACTCCCCACTGGGCACATGGGGCGCCCTTACACTTGCTTCGATGTTCTGTTTAATTGGATTCATCCTGCTCGTGCAACGAAAGGTATTTACGAAATAAGGTAATGCGTAAGCCACTTGGGGCAAGGAGGTGGTTTGGAGGAAACTGCGCAGCTGGTTCCTCCAAGCAATCCCTTGGGGGAGCGACGGTTCCCTCGCCCCCCCAAACCCCCCTCTCCCTATTTGCCCCAAGTGGCTTACGCATTACGAAATAAGATCGACGAGCTGTCTACCCATGACCTCTAAAGAGAAACGTTCGCTCGCCTGTCTTGAACGTTCCTGCCGGACAATGGACGATTCCTCGTAGCTTACGTCAAACAAGTTTCCAAGCTTTCCTGCCGCATTCTCATCATTTTCACCGCGGTAGCTTCCTCCTGCTCCGTCAAACAAAACTTCCTCCGTCGCCCCTGCTCCCGAAACGAAAACCGGCGTTCCGACGAGTAGGAATTCCTGAGCTACGCGGCAAATCTGTTCAGAACCGAGGCTAGAGATCATCCCCACCGACGCCTTAGACATAAGTTCCGCAATATTGTGAACCCTGGTCTCCGTCAGCTTAATTTCCTCTCCCCATTTTAACCCGTATCGCTTCGCACATGATTTGACTGCTTCGACGCTAAGATTCGCGGCTTGCCCAACTACATGCAGACAAGGCCGTACCCGATCTTGTCCCCGCAAACTTAGGAGCTTGGCAAAGATTTGAATCGCTCGCTCATGCCCTTTCACAGGATCAAGTCTGCCAACAATTACAATCTCGTTATTTCGTTCCTGATTCCGAAACTTAGGAACTTCAAGACCCAAAGTGATTTTTGTTACTGCTCGACGTGGCGCTAAAGAGTTCAACCGATTGAAAATCACCTGATTGGGAACCAGAAGTGTTTCAAGATGTCGGGTAGACATCTCAAAAAAATGGGGAATCCGGTAAATTGTAGAGTTCACTTCCTGCCCATAAAACCGAATTAGACCTTTCCGGTGTAAGAACCGAGCAAGAAACGTCTCGGGCCCCCCGTAAAGGAAAACTTTATGAGGTGCTCTTTCTTTAAGAAACGTATTCAGACGAGGGATAGACGCTAGTGAAAAACTTTCAACCGGAACGGTTTCCAGACCTCTCCCTCTTGCTCGTTTTTCAGCAGGTGACCCAATCAAAGGTGAGAAAATCGAATGAGCCCCCGCAGTCTCAAACGCACAGGCGGCACTCAATGCATACTCAGTTATGGCGCTATTCCATCGGTTGGAAAGCAAATGCCAGACTGTTTTATCTGCCACTCTCTGACACCTTGTCCATCAAATACAATTCTCTCAATTTTTCATATTTCACAAAAGCATAAAGGCTGCTGATCAACGCATAACTGTACCCTGCAAATCCATCCAAAAATCCCAGGCGAAAAAAATACCTATATGTAAATTCAAACCACGGGCGGACTATATGTTTGAAGATGGGAACTTTCACTTTTTGCTTATAGTGCTGCCATGCAATTTTGTGTGTATAGAGATTGAACCGAGAAAAATAATCATCCAAGTTCTCATAGCTATAATGAAGGATTTCCCCGGCCAGGGTTTTCACAGCGCCCTCAATGTTAACTTTCTCATGAATTTCGTCCACAAACTTCGCGGATCCGTTTCGAAACAACCTCAAAGGTTCATCCCTGGCTTTGCCGAAACGCAACTTTCTTCCCATAAAAACGAGAGAGCGCCTCACTCGATAACCCTCGCAAGACGGGTGTTTTGTTCCCGTGATTTTCTTAATAGATGTGCGCAAGGTCTCATCCAACACCTCATCAGCATCTACAGATAAGACCCACGGACGTGTTGCTTTACTGACCGCAAAGTTTTTTTGTGCTGCGTAGTTGTCAAAATCACGGAGATAGACAGAAGCTCCCCATTGTTTCGCAATTTCCAAGGTTCTGTCAGAGCTGCCTGAGTCAACTACGATGATTTCACAAGGTGGCAAACTTTCCAGACAACGGCGAAGGGAACCCTCCTCGTTGAGTGTGATAATGATTGCACTTAAAGGAATGCTCTCCGTCATATTCTCTCTCATGCTGCTCAATTTATCCTATGATACTATAGTCTTTGAGAAAAAGAATTTGTGGAGGGGACCTTTTTTGAAAAAAAGTTCCCCTCCACACCTCCCCCCAAAAAACTTTAAATATTGAAGTTTTTAAAAAGGGGCTTGGGGAAAGAACTTTTTTCAAAAAGTTTGTCCCCAAATTAATTATCTTGAATACTATAGAAGCCATCATTTATGAAATAGCTTCTAATGCAAGTCAGTGGTAACTTGCAAGGCTGAACGCAGGGGCACCCTCTACGAAGGTTCCCCTGCACCCCTCCTTGCTTCTGCTAACTCCAACTGACATTTGCTGGTTTAGATCGGCTTTGATATATTTTGATCTCTGCTTGAGGTCTCGAAACGAGCTTGCTCCCTGGGCGGCCTTGTCGAGAACGTCTGTGCCGAATTGTTTTCTTAGACCCTGCATGGCCCAAAGTTTTCGGATAGCG
>JACPKR010000074.1 GCA_016186945.1 Deltaproteobacteria bacterium | reverse complement strand
GATGAATTGAAAGGCTTTACTCTTAGCTGGCTGGGCAACGGCAACACTATCCTGTCTTACTATATGTTTATTGCTGACTTACAGGCCACACCTGAGGGTGACGGGTTTCATCTGACCACTCGAGGTCTGCCTAATTTAGGGAGTACCTGTTTTCTTAATGCGACCTTGCAAATGATATACAGTACCCCGACGTTGCGCGAAGAAATAACAAGGGTTGCAGGTCTTGAGACAGACTCCCGCAAGACTTTAGCAACAGCACTCAACGAGGTTATGATCGCAATGCCAGGAGAAGAAAATCAATCTGTTGCTCGTGGGAAGATTGAGCGGGTGATGGTTGCTTATGATCTGTTTTTGGAAGCTAGAGGAGCAGGCGGTCTAGAGGGACTTGGTACGTTTGAAAGTGCCGATACCTGGACCTTGGGCCGCGATCAGCGTGCCGCTGATGAGTTCCTGGGGAAGTTTAGACAGATTTTTAACGTAGGGGTTGAAACGGGGGAGTATAAAGTCAATCAGGCGACCAAAAAAGTTACTCAAAAAGCGCATTTGGGCACAACCAACGTCGTAAGTTTGGCCTTTGACAGGCCGAAAGAATTACAAGGGATGTTGGATGAGGAGTACTTTTACTTTCAGGATCCATATCCTCCCGGCGCAAGAGGGCAACCTAATGAGCGAAATTACGTAGCCAAACGTATCTTTGCTGCTGCCGGTCAAACAGGACTTCCTGAGCTTACCATTAGCCTTAGAGATCGATTGATCCCTTTTGAAGGCGGAAAAAATACCAATCCTGTTACATTCGATCTTGAGACGCCACTCCGTGTACCCTTTATGGATGCGGACGGAACAATGTTGTCTCAACCAATGCGTCTTAAGGCGGCGATTGTTCATGAAGAGGGAATCTTCGGAGGAGGCCATTATGTGACTTACGTACGTGAAAGTGATGGTTGGAAGAAAATGAGTGACACAACCATCTCTCCAATTAAAGTTGACGATAGTTTTAAAGAAGCGATAACAATAAATAGTACGGTCTTGCAGTTTGAGAGATCAGGGCTGCCTCAGCAGTTGATGGCATCCCCAGGCATCATCAAAGACGGAGCACAAATTCTCGATGCTAGGGGAAAACCAATTAGCGTCTTCGCTGGTCAGAAGTTTCAACAGCCTGAACGTGAGCCTAAGCTGGTCGAGGATTATACCACAGGTACAAAACCACGCGACATCGAACCGTATTTTCAAAAATCTTCACCGGGGGATTCGCCCATCTTACGGAAACCTCGCCAGGTTCGATCAACCGGAGTCGGTGGGATAGCACCCTTTGTCTTTGGTATGGGAGTGCTGCTTATCGCCCCTCTCGTCATTTATGAAGCGGAGCTACAGGCCGAAAAAAAAAAGAAAGCACCGGCACCTGGCGAGAAGTAACTTAACTCTTAGGGAAACATGTTGGCACTATGACCACTCCTCTGGAAGAGCTGTGCGTGGGCTGAATATTCTCATCGTGCGCGCAAAACTCGCTAATGTTCCAGCATTGGCCATGACAAAGAAATGTTTGAAAAGGAACTCGCCAGGAAGAATCTTTCCTTGTCCAGCTGCTCGACGAAAAATTCGTGGAGAATTTTTCTAGACCTCCTCAGTGGTCCAGACCTCGGCCTTTAGGCCGAAAAAGCGCGTCAGCCATTGCGAAGCTATGGCTCGATACGCGCGTTAGCTAGGGGGAGGTCCAAGCCTCCTCCTAGCAAGTAGCATGCGAAGCATGCTTCCTTAATTGGCAAAGCAAACAAAATTTTGTTTTCACGACAAAAGTCCTTCTTATCTGGGGCTGGGGAACCGTCTGCGAAGTTTCCCCTTAACCCCTTCTTACTATCATCGCACAGAAGGCTAAAGTAAAAGCAATTCCCCTACAAAATTTGCCCGTCCCAGAGATTGCTTGTAAATTCATGCCAGGACACAAGTGTAGCCTTGGCGTGATTGAAATCTATGACTCGTTTTCTCGCCTCAGGGCAAACGATTAGACCTTTGGCGTTTTTATAATCTTTCAGATATGCCGATAGTCCGTGGAGGTCCTTGCGAGAAGGGCTATCTGAAACTTTCACTTCTATCGCAACTTTTCCTTCGCACGTCACGAAATCGACTTCCAAACCAGTTTTTGTGCGCCAATAACAAATTTCCTCGCGGGGTTTGTGATACTTGATATAGGCCCAAAGTTCCATGAAGACCAGATGCTCAAAAGCCTTTCCCGCTTCCCCTCCTCTTAAAGATTGAATCTTTCGCTTTGCCAAATAGTTCGCGACTCCAACATCGAACAGATAAAACTTAGGAGTCGAGACGATATCCTTACGGCTGGGGTGGTGTTGAAAAGGATATACGTAATAGCCAATCAACGTATCTTCCAATATCTGGAAATACTGCTTAATTGTCTTTGCATCGACACCGACATCCCTGGCAAAATTCGAGTAATTGATGATTTCACAATTGCTAAAGGCGCACGTATCCAGAAATTGGGAGAATGCACGCAAATTTCTAGTCAAAGCCTCAGCCTGAATCTCCTCCTTGAGGTAATCCAGTACGTAGCCTTCCAACGCACGATCGACATCAGCACTATCGTAGTGTGCGGGCAACAAGCCTCGTTGCAAGGCGCGCAAAAGATCAAAATTGGGGATTTCCCGAGCGGACAGCGGGAGCATGTGGTAACGCCAGGCCCTTCCCCCTAAAAGATTCGCCTGCCCTCTTTTCAATTTTCGTGCGCTGGAACCACACAAAATGAACTGCCTTCCCTGATTCTCTATCAGATAATGAACCTCGTCCAATAAAGGCGGTATCTTTTGAACCTCATCCACAATAATCATGGCCGCCGGGGAATGACCGGCAATCTCTTCACGCAAACGAAAAGGTTCCCTATTCAACCCGTCAAAAACCTTGTAATCAAGCAAATCAAAATAAATAGCTTCGGGAAATTTTTGCGTTAGAAAAGTAGACTTGCCGGTTTTTCTAGCCCCCCAAAGAAAAGCACTTTGCCGAGGAGGCAAATCCATCGCCAATATTCTTGAATACATGGAACTTTTTCCTAAAAAATGCGATAAATCAGGAATTCGTTCCTAATTTATCACAAATTCCCAGGTTGAACAATGGGCATGATCGGCACAAAGAGAGGTCATGGGAAAACGGTGGCAAGGCTCTTCAAAATTAGGGAGAGGGGGGGTTGGGGGGGCGAAGGAACCGTCGCTCCCCCAAATGGACAAGGCGGGGAGGAACCGTCGCTCCCCCAAATGAAAGCAAAGACTAAGTAAAACCGGTATACGCCCTAACGAAGAATCTTTAAACGCGCGTTAAACTCCCTCTCGACACCGGCCAATTCGTCCAAAGCCTGCTTGAGCGACGTTTCGTTCTGCAAAGCAAGACCAGCAAAATTCCCACAAACCGTCCCCTCTGCAAGACCAGCAACACAGTTGAAGAAGAACGTAAATCAGGCTTGAATCCCCCATGATTCCAAGTTGACTGAGGAACGCTGATGACGACTAAGAAAACGGTTACGAGTCATAAAAAAAAGAGGAGAACGAGAAAGTCGTCCTACCGTGCAGACTTTGAAGCAATTGTTGGCAAAGAGATGTACGGCTGCTGGATTGATATGTTACAACATTTGGTTCCAGGCGGGCGAACTCACAGACTCTGCGTACTTGTCGCTGGAATGTTGCAGTACACATGGGATCATTGCGATCATGACATGCCTGGCAACAAAGTATTCGAAGCTTTGGAAGAAGCTACCAATGATCCAGATCCAGGGGGAGAAGCGTTGTCTGTTATTGAATCTCTATTCAAAGAAGCTGGCGTTAAGCAAGAGAACGAATAGCAAGGGGCGTGGCTATTCAATTGCGGAAGAAACTTTCCGAGAGTTCTACTCTTGGGACTTTATGCCATGGGAATAGTCGAAGAACTCCGGACTCTCCAGTATATAAAAGGTTTGCGCGTTCGTCGGACTTTTTGGTTCTAATTTCCATGTTTTTCAAGCTACCTGTTTTGCCATCGCGTTTACCAACTGTCGAAGGTTGAAGCCTCCCACGGCCGCGTAACCCGCAGCTAACGTAGCGTTGTCCGATTTCATAGTTTTTTGACGCAAAAAAATACGCTTTTACTTTGCTTTTGATAGATCGCATCTTTCTATCATTTTTAGAAAGAATTCGGGGCGACGGCGCCAAAGGGTTCACCGGCCATTTCGTCAATCCCTGGATGGCTGTGAGAGGCAAATGCGTTATAATGGGGTATTTTCCATCTTCCTTACGTAGGAACGATTATGCTGAGATTAGCCCTTTTGTTTCTCGTTTGCTTTCTTTGTAGCAAAGCCCATGCCTTTGTACTTCTCTCCGGACCTGCTGAAGCTACGCTTCCCGCAACCGAGACTTCCCCAACGATCACCTTTCAGTGGGATGGTAACGTTCCCTCTCTAAAGGACATCGACGAAGTGTTGGATGGACGCTGGAAAAACCTGTCGGACAACGATGTCATGGAGCAGGCTCTTCTCTTTGCTCTGAATGTCTGGAGTGAAGTCCCGGGATCGTTTCTTAAATTGAGTCTTCAGACCAGCCCAGGAGCCGAAATCAGTGACCAGGATCACATTTACTCCATAGTTGTCAAACAGGATAAGAATCTAACTACTTCTGCTTTTGCGGTACCGAGGGTAGAAGGAGAAATGATCGTCGACTGCGACATTTCCATCAGCGACAAGACTCATAGTTTGAACAGTCTTGTCTACACTCTCATCCACGAACTCGGCCACTGCATTGGTCTGGGTCACAACCACACCAACTACGGTGCTCTCATGGGTTACTCACGTTACACACGAAGTCTGCGCCTCGGGGCAGACGATATGGCGGGCTTAATCTACCTTTATCCCGACTCAACTTACGACGGGGAGGTCAACGATTTATACGGCTGCGGACGGGCCGGAAATGTGGCAAAGGCCAGCCCTGTTTCTCGTTTTTTTATCTACTTGGCTCTATTTTTTCCATTGGCTGTGCCGACTTGGAAACCCAGACGATCCCGTAAACGTCCGCTGAGGAAATAGCTTTCTATTTTACTTTTGCCATCACAGTGACAAACTGCAGCTGGCTTTCTGATTTCGTTGGCTCTTTGCATTTCTCGGAACTTTTGTCTACCATATAGAGCGTATGGGATGTTTCATTATAGGCAAGTGAATATTTGATCTGAGCAGGTTCATCCCCTTCACTACATTGCGCTCCGCTTTTTTGGGTATCTTTAAAGGTTAAAAGGATCTCGCCTTCCGAGAGACTAAACGAGTAGGGTCGGATTATGGTACACGCCTCTTTTTTGTAACCGCGAAATTCTTTTTTTTCCAGCTGCCCTGCTCCATCAGCAAAGGACATCGTTATTCTTGTAGGAGGCTCCTCAATCAGGATGAAGCCGTGTTGTTTATCTTTTTCTGAAAGTTGCTTTGCTGGTTCGTATTGGGAATCCCCGATTTTGTCGGCAGGAACACACGCTATATGTAACTTGGTCCATGTGCCCGATAATTCTTGCGGATGAATCACCTCAGTTGTTAGGTCGGGTTCCTTTGCGGTTTGACAAGATAAAAATACCGCCGAAACCAAGATGAAAACGAGCTTCATGAAATCCTCCGCGAATTTGATGGATATTGATCTAAGTTTACTGGACTTTGCGCTACTTCTCAAGGCTCGACGGATTCCATGGGTAATGCGTAAGCAACTTGGGGCAAATAGGGAGAGGGGGGTTTGGGGGGGCGAGTGAAGCGTCGCTCCCCCATGATTTTTCTTGGAGGAACCAGCTGCGCAGTTTTCTCCAAACCACCTCCTTGCCCCAAGTGGCTTACGCATTACTTCCATGGGTAACCTGTAAGCTGTTTGTGGCGAAAAGGAGTTCTTGGAGGAACCAGCTGCGCAGTTTCCTCCAAACCACCTCCTTGCCCCAAGTGGCTTACGCATTACCTTGCCCGAGTAGCCCTGCTTGCTATAATTGCGCTCATCCTTTAAAAGGGAGGTGTGGAACCGCAGGTTCCACGAAGCCTAGCGCAGCGCCCCGCTCGAGTGGTGGAATCGGTAGACACACAAGACTTAAAATCTTGGGGAGATTTTCTCCGTGCCAGTTCAAGTCTGGCCTCGAGCACCACTTCCTTTTTTTCAAGGTCAAAAACAATTTAAAATCAGAAGCTTAACCCCTTTTTGAGGGGTATGTGCGAAATGTGCGATTTACTCCATTTTGATAGGTTTGGGACGCAGAATTTTTCCTTTCTTTGCGT
>JACPKR010000071.1 GCA_016186945.1 Deltaproteobacteria bacterium | reverse complement strand
AAATCCTGAATGATTGCCCTTAAGACAACCAATTTTTCTCAAAGTCTATGACTTGCGTCCAAAGCTCACGCTTCGGACCCGCAACTCTCTGTTGTCTCGAAAGACAACTCCTAACTTCACTATTCAGTTTTCAAAGAACTTAAAAACACCATCTCATAAAAGATGCTGTTTAAGAAACACAATTGTTTGTGTGACTCAAAGGTTTATATGGGAAATTATTTTGTCAGTCAAATTTTTTCTCAATGTTCACTCGGCGAGAATTTGAGCAAGGCTCGCGAAAAAAAAGAAGCTCAGTGAAAGATCTATTTGCCACTTGGAATCGACCCTACTTCTGCGACGTTCCTTGTCTCAATAAGATTCCCCCGCACTAAGACGTGGATCTGTCCCGAAGGGTTACGTCCAATTACAAGTCCTTCTACTCTCGTTTTAACACTTACTCCTTCCACAGTCAGAGTCCTTTCAACCACGACTATCTCGCCGAAACGGAAACGATTCGTATCTCTGAAAACGGGTTCATCCCCCCTGGAAGGCTTAAATTTGAGCTTCTTAAACTGCTCTCCCAGTTCCCCGTGACCAGGTCTTGAGAATGTAGGGACTTTGTCCCCTTTTGAAATAAAATCAACTGATAGGTCCCGGACGTCTGTATCAGCAATTTCTAGCAATCCGCCTTCTCGCCTTACTTCTAGGAGAGCGAATGTTCCACTAGCATCCTGTTGTCCCGTCGCTCGAAATGTAAGCCCCTCTTTTGTCAGTTCCTGACCGTCCGCAAGCTTGAACAATGACTTATTGTCTTTCCTGACAATCAACCAGGCGGCTTGATGTGTGTCGTCAATATGAGTAGCTATTTCACTCATGTCGCGTGCCTCAAAAAAATTGCCTTTTCGCATGAGAACACGACCGTCAGGAAACTCCCCCTGATAAGTCAAGGTGGTACTGCCACCTTTAGACGTCCGAAGCTCATAGTCCAATCTCAATGAAGCTGTCGGGAGGACCGGTGGCGAAGGAAGTCGTAACCTTTCTGGCGCACCCACATCGACCGTTCCCACAGGATGCTGCGTCTTGAGAGCGGATCGTCTCCCTAATCTTCCGACCGCAAAACCAACTATGGAGGCACCTAGCCCAGCAGCTAAGGCAGCGGATACTATTTGCACCTCTTCTGCCGACTGTCCTTCGGAGAGGCCCAAGGCATCGGGGCTCAACAGGATCACCTTTTGAAGGGGCTGATCAGTGTCTAAAAAGTCTCTCGCAAGTCCAGCGTTGAATTCTTCCGTAGGAACAAGGTCATCAGGGCTATGGCCCTCCATTTTACCCCCCCCCCCCCGACGAGCGCAGCCAATGGCCAAAATAGTCGTGAAAAATATGTATTTCATCGGTAATCCATGAGATCTACACATGTGCAATTTCCCCTTCCTCTTTTGACAATTTGTTAGACGGCCTTACATTGATAATAACAGAAGGGGAGCAGATTATGGATTTCAATAAACTGACGCAAAAATCTCAGGAAGCCTTACAGCAAGCCGAAACCACTGCTATTGGGATGTCACACCAGGAAGTGTCTCCCTTGCATATGACGCTTGCACTTGTGAAACAACAGGACGGTTTGATCGCACAGGTGCTCAGCAAGATGGGCGTGAACACAAAGGCTTTTTCAGAGGGTTTGGCGGAAGATCTGCGTAAAGTTCCGCAGGTGTCTGGCAGTGGGTATGATCCCAAGCGTGTTTACCTTTCCGGTTCGCTTACTCAGGCTCTGGCAAAAGCCACACTTGCCGCGCAAAACAACAATGAGGAATTTGTATCCGTCGAGCACATTTTCGAGGAACTGACCAAGCTTGAAGAACTACACAACCTACTGCGCAAACATAAAATAGGCACGGATGCCTTCCAGTCTGCGCTCAGGGGGTTTAAGTCCGAGCCGGTAAGTTCGGACAATCCGGAAAGTCAAATGCAGGCGCTGCAAAAATATGGTCGCGATCTTGTTGCAGCCGCCAAAGAGGGTAAGCTTGACCCGGTTATAGGTCGTGATGAAGAGATCCGGCGTGTCATCCGCATCCTTTCCCGTAAGACAAAAAACAATCCTGTCCTCATTGGGGAGCCGGGTGTTGGAAAAACAGCGATTGCGGAAGGACTGGCGCAACGCATCGTCAATGCCGATGTCCCTGAAACTTTGCGTGACAAAAGCGTCATTTCGCTAGATATGGGAAGTCTTCTTGCCGGTGCCAAATACCGGGGAGAGTTTGAAGAACGCCTGAAGGCCGTCCTCAACGAGGTAAAGCGGGCGGAAGGTCGCGTCGTCCTCTTCATCGACGAACTTCACACCGTTGTTGGCGCAGGGAAAGCGGAAGGAGCGATCGACGCCGGGAACATGCTAAAACCTATGCTCGCTCGTGGTGAACTCCGTTGCATCGGCGCTACCACCCTTGACGAATACCGCTCCTATATCGAAAAAGATCCTGCCCTCGAAAGGCGCTTTCAGAAAGTGCTCGTCACCCAACCTAACGTCGAGGATACCATCTCCATTCTACGTGGGTTAAAGGAACGCTTCGAAATCCACCACGGAGTCAAAATCCTTGACAACGCTCTCATTGCTGCTGCAACTCTCTCCGATCGCTACATTACGGACCGCTTCCTCCCCGATAAGGCGATCGACCTCGTAGACGAAGGCTGCGCAAAAATTCGCACAGAAATAGACTCGATGCCCAGCGATCTCGACAGCATTGCACGCAAACAGATGCGCCTGGAAATTGAGGAGGCAGCCCTTAAAAAAGAGAAAGACGAACGCAGCAAACTGCGGCTGCAGGAACTTCAAAAGGAATTGACAAAACTTCGCCAGGAAGTGGCCGCTAAAAAGGCTGTCTATCAGAAGGAAAAAGAAGCGATAACCCACGTACAAAACCTCAAGAGACAAATCGATGACCTTAAGGTTGCCATCGCCGAAGCAGAACGTTCCTACAATCTTGAAAAAGCGGCTGAACTCCGCCACGGCAAGCTACCCCTCTTGCAAAAGCAACTGGACGACCTCGAAAAGCTAGGGAAAGACAGCCAAGCCGAGCGTCTCCTGATAGAAGATGTAGGCGAAGAGACGATTTCGCAAATCGTCAGCCAATGGACCGGCGTTCCTGTCTCCAAACTTCAAGAAGGCGAGCGGGAAAAACTCGTCCACCTGGATGATTACCTTCACAAAGATGTCGTTGGCCAGGATGAAGCCGTTCATCTGGTTGCGGATTCTATCCTTCGCTCTCGCATGGGGATCAAAGACCCCAACCGCCCGGTCGGTTCGTTTATCTTCCTCGGCCCTACAGGGGTTGGGAAAACCCAACTCGCGAAAGCTCTTGCTAAACACCTCTTCGGCTCCGACCGCCATCTTGAACGCATCGACATGTCGGAATACATGGAAAAACACTCCGTCTCCCGTCTCATCGGAGCGCCCCCAGGCTACATTGGACACGAAGAGGGAGGACAAGTTACGGAAGCAATTCGCAGAAAGCCCTACTCGATCGTTCTCCTCGATGAGATCGAGAAGGCACACCCCGATGTATTTAACATACTCCTGCAAATTCTTGACGACGGTCGCATTACAGATAGCAAAGGCAGAACTGTTGATTTCAAAAACACAATCATCATCATGACCAGTAACATCGGCTCACAGATAATCCTCGATGAGCTTGCCCAAACAGGCACCCTTACCAATGAGTTGAGCGCAAAAGTCACCCAGCAGCTTCAGTCCTACTTTAAACCCGAGTTTTTAAACCGCGTGGACGAAACCATCATTTTTAAACCGTTGAGAGAAAAGGAAATCGAGACGATTGCAGAGCTGCAAATAGCCGAACTCGCAAGCCGCCTGAAACAAAAGAACCTGACTCTGCAAATAGGAAAGGATGTGATCAGCTACCTCGCTAAACGCGGTTATGACCCCAAATTTGGTGCTAGACCACTGAAACGGCTCATTCAAAGAGAGTTGGAAACCAGGGTTGCAAAGGTGCTCATTCAGGTCAATGACATAGAGAATGGTTCGGTCGTTGTAAAAATGGAAGGTAATGGAATTGACGTGAGCTTTTCTTCGAGGGGAGCGACGGTTCCCTCGCCCCCCTCGATCTCCCCCTCTCCCTAATTGGGGGCCCCCTCGAATGGGGGCCCCGAAATCTAACGGAAGCCATACTCGAAGTTTGGCCATCCGCCCTTACGATAGAAGCGAGGGGTAGTGACACCACTGTGAAGGGCTACCCAAAAATTGTCCCACACCTGAGCTATTTTCTCCGCAGAGTCACGCACTCCTCCTCGTGCTGAGTAGTAATTCTCGGCAGCCCAGGGTGCTTCCCTTTTTGCAACGAAGTACATGACCGGGCTGCCGAGCTTGACCGCCACAGCAATAAGCAAGTACAGCTTGAATGCAGAACCGTTGATTTCCTCGGGAGGGATCGCGATCCCTGCTTTCCTATACGCAGCAGCAAGTTCATTCGTCGGAACGAAGTTTGCCCAGAAAACAGCTCCCCTCCCCCAGTCCCAGGTTGCAAGAAATTCCAGTTTGAAATCGGTATAGGTTTGAGCCTTTCCGTTAGACCCCCGGAAGTGACGCTTCGCAACCTCCGTCACAAAATAGCGATCGAAATTCACGTCTCCTATCGTATGAGAGACGGTACCCATAAAATGGGCAAACAATTTTCTACAGTCTCCGCTTTGTGTCAGGCTCCCTTTGCTACATTTTGCCAATATATGAGACAGGTATGAATTATGAAAGCCCTGCCAGTGGGTGAACTCTCCTCGTGAATGTTGAGAACTTTGATACAGTGCATCGGGAAACAGCGTTCCACTCCGATAGGCATCACGCTCGGAAAGAAGAAGCTTGCGCAGGTCCTCACTTTTCAGAAGATCGACTGCCGTGTCTGACATGAAAACGTGGAGTGTGTTGCCACTTGCGAAACTTTGTGAAGAAAGGAAGGTGCCAAAAAGAAAGGTCGAGACAAGGGTTCTACGAATCATCAAGGCTCCTTAGATGTTTTTCAAGTTCCTCCTCCGACCAAAAAGAAATACTCA
The DNA here is from genome assembly GCA_016186945.1 of Deltaproteobacteria bacterium. Classification (GTDB taxonomy): domain Bacteria; phylum Bdellovibrionota_B; class Oligoflexia; order Oligoflexales; family Bog-1112; genus BOG-1112. Next base: position 26,852 of record JACPKR010000071.1, on the reverse strand, counting down.
ACTCTCTTGCTTGTTTCGCTTTGGTTGAGGAGGAAGACGTTTCATTTGTGATAATTGCTGTTACTTTCATTGATACCGCACTCACAACTTTTCCTCCAGCTTTTTCAATTTTCTTCACAATTTCATCACGCGGCTGGGAAAGTGCCCCCGTTAAAACAAACGTCTTTCCTTTCAAAACACCACTCTCCACCTTCCGAGGCTCGAACGCGATGGGGCGCACACCCACAGCGAAGAGTTTGTGAATGTCCTCCTTTTTCGCTTTTAGTCCCGAGACAATCTGTTGAGCCGTTTTTTCTGCAAAACCTTCAACCTGCAAAATATCGACTTCAAGGAGATTCACAATTTTATCGAGACTTGGAAAGTTTTGAAGCAAGGCTTCCCAGGACGTTCTCCCCATGCCTTCAATTCCCAGTCCTCCCAGAAAGTGGGGAAGAGACAGGTTTTTGCTTTTCTGTATGTTGTTAAAAAGCTTTCTTGCCATTTTCTCTTTTGTAAGAGGGAGTTTCAGCAAGTCTTCCTCTTTTAACCTGTATAAGTCAGACATGTGTTCAATTAACCCCAAGTCGATCATCGCTTGCAGTCGTTTCTCGCTGAGATCGTCAATCTCTGCGTAACGAATCCAGTTGAGGATTGAGCCAAGTCGCTGAGCCGGACAGCTTGTTCTGTTTGGACAGACAAGTCGAACTTCGTCGAACGTCAACACGGAGTCACAGGACGGACATTTTGAAGGAAAGGCAAAGTTACCATCTGCTGCTTTGACAAGCTGCAGGAACTTGGGGATGACCTCTCCCGATCGGATGATTTCGATCGTATCTCCCGCCTTCAAGTTGAAAAGTTTCACGTAAGCAGCATTATGAAGAGTCACATTTGAAATCTGTGCCCCACTAAGATAGACAGGATCAATCACGGCTACGGGAGTTACGATCCCAAACCGTGACGTTAGCCATTTGAAATGTTTGATGGTCACCACTGCTGTTTGACCGGGCCACTTGAAAGACATCTTGTAGCGGGGGTGATGAGAGGTGGCTCCCAGTTGTTCATGTGTCGACAAATCATCGTAGGTGAAAACCACCCCATCTATTCCCACGTCCCCATCTTCCCAAAAATCCTTGGCTTTCTGAAGATAGGCTGTGATGGATTCCTTTGAATCAAGAAACTCGACTTGGATAAGTTTGAACTTGTGAGCGGAGAGCCACGAGAATTTTTCTCGCTCAGTGTGAAAAAGCTTCGTCTCGTTTTTTACGACGGCATCGAAGGCAAAAAACTGAAAGTAGCGGGCAAGTTCGACATGCTGTTTTCGCCCCAGAATTCCCGCTACGATATTTCGGGGATTGGTAGGTTTTTCCAGCCCGAGTGTTTCCATTTCTCCCATCAATCGGGCAAATCCGCCTTCGGAGCAGTAAAGTTCCCCTCGTACTTCGATAGGGGAAGGGACCTGACCCTGCAGTTTGCCGGGGCAATCACTCACCCAACGGATCTTTGCGGTCACGTCTTCGCCGAAGCGGCCGTTGCCTCGCGTTTTGGCCAGAGACAGGTCTCCATTTTTATAGACAAGGCTCAAGGCCACCCCGTCGACCTTGAAAGTACCTACGAGGCCGCGTCCTTTTACCCATGCGAAGAGTTCCTCCAGGTCGTATGTCTTGGCTAGAGATAACATAGGAGGGTCGTGAGGAACTTTCTCAGCATCCGCCGCTTCCCCCGTCCCGACGAGTTCCAGAACAGGATGGGTGGGAACAAGCGTTCTCAGCTCATCCTCCAAGCGGTCATACGAGGCATCGCTGATGACCGGTTGACCGGAATAGTACGCACGTTTGTGGTAAAGGATTTGCTCTACGAGTGAATCGACCTTTGCTTTTTTATCAACCATCATTATGCTCCGTGGGAATTTCTTTGAGGGAAAGCAGCTGTGCAGTTCCCCCAATCTCCTTCCTTGCAAGGTTCGCTTTTCGAGGATTCAACGTGAAGAAATTATTCATCATCACACAGTTTCTCGCACTTTTCAACTCAACCGCCGTCATGGGGCAAGCTCCAGGGAAGGCCGTTGGCAACTTTGTCATCGGGCTTGTCCTGCCACTCGAAGGTTCTCAAGCAGTGCTGGGGGAAGAAGCACTGGCCGGGATTCATTTGGCAGCTTCAGACCTGATGAAGGAGGACCCCCAACTTGCTGCCCAGATCAGCCTCGTTGTCGCCAGTGACAAGTCTAAACCCTCTGGAGCGAAGGAAGCAGCATTATCCCTAGCCAAGCGGAGAGTCTCGATTTTCCTAGGCTCCCTCACAAGATCCCATACGGAGGAACTTGCTAAAGTCGCTGCGAAAGAACGCAAGCCGCTCATCGTTCCTTTTGCATGTGCAGACGAAAATCCTCTCAAGGGTGCCCGAGTTTTCCACAGCTGTTTTTCTTCTCCGTGGCAGGGTAAGCTTCTGGGCAATTTTGCGGGGGAAACCCTCCGTCGACGTAAAGCAGCGCTCCTTTTCGACCCCCAAGCAAAACCCGATGTAGCAATCGTCGACCTTTTTCGCAAATCTTTTGAAGCTAAAGGATGGGAGATCGTCCATCGGGAGTACTTTGATTCCTCCTCAATCTTGGATTTCATGCCGCACATCGAAGTGATTTTAAAAACCGAGGCCGATGTCATTCTTTTTCCCTCAGGAGACCGACACAAAGCAGAACGTTTCCTCAAGCAGCTTGCCATGAAGAAAGTGAAACTTCCCATACTCGGCCCTACATCATGGCATCAGCGTTCCCTAGCCAATGCCTTCCCTGGTGGGATTGAAAATTATTTTGTGGTACCCTATTCAACAGAGTTAGAAACACCCGAAGCAAGACATTTTGCGCGCGAGTTTGCCAAGCAGAAAAAACGCAGGCCAAGCATCATCGCTGCTCTAGCCTATGATGCTTACCAGCTGGCTGCTCGTTCGTTCAAAAACGCGCAGGGTGTAGGGGAAAAGGAACTCACAAGATCGCTTGAACAAATCAAGGATCTTCCCTCATTGCTTGGTTCGGCAAACATGAGCGCTGAGCGTTTCCTCGAACGACCAGGACTTGTCATGCAAATGGGAAGGGGTCGCTTTTTCTTTAGGGGTTTAGTGAGTCCATAAGGGTGTGAGCTTGGCAGAAAGGCTGGGGCACTTCATCTTATGACAGACACCGAGTCCACAAGCAAAGCGGTCGCCCTTCAATACAATCGATTTCCTTATCCCCATTACCCGATATTTGCCAAACCGCTTTGGCAAGAAGGATATTGGGGATCGTCTCTCTTTATAGGCCGCCTCCTTTATGATCTTCGAAAGGTGGTTCCCCCCGCTCTGTCTTCCGATCATGCCTCGCATCGTATCCTCAACGCGGGATGCGGAGACACCCAACCGTACGTCCTACGCAAATTGGAGCCTTCCCATTTCCACATAGACTGTGTCGATCTCTCACGAACAGCGTTGCGCAGGGCGAAACTCAGAACATTTCCGTACGTGTACAAGATGAGCTTCCATGAACAAGATCTACTCGCTTATACAAAAAATAGAGCGGAAGAGTACGATCACATTGAAGCTTACGGGGTTCTCCATCATTTGGAGGACCCCGACCAGACTCTGAAACAGATGGTCCGTTGCTTGAAACCCAACGGGACACTGCGGATCATGGTTTACAATTCCCCCGCAAGACGATGGATTCATGAACTTCAGGATCTTTTCCAGTCTCTCAATTTTAGCCCCTACAGGAAGGCTGACCGCGCAGCAGCACGCTCACTTCTAGCGGGCTTAAGGGGACACTGCCCCTCATTTTCTCCCCGTTTGGCGCAAATAAGTCCTCTTATGCTTAGCAATGATGCGCGATTTGTCGACACCTTCTTTCATGCGCATGAACTTCGTCGCAGCATCGTCGATTGGTTCGCAAGTTTTCACAGGTGTGGGCTGGAACCTTTCGCCCTCTTTGACCGCTACGCGGAATTAGACGACCTTCCTAACCCCTTGTGGGAGCTGCCCCAAGCTCAAGTTCTGGAAGAACGTGCCAGAGCGAATCAATTCCGCAATAATCTTGAACTTCTGTTATACAAAAGAGGGCATTCCCACCCGCACGCAATCACCTTTCCCAAACTCTGGCACTGGCGACTCAAGCCTGCTCCCAGGTTTTGGACGCAGTATGAGGAGACTGCGAAGCTTTCTTTTTTCGACAGGCTAAGAATTTGGCACCAGCTTATCGGGAGCCTCTGCGGTCATCAGGGCAGCAATGGGGAAAAGCTCCCGACGAGAGTCGAGGATAGACTTGCAAGGATAGGAGCATTATGTCCCAGGTAATACGTAACCCGCTTGTGGCAAATAGGGAGAGGGGGGTTTGGGGGGGCGAGTGAAGCGTCGCCTCCCCCGGATTTCTTGGAGGAACCAGCTGCGCAGTTTCCTCCAAACCACCTCCTTGCCACAAGTGGCTTACGCAGCTAGAATAGAAAAAAATCACAGAAAGGGCGGACGGTGGTACTGCAAGAAGCGAGGGAACGCGTAAGAAATCGTTCGACAGACTCCGTTACTTTCGGTCAAGCTGTTCAGAGCCTTGTGCTTGACATGGACTCTCAAAAGATGCTGCGCAGTCAGCTAGTATCGGAACAGCATATGGCCAAATCTCCCCTCCTCGCCAAGATTTTGTGGTTATCGAGGCAAGAAATCGAAGCTGCGTCAGGCCCTTTTACTTCTGCAGAGTTAGTGGCTTTTTCGGTATTACTTCCTCGGGAGGAGAACTGTTTTCAGGAACCGACCGAGAGGAACTTAAGCGAGTGGCTTCGTTGGATGGACTCTGACTTTTCCTCCGAGGCAAGGAACAGACTGGTGGAACATGCTAGCGAGGCGAACCTAATCCTACTTCTTCGCTACTTTGATCTGTTAGGTGATGGCAATAAGGAATGGTTGCTAAGATGCTCGTCGAAGTTCATGGTTGAGCGAAAGGTCAGCCGTCCCTTCACAGATCACCTGACGGAAGCTCTTTCTCAAGGTCTTCGCTCCGGTGCTCAAGCTGTTATCCTATCCGCAATTGACGCCGCGAAAAACTTCGTATCCAAGTACGATGAGATTAAAAACCGATTGGAAAGGTTGGCACACCATCCCTCTCCCAAAGTCAGACGAGCGGCGCTGAAACTATAAATGCCCTAATAGGTAGCCCCACATTTCATGCACTGCCAGATTGCTTACCAAAAAACTGTGAGCGTTGGGAATCCAGCTTCTGACCCCCAAAAAACTTGTGCTGCTTTCAAAAAAGGCAGGAGCAGGTACGACATCGAAACCTGCTTTTGAAAAGGCTTGTACGGCGCGGCGCATATGCCAGGCTTGTGTGACAAGAAGAATTCTTCGTATGCCTTCTCTTTGTATAATTTCAGCGCTAAATTTGGCGTTTTCGATGCTGTTGTGACTTCGATCCTCGACCCATCGGACGGGGACCTGAAAGGTTGTCTCCAGCGACTCCCTCATCAACTCTGCTTCCGGCACCAGCCCTTCCTCCACACTTCCACCGCTTACTAGAATCGGAAGCTTGGTTCGACGATGAAGGTCCACTCCGTAGGCTGTTCGCACAAGAGTCGCTATGCCCGGACCGTCTCGCCCATCGAGTTCCGGTGCCATTCCCCGACGCCCCCCTCCCAGGATGACAATGGCCTGGGCGTTCGGCGCCACAGGGTCAAGCAGGGCCAAGCCCGGATCTTCGACAAGACCGACGATGATATTCGAAACGACAGGAAGACTGGTCAGATAACTACCTGCCAGGCTTGAAGTTATTAAAGCGATGCTAAGTCTTCTTTTTTTCCTAAGCATCAGAAGACCGAGCACACCACATGCAAGAAAGAAAGAGGTGGGAAGAAGAAAGCTCTTAAGGATTGCTCGGATCGTCCAATACACCTTGCTCTAACCTAAACGCTAGCCCTCTTGGGGCAAGGAGGTGGTTTGGAGGAAACTGCGCAGCTGGTTCCTCCAAGAAATCCCTTGGTGGAGCGACCCTTCGCTTTGCTCAGGGCAGGCTTTTCCCTCGCCCCCCCCAAACCCCCCTCTCCCTTTTGGGGACTCACTGGCCCTTATTTCTTATCATTCTTATTTTGAATGTTTTAACCAAGGTGTCCACCTTTTTTATGATCTGACGCAAATCGCTTCCCTCTTTTACGAAGCCAGGAATTTTTTCTTTCTCTTTTTGTAGATCACTGGCACAGGCTCCCACACAGTCTGGAAGATGCTCGGCAACCAGGAAGTCAAAGTTCTTCTCAGCTATGACGACTTTCCTTTCTGGTGCAAAATCTTTAAACGCCACCATGCTCATTCTGCTCTCCAGAGAGTCATTTGGAACCAATTTTCCGTTTCCATCTTTCTTCTGGATCCTTTCATTGGCGCCTAAAACAAACAGGAAGTGTGAGATGTCCAAGTCAATATTCAAATCATCAAGACGAATAGTCTCCGCACCGGGATCCAAGAGACCGTGGAGGAAGGTTTTAAGATGTGCAACCTCCGGATTGTCGCTGTTCAGCACTTTGTCTGCCTCGTCAATGAAAACGACAGCATTTTTGTCATATGCCTGAGAAAGCCCGGCAAGGAAAGACTTCGTGAAATCGGAAAGCCCACTTGCCGAATCGAAAGCGACTGCCCCATTTGCACTGGTTTGCGACTTGCTCCCGCCTGTCAGGGATACACGGATCAAGGAAACTCCCAAGGCCTCCGCTAAATGTTCTGCAAGGTAGGTTTTTCCCGTAGCGGGCGGCCCGTAAAAATAAAGGACCTGCTTGCTACTAGAAGTATCTGGGAATGAATTCGCAACATGACTATCGAGAACATCGTAAACCGTGTTTTTAACGTCTTCTGGATATTCCGCAAGGCTTAGCTCAATCTTCGTCGTGATTTCTTGAATCCTTTGATCCTCCCCCAAGTATTTCACCTTGTGAGGCAATTCAAGAATATGCTCGACAGTACGCAATAAACCCTTGAGCACTTCATAGTCTTTGTCCCCTAGATGGACCATCATATCCGCCTGAGGGAAGATTTTTTCCTCAAGCTTTTTACGAATAGCATCATTCAGATCATCCTTTATGACTTCGTACTTACGTTTTGTGAGAGTGATCGCTGTGAGCGGGTCCCATACATTACGAGAGTTCTTTTTATGCTGCTCTGCAATATCAAAATCGAGAGTCGTCGACATACGATCTGCCGTCAACTTCGCCTGTGCCCAATCATTTATAGTCTGAAGGAGAGGTCTCAGCCCAACATTTTCATCCTGGTCGACGAGAGCAATATTTACCAACTCTTCAAAGTCCGCTTCCTTCAAAGTAAGGTTTCGTTTCGCAGCTTGTGTTCCATAAGAATCACAGGCTAAGCCAACCCTTTCTCTCAAGTTGAAACCATCAAAGTTCACAGTTTTCAATCTGCTCATTAACGAACTTTCTTGAAAAGGTTTATTTCCTGCGAAAACAAATACAAATCGACTTACATCGACACTGATACCTAAGTCGTTTAATCTGATACTTTTCTGCCCGTTCAAGAGGTTATTTAGAAATTCGGTTACCCCTGCGTATGAAGTCTTTGGGGGCACTTTGTCCGCTTCATCAAAAAAGAGGATCCCATTTTTGAAGTTCCTCCCGGCAGGGGTTTTCATGAAGGAGCGCGCCACAATTGCAAGTTTCCCTTCTGGATTATAGTCGTCCCCAATGAGGTCTTTTGCGCCCTGTGCCTCTGATAATGATATTTTTATCAGGGGCAAACCTAGAAGGTCAGCGTACCTCTGCATAATGTAAGTTTTCCCTGTCCCTGGTGCTCCCAAAAGAAACAGCTTGTTTGAATCCACATGACTTCCTTGGGAGGAAACTGCGATACTCTGCGTGAGCTGCCTGAAAACTTTTTTAACCTCTGGCGTTTGAAGAGCAAGAAGTTCATTCAGTTGGGATTCAAGACCTTCGTTGTATTCTATTTTCTTAATATCAGAAGGAATATTTGCAATAAGGAGGACTTTCTTCAGGTCGTTAAAAAACCTTTCACGTTTTCCTTTATCTTGGAGTCCTGCTATCTTCATCTCAATAACATCGTCGTTGAGAGACGATTCAAGCCCTTCCAAAATGTCGAGCGCTTTGCGTTTATGTTCCTCTAGAATTCCTTTTACTGACTCCACCTTTGCTTTCACTCCCAAAACCCGCGCTCTCATCTCTTTTGAATCATTTTTTGAACCCCCTAACCAGGTCGAAAAACGTTTATATTTATCAGCCTGGAAAAGCCCCGAAATCATGTAAGGACTGACAAAGAGTCCAGCAACGCCCAAAAACGCATGTTTCCAAGAGCGCGTGTCTTGGTGGTTCGCACCGCGTCCCCGCCCAACCCTCGCAGCGGGTTCTTGCCCACCTCCCGAGACGAGTTGAAGGAGAGCTAGGTTCCCTGTCGCAGCAATCAGCTGGGGCGCCAAGTAGAAAGCACCGACAACAAGGACGCCGAGGCTTCCGAAGTAAGCGGCTCGGCCAAGGGATGCTCTCATATCATGCCAATAGGCCTGCCTGCGGCCCTTTTCGAGGTACTCTTCCTCCAAAGCAAGCTCTTCATCGTAGTTGAAGGAAGCTTCGTCCTGTGACGGGTTATAGTTTTTATTAGAACGGTTTGTTGTTTCTTCGCAGTGTGTTCGGAGTTCCTCTCTCGTACGGTCGCTAACCATTGCGAATGAGGACGGGGAGCCAAGGGGGCTAAGTAACTGAAATATCAAGGCCAGACTTAGTATTTTGAATGATCGCATCGTGGGTTTCCTTTTGACGGGTAAGTTGGCGGTGAATTTAACAGTTTCGACGGCGAAAAGTCAAGAAAAAGGACGGCGGCGTTTTTTTTCTTAAAGATCAGGAGGATGAACTCCAGAACTTCCCCACATCCTCCAGGATATGGCGCGAGACAAGCTCCTGTGGCGAGTTCTGGAACCAGAATGAGGGGATGGTCTCTACATAAGGAGGCTGTAAGAAGCGAGAGTCCATGAGCACAATCAGGCCCCGTTTCTCTCCTGTTCGAATCACTCGCCCGGATGCCTGGATGGATCGAGTCATCGCTGGGTAAGCGTAAGCGTAGGCAAAACCATTACCAAAACGTTCGGTGTAATATTGCCTCAATAGCTCACGCTCGAAACCGACCATCGGAACCGCAGGACCTACGACAAAAGCTCCCTTAAGGTGGGGTGTATTGATATCCACGCCCTCCGAGAGGACCCCTCCTTGAACGGTAAGAAGGATAACCTGCGGGGACTGCTGTGCCAGTCGCTGCGCGAGTTGGGTCACTTCACTGGTGGTCATATCTTTTCGTTGCACCAGAATCTGATGCTCTTTACTTTCGATATACGGTTCTGTCTGCTCCAGGAAATGATAGCTTGGGAAAAAGACCAGGTAGTTGCCTGCTTCCCCGAGAGCGATTCTTGAGACAGCTTCCCCTATACGGACATAGTTGCGTTCCCTATGACGGTACGTTGTTGACACTTGGGGGATGATGAGAACTTTCCTATTCTCATCAGGAAAGCCTGACGAAAATTCTTGCACAAGGGTGTCGTCGGGAAAACCAGAAAGCTTCCGATAGAAATCGAAGGGCTTCAGAGTTGCGGAAAAGCCAACTGTTGCATGGAAGCAGCCCATCGTCTCTGACAAAAAACGCGACGGGTCACAACAGATCAGCTTCAAAAATTCGTTGCCGTTTTCACTCACAAACGCAGCGACAGTTTCGTCTCCGCAGACCGCCAGGCTTTCAACAAATTGCATCCACTGCAGGTAAAATTCCAGGATCGTGTCATTGTCACCCAGTTCTGGCTTGAGAGTCATGTAGTCGATCAGAAAGGCATGAAGGCTTTTCTGAATAACCAGAAACGGGTCAGGGTCGATTTCTACCACTTCGGAACGTCCCGAAGCGGAACGATAGGATGCCAATACCTGTGTCGCCTTATCCGTAAGTTTCGCAAACTCGGCTTTTAACTTCAAAGGAACAGGAGCAGCTGATACCGCAATCAAATCGGAAAGGTTCAACACAGGGGAGTGGTATTCCATCCCACGCTGATAAAGGTTATGCACCTCATCGACGATAAGATTGAAACGTTCCTTTTTCTTCGAGTTTTCAAAGAGTCCTGTAAGTGCTGCTCGTGGAGAGAACACATAGTTGTAGTCCCCCACTACAAGATCCGCGTTATGGATGGTCTCCATCTGCACTTGATAGGGGCAAACCTTGTAAAGTTCTGCCAAGTTGAGAACCTGCTCTTGATCGAAGACTTTGTAACGTTTGACGGCGTTGCTCAAATCGTGCGCTTCGAACTTGTCGTAGTAGTCTTTCGCATATTCGCAGTAGGACGGGTCGCAATCCACCCGTTCTTTACGGCATAGTTTTTTCTTAGATGTGAGGACGAAGGTTTTAATGGCTCTTGTCTTAGGCTCCATCCTTTCGATGGCGTCTTTGGCAACTTCAAACTGTGAATTCTTAGGTGTCAGGTAGATGACAGGTGCCCCTCGCGTAAAGGCTTCCTTAATTGCGGGACAAAGGATTCCCATTGTCTTACCGATCCCTGTGGGGGCTTGCAAGAGGGCTGAGCCGCCTTGTTCGAAAACGCCAGCTGACGTTTCGACAAGCTGGTCCTGATGTTTTCGCATGGAGGAGAAGGGGAAAGTCAAGCGGCCAGCGAGGCGTTTTCTTTTACGCACTTGCGCATTTTTAAGACGCTCCCAACGTTCGAGCTGATGAAGGCGCTGTTGGAGCCAGCTTTCAAAAGCCTCTCCTCCCTCCAAGGGCACAAGAACTTCCTTGCGATTGCGTAAAGAGACGAGCAAGAGCCTGGCTTTTACGGGAACACTATGTCCCCGCTGAAGAATATAAGCATAGGTGAGCGTCTGCAAACGGTAGGGGTGACTGAGATCTGCCAGGATGTCATCTTCCAGGCGGTCTAGGGAAAAGCTAGACTTGATTTCCTCGACCATCAGAGAGGAACCGTAGTAGACCCCGTCAGCTCGGCCACTGACTTCAAATTTGAAATGCTTCGTGCGAAAGGTTTCCTTGACGGGAACTTCTTTTTTATAGGCTGGGTCAGCTTCCCTTTGTTTCTGCAAATTTTTGTGCAAGTCTGCCCCCAGCTCGGTGCCCATCATCAACCCTTCGCGCGAAAGGCTACCCGAGCGCACGACCGGCTGCGCAAAATCTGTGATGGCTATCTTAATTCGTTTCATCGAAGGCACCAGGGAACATGAACTTCGCTATCCCAAATTCGTCAAGTTTACGTCCGTGGGGAAAAAAGAGGAGGACTTTGTTGGATTCCTTTATCAGGCGACGAATTTCCGTCGTCAAAACTTGCAGACGATCATACGTCGCCACGTTAAATATCTCAGGCGGGTCCTTGCTGTGTTTTGCAAAAGTTCCCGCTCGTGCATGTTTCGCAAGTTTGAACTCTGCAAGACCGTTTTTCACGATGGCGGAGTGCCAAACTTGCGACCCCCTGCTCTGCCAGTAGAGTTGACAGTTGGCAAGCCTGATCAAGAACCGTCCGCGATGGACACGGTGTGCGAATGCTGTGAAGGTGCTTTTGATCCGCTCCGCTATGTCTTCAGGAGTCAGACTTTCATCCAAAGCTTCTTCTTCATCCTCCTCGTCTTCTACCTCTTCGTCGCCCAGCTTGCGCAAAGCACGCGCTCTTTCAATACTCTCGCCCCAGAGTCGGACGAGCAGACGTCTCCAAGCACACGAGGACGGAAAATAGCGTGCTCGGAAAACCTTGATGGCTTCCTTTAAGGTAGAAGTGTCGACTCCTTCCATTCCTCCTTCCCCACTATTCTCGACAAGAAGGCGCAACGTTGCCACCAACTCTACAAAGGAGGGAGACGAGAAGGGGCCAAGCAGACGTCCCGATTTTTGCATGGAAAACTCGTCGTTCCAAAAGGCGACGTCTCGCGCTTCCTTCTTCAGAGCACGGTTATAAGGTGGATTGAAGGTTTTAATCGCATCGCTTTCTAGCAAAGCAGCTTCCAGAGGAGATTGGACTGTTGCCACCGCAACTGACGCAATTTGTGAGGTCAATTCGTTTAGCCTTGCACCTTTCGTCTTCTGTCCGCGAAAGTAGCTGTTCACCCTACTTTTAAGCGAGCTTGCTTTACCGACGTAGAGGATTTCACCTCGAAGGTTTTTGAATTTGTAAATGCCCGGCTCGTCGGGAAGGGACAAGCGAACATGCGCAGGCAGCAGGTAGGACTTTTTTCTCGTGTTTTTCAGTTTTACTGGGTTTGCGTCGAGCCAGCGATTCAACGCCTCGAAGTCTCTGATACCGTGTTCTTTGCTCAGTCTTTCCGCGACATATCTCCAGATGTAGCGTGTGGCAGCAATGTGATCGTGCGAGCGCTTAAGTTCTTGAACGCTATGCCCGAGATGACCGCTTATAGCGCGAAGGCTTCGAGACGGAATTTCGGGAAAGAGGCGCCGAGCGATTTCAAAGGTGCAGAAAATATGAGGAAGTTCCTGACATAACTCCTTCAAAAAAGGTCTTTCGAACTGCGCGAAGTGTATGATGAGAGGCGTTGCGGACGGGACATGTTCCCAGACTTGCCGCCACAGAACTTCCTTGTCAGGCGCCTCGACCAGGTCAGTTTCTGAAATCCCCGTCAGCTGGGAAATGCGTGGGGGCAAAGTGTGGGTTTCGGGAAGCTTCACAAAGGAACTAAAAATGGGGGCTTCATCGTTAATGTTTTGGGAATAGGACCACCCCATTTCTATTAGGTGGGCTTTGGGTGGAACGGCTCCTGTGCTTTGGAAGTCGATGAAAAGGACGGGGCAGTCTATTAGGCCACCTCCTTGACTTAGATCCATGTCTTGCCTTATGACAGCTTGTTTCTGATGTTTTCAAGCATAGCTGAGGTAGAAACATTGGGAACTAGTTCGATCGTCTTTACCTCCCCTCCCTTGCTTTTGACAAACGATGCTCCCACGATTTCGTCGACACTATAGTCTGCTCCTTTCACCAAGATATCGGGAGAGATTTCCTGGATCAGCCTAAGAGGTGTATCTTCATCAAATGGGACGACTTCATCAACACAAGAGAGAGCTGAAAGAACTTTCTGCCTGTGAATGAGCGGATTGATGGGTCGTGAGGGGCCTTTGATCGTTCGCACGGATCTATCCGAATTTAGACCGACAATCAGATAATCACCAAGGGAACGAGCCTTCTGCAAGTATTCCACATGACCTGCGTGGAGTATATCAAAGCATCCATTCGTAAAAACCACTGTTTTCTTTTTAGGCTTTGACTTTGACTCTGGCTCCAGCAGTTCATGCTCGTAGATAGGCTGAGTGCCCCATTTTCCCACAACGATTGCCGCTGCCAGATTGGAGAGTGTGAGGGAGCGTTCCCTTGAGGCACCTGCTCCCAAACAAAGAGCAAAAATCGCAACCACGGTGTCTCCCGCACCTGAAACGTCGAATACTTCCTTCGCTTCGGCTTTTCGATAGACGGGCGCCTCTTCCGAATGGGCGGGCACATACACCATCCCTTGGGGGCCCATGGTGACCAGGACATCTGCCAAGCCGAACTTTTTTTGCAGAGCCTTGCCCAGGTCTTCCCCGGATACCGTCCCATTGTCTTCCCAGCCTAGCGCACGCTTGGATTCTTGCAAATTCGGAGTGATCAGGTCACACCCCTGGTATCGGTCGAAGTCTGTCCCCTTGGGATCAACCAGTGTGGGGATATGGTTCTCTCTGGCAAACTTGAAAATATTGGCCAACAAGCTTCTCGGGAGCAGACCTTTCCCATAGTCACTGACGAGAATAGCGTCCATTTTTTGTTTTTTCAGACTAGCGAGGAGTGTTTCCTGGTAAGAATCTTCGAGGGCTTGTACTTTCTCCCAATCGACACGCAGCATCTGGTGGTGATTCGATGTTATGCGTGTCTTGCGAATCGTCGGTCGGTCCGTAGTTATAACCGAGCTGGTATCTACGTTTTCCTTATTAAGCAGGGTAAGGAGAACATCGGCCGCTTCATCCTTTCCGCAGACCCCGAAAAGAACAGCTTGCCCGCCTGCTGTACTGACATTTCGAGCAGCGTTGGCAGCTCCTCCGGCTGAATGCGAGGTGCTTGTAACCACATGAACGGGAACAGGCGCTTCAGGAGAGATACGTGTTACCGTACCTTCCAAGTATTCGTCGAGTATAAGGTCACCGATGATGGCTACACGGGTTTTCTTTTTTTTCCAGGGTAACATGTGTTCTCTCCGCTCTCCCTTTTTGCGCCGTTAAGTTTTTGGCAGAAACGTCATGGTCTTGACGCAAGGTGCCAAATATACAGCAAGCAATTCCTTTGACCACCTTCTATTTTTTCTTTCCTTCCCGCACGTTACATATGGCACACATATTGCTTCGTGTGGGGAGGAAGAAATCTGCCAAGAAACCGATTATGAACCCAATGTTTCTCACAATCTTGCTCGGAGCGCTGACCGGAATGGCTTCAGCTGCCCCCTCGCTTTATCACGAAATTGTTCTTCCCTTAAACAAGAACGCTGTGTCTTCCATTGTAACCGACGAAGACAAGCATTCCGTCATCATCCATCTTGAGAATGTTAATGAAGCAGACCTGGAAGCGCTCAGTTTCTATGATGAACGCCTCGTTGAAAGCATTAGCATCAAAAATGAGGGTGAAAGGAAGTATAACATCACCATTCAGCTTCGCAAGAAGGCGCGTGCGAGTGTTGCACAGCTTGCTGAGCCAAAGAGAATGGTCTTCAGCTTTTTCGATCACGACTACATGCAGGCGAGGGACCCCGTCACTCAGTTACCCCTCTCCGGTCTTGGAGATGAAAGTACTATCGAAGCTGCGCAAGTCCCTCATGAGGAGGCGCAAGAAGGTGAATCTCTTCAGCTTCTGCAGCCCGAGCTAGAGCGCGTCGTAGAACCTCATGAATTGGACTTGTTAATTAGTGGGACCCCCCGAGGACGAGGGCGTCAGTGGGCGCGTTACCCTCCTTACATCTATCCCTTTACGATAGGTCCCTATCAAGGACGTATGACGGGTTCCCACGGACAGGCGCAATCTCCTGTGTTCCCCTTGATTGAGCAGGCGATCAAGCTTTACGGTTATGGAGATGAAAGGCAGGCGCTTGCACTTTTCCAGCATGTTCTGTTCAAAGACCCAACCCTCTTTAATCAAGATCCTCTCTACGCTTGGGCCTATGCGGAATGTCATTTCGGGGATGGAAATCTAACACTCTCCGACAGCTATTACTCAACGTTGCATGGGACATTCCCGTCTTCTCCCTTTGCCCGTCTATCCCTGATCCGTCGCGTGGATGTAGCAGCGTTGACCCTTATAAGTGCGGATAAATATGCGGAACTACCCAAGCTCATCAAAAACATCGCAGCTCTCCCGATATCCAACCAGGAGGTCTTTGCTCAGGGCATGATCCGGCAAGCTTTCTGGTCTCGCGCACAGCCCCAGGATCAGCGCACCCTTCCCGTCGTTAGTGAAACCCTGGCGAGTGACCTTGAGAAAACCGTTGAGCATGTGGAAAGCAAGCGAACCGGATTCCTGGCCCAAGCGATTGTTCTCAAACACCTGCTCCAACAGGTAAGTCCCTGGACCGAGCACAGCATCAGCCTTACAAATAGTTTTTTCTCGAACTATGCGAATGTCCCTGACCGGACATTCCTAGTTGAACTGAACAAGGATCTGGAAGCCAAACTCGCTGCTCTTTTGCAAAAAAAATCGGAGGATGGTTTCTTTATTGAAGTTGTTTCTACGTTTGAATCGTTACCCAAAGCCGCCGAAGCAATCGCTCAAATCCCGTCCGTAGCGTGGGCTGTGGGCGAAGCTTATCGCAACTTACAAAAATATGCAGATGCCCTTCCCCTCTACAAGACTGTCGCTGAGAAAGAAACGGCCGAGCAGAAACGCTTCTACGCACTCTTCTGGTCGAGTTTCCTTGCTGCTGAAACCGCACAGGTAGAGCGTCTTGCCAATCGAGCGGAAAGAGCTGAACTGCTTGAAAAGGACGCCTTGGCTGCTGACAAAAGGTTGTTCGACTCCTGGGAGAGCCTGGAGGATTCTGAAAAATCTCTTATCAAAACCACCTACCGGCAACATTTTGAAGAAGCTGTAAAAAAGACCAACAAAATGCAAAGCGCTCCCCTTATCCTTCTCTCTTCGCTCAAGGAAGAACTCGGTCGGGAGAAAAAACAAGGAGAAGCGCCTGCTGCCGCCTCCAAAGAAGGAAAGGGTAACGCCCAAGTACGCCTGATCCACCTCTTGGGTGAAAGATTTGCCGCACTGGGTCAAGGCTCAAGCCGACGCGAGGCCCTCTCGCTTCTTCGCAAGTTGACACCCAAGGACTTTCCAGAAGATGGAGAGGCGCACCAACTTTGGACAGCAAACCTGATCGCTCTCGCTGACGACTATCGACGTGAGAATCAATTTCTCGATGCCGGGCGCATCTACACCTACACAGCGGAAAACGCTGAGGACTGGGACCGACGAGCGGAAGTTTTTTACAAGGGGGGCCTGCTCCTCTTTCGTGCGGGAAGGCGTGATGCTTCGATCGAGGCTCTTACCGCAGCAAGCCAGGACGGCAACAACTTTTTTTACGCGAACCTAGCTAAGGAACGATTAACCACCCTTCAACGATAAGGAGAATGCCGTGAGTAATTCAAATACGGGACCTCACTACATTGCACCGCATCAGTCCAACTATCCCCAGGCAAGTACGTATTTGGACTATATCCAAAATCGTCGGGGGAAACAGGCTAAACCACAACGTCAACTTTTTGACGCTGCCGATGAAAAGATGAAAAGGATTCACGACATTGTATGGCAGGTCGGAGACACGAACGTCCCCGTTTTGATTACGGGAGAATCGGGCACTGGAAAGGAAGTCATCGCTCGCGCCCTTCACGAGGCAGCATTCGAGGATGATCGGCCTTATATCGCTGTCAACTGTGCTGCCATGCCCGCTTCACTTCTGGAAAGCGAACTGTTTGGGTTTGAGAAAGGGGCCTTCACGGGCGCCCACCAGCGTCATGTGGGAAAGTTCGAATTAGCGAGTAACGGAACACTCCTGCTCGATGAAATTACCGAGATGGATCTTTCCCTCCAGGCCAAACTATTGCGCGTCCTGCAAGAGAAAGAGATTGACCCGCTAGGTTCCAAAAGTCCGGTCCGTATCAACACCCGTATCATTGCGACGACAAACCGAGATATAGTCAAAGCCGTCGCCCAAGGAAAATTCAGACAGGACCTTTACTATCGCTTATATGTTCTTCACATCGAAGTTCCACCGCTTCGCGAACGTCCCAAGGATATCGTCCTACTCGCGCAGAAATTCCTGGAAACCGTAGCGATTAGTTTCCAACGTCCTCAGCTTCGATTTTCCGAGCAAGCTCTCGCGAAACTTTGTACCCACACTTGGCCCGGCAACGTTAGAGAGTTGCAGAACATTATCCAAAGGGCGGTTATCCACGCTCCACAAGACATGATTTTGCCCGAACACATACCGATCGACGGGGAAGAAATGCCTTCCAGCATGGAATGGGTGAGTACTTTGCCCATCGGTCAGACTCTACAGCTCGTCGAGACGCACTTCATTCTGGAAACCCTCAAGCACCATAACGGTAATAGGACCCACGCAGCGAAGACTCTCGGCATCAGTTTGCGAACACTCCGCAACAAGATCAATGAATTTACAGTGGCGGGCTATGAAGTGCCAGCCCCTCTGTCAGGGAGAGCAAACTCATGACAAGAGTCTTCACAGACCTTTTCAACTTCGCAGATCGGGTGCAGATGTCGACGCTCACCCATCGACTCAAGCGCTCACAGCTGATAAACGCCAACATTGCCAACGCAGAAACTCCAGGTTACCGAGCACTCGGTTACGAGTTCGAAGAACGTCTTCAAAGCGTCGCTGAAGCCCAGCAAACAGACTCTCTCAAAACGGCATCCAGTCTGCATTACCGCAAACCAAACGTGCTCGCGAGCGGGAACATCGAACCCGACATCTTCATCCGTCCCACCGAAAGCGTTACACACGACGGCAACACGGTGGATATGGATATGGAAATGGCGCAGTTGGCCCAGAACCAAATCCTCTACAAGACGGCTGTTGAAACCATCAACCGTAAAATCGGCATCCTTCGCTATGCCATCAACGGAGGTCGTTGATTATTTTGAATACTAAAAGAATTTGTGGAGAGGACCTTTTTTGAAAAAAAGTTCCCCTCCACGCCTCCCCCCAAAAAACTTTAGATATTGAGAAAAGGAATTTGATGATGAGTAGTTTTTTTAAGTCCATGGAAATCAGTTCCTCTGCCCTTGCGGCTCAGCGGGTAAGGATGAATATTCTAAGTTCTAACCTGGCTAACGTACAAACTACACGCACACCGGAAGGTGGTCCGTACAAACGTCAGGACGTTGTCCTATCCGCGATACCCCTTGGATCAGAGTTCGAGGATATGCTCGCGGACAAACTCGATTCGAAGCTTAAAAAAGTACAGGTCGTAAGCATCCATCAGGATACCAAGGAGGCACGAAAAGTCTTCGACCCTACTCACGCAGATGCCGACAAAGACGGCTATGTGAAGATGCCCAACATTCAAGTGATGAGCGAAATGGTGAACATGATCACAGCGACAAGAGCCTATGAAGCGAACGCAACCGCGTTCAACGAAAGTAAGGCAATGGCTCAGAAAGCTCTGGAAATCGGACGTTAACGGGAGGTTCTATGGCTGGTATTAGCATAACAGACGTTCGCAGAGCGATGGCGGAAGCCGCCTTCTCCCCGTCCTCCCGCTCGTCCTCCTCCGCAGTCAGCGAAGGGAATGGGGGCAGGAATTTTCTGGACCACTTGAGCGAAAGTTTGAAGGAAGTCAACGAACTGAACAAAAGCGCCGACACCATGGCTAAGGACGTTGCCATGGGGAAATCGGAAAATTTACACGAAACCATGCTGGCGCTGACACAAGCCGAATTGAGCTTCAACCTAATGGTGCAAGTCAGAAACAAGGTGCTCGAAGCTTATCAAGAAGTCATGAGGATGCCGGTCTAACGCGAATTAGGGGGCAACTTGGAAAAACTGAGTGCAATATTCAACAAACTGCAATCCCAAGTTTCCGAATTATGGGCAAAACTCTCCACACTGAAAAAACTCTCCCTCTTCGCGGCCGCCCTGCTCGTCGCAGGAACCCTGACAACCGTCATCATTCTCGAATCCAGGCCCGATTTTCAATACCTCTTTACCGATCTCACCCCCCAGGATGTCACCGCAATTAAAGGCTTCATGGAAAAAAATAATATCCTCGATTTCGTTATCGACAGTAAGGGCATTAGAGTGCCTGTGTCGATGGTGGACCAACTCCGTCTACAACTCAGTCAGGAAGGCCTCCCGAACCAAGGAGTGGTAGGTTGGGAACAATTCGACCACGAAAGCTTCACCAGGACAGAGTTTGAACAGGAAGTCCTCCGTCAAAGAGCCATACAAGGGGAACTCTCTCGCACGATTTCATCAATAGAAGGAATAACCTCTGCACGGGTTCACATTGTCATGCCACGGACCAGCCTCTTTGTTCGTGAACAGAAGAAACCAACCGCAGCAATTTACATTAACACCAAGCGGGGGGTTTCCATCGACCCCAAGCAGATTAAAGGTATCCAGCACCTTGTCTCTAAGTCAGTCGAGGGCCTTGAGCCAGCGAATATTACGATACTCAACTCAGAAGGCAAAATGCTGACAGAAATTGAGCCTGAGGACTTCGCGTCCAAGCAGTCTCAACAACTTCTGACTTACAAACAGACCATCGAGCGTACCTTGGAAGAACGCATCCGCGCCATCGTTGGCAAAGTTGTGGGATTCGACCGAGTCGAGGCAAAAGTCGACGCGCAAGTCGACTTCACAATGGAGAAGCAGACGATCTCGGACATCGACCCCGAGGACGTTGTCGTAATTTCCAAGAACACAACTGGCTTCTCAATGCAAGGGCAAGGTCTAAATCCGACTGGTATTCCAGGAAGCAAATCCAACATTCCAGGCGAGCAGGAAGCCATAACAGGGGCCAGCTCCTCCGCAGGAAGCAAGAGAGACTCCGAGGTCGTGAACTATGAGTTCTCCAAGACTGTGAGCGAAAAAACAATGTCGGTCGGGAAAATGGTAAGTCTGTCGGTGTCCGCCATCGTCGATGGAAAACAGATCTACCCACTCGATGGAAGCACTCCGGAATTCGAAGCGCGTACACCGGAAGAGATGAAAAAAATCGAAGAGCTGATCAAGGACGCAGTCGGATTCAAGGCCAACCGAGATTCTCTCACCGTTCACAATATGATGTTTCAACTCGACCCTGGTCAGCTGATGGCGATCAAAGAAGAGAAAAAGGAAGAACGCGCCTATCTGTCAACCCTTGCCCTTTCCGCCGCGATCGCAATCGCTCTCGTGTTGTTCTTTGCCTTCGTCGTAAGGCCCTATTTCCGCTGGCTGACCTACGATCCTGAGAAGAAGGAAGAAATGTCCATTATCGAAGAATACAAACCGGAACTCGAAACCACGAAACTTCAACGGGTCAAGGTTCAGGAGGAAGTTCCTTTCGAAAAGATGACACCGAAAGAACAGGTCTTCTACCTTGCCCGACATGAGCCAAAACGAACAACTGAGGCCCTTCGCCTACTCATCAACCCCACCGGCTCCGGCATGACAGGAGTGACCAAATAATGCCAGTAGGCCGCTACATTAAAAAAGGTTCCCATACATTCGACCATGTCACTGTTACACCTTACAGTTTCAAGGACATTTCTACTATAGAACTTCTTTACAGTGACAATCCAAATGCGAACATTATTCATACGAGACTTCATGAGGAACGTTCTATAGACAAAAATGTCAGCCCTTCCGACAGCTTCAACAAAAACCTGGAAGAGAAAAAAAGAACCATCATTTTTCCTACAGACTTCACCAAAGACTGGGAAGAAGCCAAAGAACGCGCACGTCACCCCGTTGGAATGGACGACGAAGAAGAGTATGAAATGTACTTGGAAAAAGTGGCACACGATGCAAAAAACCAGCGTAGAAAAAACTCAACACCGCAAGAAGATCAATCCGGTGAAGGCCAACAAGAACAAACGCTCGAGGAGGAAGCCGCCGAGCCACATCGTGAAAACCATGCCGACGATCCAGTCCAAAATAGTAGTCTCGAAGACCTTCAATCCTCCCACTTGTCCCAGAAGCAGCCTCTGGAAATTGTCAAGGACGCACTTTCACGATTCGAAGCTGCCGAAACGCATCCTGAAAAAGACCAGGGGACAAAAGAGCCTGTGCCCAAGTCTGAAGAAACAAATGACGGTAAAGAGGAAACACCAGAAACTCTTGACCGCAATCAGTTGGAAGCAATGAAAACAGCGGCGTACACAAAAGGAATAGAAGAAGGATCACAAAAAGCAAAGAAAGAACTTGCCTCCCTTGCCAAACAACTTGGTGAGATAACCGATGCGTACAAAGGTTTGAAAAAGGATGTTTTAAGCAACATTCAGGAAAATTTTTACGAAATCGTCAAAGCGCTTGGCGAGTCGCTTTTTGAACGCGAAATCACGGCAAACCCGGAAAGCTTCGGAAAAATTATCCGCCAAGCCATCGACGCTACCGTTAAGGACGATAAATTCAAGGTAATGCTTCACCCCAACGATTTCAAACGGATCAGCGCGCTGGGAATTCCGAAATGGGAAGGCAAACTGCAAGAGGACGCAGGAATTGAAGAAGGTAGCTTCAAACTCGAGACCGACCTGGGAAGCATCGAATCCGACATCAAAAAAATTCTGACCCAACTACTTGAACAAACGAATTTGAATCTGTTCGACACCTAAGGAAGCTTGTGAGACCTCCTGTCAGAAAATTCGAGCCTGACGACCTGAAACACTCCTTCAGCCATCTAAACTGGCAGGCCGAAGGAAAAGTCTGCGACGTCATCGGCACCATCGTCGAGGCAAGCTTACCGTACGGTCGCCTTTCCAACGTCACGGAAATCGAAGTCAAAGGTGCCAAGAAGAATATCCTTGCGGAAATTGTTGGTTTTCGCAACGAACGCACGCTCCTGCTCCCCTACACGGACCTTGCGGGCATTACTCCAGGTGCAGTCATTCGTGGACAGAGGAAAGCTGACAAAATACCCGTCGGCAACTTCCTGTTGGGAAAAGTGCTCGATCCCTTCCTCAACCCACTTGGAGAGGGAGGCATGCAAATTCCCAAATCCTGCGAGTTCATGTCAATCGAAAGAGCAGCTCCCAATCCAATGAGCAGGGCACTTATCTCCAGACAATTACCCCTCGGGATCCGAGCGCTTGACGGACTGCTCACGTTTGGAGAAGGTCAGAGGCTCGGCATCATGGCTGGATCCGGAGTGGGCAAGAGTGTCCTCTTAGGTATGATCGCACGAGGCTCAGCCTCAGACATCAATGTCATTGCACTCATAGGTGAACGGGGAAGGGAAGTTAGGGAGTTCCTTGAACGCGATCTGGGACCTGAAGGATACAAACGTTCGATCATCATTGTAGCGACAAGCGATCAGTCCCCCCTTATGAGGATTCGCGGGGCCAAAGTTGCTATGGCAGTTGCGGAGCATTTTTCGCTCAAGGGGAAAAAGGTCCTGCTAATGATGGACAGCCTCAGTCGTCTAGCATATGCACAAAGAGAAATAGGCTTGGCGATAGGAGAACCACCGACAACGAAAGGTTACCCACCTTCCGTATTCTCGCTTCTGCCTAAGCTCCTGGAACGATGCGGACCGCAACCACAAGGACAAGGAAGTATCAGTGGCCTCTTCACGGTCCTGGTCGATGGAGATGACTTCACGGATCCCATCCCCGACGCAGCACGGGCCATCCTGGATGGACACATTCATTTGTCACGCTCCTTAGCTGCCAAAGGCCACTTCCCCGCTATTGATATCTCGGCAAGTGTCAGCCGTGTTATGAATGACATTGTCACTCAGAAACATTTGGAACTCGCCAATCGCATCAAAGCCCTCATCAGCACGTTCCAGGAAAACTATGATTTTATCCAGCTGGGAGCCTATCAGAAAGGAACCAATCCGAACTTGGATGAAGCCATACGCCTCATCCCCAGCATCGAAAATTTTCTCAAACAAGGAATCAACGATCGCTCACCTATGGAGGTGACCATGACACGGTTAATAAAGATAGTCACTAGCCCGTAAACTACTCCCCGCAAGGAGGTGGTTTGGAGGAAACTGCGCAGCTGGTTCCTCCAAGAGTCTCCGATCCGGCAAGGAGGTGGTTTGGAGGAAACTGCGCAGCTGGTTCCTCCAAGAAATCCCTTGGGGGAGCAGGTTAGTTAACACGAAGTCTCCGAGAAAAAATAAAAAATGCAGGAAGAAAAACTAAAAGTAAAACGCCTCTCAAACGTTCTGAAGACAAAACGCTTCGTCCAGGAAAAATTGACGAACCAGCTAAAACACTTGCAAGCAGAATGGACGCGGGCGGTTAACGATCTTGAGGAATGTAAAAAAGCATATTTCATGGGCGTACAAAAATTGAATGTCATCCGACAGTCACCTTTGCGGGAAGGAGTTGAAATCTTTGACAGCGGCTTGGATGCCGTTAAGGAAGCCTGGATGCTCGTGTTCCACAGAAAGCAAGACATCGACCAGAAGATGGCAACATTGACCCAAGATATCCACTTCATGCAGATGCAGATTGAGGCTGTGGAAAAAATGCAAGGCAAGTACAAAGACCAAATCAAGAAATCTCTCGACAAGAAAGAGCAGGAACACATCGACGCTTTCTATGGTGTAAAAATCCAAAAGGGATCCCCATGAACCGAAATTTCATCAAAGTTCTCCTGGCAGCTAAAATCGGTCTTGTCATCGCTCTTGCCTTCTGGAGTAAGGCTCTGTTCGTCGGGGAAAAAAAAGGTTGGGGGCAAGATGAGGGACAGAAAGATGAGGGGCAACAAGAGGAGACAACAAAACCTGAAGAAACAACAAAACCTGAAGAGACAACAAAAGAGGAGTCAGTCCAGCTTGCTCAAACGGAATCGCCAGAGGCAAGTATTTTAAAGGGAGTCCTGGAACTGCCCCCCTTAGACCCTGAAAAGGCAAAGAAAGAAGAAATAGAGAGATATCTGAAACTTGTCGATCAAGCTCGCCAACAAATTGCAGACCGTGAAAAGACCCTTGAGTCCCGAGAAAAAAGTTTGGAAACCCTCCAAGGGACCATCCTGAAAAAACTTGACGGCGTAGAGAACGAGCGAAACTTCTTCGTCCAAACGGTTCAGAGAGAAAAGGATATTCAGAAAGAGCGCCTGGACCGCCTAGTGACACTCTATGAGAAGATGGAACCTAAGAAGGCAGCTCCGATCATCGAAAGCATGGACAAAGATCTGGTGGTCAAACTATTTCAAAGACTGAAGGAAAAGCAGGTGACAGGAATCTTGGAAGGGATGAACCCCGACAAGGCGAAGGAGCTTTCAGAATACTTTGCTCGCGTCGGGTCAGGCAGAGAGTACGACTTGCTCAAGGAGATGAATGTGTCCCTACAAGAAGCTTTCAAAACAGAATGCAAATAGAGCGTTCAAGATAATCAATTTGGGGAAAAACTTTTTGAAAAAAGTTCTTTCCCCAAGCCCCTTTTCAAAAACTTCAATATCTAAATGCTCCCATGACGTTATACCCGCAATCCACATGCAAGATTTCACCTGTTATTCCCGACGACATCTCGCTTAGGAGAAAGCTTGCCGCTTTCCCTATCTCTTGTGTCGACACATTCCTGCGTAACGGAGCGACGGATGCGTTGTAGTCGAGCATTTTACCAAAGCCGCCAATTCCCGAAGCGGCAAGTGTTTTAACCGGTCCTGCACTGATAGCATTGACACGTATATTGCGGGGTCCAAGCTCGTTTGCGAGGTATTTTACGGAACAATCCAACGCCGATTTTGCGACACCCATAAGGTTGTACCCCTCCACAACTTTTTCTCCCCCATAGTAACTGAGCGTCAGGATAGCTCCCGTTTCACCCATGCGAGACGTCGCCTCTCGACTTGTGATGATGAAGCTATAGACACTGGCTTCCATGGCAGTGAGGAAACCTTCCCTGCTGACGGCGAGGGTAGGCTTGCGAATTTCCTCGACCGGAGCGAACGCAATGGAATGGACGAGAAAATCGATGGAACCGAGAGCGTCTTGTGCTGCGCTGAAAAAGGCGGTGACGTCTTCATCTCGGTTCACATTGCAGGGGTGGATCAAAGCGGGGTTAAGGTGACTGACGGCCTTCTTGACTCGTGCCTCCATTCTCCCTCGGTCATCGGGAAGGAAGTTGAACCCGAGGCGAGCGCCTTCGTGATGCAAGACTTCCGCAATGCCTCTTGCGATGGAACGCTCGTTGGCAACCCCTAAAATAATGCCGTTTTTGCCAGTAAAAAGACCCATGAGATGCTCCTCTCCTGATCGGAGGTTCTAATTTTTTTCATCAGTAGCCCGATCATAATGGAAGAAATGACGACTTTCATCTTCCAAAGTTTCGAGAACCAGCAAGCGCTTGGGGTTAGCCTTAAACGCTGGCTTTTCCTCGTCTGCTTCCTGTTTTCTGTTTTCATGCCGTTGGACGCCGTCGCAAGCCGATTATGGAGGGTGAATTATTTTCTCAACCCTCAAGATGACCGCTTTGCCATTTTGAATGTGGGATCTGAGGAGGGATTAGAAGAGGGAGTGATTCTGAATAGCTACCGTTTCCACCTTGCTAGCGAAGAGGCTTCGATACCCTTTGTGCAAACGGGGCGGATGAAAGTTCACAAGTTGGAGCGGCACACAGCCATCGCTGAAGTGGTTGAGCGTGGGTCCGAAGTATCGAAGTCGATCTTTCCAGACTATCCCGGGATTATGGCGGGGGATCTTCTCAGTTTGCCGACCGTCGTTCTCAATCAGGTGGACAGTATTTCACGCGAGCTTACGATCCCCTACTTCGACTTGTTTGTCGATCCCGAGGGCGATCCTATGACTTATGAACTGAGTGAAGAAGGACAGGCACTTCTCGAAAAATCAGCCGCCGAATTTGGCGGGATCAAGTCCGGCTTCCTCCTTATCAAAGGGTACACCGGGATCGAGGGTTCCGCCGAGCGCAACCAGGTAGAATCTCATCAGCGGGCCCTCACCATCAAGCAGTTTCTCGTCAACCGCTGGGCCTTCGATGAGGATCGAATCATCGCCATCGGTATGGGAGAACGAAGTTTGAAGGAACCTAATCAGGTGCCTGGCCAGGAAAAATATAACCGCCGCATCTCTCTGAAAGTCCTCCCGTTCAGCACCCAAGAACCTTAGATTCAGATCATCGCCCTCCACTTCAGGCTCAAAGTGACGGTATCATTTTTGCGGACTGGTACATTTTTGACACCCACGCCGAATTGGCTTGAGGCGTTCATCCCTGGAAAACCCTGCTGCTCTAGGAGAGAAATTTTGGCCCACGTTTTGCTTAAGCCTTCTAGGAGAATGAAAACGAAGGAGGAATGAAAAATGGGCTTTCAAAATGCAGTACAGGCTAAGGTAGAAAATAGTAACTTCATTGCCGACGTCGCCTTTGCTCACGGCATGTCCATGCGCGAAATCGAACGATCTGTAATCCTGGAAACTTTGAAGTGGCAAAGCTTCAATCGCACAAGAACCGCGCGAGTTTTGGGAATCGGCATTCGCACCCTGCAACGCAAACTGAAGCAATATCGCGATGATGATTACAATGTCGTTATTGATTTCCCGCGATACTAGTAATGCGTAAGCCACTTGGGGCAAGGAGGTGGTTTGGAGGAAACTGCGCAGCTGGTTCCTCCAAGAAATCCCTTGGGGGAGCGACGGTTCCCTGTTATGTGAATATCCCACAAGCAAAGAAACGTCCTCCTTCGATTTTT
>JACPKR010000073.1 GCA_016186945.1 Deltaproteobacteria bacterium | reverse complement strand
ATTTGCGCTGTTTTTAAACTCGAATGCCTGAAAATAAAACACAAGATGAATCATTTTGCTTTGAGGGTAAAACTGTTGCTTACAGCAACTCAGCAGGCTTATTTTCAGCTACAAAAACTGCAGGGTGCGTAACATCAGTAACTTATTTTTAGTTGCCTATGCTCCCCCCGAACAACTTTAGGAAAAGGAGAAAAAGGCAATGCATAAAACACTTATCATAAGCGCAATTTTTCAGTTTGGCGCCGTTTCCTTTGCAGGTGACGGTGCTCAGGGTTCTCAACCGGGCAATTATAATTGTGCCGTGATGTGTCAAGGATGCGGGGATAGTCCGACTTGTGCAGTTACGATGTTGGTCGAACAAGATCGAGAAGTACACATTTGTCCGCCCTCGAAAGCTTGTTCTGAGCCTGCTAGTTTGTTTCTGACTGAAGACTTCTCTCGAAACCTCAAACAGATCGTCTCAGGTAGTATATTGGGATCTGTGATGTTGGGAACGGCTGTTGTCCTCCCTTTGTTCATACTCAGCAAAGTCCTCAACTTCATGTAGAACTCCCCCCGAAAGAGAGGCTCTACTCTTGGCGAAACTGACCGTGGTCGGGTAAGCTCCGGGGATTGCTCCCCAGAAGTCCCCTAAGAATCGCGCGTGCGAGTTTCCCCGCACACGGCTCCAGAGCCTTTCTAGGACATCAACTGAAAAATTCCAGGGCACGAAAGTTCCGCCAACTGCAAGAACGTCGTCAACATCGCGAAAAGCATCTATCGCAACCACACTGACCTCAAACTTTGGGCCATGCAGGGGCAACGGAAACAATTCGGCACGAGTGTTCTCGACAAGGCTGCTCCGGGGGCAAGCACGTTTCGAGATCTCATGCAGCGATCAAAAAACATCAAAGCCGATCTTACCCAGCAGATATTGGTTGGATTTATCGGAAACAAGGAGGGGTTTACTTCTCTCGAGGATTAAAATAGAATATTTGCAGTTGAACTGCAAAATAACCTAAAAAATCACAACTTATGATTTTCAAAAGAGAAATAGCCGAACGTTGCCAACAATTGACTGCCCAATATCCAGCACTAATTCTGACAGGAGCGCGCCAAACAGGGAAAACAACTCTTCTCACCCTCTTGTTCCCACAACATAAGTACGTCACCTTGGATTTACCTTCTGACGCCGAGCTAGCTGAACGGGATCCTCAACTTTTTTTAAGTCAATTCGGTAATAGATCGGTGATTATTGATGAAGCTCAGTATGCTCCTAAATTGTTCCGACACCTTAAGATTGCTATTGATGCTGATCGAAAAAACTTTGGTCGTTTTATTCTGACTGGTTCCCAGAAGTTTAATCTCATGAAAGAGGTTGCAGACAGTCTGGCAGGTCGTTGTGTTTGGCTAGAACTCGAAGGTTTGTCTTCGGTCGAGCTAACTCAGGGAAATTGGACGTTCGAGAATCTGGACGATATTTGCCGTCTCATGACACGAGGCTCCATGCCTGAACTTTGGGACCGTCCTGACCTCGGGGCCGCGGATTATTACCGAACCTATCTCGCCACTTACCTAGAAAGGGATGTAAGACAAATCGTTAACGTTGCGTCCCTTCGAGATTTCGAACGACTGATACGCTTGCTGGCTTTTCGCAATGGGCAGCTTCTCAATCTTAGCGAACTAGCCAAGGATGCTGGTGTTAGCGTCAACACGGTTAAACAGTGGGTCAGCGTTTTGGAAGCTTCTAACCAGATTGCTCTTCTGGAACCGTTCTTTGGAAACCCGAGCCAAAGGGTGATCAAGTCCCCGAAAGTCTATTTTTCGGAAACAGGGCTACTGAGCTTTCTCTTGGGACTCAACAAAGATACGGTTTCGCAAAGCCCGTTTGTCGGAGCAATGTGGGAAACCTTGTTATTCAGCGAGCTGAGAAAACTTATCAAACATCGCAGATCAGAGGGACAAATTTGGTTTTATCGTGACACCAGACAGAGAGAGCTTGACTTCCTCTTGGAAGTTTCAGGTGTCTTGCATTTTATTGAAGGTAAATGGACGCAAATAGTACATGAGCGCGAAGCAAAAAATATTAATATCGTATATGAATTATTCAGGGAGAAGCTCTCACTACCCCTAAAGCTGGGAAAAAGAATAGTCCTTTGTCGCACCGCAACCGAATCGCGTCTTTCGGATGAGATCGAGTTGCAAAACCTTTCCTGGCTCAGACGAAACGACTTCGCACATAATAAGTAGGGCTTGGTGTCTCAGCCCCCAAGCTTCAATCGGCGGCTGTATTTCTTAGTTTCACTAATTCCTTGTAAATCATTTTTAGTTGCCTATATTCCCCCCGAACAACTTTAAGAAAAGGAGAAAAAGGCAATGCATAAAACACTTATCATAAGCGCAATTTTTCAGTTTGGCGCCGTTTCCTTTGCAAGTGGCGGTGCTCAGGTTTCTCAACCGGGTAATTATAATTGTACCGTGATGTGTCAAGAATGCGGAGATAATCCGACTTGTGCACGTATGAAGTTGGACGGACAAGATCGAGACGTACACTTTTGTCCGCCCTCGGAAGCTCGTTCTGAGCCTGCTAAGTGTTGGGGTATGCCCCCAGAACTCTCTCGAGAAATCTCAAGGTTCTTGGGGACTTGTATAGTGGGATCTGCGGCGATAACAGTGGCTGTTGTCCTCCCTCTCATCATGTGGCGCTTATCCGACGTCACCGCCAAATTCCTCGGAGTGAACTAGAACTCGCCCCGAAAGAGAGGCACTACTCTTGGCGAAACTGCCCGTGGTCGGGTAAGCTCCGGGGATTGCTCCCCCGAAGTCCCCTAAGCAAGCGAGCGAGTTTCCCCGCACACGGCTCCAGAGCCTTTCAAGGAAAGTCCCAAGATGTCGCATTTGTTTGCATGGTCGCAAACCGCGGGGAGAGTTGACGGGTTGGAAGGGGGCCGCGGAAAAGTATCTGTCCTTAGCAACTTCTTCAAAAGCAAAACTGAAGTCTCCGACTAATCTCCACTCACGCTCCCATCGAAAATCAATCTCACTTTTATTTGGTGAGTATAGCTTGGGGCCATATTGTTCAATAGAGAGGCAACAATGGTCGCCAAACTGAAAGGCTTCCGGTGACTACCATTGCATCAAGAGAATTCACGACATCCGTGCGTCGTGAATCAAAATAAAAAACCGGGTGTCCTCCCTTTGCTCGTACCAGCTCAGTCGAAAAACCCAGACCGTATTTCTGATACTTGTTGTGCTTGATCTCCGCGTTTCTTGGATCTTGAGTCGCAGAATAGAAAGAACCTAGTTCGCGCAAAGGAGTTTCGGAAAAGCAGACGCTTTTTAGCCACTCAAGCGGTATACTACCACGATTTCTATAACCGACATCAATCTTAAACTTGAAATGACCAAACGGAGCGCGTGCCAGAATCGCAGGACTTGGTTGATGGCTTAGGATTTCCTGAAGAGATGCGTTAGAATTGAGGATTTCACTTGATCCGAAAATATATGAGCCAGGTTTTTTTGCAAAAGGTTTGTACTCATCAAAACTGCCATTTTTTGTGAGATGTATGACAAAATTGGAGAGGTCCGATCTTTCTTTTTTAAATAAATCCCATGGATTAGACATAATCCTGTTCTCAAAGTAAAAGTGCTATATATTATCCTGCTCGATCGTTAAAAGGTTAACACAATGACAAAGAAACTCGATACATTTGTACTTAAAGACAAATTCAGTCTTTCCGTTCCGGAGATTTTCGAAGAAGCTCAAGCATCTTCACAGCGTCGCGCAGAAATGATGGGATGGGTTGATATTTCAGTCGTGAGAACGAGCGACCCTTCTTTTACTGAAGGTGAATTTACTTGCTACACTTTTGATTTGTTAGGAACTGGTGCAGGGTTCCAACATGAAAATGAAGACTTAAAGACCACATCAGCTCGCCCTAAACGAACTGGTATTGCTGCTCGCAAGGTAGAAGCCTAAACTGTTAGGGCATGGAGTTACACAAAATACTACGCACCATCTCGGGATGCCATTTCCTCCCCTTTCTAGGACCTCAACTAAAAATCCCAGCCGAGTGATTTAGCTGTTGCAATTCCGAAAAACTTCATAAGCTAGTTGACAGAAGATTCTCAAAATAAGCGAGCCTGGAAGTTGCAAACAACAACCGCCAGGCTCTAAACAAACCACCTGTCTAACGCCAGGAGGCCTGTCTGATGACGAGCTTAAAACATCCCGAACCGCAGTTAAAGTTAAAAATCTCCGCAGATTCAGTGTTCAAACTGTTCAAACGTCCTAAAGTGTAGGGCATTGGCGGAAATGAGGCCCTCTGGTTCCCAGAGCAGAGGGGGAAGAAGTCACTACCAGTTTAAAAACTGGACCTGGGACATCAACGGAAACAGAAGCGATGCTGTTCCTGTAAGCTCAGCGCAGT
>JACPKR010000072.1 GCA_016186945.1 Deltaproteobacteria bacterium | reverse complement strand
TCTACCGTCGGGCTTCCCGAAACCCCAGCAACAACAGCGGTCGACGATCCCGAAGCTGATCTTATCGCAGCAGCAGCCCATAAGAAAAATTCATTCGCGCTAGATGTAGTCCTTGGTGCCTTTTTTCGGTTTTAGCCAACATCTAAATGAAACGCTCAGCCAGAAATGCACACACCTGTTCCCGAAGCGGCTGAATCCACTGCGATGTACGTGAACTGACCACACGATTCGTCAAGAATATTATATAGAGACCTGAACGTGGAAATAACCAAACCCCCGTACCCGTAAATCCCAAATGCTCAAAAACAAGCTCCCCTTTTAGAAAGGAAAACTCTCGCCTCCTCCATCCATAAAGATTCACAGAAGCCTCTGTCTCGGCAAGTTTCACATTTCGATCAAGAAGACCTTTCCCAACATCGCTACAAAAAAACGAAGTCAGAAATCGTCCCATACTCTCGCCATCACCAAACAAACCTGCATGGCCAGCAATTCCATTCAAAGCTGCGGCATTTTCATCATGCACTTCGCCACACAAAATCCGCTGTCTTATAGGACAATACGATGTGGGCACAATGAATTTCCTGTCAACCTGTCTAATCTTGTCCCCAAATCCAAGACAAGGAAAAGAAACACCTAACTCCGTCCCGCAATATTCATCGAATAAGCACGAAAGTGTGCGTTTCTTCCTAAGCTCCAAGAGAACGCCTAAAAGGATAAACCCAACGTCGCTATAAACATAACCGGAATTTAAAGATATGTCTGATGACAGCCGATTTAGCTTTTCGATTACAAAACTATGCTGTTCTGCCTCTGACACAGGAGGCTTAACAAGCCTATTCATCCAAAAATTCCGCCAAGCCGGAAGACCAGCACAATGTCTGAACAAAAAAGCGAGGGGTAAATTTCGTAAATTGGGGGTGAATAACTCTTCCTGAGCACCAAGCCACGCCCCCAATGTCATATCCAACGGTAATGAGCCTCTGAAAATCTCGGACAACCACAAAGGCAAAGTGACGAGAACTTTTGTCAAACTAGCAAGGTCAAAAATATAATTCCCTTGCGGTTCGGAAACTGTAAACAGCGCGGTGGTTACTTCTTGAAGGCGCCCTACGGACCCCCAGGCATGAGTCATCTTTTTCGAAATCAAATAGGGCTCCAGGAGTTTTCTAAAATCCGACTCATCCTTCGCCACTATCAATTTACTCACTCCTCTCCATCTTCAGTCCCCTCTCCATCTTCACTCGCTACTTTTTCGATTCCAATAACTTTTTCTCCTTCTGACAAATGCATGAGTCGGACTCCTTGTGTATGCCTGCCAATAATGCTGATCTCGCTCGCATTAAACCGCATCAGCTTCCCAGCTGAAGTCATCATCACAATCTGATCATCATCGTGAACCTGACAAATCCCAACTACAGGCCCATTTCTTTCCGTAACCTTGATAGTAAAAGTGCCCTTCCCGCCTCGCGTTTGAAGGCGATACTCTTCCAAACCCGTGCGTTTGCCAAAGCCATTTTCGCATGCCGACAGGATGGTTGACTTCTCCCCCGATCGAAGAATTTCAATTCCAATGACGCAATCCTCTTTATCTGAAAAACGGATTGCCGTAACCCCACGAGAGGCTCGCCCGACAGCTCTAACCTCTTCTTCCGTAAAGCGAATGGCCTTCCCTAAACGAGTAGCAATTAGGATTTCATCGCCTTTCTTCCCAAACTCGCATCCAACAAGCGAATCCCCTTCGTCAAGTTTCAACCCAATAATCCCAGTGGAACGCACATTGGAATAAGCCATAAGTTCCGTTTTTTTGATGTAACCCTTTTTCGTTACTGAAAAAACAAAACTGTCTTTTTTGTATTCCTCAATCGGAAGAGTCGACACAATTCGCTCGTCTTTTTCAAAGTTAATAAGATTGGCGAAATGAGTCCCCCGGGATCTTAAACCCGCTTCAGGAAGTTCATAAACTTTCAAGTTATAAACTTTCCCGGTATTTGTGAAACACAGGAGGTCCTGGTGATTGCTCGTGATAAAGACATCGTGAATAAAGTCCTCTTCCTTCATGAGCATGCCGCTTTTGCCACGCCCGCCCCTTTTTTGAGAACTAATTTCAGTTAAGGCTGTTCTTTTTACATATCCACCATGTGTGATCGTCACAGCAACATTTTCGTCTGCAATCAGACTTTCCATGGTAAATTCATCTGCGGCTTTTGGAAAAATTTTTGTCCGTCGCTCGTCAGCAAATTTTTCTCTAATTTCAACAAGCTCCTCCAAAACAATCCGAGTTACTTCGTTGTCTTCTCTCAAAATGTTTTTCAATTTGACTATCTCAGTTAACAGATCCTGATAGTCAGAAACGATTTTACTCATTTCTAACCCAGTCAACCTTGCCAATCTCATATCCAGAATAGCTTTTGCCTGAAGTTCCGAAAGCTCAAACCGTTTCACAAGACTTTCCTGAGCGACAGCCGTATCTTTAGAGCTTCTTATGAGAGCAATAACGTCTTCTGCATTTTCAACTGCTATTTTTAAACCGAGTAAAATATGGGCTCGCTCTTCACTTTTACGCAGCAAAAAAGCTGTTCGCCGCAGCACAACTTCACGTCGATGTTGATAAAATTCTGCAATCATTTCTTTCAGATTGAGAATCTTTGGAATCCCCCGAACCAAGGCAACTAGATTTACACCAAAAGAAGACTGCATCGGTGTAAGTTTGAAAAGGTTGTTTAGAAGAACTTCAGACGACTCCCCCCTTTTTACATCAACTACGACCCGAATTTCTTTACGAGCGGATTCATCTCTAATGTCTGAAACCCCTTCTAGTTTTCTATTTCGCACAAGGTCAGCAATTTTCTCAATCAGCTTTGCCTTATTCACCTGGAAGGGAATTTCACGGATGATTATTTTTTCTTTGCCCGAGGATGAGCTTTCAATGTCAGCTTTCGCTCTAACTAGAATCGCACCACGACCAGTACGGTATGCCTCACGAATGCCTTGAACGCCATGGATTTCACCCGCCGTTGGAAAATCAGGACCTTTGACTAAATCCAAGAGTCCCTCAATTGAAATGGACGGATCTTTAATGTAAGCTTCCAATGCCGTAAGAATTTCACCAAGATTATGGGGTGGAATATTTGTTGCCATTCCCACAGCAATACCAGAACTGCCGTTTATTAAAAGCTGTGGAACCCTGGCAGGAAGCACCGTTGGTTCATGCTCTTTATTGTCGTAATTGGGAACAAAGTCGACGGTCTCCTTGTCAAGATCAGAGAGAAGAAATTCGCTTAATTCTTCCATCCGAGACTCGGTATAACGCATCGCAGCAGCACTATCGCCGTCGATAGATCCGAAATTTCCCTGACCGTCTACCAAAGGATAACGCAATGAAAAGTCTTGAGCCATTCGCACCATGGCTTCATAGACAGGAGAATCACCATGAGGATGATACTTACCGATCACATCACCCACGATACGAGCGGACTTCAGATAGGGCCGATTATGATAGTTTTTCAAATTGTCCATCGCATAGAGGATACGTCGATGGACAGGCTTTAAACCGTCTCGGACATCAGGTAAAGCGCGAGAAACTATAACGCTCATAGAGTAGTCAAGAAAGGAAGTTTTTAATTCACTCTCTATATTGATAGGCATAATTGTAATTTGTTCCATTTGACCCTCTAGATATCCAAGTTAGACACATGAAGTGCGTTGCTTTGAATGAATTCTCTTCTAGGCTCAACTTCATCACCCATCAGAGTACTAAACAACCGGTCCGCTTCTATCGCATCGCCAATGTCTACTTTCAAAAGCGTTCGATTCTGCTGATTCATTGTTGTCTCTTCCAGTTGCTGTGCATTCATTTCACCAAGACCCTTGTACCTCTGGGTCAGAGCACCTTTTCTACCTTCTTCCAAAATCAAGTCTCGCAGCTCAGCCAATTCTTCCACCATCCTCGGTTCTTTTGATGTTTTTTCTCCCTTTCCGTCAAAAAATGAGCATTTGAAAGGACCTACGCACTGTTCGTGCAATTGGGTATACATCTTTCTAAGCTCGTGGAATTCGCCCGAAGCAAGAAAATTTTCATTAATCACAAATGACTGTGGAATGTTTTTTATCCGAGTTTCCATTTGAATGCTGTACTTGCTATGTTCCTTGTCAAAGTGAACTTCCCCATGAGGGTTATAACTGCCAATAATACTCTCGTTAATGTGAGTAATGAGTTGATCTCTCAAACTTTTGGTAGATTCTTCCGACTCGATCCAGGTATTATCGACGGAACACTTGAGCAGATAATTTATGATCTCTCTTGGTCGCTTCCTCCCAGCTAAGTCAAGTAGGCTATTGAATCTTGAAAACTTCGCCAGCACACCCTCCATTAAGCTTTTATCAAGCCTTTTCTCACGGGCATCTACAATCTCAAGATGGCTCATTCCTACTTCATTGAGGCACGAAAGAAGCTCACTTTCATCCTTAAGATATTTTTCTACATTGCCTTTTTTGTACTTATACAGCGGGGGTTGAGCGATATAGAGATATCCATGTTGAATAACTTCAGGCATTTGTCTGAAGAAAAAAGTCAGAATCAATGTTCTGATATGCGCCCCATCAACATCAGCATCTGTCATTAGAACAATCTTATGATATCTAATTTTAGAGACATCAAACTCGTCTCTACCAATTCCGGTACCAAGTGCTTTTATAAGTAATTTTATCTCATTCGATGCAAGCATTTTGTCGAAACGAGCCTTTTCGACATTCAGAATTTTTCCTCGAAGAGGAAGCACCGCTTGATATTTTCTATCTCGTGCTTGTTTTGCCGAACCTCCTGCGGAATCACCCTCAACCAAAAATAGTTCGCACAACTTGGGGTCTTTCTCCTGACAATCAGCCATCTTTCCCGGAAGACCGGCAAAGTCTAGTGCGGTTTTTCGTCGTGTAAGCTCTCTGGCTTGCTTGGCAGCTAATCTAGCTCTCGCCGCATCGATGATTTTCGAAACGACCCTTCTAACAACGTCCGGATTTTCATTAAAAAAATCGGTAAGCTTATCGCCAACATAGTTTTCAATCCAACTTCGTACCTCTGCATTGCCCAATTTTGTTTTTGTCTGTCCTTGAAACTCAGGATTCTTTATCCGTAAAGCTAAAATCCCAGTCAATCCCTCCCGGACATCCTCTCCTGTCAGCTGACTTTTCAGAGTTTTCAGGTAACCAAATTTTTCAGCAAATTGA
Organism: Deltaproteobacteria bacterium; assembly: GCA_016186945.1. GTDB lineage: Bacteria > Bdellovibrionota_B > Oligoflexia > Oligoflexales > Bog-1112 > BOG-1112. The sequence goes on along the minus strand of JACPKR010000072.1, from coordinate 79,438 downwards.
TTCACCACCCTCGTTAGAGAGCTTTTAAGCCCGGTTAAGTGGGTGCCCCCCTCAATCGTATTGATGTTGTTTACGTAAGAATGAATATTTTCCTGATAGGAATCAGTCCAGTGTAAAACGCACTCCATTTGCGCCTGCAGAACATTTTTTTCCCTCTGCTCTGCGTTTAAGTAAATAGGAACAGCATGCAAAGCATTTTTGCCTCTATTGAGGTACTCGCAGTAAGAATTTAGCCCTCCTTCAAAATGAAAATCCGCAGATTCGTCTGAGCTTTCATCGACGAGAACAATACGAACCCCTTTGTTAAGAAAGGCAAGTTCTCTAAGGCGCTTTTGAAGTGTTTCAAAACTGAAACGAGTGACTGTGAATATCGTCGTGTCCGGTTTGAATTGTGTGAAAGTTCCATGATCGTCGGTTTTACCTACAACCTGCACGTCTTTTTCAGGAACTCCTCTGACATAGTTTTGGGCATACACTTTGAAGTCTTTTCGCACTTCGACACGCAACCATTCAGAAAGAGCATTCACAACAGACGCGCCTACACCATGAAGCCCCCCGGAAAAAGCAAATGCTTTGTCATCAAATTTACCGCCAGCATGCAAGACCGTCATGACGACTTCCAGCGCTGATCTTCCCTCGGTCGGGTGTACTGCAACGGGAATTCCTCGACCATTGTCACGAACCGAAAGAGAACCATCCAGATGAACTGTAACGTCTATCCTGTTACAGTGCCCACCCATTGCTTCGTCAATCGAGTTGTCGACGATCTCATAGGCAAGATGATGTAAACCATCCTCGGAGGTCGATCCAATGTACATTCCTGGACGTTTTCGTACAGCTTCCAGTCCTTCGAGAACTTTTATATTTTCAGCAGAATAATCATCTGATGGTGTAATGTTCTGATTATCAGCCTTATTTTCTAATGTTATCTCAGTCATGGTAACCTTGTACTAGAATAATTAAACACTAATTACTTTCTTTTATAGGCACTAAAACATGCTGAGATCGGCACTCAGCTGGCTCAGCAGTGGGAATCATTAACACAGGACTATTATCATCATTAAATCTTATGTTAATCATTTCACTCATGGTAGCTGAAATAACATCTGTCAGAAATTTACCGTTGATAGAAAACGCTCCAGCCGGACCGGAATACTCTTCCAGCGGAATCGTTTCATACCCCTCTGAATTTCCAACATCACGCGAGGATAGGGTCATAGACCCTTTCTTCAAATTTAATTTCAAGGTTTTGGTCTTATCAGCGGCTAAAAGAACCCTCTTTGCGACACTTTGCAAAGACTGACAATGGACATTGATCATGGACGGTTCGAAATCCGGAACAACGCCCTGATAGTTGGGAAAGTTTAAGGTTGAGAGAAGGCTGATCAATTTATACCCTCTCACAATAGCCACAAGGGTGTTTCTATCGTCTGAAATGGTTAGGCTAATGGTTTCATACCCCTCGTTGCACATTCGGCCTAATTCAGTCACGCCTCGCTTTGAAATACAAATTCCACTCCCCACAAGGAACCCAGCTGGCATCTCGATGTCTGCTTCACAAAAAGACAGCCGAAAGCCGTCTGTACCCACAATACGCAGCTTATTCCCACTTGGTCTGTGCAAAAAAGCTACAGTCCCATAATTTCGCGGTGATTCCTGACTAACGCAAAACTGTATCTGATCAATCATATAAGCAAGCTTTGCACTGGGAATTTCAAGACTTTCTTGCGTCGCTCCGTGTTTAGGCCCTCTCAGATCCTCGACATTATCGAGCAAAGGCAGTTTCATGAGAAATTCATTTTTCCCACCAGCTGATACGACTAGTTTAGACCCTTCAACGAATAGTGTTACCGAGCCGGCAGGTAACTCGCGAACCATGTCGGAAAAAAGTTTTGCAGGTACAAAAGATTTTCCTTCCCTTTCAACTTGACACGATTCTTCGCAGTAAATAGCCATAACACGATCCCTCACCACAAGTTGCAATTGACCTCCGTCTGTCGTCTGATTTGCTTCCATTACGATGTGGGCGAAATTTTTATCCCCCAATGCCCCCTGAACCCGACTCGTCATTGTCGCCAACGCTTGCTTGTCAATTACCACTCTCATGCTCAATCCTTAGGCAGTTAGTTTTTGGCACCACCATATATTTTTTTTCGACTACTGATTCGATTTTTATTTTTTTTTTTAGATTTACTAATACTAGAATTAATAGAATTAGTCTCGTGCATAATTTTTGTGCAAACGCTTCTAACATTCTGATATTAGACCATAAAAAATTTACAACCTGTGGATAACTCTGTGGATAACTTTTTAAGCAATATTAGCAGGTTACAAAAAATCACGAAAAAACCTGTGGATAACTTTTTAAATGATATCAACATATTAAAATAACCATACAGTAGTATGCCACCATAAATTGATACAGATTTTCAGTCATTTGTCCATATTATAGTATGGTCTTATCTAGGAGTTATTTGATTCGACCTAAACATCTTTCAAGTGCTTCGAGATGTCCCGTAAGACCGGTACTACGCTTTCTTTCAAGAGTTATTTTGCGCACGGCATGCATTACCGTCGAATGATCTTTGCCGCCAAATCTTTCCCCAATTTCAGTGAAAGACATGTTGGCGAATTGCCGACACAAGTACATAGCAACTTGTCTTGGTAATGTAAAAGCTTTCTGCCTACGTCGTGATCGAAGATCAGAAACCTTTATTTGAAAATGCTCGGCAACAGCTTTTTGAACAGCGTCCATGATCATTTCTGGTTTTGACTGCTCATCCACCCTTACCATGTTCGAAAAGGTTTCAATCGCTAGATGCATGTTAAGCACCCGCCCTTGAAGAGCCGCAAATGCAGCCAATCTGTGCAATGCCCCTTCAAGTTCTCGAACATTTCTCTTTACTATTCCAGCGATATATTCAGCAACTTCCGCACTGAGAGTTATCCCCAGCTGGTGCGCTTTCGAATACAAAATGGCAATTCGATGTTCAATCTCTGGTGGCTGAATATCGGCTATGAGGCCCCATTGGAATCGATTGCGCAGCCTCTCTTCTATGTCAGGAATGTCTTGAGGAAAAAGATCAGAGGTAATGATTATTTGCTTTTTCCTCTCATAGAGTGTGTTGAAAGTATGAAAGAACTCCTCTTGGGTTGCGGTTTTGTTTCCAGAAATAAACTGAATATCATCCATCAGGAAAAGGTCACATAGACGATATTTTTGACGGAAATCAATTATCTTATTGTGCCGCAGGCAATAAATAAGTTCATTCATGAACCTTTCGCTGCTAATGTAGGTTATTGTCTTCTCTGGGTGTTGCTTTGCAATTTTGTTACCAACTGCATGCAAGAGATGCGTTTTTCCCAAACCTGTTGCACCAAAGATAAATAAAGGGTTGTAGGACGAACCAGGATGATCCGCTACACTGTTGCAGGCCGCTAACGCAAACTGATTGGAAGGACCCCGAACATAAGTTTCAAAGCAATAGTTTGGATTTAGTCTTGTTTTTCTAGATAAAGTTTCTGAAAAGAGAAGATCAGTATCCGCAATTTCGTCTGACGGGACTTCGTTTTCTGATCCTTTCGAAGGTTGAAGCGCGTTTTGAGATGAATTCGATTCTTTGTTTCCTTCCAAATCGATAATGATAGATAGATGTTCGAATCCGAGTCTGTTTTTACATCGCTCAATTAGTTCCAAAAAATCATTTAGGAGGATTTGATAGAAATTCATTGAAGGTACAACTAAAACAAGTTCATCTTTGTTGCTAGGGAGTACTTTCACAGGATGAATGAATTTAATATACTGATGATCGTCTATGTGAGACCTGATCTCATTTCGTATATACTCCCAGACCTTGCTTGCATCAGAAGATGGTTGGACGACCGTTTCTTTGGTGATAAGAACTTCACCAGAAGAAACTGGATCATGATTTTCTTTAGTGAACAATTCTGTCGCCATAATGAGAGTAATTCAGCGCAAGATAAAACCACCGCTACATTATAGAATAGCTGTTTGTTTGTAGACGATTTGTTGTATTTGAGAGTAAAGGCTCTAGATGAACTGAAATTAACATCCGAAGAGATTGGGTGCAAGACATTAAGAAGGGCTAGAAAACCTTGAATCGCGAGATAGTTAAGGCATTCGCATATTTTTTGGCAGCCAATACCCAAGCAGTTGCTTTTATTTTGGCAGCTTACTTTTTTGTGCCAATTTTGGAAGAACACTATCCGCAATCCTTTTCCTGGGGGTATATTATCTGGCCTCTTTGCATCGTCGCCGTAAGCCATACCTATTATGTGGTCATGCGTAGGTTACTACAGATCGAAAGAGATATGAAAAATAAGAAGTAAGGTTGAAAAAATGCTGCTCAAACGATTTGTCTTTTTTTTATTCATTTTGACAGCGGGGCAAATACTGACATGGGATTCTCCGAAAGTCGCAGCTTTGATATTCGGGAGCCTGATATTCTCTATCAACACTTTTCTGCTTTTGATAGCTGCCTATAGCCGTTTTTTCAGCGGGCGAAAATTTTTTGGACGGCGATCAATTCTTTTCCTTGCAATCTTTATTAAGATAATTAACCTTTTAGCTCTCATTTATGTCGGATTGAAATTCCTTGAATTTGATCCGTTGTTGGTTGTAATTGGGGCAGCAGTAGGTCTGGCGTTGAACGTTGTATTAATGCTGCTTTCCAGTGGGCAAAGAGAAGTGTTATTAAGCAAATAGTCGGCTGTAGGCCGGGTTGAAGATACCGCGATCATACTTGCGGAGTGGTAGAAATGATAAAAAAAGCTTTTTGGTTATCGGGTCTGTACCTATTCGCAGAAACTACCCAAGCTAGCGACGTTGGCGAGTCCAGTCTAAATATCTATAAGTCGTTACTGAAAGCCATTGGAGTCAGAGAGGATTTGGCTTCCGTCGTTGCTGCGCTTCTCACTCTCGTTGCCTGTTTAACCCTCGGAATTTATTTCAGAGGAGCCGTTAACGCACGGGTACAAGCTAATAACATTGCTCCAGATAGTCGTTTTTCACTTTTAACAGCCATTGAGCTTGTCATTTCATTCCTCCATGACCTTACTCACGAGCAATGCGGAAAATTCTATAAAAGCTACCTTCCCCTGATCTCTGGATTGTTTGTTTTTATATTGGTCAGCAATTTAATAGGCCTTTTTCCTGGGTTCCCTCCTCCTACAGAAAATTTCAGCTCGAATCTTGTGATGGGGATAATTGTCTTTCTAAGTTATAACTGGGCGGGTCTTAAAGAGCATGGCGGAGATTATATTAAGCAATTTACAGGCCCATTTTTGGTCCTGGCTCCACTATTTCTCATTTTGGAGACCATTAGCCATCTTGCTCGCCCCCTGTCTTTGTCTTTTCGGTTAACCGCAAATATTTTCGGTGACCACCTCTTGCTCGGTATCTTTAGTGGGTTAGTGCCTTTCTTAGTCCCGTCATTTCTGCTATTTTTTGGGTTGCTAGTAGCAGTCATTCAAAGTTTCGTATTTACGATGCTCACGAGCATCTATATCAATATGGCTGTTTCTCATGATCATTGATTCAAAGGAGAGGATGGAGTTATGAGGAAATATCTTGCGAGTAGTTTGGTAATGGCGGGCCTTTCAGCCAGTTCGATTGCTCTTGCAGAGGCAAGCACGACCGGTAATGAGTCTTGGGTAGGCTTGGCTAAACTTGGAGCAGCGATTGCTATTGGCTTGGGTACTTTTGGCGCCGCTACAGGTCAGGGGCGTGCTTCCAGTGCGGCCATGGAAGGGATTGCGCGAAATCCGACTTCAAGGGGCGATGTTTTTGTTCCTCTTATTATCGCGCTTGCCTTCATGGAATTCCAAGCCCTTCTCAGTTTCATCGTAGCCCTCATGCTTGTCGGTTAGTTTTCTTCCCTCGGGTGGATAACCCCGAAGTTTCCCGTGGCACAAACGAACCTATCTTAAGGGGGAAAATTTTCTCCCGCCTCCCCATAGATGTCGCTTGGCTGACCGTTCCATTAATGGCTTAATTAGATATCAAGTAGATCGGTCCCACGAAATTTTGAAAGGTGGCGTATGGAGTCCATTGAAGGTCGATCCAACCAAATTCCTGTTGAACTTATTGACCCCAATCCCTGGCAGCCGAGAAAGGGCTTTAGTGAAAAGTACCTACTTGAGCTGGCGAGAAGCTTGACGCAGGATGGTGTCTTGCAACCGCTGGTTGTTTCAAAAAACAAAGCCAATCCAGGTAGGTATGTTCTTGTCGCAGGAGAACGCCGACTGCGGGCGGCAAAAATTGCCGGGTTGGAATCTGTACCCGTCGTTTTCAGAGACGATCTCAAGTCAGATGACCAACTGCGGCTGGCACTCATTGAGAACATCCAGCGGCGGAATTTGAATGCCATTGAGGAGGCTGAGGCATACAAATGTTTGATAGATCAGTTTGGTTATACTCAAGAAGAGTGTGCCTTGAGAGTTGGGAAAGAGCGGCCATCGATCACGCATGCCCTTAGACTTCTGACGTTGCCGAGGGAGATCCAATTAGATGTCATCACAGGGCGATTGTCCGGTGGTCATGCTCGTGCGATAGCGGGAGCGGGTGATAAAAAGCGAATGTTGGAAGCAAGAGATAAGATTCTCAACAACGGATTAAATGTTAGGGACGCGGAGGAATTGTGTAAGAAGCTGAGGGAGCAAAGTGGTAAGGATACGTTGCGTCAGGATCCCAACTTGGACTATGTAGCCGATACTCTTCGCACACTTTTGCGTACCAAAGTGAAGATAAAAGGGAGAGGAAAAAACGGAAGGATAGAAATTTACTATTTTTCTCCGTCTGAATTTGAACGAATTTTGGACGCCATGGGATGCCGTATTTAGATAACTCTCGTCTTGTCTCTTTGGAAGAATTAATATATCAATTTCTGAATTCCTTGGCTTATCCTATGCGAAAGTGATGGAGGCATCTTGTCAGGGCTAAATTTGATTCCCGACCCGCAGTCAATGGCAACTCACACCGTTATCTTTCTTTCTAATATTTACGTTGTAAAAAAAATGATGATAGAGCCGTTTTTGCAGTTGAAGACGGCTAGGGAGCAACAGACTATTGACGCTGAACATGGTGCCAGGCAAATGGAACAAGAACTATCAGTGAACTTGCTCGAAGTAGAGAAGCGACTAAAGTCAGTCAGTGACGATGTGCGGCAAGACAGGGATAATCATATTTTAATGGCAAAAAAAGAAAAAGAGCAGAACATTAGCACAGCACAAAAGGAAGTGGAGAAACTGCTCAGTGAAATGCGAGCTGAGCTTGCTCGTAACTTTGAAGAGGAAAAGGGGAAAATCAGACAGAATACTGTTGGGTTGATGGGTCAGATCTATGCCGATCTTTTGAGGTAAAAAGTGGGAAACTGGTTTGGCGATATGTTCTTGCCGTATCTAAATTTTTTAGTGTTCGTGGCGATATTAGTTTATTTTGCGAAAAACCCTTTAAGGGAATTAGCGCGGAAGCGAAATGACTCCTTCGAGAGCTTTCGAGCTAAGGCTTTGGCTGCTAAAAAGGAGGCAGAATCTCGGCTTGAGGATGTTCAAAGACGCTTGGAAAATTTGGACGCCGAGATCGAGAATCTGAAAAAAAATGCGATTGCGGAAGCCAAGAAAGAGGCATCAGTAATTATCGGGAAAGGAAGACTGATCGCTCAGCAGATGCTTGAGGACGCTAAGAGAAGCGGAGACGCCGAAGTTCTTTTTTTGCGTCAAAGGCTCAAAGAGGAAATCGCCAAGACAGCAAAAGAGGTTTTAGTAAGCAGGTTACAAAGTGAATTTACGGAAAAACAGGATGAAATTTTCTCATCTTTAAAAATTGCTGAACTGAGCGAATGGGAAGAGGTGAGGGGGACCTGATGGGAAAAGGATCAAACCTAATTGCATCTCGTTATGCAAGATCTTTATTGAAGGTCACGAGTGTTGAAAAAGCAGATAAATATCAAAAAGTATTTTTGGCGATCAAGAAATTGTTTGAAATCCCGGAAGCTCTTCAGATTCTGAAGAGTCCGATCATGCCGGAGCGATTAAAATCGGATTTACTTAGTTTGGCCTTAGACGAATCAGGCGCGGACATGCAGTTTCGGAATTTGGTAAAGGCGGTTTTATATGCTGGTCGTGTTCAGGAATTTCCGAGGATTGCGGATTCATATGACAGTTTGGTGTTGGAATCTCGCAATGAAGTAATTGCAAATGTGTTTATGGCACGCGAGCTTAGTACAACCTTGCAACAAAACTTGACGTCAACGCTGGAATCGCTATTTAAGAAAAAAATCATATTGAAATCAAAGGTAGATTCCTCGATTCTGGGTGGGTTTGTTGTTAAGGTTGGAAATTTTCGACTGGATCAGAGTTTGAGGACCAAAATCGACAGAATGATCGCTAAATTTTAAGGAAATCGGACATGCAAAAGATTCGAGTTGAAGAGGTCACAAGAATCATCAGTGAAAAGATTAAGCACTTTGGGGATAAAGTAGAGCTGGAGGAGACGGGCAGCGTTATTACAGTAGGAGATGGAATTGCTCGGATTTACGGGTTAGAAGGAGCAATGGCAGGGGAGTTAGTAGAGTTTTCCAGCGGAGAAAAGGGTGTAGTACTGAATCTTGAGGAAGACAACGTCGGGGTTTGTGTTCTTGGGACTTGTCTAAAAATTCAGGAAGGCGACACTGTAAAGCGACTTAAGGAAATCAATGCGGTTCCCATAGGCAAAAATCTCCTAGGTAGGGTAGTCGATGCTCTTGGGCAGCCTTTAGATGGATTAGGCGAACTCGTTTCGGAAGGAAAAGGTGCCGTTGAAGTTAAAGCTCCTGGTATTATTTCGAGAAAACCTGTCAATGAGCCTCTTCAGACAGGAATCAAATGCATTGATACGATGACTCCCATAGGGAGAGGACAGCGTGAGTTGATCATTGGAGATCGACAAACGGGTAAGACAGCCATTGCTGTTGATACTATCATCAATCAAAAGGGCAAGGGGGTTCTTTGCATATACGTCGCCATTGGTCAGAAAGCTTCCACAGTCGCACAGATAGTAAATAGGCTGCGAGAAGCGGGGGCGATGGAGTATTGCATTGTAGTGTCTGCGACGGCTTTGGACCCAGCTCCCATGCAATTTTTAGCTCCTTATTCTGGCTGTCGGATGGCGGAATATTTTCGTGATAATGGTCAAAGTGTTTGTATCATTTATGACGATCTGTCGAAGCAGGCTGCTGCATATCGGGAGCTTTCGTTACTTCTAAGACGTCCCCCTGGAAGGGAAGCGTTTCCGGGAGATATTTTCTATTTACACAGCAGGCTGTTGGAGAGGGCTTGCAAATTGAACGATAAATCGGGTGGGGGGTCTATCACCGCTTTTCCTATTATCGAGACTCAAGCAGGAGATATTTCCGCTTACATTCCTACCAACGTAATTTCTATTACTGACGGGCAGATCTTTTTAGAGTCGGATTTGTTTTTCTCGGGGATAAGGCCGGCCATGAATGTTGGTTTGTCAGTGTCCCGGGTGGGCGGTGCTGCTCAACTCCCTGCCATGAAGGGAGTCGCCGGCAAACTGCGGCTTGAGCTAGCTCAATATAATGAATTGAAGGCATTTGCGCAGTTTGGTTCTGATCTAGACGAAGCGACACAGAAGACTTTATTACGTGGTTCGGTTTTGGTTGAAGTATTAAAGCAAGCACAATATGAACCACTGGATGTTGCCTTACAGGTTGCTTCAATTTACGCAGCAACGAATGGTTTTTTAGATGACCTTGACAAGAGTAAGATTCGTAGGTGGGAGAGAGACTTCTATAAATTTTTGCAGCAAAAGTATGAAGGCACACTTGAGAAGATAAGGGCCGGAGCTAAATTCAAGGACGTAGAAACAAGTTTAAAGCAGGCTGTTCAGGAACACAGGAAGGAGTTTGCAGCTAATGGCGGGGCTTAAAGATACCAAGCGTAGGATCGCCAGCGTCAAGAATACGCAAAAAATTACGCGGGCGATGAAACTTGTTTCATCCGCAAAATATGCTCGTGCGCATGCTAACACTGTCAAGGCTAGGCCGTTTTCTAAGGCGATCGAAGAAATTGTGGAAAAGATGGGACCTTATCTTGAGCAGTTCAGTGACGAATTGGGAGTTTTTCGAGAAAGACCTGAACAGAAATCGCTGCTGGTAGTTATTACCACAGATAGGGGGCTTTGCGGGGCTCTTAATACAAACATTCTAAGGCTTTGTCACAATTTTCTTGAGGAAAAGAGAAAGGAGGGGGTCAGTAGTGAGCTGCGCCTGTTAGGTAGAAAGTCCCATTTGTTGAAAAAAAAGCGCAGTGAAAAAATTTTGTCCTTTGATCAGAAAGTCCTGGAGAAGCCGAGTTACCACTTTTGCAAGGAAGAAACCGAGAATATTGTTAATGAGTTCAGCAAGGGAAGATGGGATCGTGTTTATGTCGCCTTTACAAAGTTCAAAAATACAATTTCTCAGCAAGCGACGATTGAACCATTCCTTCCTCTGCCATTAAACACAAATAAAGAGGGTTTTAATTACAATATTTTGATTGAACCGCTGAATGTTTCGATGGTTGAGGCCATTTTAGCAACACAAGTAGCAAACTTGTTATTTCGAATCTTGCTTGAGGGGGCCACATCGGAGCATGCTGCGCGCATGACAGCAATGGACAGTGCTACTAGTAACGCGGATAAAGTGATCAAAGATCTCACGTTGGAATACAACCGCGGAAGGCAAGCGTCGATTACGAAAGAATTGATTGAAATAACAAGTGGAGCTGAAGCTCTCTAGTTTATTAACCTTACCCTTGTGGGGTGTGAAAATGACAGAAAAATTGGGGAAAGTTGTTCAGGTAATGGGACCCGTTGTCGATGTAGCGTTTCCGGAGGGGGAAATTCCTGCGATTTATAACGCTTTGAAGCTAACGAATCCTTCCATTAACGACAAGAAAGACAATCTAACACTCGAAGTTGCGTCACATTTAGGAGACGACATTGTAAGGACAATTGCCATGGACAGCACTGACGGTCTGAGTCGGGGCGTGCGTGTGAGAGATACTTATGCACAAATTGAAGTTCCGGTCGGTCCTGGCACACTAGGTAGGATTTTGAATATCATAGGTGAGCCAATTGATGATGCAGGTGAAGTAAAGTTTGAGAAGAGGTATCCGATTCACAGACCGGCACCCAAACTAACGAATTTAAATACCAAGCAGGAAATCCTTGTAACTGGGATCAAAGTTGTTGATCTCATGGCGCCTCTTCTTAAGGGCGGGAAGATAGGCCTTTTCGGCGGAGCGGGAGTTGGAAAGACGGTTCTCATTCAGGAGTTGATTCATAACGTGGCAACTCATCATGGTGGTTATTCGGTCTTTGGTGGAGTGGGAGAGAGAACCAGGGAGGGTAATGACCTATATCTCGAGATGAAAGAATCAGGTGTTTTAAGCAAGACCGCGCTGATTTTCGGACAGATGAATGAGCCGCCCGGAGCGAGGGCTCGTGTTGCTTTGACGGCGCTTTCTGTTGCTGAGTATTTCCGTGATGAAGAAAATCAGGATGTTCTTCTATTTATTGATAATATCTTCCGCTTTACGCAAGCGGGCGCCGAAGTTTCGGCATTATTGGGACGTATTCCGTCTGCTGTGGGTTATCAGCCTACTTTGGCTTCGGAAATGGGAGAGTTACAAGAAAGGATCACTTCAACAAAAAGTGGTTCCATTACTTCGATTCAGGCTATTTATGTACCTGCGGATGATTATACTGATCCGGCACCTGCTACAACTTTTGCACATCTCGATGCTTCGATCGTGTTGGAACGTTCTATCGCGTCGTTGGGTATTTATCCTGCAGTTGATCCTTTATCGAGTAGTTCGCGTATTCTGGACCCAGGGGTTGTTGGAGAAGAGCACTACAAGGTTGCCAGAGATGTGCAGATTGTTATCCAGGGTTATAAAGACCTGAAGGACATTATCGCGATTTTAGGAATGGATGAGCTTACGGAGGAACAAAAACTAACAGTAGCCCGAGCGAGAAAAATTGAACGTTTTTTCAGCCAGCCTTTTTTTGTTGCGGAACAATTTACGGGGACGCCGGGTGTTTTCTCTGAGTTGGAGGAGACCATAAGAGGATTCACGGAAATTCTTGCAGGCAAACATGATGATATTCCTGAGCAGGCGTTTCTGTATGCTGGTTCTATTGACGAAGTAGTGAAGCGTGTTAAAGCTAAATAGATAGGAAGTGTTGTGTTTTTTAAATTAAATCTATGCACACCTCGCGCTTTGATAGGATCTTTTTCGGTTTCGCATATTCATACTCCTGCGGACGGTGGTTATATTGGGATAGGTTTAAATCATGCGCCTTTCGTTACCCGTTTAAGGCCTGGCATTCTTGGTTTTAATACGGAAAAAAAAGAACGTAAAGACTACTATGTTTCTGGCGGCTTAGTGCAGGTCGCCAATAATGTCGCAGACGTTCTTGTGGAAGATGCTGAGAGTTTTTCCGAGATAGATCGTGATCGTGCAGAAGCAGCTGAGAAAAGGGCTTTAGAACGCCTGCACCGGCGAGACCTCACAGAACCTGTGGATATAGATCGTGCTTTAGCTGCCTTGGAACGAGCCCGAAGCCGGATATGGTTTATCGAAAAGCTGAAAGAGCGCAAGATTTGAATTTTCGTTTAATCTGGGACGGGTATGGTCTTGAAAATTTCCACTCTGGAGTTTCCAAGTACGCCTGTTCTTTGTTCGCTCAACTTCGTGAAATGGGAATTTCACCGAGTATTTTGAGTTCTGAAATTGATTCCTCGCGATTTCCTGCTAGCCAACTCTTAGCATGCTCATTTCCTTTGGGAAGAACCAAGCTGGCTTGGAATTTACAGACTGGTTTTACTTTGCGTAACTGGCTGAAAGAAATCCCATACAATGAGAAAGTGGTTTTTCATGGCCTTTCAAATCTCAACCTTCCTTTGGTTAAACTACCCAAAAATGTTGTAACAGTTTTAACGGTCCACGACATTATCCCTTTGATAGCCAGAGAAACGGTAAGCTTCTCGTATTTTTTACAGTTTTCACTACTCTTGCCGCGGATTCTCGACATCGCTGATAGAGTTGTCTGTGTCTCTAATTGGACACGAGAGACTTTAGTCGAGAAATTCCCGAAGGTAACAGAAAAAACAACGGTCATTTCAAATGGATTTGAAAAGAATCAATTTGTCGATTATGGGAAAGCAAGTTCTAGCGACTTTTATTCATTATTATGTGTATCTAGGTGGGAAAAGTACAAGCGATTATGGATTCTTCCGGAAGTATTAAAAATTTTGCCGAATGTGAAATTAACCATTGTAACAGATAAAAGAGGCAGAGAGTTTTTTAAAAAAAATCACGCAGGGTTTTTGTCAACTGGCAAACTTCAGGTGATAGGTGATCTGGACTCAGCCTCTTTGAACTCTTTGTATTCCCAAGCTGACGTGCTTGTCCACCCCAGTCTTTGGGAGGGTCATTGTCTTCCGGCATCTGAGGCTCTTGGTCATGGTATTCCCGTTGTTTATTGTGCGGGGAGTGGTATTGGAGAAACGGTGCAATATTGTGGAATAAGTTTGGATCGGGAAGCTTCCTATGAGATGTGGGCTGAAGGTGTCATAAGTGCTTGTAAGTTAAGATACACAAGCAAGTTCTTTGAGAAGGTAAAAACTCTTGTCTCATCAAAACCTACCTGGCGCGAGTCTGCTTTTCAACTGAAAGAACTGTATAATAGTTTGTAAGCTCTCTATTCAAACCCAAGCGGAGGAGTTCAAGTATGGGGAAGCATTCTGTGGAAAAAGATAGCCCCATGCAGAAGGAAGCCGTTTTGATCACTGGTGGTTCTGGCTATATAGGGCAAAAGCTAATCGAAACAATTTCTATAAAAAAAGAGGTGGTCATTCCTCTTTATCGTCGTAAGATTCCGCAGCCTCAAGATAATATCTATCCTATTTATGCGGACCTAGGCTCCAAAGAACTGCTTCCTGCTCCATTACGTGGGGTCCACACTGTTGTTCATCTTGCTTGGGAGCGTAATTTTGTCGGCCCCAAAGACACTTCCTCTGAGTCAACAAATTTGCGAGTCCTTTCTAATTTGCTCGATGCGATGGAGAAAGTGGGGACGCGAAGGATCATTTTTCTAAGTGTGATTGGGGCCCGACGTGAATCATCCGAAGGATTTTTAAGGGAAAAATACGATGCGGAGCATCTGATTATAAACTCAAAGGTTCGCGAAAAGGTAATCTTAAGAAGCTCCATTGTCTATGGGGGGCAGCATGATTGTTTTGTTCAGTCAATTAAACGGGTTATGAAAATCCCCATCTTTTATCCTCTTCCTGCTGCGGGAGGAGTCAAGATCAATCCGGTTCATATTGACGACCTGACGGGGGTTATCTCCAATCTGTGCGATGTTAAAATGTATGATTCTTGTGCAATTATGGATCTTGCTGGGGGAGAGGCGTACAGGCTGGCGGATCTCTTCAGGATAGTGTCTCAGCACTTTTCTCAGGGGAGAAGAGTTCCTCTGAGTCCATTGCTGGGGAACGCTCTTGTGAACTTTTTCGAGAGACAAATTGAAGAGGGTGCCCCAAGGCTCAAGCATTTTCTTTCAGTTGGAAGTTTTGTCGAAAAAAGAATTCGTGATAAAAACCCTCTCCTTAAGCAGATTCCTTCTCAGATGCGATCTTTTAAGGATGGGTTTATGTCTCTTTCGAAGGCTTAGTCTGCCGGTTCCTAAAGTTGGGGCGAGTCGCCTTTACGCAAAAACGTTGGAATATCCAGAGAGTCTTCCTTGTCGTCCTGTATGACCCGATCAGCAAGTTCAAGTGCTTCGTCTATTCGTTTGTCAATTTCCTCTTTTATTTTTTCTGGATCTTGATCATCCATTTCGAATGAATGGGCTTTCCATGACTCGTGCTGTGAGCCAGTCGAAATTACTTTTTCGGAGTTCTCAATTGTGAATCGTTTTTCGTCGATCGTGACTTCAGATCGTTCCGAAAAAGTCTCGTCCATTATCACCTGGTCATGATAATTAGATGTTTTTTGAATGGAAGCCTCTTTGTCCGTTTCCAAATGTTTGCGTCTGTCGTTATTTGGGAATTTGGATCCGCCCGAAATCTTATAGATGTCCTGCTGTAGATAGGATGACTGGGGAATCCTAGCGGGTTCCTTTATTTCTTTGTCACTGGAAAACCCGGTAGCGATGACTGTGACCCTTATTTCGTCTGTCAGATTTGGGTCTATAACAGCACCAAAAATAATATTGGCATCTTCATGTGCGGACTCCTGTATAATAGTGCAGGCCTCGTTGACTTCGAGTAGGGATACATTTTCCCCCGCAGTAATATTAATGAGAATTCCCGACGCCCCTTCAATGTCTATATCATCGAGAAGGGGTGACGATACAGCTTGATTGGCGGCCTCGATGGCTCTATTTTTACCGGAGGCCACACCGATTCCCATTAGAGCTTGTCCCTTGCATGACATAACCGTCTTGACATCTGCGAAGTCGACATTGATGGTCCCTGGTATATTGATGATGTCACTGATACCTTTTACCGCATTGACGAGTACGTTGTCGGCGAGTTTAAAGGCTCCGATAAGACTGAGGTCAGCAGTGGCAATTTCCAGCAAACGTTCATTGGGAATAACTATGAGTGTATCGACGGCTTCTCTTAGTTTCTCGATTCCTACTTCAGCGTGAGTACGTCGTCTTTTTCCTTCAAAGAGAAATGGTTTCGTCACGACTGCAACCGTGAGTGCTCCCATATCTCTTGCAATTTGAGCGACAATGGAAGCACCTCCCGTCCCTGTGCCACCCCCCATTCCAGCAGTTATAAAAACCATATCAGCACCGTCGAGTGCCTCCTGAAGCTCGTGTCGATCCTCGAGGGCAGCGTCCCGACCGACACTAGGGTCTGATCCTGCCCCCAAACCTTTAGTGAGTTCCTTTCCAATTTGAATTTTTATAGGGGCCAAGGCCGACTTGAGAGACTGTAAATCAGTATTCACAGCAATGAAGCCGACGCCATCAATTCCCCCTCTGATCATTGTGCTGACGGCATTTGTGCCACCTCCACCGATACCGATCACTTTGATTTTCGCACCAGGTGTTTGCATGTCGGTGGTTTCAAAGCTCATAAGATCTCCCACTTAAAAGATTTGTTTCATTAAAATTATAGGGAAGACCTTTCAAGGGTGTCAATGCTTTGACATTTTATTCTTTAGGTAGGTATGAAAGGATGGTCTCTCATGTCAGCTCTTTTAGCCATGAAGCGAATGATGAAAAAAAAGAGTTAAGGTTTTTGAATCTAACGGTTTTTCCATTATTTCTTTGTCTGATAAATTCATAATAGAGCAATCCCAAAACGGTCGCGTATTTGCTTGCAAACTTCGATGCTTCAATCTTTCCAGTATTCTCGTTTCCGCCAAAAACAGGGTCTGCCTTGGCAACAACCACATCGTGCATAACGTTAGCAAAGAGGCTCACCATGCCAGGAAGCTCAGATCCTCCCCCGGTTAAAATAATTCCTCCTTGGAGTAACCCTTTGAATGGCTCTATTTCCTTATTTACATGGATAGCAAGCTCTTCAATACGTGCTTTGAGTATTTGCGACGCTTTCCTTGGATCGATGTTGACGGTGGATCCGCGAAAATCGACCGCATGGCAGGTCAATTCGTGATCACTGGAGATTCCTCCCAATATTTTTATTCTTTCCGCTTCATCGAAAGGGATACCGAAACCGATAGACAGGTCGTTGGTCATCAGCTGCCCACCGATGTTGACTGTGAACACTTTGCTTGGCTTTCCATTAAGGAACACCATTCCGTCCGTTGTGCCACCGCCGATATCGAGAAGGACAACGCCCAATTCCTTTTTGAGTGGAGGGATTGTGACTTGCGAGGAGGCGTACTGTTCGGAAATCAAGCTTGATACCGATATGCCGCAACTGTTACAGAGTCTAACGAGGTCAGCGAGGTAATATTTGTCTGCCTCGATGATAAAATGTTTTGACTTCAAAGAAGATCCTGAGAATCCAAGTGGGTTGACGATCCACTCTCTACTGTCGATTTGGTAACTGTAGGGTGATATGTGGATAAACTCCCTACCGTCCACCTGGTTTTCGATCTTAATTTGAGTTTGGATTTTATCCAGGAGTCTTGAATTTACAAGATGGTCCGAATCAATAGGAATCTGGCATGTTACAAATTTGCTTTTCAAGTGTGTTCCGGAAACGCCTAGAGTTGCTGTATTTATGTCGAAATCGAATTCTTTCTCGGCAAGCTCAATGAGACTAGAAAGGGATTTTTGTGCGGCAAAAAAGTCAGACAGCATGCCTCGCTTCATTCCGGCTGATAGAACTGACACGGTGTCGAGTTTAGCCTTTTCAAAAGTTTTGTCATACGTAATGCTGGCCAAGCAGAATTTTGTCGTTCCCAGGTCGATAGCAAAAATGTTACTCATAGGGTAGCTTTCAAGATTGTTTGAAAGTCAAAAAAGCTTTGTCACTGTAATCAAGTTCGATAGATTTTATTTCGCTGGTTCCATCTTTCATAGACTTCAAAACGTTAAAAAGTCTCTTGAATTTCTTTTCAAACGGCGGGTTACCGAACGAAACGAGGATGTTTTGTTCACGTAATTTGGCGACGAAGCCTCGGTGTTGCTGGTATGTAATCTTTTCAATTCTTAGCGATCTTTCACTTGATTCTGAAAGTAGAGTTAGTGCGGATGTAATGACATCTCTCTCGTCTTTTGAAACGATGATTGTATTATCATTATTCAGCAAGAACTGCTTGGATTCTCGCGAAAATACACCTGTAAGAATCGTCTGAATCTCGGGTTTGTACAGGTCAGCAGAGCCATAAACATCCCCGTTTCGTGACAAGATACGAATCTTGTCTGCTTCAATCAACATTGCCGGGACCCTTTGTGCCCAGGAGAGGAGCCAATGGTCATCAGGTGTCCTGAAAATGGTCATTGAAAGTAACCCAAAACGTTTTTGTGCCTCGGCTGATACCTCGTAGATGCTGTTTTCCCTATCGTTGCATGATGCCTTTATATAAGATTCGACTGCACTATCATTTTTGTCGAGTAGTTCAATTGCACTGCATTTCGAGTTATTTGAGTACGTGCGAAAGGTCACGATCGTCATTGAGGTCGCAATGATAAAAACAATCAGTGTTGAGCATGAAAGAAAAGTCTGCCTTATTTTTTTGGGCTTTAGATTTAGGAATTTGTGACGCTTTTTTTTATAGACTTTTTGGCTAATCAAAACGTTGGAACTTGCAGCACTATTTTTTTGTTTTCCAAATGACATCATATCTTCACATCTCGCAAAAGCATGGAGATTGAACGGATAGACAGTTAATATGAGTCTGTAAAAAGTAGAATGAAAAACACTACATTTTCAAGATTGATCTGTCGGGGCTGAACGACCCTTAATATTATTGTACAACGTTTTTCGTCTGTGGAGATGGCATCGTAAAAATCAGTTCATATTTTGTCAGGCAACTGAATAGACTTGATGAAACACTAGAGAGACGATCCCCTCTCATCTTCTTTGTTCATCCAGATTACTTTCCTTCGCTAGTCGGGCTATGATGCCAATCACGAAGAGGAAGACAAGCAACGATGCGATTCCACTGCTGATTAGAGGGAGAGGAATTCCCTTTGTAGGGAGAACACCCATCACTACCCCGATGTTGAAAAGGGACTGAAGAGCGATGAGTGAGGTGAAGCCAAAAGAAAGAACTTGTCTATAGCGGATGTTTTGTTGCAGGGTGGTTTGGATTCCACAAACCACTAGGAGCAAGAACGAAAGGATTACAAAGGCAGTGCCAAGAAAGCCGCTTTCCTCAGCTATGACGGAAAGTATAAAATCCGTATGCGCTTCGGGAAGAAAAAACAGTTTCTGTTTCGACGCTCCCACTCCAACACCCATCATGCCTCCGTTTTGGAAGGCTAGAAAGCTTTGGATGATTTGAAAACCTTCCGTGTGAAGGGTACTCCAAGGGTCAAGAAAACTCAGTAGCCGCTTGACCCTGTAGGGAGCTGCGAATATACCTGCTGTAAGTACCGTAAAACCAATAGCGAAAGAGAATAAAATTGTTTTTCTGGATAGGCCAGCGATGAAAAGCATCAGGAATGCGACTAACATTAATAGAACTGCAGTACCGAAATCCGGTTGAATGATAAGAAGCGAGCAGACAAGCGCAATGAATAGAATATTGGGAAGGAGACCACTTGTGAATCGGTTGAGGTCACTCTTTTCTCGTGAGAGGTTTTTAGCGAGAAAAAACACGGTCGCTAGTTTAGCTAATTCGCCTGGTTGAATCCGCAAGCCACCGATGTCCAACCACCGCATCGCCCCCCCAACTTTTGGGTAAAGTCCTGGGACGAAGACAAGTCCAAGTAATATAAGAGAGAGGAGCACTATCGGTAATGCGAGATGAGAAATCCAGGCAAAGGGAATTTTGTAAAGTAAAAAGATAATAAAAAATCCTATTAAAACAGCAAGAGCTTGCTTTTGGAAAAAGTAATGGGCTTGGTGGTACAGCTCGAGGCTCTTCAATGCGGAAGAAGCATAAATGGCAAGTAAGCCGTAAACTGTCAATAGTCCAGTCACGTAAAGGATGATGAAATCGATCCGTAGGGAGGGGGAGCTTTTCATAGACATCCTAAGTTTTCCAGGAAGGGGCTACATGCGTTTGTGAAGAAAGTTCCTCTTTCTTCAAAATCGCTAAATTCGTCCTGGCTGGGGCAGGCTGGAGAAAAAAGAAGGTCGCCCCTGAGTGTCTCCATAATATTTGGCAAGGCTTCCGTCGCAGCCTTCAAATTCGTAAAGCAAAAGACGGGAACATAACTAGCGAGGTCCCGGGCGATTTGTGCAGAGGTCGGTCCAAAGGCCACGATACTCGCTATCGTGTGTCTAAACTCTGCGATTTGCTTAAATTCCTCACCTTTACTAAGTCCACCAAGGAACAGAGTTACTTGCCCATTAAGATCCGACAGGGCATGAATGGTTGAATCCATTGTAGTAGACTTGCTGTCGTTGATAATTCTGTATCCATTTCGCCTGCCGATGATCTGGCATCGATGGGGAAGGCCAACGAAATTTTCGAAAGAAACAAGTAGGCTCTCGGCATCTATCTTAAGAAGTTTTGACACAGCATGTGCAGAAAATAGGGCGTTCAGACAATCGTGTTTCCACGAGAAGTTTCTGATTCTTGGGAAATTTACATGATGTTTATCCAAAAGTATCACGTTTGCTTCAGGTTTTTTTAGATTCATTGAGAGTGCCATGTTATAGGCATTCTTCTCGATTATAGCAAAGTCTGAAGAAGATTGTTTTTCAAAGATGCGCCATTTGCTGGCAAGATAAGCTTCCATGGTGCCATGTCGGCTTTGGTGGTCGGGTGCAATTCCTGTGATAACCGCGACGTGGGGAGCAATCTTGTGAGAGGATTCAAGCTGGTAGCTCGAGAGTTCCAGTACAAGGAGGCTTGGCTTTTCGATCATGAGAGAGGACGCTGCAATGCCAATGTTACCTCCGACACTGTGATCGATAGTTTTTGATTTGAGGAGGTGAGAGATCATCATAACAGTAGTTGATTTGCCGTTGGTTCCTGTGACCGCAATTAGGGTGCCTCTAAAATGTTCAAGCGCAAGATCGATTTCAGTTATTACTTTTAACCCTAGGTCTTTTGCTCTTTTTAGAATCGTGTGTTGAGGAGGGAATCCGGGGCTTACTACAAATGTCAAATCTTTTTCATTAAAAATAGGATGATCGGGGTGGAAAATAAGGTTTGGCATGCTGCCATATTTTGTGTTTTCGTCATAAAGAAATGCGCTCTGCCCGGATGATTCCAGTAGTTTTTTTGCTCCCATTCCTGAGCGTCCTGCGCCTAGTATCAACCAACTCATATTCTGTCCTATCGAATCTTCAAGCTTAGCAGCCCAATGAGGGCAAGCACTGCGGAAATGATCCAGAAGCGGACGATAATCTTAGGCTCTGGCCAGCCTTTCAATTCGAAATGGTGGTGAATGGGAGCCATACGAAAAACACGGCGCCCGGTGAGTTTGAAAGAGGCGACTTGTGTAATGACCGACACAGCCTCGAGTACAAAGACGCCTCCTATTATGGCAAGAAGAATTTCATGTTTCGACAGGATAGCGAGTGCTCCGAGTGCTCCGCCTAGTGGAAGCGACCCGACGTCGCCCATGAAAACTTGAGCAGGGTATGTATTGTACCAAAGGAATCCCATACCCGCGCCCACGAGGCAGGAAGCGAAGATTGTAAGTTCTCCAGCATGTCGGATGAAGGGAAAATTGAGGTAGCTAGCTATAACTTGGTGTCCTGAAACATACGATAGGACTGCAAAGCAAGCGGAGGCGACAAGCACGGGACCAATGGCAAGTCCGTCAAGGCCATCGGTTAGATTCACGGCGTTGCTGGATCCCACAATAATAAAAGCAGCCGCTGGGATGTAGAACATTCCAAGATCAACGCTCAGGTGTTTGAAAAAAGGGATCGTAATTAGCCCCATATGATCTTCGGAGAAGTAGAAAAACAGGCAAACAGCTAAAGCAATAGAGGTTTGCCAGAAAAGTTTGATTTTCCCCGGGACCCCTCGTGAGTTTTTTTTCCGAATTTTCCTGTAATCGTCAACAAAACCAAGAATTCCATAACCAGCGAATATTGCCATACAATACCATAAGTACGGGTTAAGCCAATTCATCCACAATAAAGCTGGGACGATGACTGAGAGAAGTATAAGGGCTCCTCCCATGGTAGGAACTCCGGCTTTGCTAAAGTGGCTTTTAGGTCCATCTTCTCTTATCACTTGTCCAAGTTGTTTAAGTTTTAGCTTCCGAATAAACCATGGGGAAACGAGCACGCTGATAAACAGAGCCGTAAGTAACGAAACAATAGACCTGAAGGAAATATATCGGGTAACGTTCAAAGCACTTATGTTTGCAGAAAGTTGGAAAAGCAAATGGTATAGCAAGTAAGGCTCCTATTTAGGAAATCAGTTGCGCAACTACGAGATCAAGTTGTACTTTTCTTGACCCTTTTACATAGAAAAGATCGCCTTTATTGTTGATGGAGTGAATCGAGTCAAGAAGTTCCGAGACATCGTCGAATCTTTGTACTGATTTTTTAGGAAAACCTCTCTTTTCAGCTTCATCAGCAAGTAATCGTGCGTGGTTTCCAACGGTGACGAGGAAGTCTGGTTTTTCTTGTGCACAGAAGGAACCGATTTCGCGGTGTTTTTTATCAGAACTTGGGCCAAGTTCAAACATTTCACCAAGAATGAGTACCTTTTTTCTTTTGGGAAACAGTTTGAAAAGACTCTTTATCCCTGCTTTCATGCTTTCGGGACTTGCGTTGTAGGAATCATCGACGACCGTGTAGCTAGGTCGCCTGTGAATTTTAAAGCGCCCTGGCAGACCTTTGAAGTGTTCCAGGCCTTTTACGCACGTTTCCGAGGAAACGCCCAAAGCTTCTGTGATTGCGAAAGCGGCGGCAAGGTTTATAGGGAAAGATTCGTGATAGAGGCTCAGGGACACTTCGAGGTTTTTCCCAAAAATATTTAGACCTACTAGAAGCATTTCATTTTCAATATGGTGCGATTGAATGAAAATGGCGGCTCTTTTGTCAAAGCCAAATGTTATGAGATCTTTCTTTATTTTCTTTGCTTTTTCAAGAAGCGTTGGGTCGTCGTAGAGGACTACCCCTTTGCATTGAGGGGGAGCATCTTTAAGGATTTCCAACTTTGTATTCATTGTCATTTCTCGGCAGCCAAAAATCTCTTGGTGTGGGGAAGCGATATTTAGACAAGCAGAGACGTTTGGTTGAACGATCTTTACGAGGGTTGAGATGTCGTTTGGGTGTCGTGCTCCTAATTCAAAAACAGAAAACTTATGGTCTGCTTTCAAATTAAGGACAGATTTGGGAATTCCGAACTCGTTATTTTGGTTTCCTGGGGTACTGAAGGTTTCTCCTTGTGTGGCGAGCATGAGGCTTGTCATTGTTTTGACGGTCGTTTTCCCGAGGGATCCCGTAAGGGCAACTGTTTTTATGGAAGGAAGTGTCGAACGCCATCCTCCTGCAATGCTGTGGTAAGTGTCCAGAGTATTTTTGACAAGTATCATAGGAACGGTGGATGAGACTTGTCGTTCTGAGAAAGTACCTGCAGCTCCATTCTTGATGGCTTCCTCGATATAGTCATGTCCATCGAATTGTGTTCCTTTAAGCGGAAGGAACCACTGACCAGACTGAAGGGTTCTACTATTGGTGGAGAGGTCCCCTGGCAGTGGGCACGGTTGATTTTCTGGTAGAGGTGAAAGTAGAGTACTTTCAAGCCATTGTTTGTAAGATGTCCAAGCTATCGTCATGGTTTCTCCAGAAGGTTTCTAAGCAATGCATGGCTATTTCGTGATCGCTGAACGGAATTTTTTTATCCTTAAAAATTTGGTAATTTTCGTGACCTTTTCCAGCGATTAGGACGATGTCATCTTGAATAGCTTTTCGTATGGCGAAAGAAATGGCATCTTCTCGGTTGATTTCCACGAAAGTGTTTCTGTTTTTGCAAAGTCCTGCCTTCATGTCTTCAATAATGGTTTCTGGATTTTCACTACGGGGGTTGTCGCTAGTGAGCACCAGGAAGTTTGCATAGTCTTCGCCGATTTTTGCCATTTTGGGGCGTTTGCCTTTGTCTCGATCGCCCCCGCATCCAAACACTAACCATAGTCTTTGTTCGGTGGTTTTCTTGAGGGAGAGCAGAACAGTTTTAAGGGCATCTGGTGTGTGTGCAAAGTCGATAATAACCGTTGGTTCATTCTTTCTATTGGGGTTGACGACTTCGCAACGACCGGGGATAGGTTTTACTTGCTTCCATAGACTGGGGTCGGGGTCTTTTCCGATTGCATCTCTTGCGATAGCCCAAGCTGCGGTAAAGTTTTCCGCGTTATGAAAACCAGAAAAGGGAAATTCACCTTTGAATTCTTTTTCTGTGTATTGGATGGTTATAATTTGATTTTCGGAACTAGACTCATTCAAAAGAATTTTCAGAGACGGGGGGTGATGACTTCCTGCTAGACCACCGTAGGTCATCCCATTCTTAAATTGGTGCATGGGGAAATTTTTTATAGTTTCGTTTACAAGTACAAGGGCGTTTTCTTCCAGTTTTGTTGTGAAAAAGGCCAGTTTTGCTTCCCAGTATGCGCCCATGGTTTTATGGAAATCAAGGTGGTCTTGGGAGAAGCTGGTGAAAGCGCCTCCTGAGAATTTTAGAGGAAAGACTTTTTGTTGCTCCATTGCGTGGGAGGAGACTTCCATGATGACAGTGGGGATATGATTTTCCACGCAGTGATTGAGCAGGGCGAAGAGTTCTGGCGGATCAGGGGTCGTATGGGGGCTGGGCCAGTGCTTGGTTCCGTCGCTTGCGCCCAGGGTGCCTATTGTCAGGCATTTAGAACCGCAGAGACGTATCAGTTGACCTGCCATCTGGGTTGTAGATGTTTTCCCATTAGTGCCTGTAACGCCATATAATGAGAGTTTGTTTTGCGGATTTCCATAAGCTTGGGCAGAGAGGGCGGCCCATGCAGCGCGGCTGTTTGTAACTTCGGCCCAGCTGACTTGTTCGGGTAGTGGGAAGGTGAGTGTGTCGGTCTGGTCGAATATTAGGAAATGTGCTCCGGATTCGATTGCTTGAGGAATGAACGCGTGGGAGTTGGTGGAAGTTCCCTGCATTGCTATGAAAACATCACCACGGGTGATGGATTGGGAATTGATTTGCAGAGAACCTTGCCCTGGCCTACTGAGATGGCTTCGTTTTAGTAGACCCCATGTATCTAGTGTTGGGAAGATGGATTGGTAGGAAATGGGATTCATGGCTTTCATTGGTTTATGCTTAAACGTTCTTTTTCATTTTCTTGATTGGCCTTATCTGGCGCAACATTAAGGTATTTTAAAGTTTTTGTGACGATTTCACTAAAGGCAGGGGCAGCCCATTTCCCACCATAGTATGGTTTTTCTCTGGGTTCGTCGAGGGCAATATAGACAAGAATATGGGGATCGCTGACGGGAGCAAAGCCGACAAAATTGGGGATTCTTTTTTCGGCGGAATAGCGTCTGGTAGACGAGTCTACTTTTTCGGCCGTTCCTGTTTTTCCTGCCGTTGTATACCAGTCTGACTGAGCGAGGGTACCTGTTCCCTCCGTTACGACTCGTACCAGGGCTTTACGCATAAAGTTGACAGTTTTTGGGGAAAGCACCTTCGTCTTCTGGAGGGTGTTGTAGCTGAACAGAATGTTTCCGTCGTCGCTTTCGATACGTTCGATCAGGTAGGGTTTGATGAGGTTGCCACCGTTCGCAAAAACAGCGAACGCTTGGACCATTTCCAGTCCGGTGACGAGAAGCCCTTGTCCGAAGGCTATGTTGGCAAATCGCAGCTCGCCCCAGCTTTCGGGACGGGAAATTCGGCCGGCTGTGGCACCTGGAAGGTCTAATATGGTGTTGCCACTGTCAAAACCGAAGGATCGGTATGTTTCCCAGAGGGCTTTTTTCCCTAACCTTTTGGCAATCTTGTAGGCACAAATGTTGCTGGAGTTGACTATGATTTCTGTTGTTGTCAAGAATTCCTTAGGGTGATCGTCGTGGATGAAGTTATTGGAATCGATCTTGAGCCTCCCATTTTTCTCACAGGTGTGGACGTCATTTTCTCCCACAAGTTTCTTTTCTATCGCTGTCGCGATCACGATTGGTTTAACGACTGAGCCAGGTTCGAAGAGTCCTGTAACGGCAAAGTTAATCGTTTTCTGGACATCGAGACCGACGGGTTTATTGGGATCAAACTCAGGTTGGTTGGCTAGTGCGAGGATTCTTCCGGTATGTGGGTCCGACACGATGGCAAAGCCATGTTTTGCTCGAGCGAGTCGTGTCCACTTGGCAAGTGCTTTTTCAGCAATTTCCTGCACGACACTATCTAGTGTGAGCACGATGTTTAACCCAGACTGTTGAGGGAGGGCGGAATCGGCGCTTAGGAAAATAGGTTGTCCTTTAGCATCCTTAAGTCTAAGTGAGTTTATGCTTGCACCGCTGAGTTTCTTTTCATGTGCTCGTTCTAGTCCGAACAGCCCGGTGTCGTCGGTACCTACAAATCCGATCAGATGGGCACCGTAGGTACCTTGGGGGTAGAAGCGTGCAGGTTCGGTTAATTTATGCAGGCCTTTGATGTTCATGGAGCTTACTTTTTCGGAGGATTCAAATCCTACCTTCCGTTTTAACCAGGCAAAATAATTCTTCTTGTGCCTCAATTCTTTAATTTTCCCCGGGGAAATTTTCAGTAGTTTTGAGAGTTTCTTAATTTCATCATTTGTAGGGTTGAAAACGCGGGGGTTTACAGCAAGAGAGGGTGACTTGATACTTATGGCTAGGGGAACATAGCGATGGTCATAGATTGTCCCACGGTATGGGGAAAGTTCGATGTTGCGTTCATAATGTTGCTTGGCAATCGTGTCCAGAAGTTCCGAGGCGGGAAAAAGGTGCAGCCACAAGCCACGCGCTAAAAGAACAAAAAAAACGCAAATGAAACCTGTATGAACAATACGAGCGCGGTGGAAATAGAAACGTGGGGATGGGAGCCTTTGGGAAAAGAAAATGAAAAGTCTTCGTCTTATTTTTTTGTAAATCAAAAATTATGGCTTCCTTATAAGTTCAGAAAGACTTGCTTTGGTTGTAAGTTTGGCAAGCTCCATGGTTAAAAGACTTCTTTTTTTTAAATACAGTGCTTCCTGGTGTTTAAGACGGCCTATCTCGTAACCAAGGAGAGTAGCTTGTAGTTTTGTGTGTATTTTAATGAAATTGGCCAAAGCAAGGCTGATTAATATAGTGGCGAGGACAGCAGATAACTTTTTACGTTTTGGGTTCATTTGTCCCGAGTTTTTCAATTACTCTAAGTTTAGCACTCCGGGAGCGTTTATTGGATATGATTTCCTCGTTTTCGGGAAGCAATGGGAATGGTTTGATGATGCGTCCTTCAGCGCGAAGGATGATGTCATCTTCCCTAACCGGAAGATACTTGAGATTCATATTATTAGAGAGTTTGTCTGATTTTTCTTTAAAAAAAGTTTTGACGATCCTGTCTTCCAGTGATTGGAAGCTGATAATAGCCAGGCGTCCGTGGGGTTTTAATACGGAGAAAGAGTGAGTCAGGAGAGCCTGAAGTTCTTCCAGCTCTTCGTTTACAAAAATTCGCAATGCTTGAAACACAAGTGTTGCCGGATGTTTTTTTTTCTTTTGTACTCCTTTCACCGCAGTAACAATGTTAACCAGCTGTTGAGTTGTCTTAATAGGATTTTTTTCACGTTCCCTGACGATTGCTCGAGCAATTTGTCGGGCCTGAGTTTCTTCTCCCAATTTGAAAAAAATGGCAGCAAGTTCCTTTTCATCAAGGGATGCAAGGACATCTGCCGCTGACTGTGCATGAGATGAAGGGTCCATGCGCATATCTAGGGGGGCATCCTTCAGAAACGAAAAACCTCGCTCACCTTGGTCAAGTTGGACTGAGGAAACACCGAGGTCCGCAAGTATGGCTCCGACTCTTCCGGAAATGTTTAACATTTTGCTAATAGTTTCGAGTTGTGAGAATCGGTTTTTGATAACGACGACTTTCTTTTCTTCGATCAGGCTGGAAAAACGAGTTTGTAGGTACTCAATAGCGGTCGGGTCCCTATCTATACAGACAAGAAGTCCGTTGGGAGCAATGCGTTCCCATATCTTTTCTGCATGACCGCCACCTCCAGCGGTACAATCCACAACAATATCGCCTTTTCTGAGGGATAAAGCCTCGATGGATTCTTCTACGAGAACGCTTTGATGTTGGAAGTCCTTGTTAACCAAGGGTGACTCCTCTCGTGTGACTAGGCGGAAATTTCATGTTCAGACAAGTTATAGACGTCCCTTCTCACGTTGGCTAGGCAAGTTTAGTGAAAAGGATGCCCGTTGTGGCGAACGGGGGCAGGGGGCTATCGTTGTACCTAAAGGAGATTGTCTTTGGAACCGAGATCTCTATCACAAGTCGATCACTCATCCATTTGAGCAAGGGAGGGCTTATGAAGAACTGTCTCTGGTGGGGTAAAGGGCTTTTTACCCTGCTGCTATTCACAATTTTAGCGACTTGGGGGTGTACCACCTCCGAGCCTGCTGAGGAAAAGGCTGGCCTCGAAGTAACAGAAGGCTCCGAACCTTTGGAGGAGGAAGGTCTTCAAGGGGAAGAGCTTGGGACTGAGCAGCCAGGCGAAGAAGGACAAGAACAGGACCAGCTTCTCGACGTTGTTGAGGAGATTGGCCAGAACGATCTGGGAACACCCGAGGAAGACCAAGTACCCGAGGCTGTGCCCGCAAGTCCCGTGACGGAAGTTTTTGTTGGGGGTAAAGCGGGGATAGGAATGGCCCCTGGACTTCCAGAAGAAGGCTCGAAGATGGTCTATATTGTCCAAAAAGGGGACACGTTAAGCAGGATTGCCAAGCGCATTTTTAACGATTTAGGCCGTTGGAAGGAGCTTGCTGAGATTTCCCAGATAAAAAACCCAAACAGAATTTTCCCAGGTGACCTTGTTTACTACCAACTCAACCAGCAAAGTTTGGCGTTTGCAAAAAAATATGAAAACCTACAACGAAATTTGACGGAAGTCAAAGAGGGAGAAAACCTTGCTGAAGTTTCCAAGCGACTTTACGGTAACGCTGATAACTGGAAGTTACTATGGAGACACAACGATCATATTAGTAACCCCAACAAATTAGTGGCCGGAACACTTGTTTACTATGTTGTTTCTAGCGATCTTTACTCAAAAGTCTTGGTAGATTCGACGAAAGAACCTTTGGTTAAATCACTAGATTTTGTGCTTTTAAAAAATAGAAAAAGCGTTAGTTAGTGTTTTTGTGTTACGAGTAAATTTGAAAAGCAAGATTGAATGAACCTAATGAATGGCGCAGTTTTTAAAGTGTAAATACCGACAGAGGTTATTAACGCTTAAAAAACTGGAGCGGGTTTAAGTAGAAGAAATTTCCTGATCGTCATGATCAGTTGTATAAGCGGGTTGTTTAGTCACCTCTTCAGCTTTCCACTTAGGCAAATCACTTAAAATTTCCACAATAGGAATTTGAGGCGGTAACTTTCCGGACTCGAGGAGTTGTCGAATGTGTTGGTTTGCCTTTTGGAGCTGTGCCGGTTCTCCGATGTCGTACCAGAGTGGGTCTGTGAAAAATGCCTTGATCGTTTTCCCTTCGGAAAGAAAACGCTTATAGAAGGGGATGATTTCGGAATATTCCCTTTCGGGGATTTCCTTGATAAATTCATTGCTCAGCATTTGAATTACAGAAAAACTTCCTGGTTCTCCACATGCAAGGGACCCAATATCCTCCCCAAAGCCAATGATCTTGTCTTCCAGGCACCATACCGGTGTTTTCCCTTGTCTACGAGGTTTCAGTAAACCCATTGTAGCGAACGCTTTAGATCTTTTGTGACAGTCTATGAGACCTTCAATGTCAAAGTCGGTAATGATGTCGCTCGAAAGAACGAGAAGGTCCTCTCCGTTCAAGAATTCCCGGATAGCTCCAATGCCCCCAGCAGTCCCCAGAATCTCGGGGGTCTCCCGTGAGAAGGTGATGGGGGGATGGGGGAAGGGAATTGTCTCGAGTGCAGCTTTTAGTTTTTCCCAAAGATAATGGCCATTCACAAAAATTTCATCAACTTGCATTAAAGCGAGACGTTTGATGGTTACATAGATGAGGGGGATTCCCGAAATAGGAACAAGTGGCTTGGGAAGAGCGTTGGTGATGGGGCGCAGCCTTGTGCCAAACCCTGCGGCAAGAATCATAGCTTTAAGTGGTTGTGGCAAAGGAATTCCCTATTTCTGCCAGATCTATAGTGTTCAAGATAATCAATTTGGGGACAAACTTTTTGAAAAAAGTTATTTCCCCAAGCCCCTTTTCAAAAACTTCAATATCTAAAGTTTTTTGGGGGGAGGTGTGGAGGGGAACTTTTTTTCAAAAAAGGTCCTCTCCACAAATTCTTTTTCCCAAATACTATACAAGTCTTGGAACCATGTCATTCACAAGGTAGGGCCATTTGTCTTCCGCCATGCCTATCTGGTTCAGGATCTTCAGTGCGGGGCTTATGTACTGCGCGTAATCTCGTTTAGTTTTCCTCGTCAGATAGGCGAAGCTTCCGATTGCTTTCAGTTGTCTTTGAAGCAGCACTGCTCGCCATGATTGCGAGATTTCTTCGGAAAGTTCCGGATTATTGTTCTTAGCGAAAAATTCGAGGCCGCGGTTTAAAACTTCCTCGCGTTTTTCCGGGGAAAGCGGGACATACGCGTCAAAGCAAAGTGACACGACATCATAAGCAGCGGGTCCCCATCGGGCGTCTTGAAAGTCGAGCACCCCTAGCTCTGATCCTACGCACATAAGGTTCCGTGAATGGAAGTCTCGATGGACGAAATGCCGAGATAGCTTTGCTATAAAGTGGCAAAGTGAGTTCGTCTCATGGCGAAACAGCAGGGCGTCTCTTCTGTTATTGAAAGTTGGGAAGAAGTTCAGGTATTGGATTTGAAAAAACAGAAGCTCGTCCTGTAGAAATTTGTGGTCAAACGTTTTGGAACTCCAAAAATCATCGTTTTCAGGAGCGATTTTCATGAATTTAGAAATAATTGAAAACCCTTGATCGTAGAGTGCGTACAGTTTCTTTGTATTGCCTTTGATGGATTGGATGCGTTTTTCCAGCATAGTTTTGCCAAGGTCGTCGATCATGAGCGTTCCGTATTCCGGAAGGATCGAATGAACACGGGGAACGCAGATTTCTACGTTCTTAAGAGTTTTTCCCAATGCTATCCAGGGGTAAGAGCCATTGCGCAGTGCTTTAGCGTCTTTGCCCGTCAGTTTCATGAGCAGGTAAGTTTCCCCCCGCTCGGAAGAGCTAACACGAAAGTATGTACGGTCCGATCCATCGCCCGATAGGGGGCTACAGCGAACATCTTGACTTTTCAGAAGGCCACACAGCACGTCGTGGGGCACTGGTGTTTGATTCATAAGAAACCTAGACGATGATAAATCTTAACCTCGGGCCTAGAGAAATCTCTACATTTCTATCTTGAGGGGTGAAGAGTTCTCCATCAAGAGTATAAGCAGCCGCGGATGGAGAATCTGCTGTAATGACGAGCTTATTCGTTAGAAATTCTGTCTTATGTTTTTTTGTACTGGATAAGTTAAGGGCAAATTCAGGCAGACGAAGAGGAACCTTTCGGGGTGGAACAAGGATGGCGAGGCATTGAAACTTGTCAGGGTTTTTTTGAGCTTGGGAGAACATTCTGATTTTAAGTGGCAGAAATTCGACGGTTGAGCAAAAAAGAAAAGGGGCAACGAGCGAGATAAGTGCAGAGTTGTCAGATTCTAAGGTGACTGGCTCAGATATGATTGTTTTTCTGAAAAGGTTTCCTCCATAGATGGATGAGAGGATCACCCTAGCGAGGAGAAGAAGGACGCCCAGTTGGTTTGTCTTTCTCATATAAAAGGCTTCCAGGAAACGATAACTTGTTGCATTGCCGTAGATGAATCCATAGTGGCTATTTACTTTGAGAGTGCTTAGTTCCGTTATGCCCAAGTATGAAGGCAGGGAGTGAGCTTCGACGAGGCGGTAGAGGATTTGTTCAGGGCTACCTTTTATATTGAGGTTATCAGCGAGTACATTCACAGTGCCGCCGCGTAAGACAGCGATATCGGGCAGTTTTTCATTTCCGTATTCGTGGATAAAGGCGGTTATAGTACGGCTGATGGTTCCATCTCCGCCATTTATGGCGAGAGTGTCTATTTTCTGCTCTGAAAACCGTTTGGCGACCTTTCTTAAGTCTTCCAAATTATTAGTGATTTCAAGGTTTCCACGGGAACCTGCAATATAGCTTAGAAGCTTGGAACGCTCTGGATTTCGTTTATTTAATTTAGCATGTGGATTTGTTATTATGCCAATTCCAGCCATGGTGGAATCCTTTAATGTTAGCCTGCTTGCAAACCAATGATGGAATTGAAGCCAGTGAGTAAACTTCCTGTCCTAGCGGGTTCGAGAGTCCCTGCTAAAATATCGCCGTTACAACTCTACCTTCAGGAGATCGCGAAATATCCTCTTCTGACGCCTGAGGAAGAGTTTGAGCTAGCCAAACAGCATTACGAAGAAAGTGATATTAAAGCAGCCCATCGTCTTATTACAGCGAACTTGCGCCTAGTTGTTAAAATAGCCAACGAATTTTGTCGTGCGCAAGCAAATCTACTCGACCTCATTCAGGAAGGTAACTACGGTCTGATGCAGGCCGTAAAGAAATTTAACCCTTACAAAGGTGTAAAGCTAGCCAGTTATGCTGCGTGGTGGATCCGTGCCTACATATTGAAATATCTAATGGATCATCGCAGTCAGGTGAAAATCGCGACGACAGCTGCGCAACGCAAATTGTACTACAATCTTCAGAAAGAGACGGATCGTCTTCTGGCTGAGTATGACACGGCTGACCCGAAGCAGATAGCGGCGCGACTAAAGGTTCCAGAGAAGGACGTTTTAGAGATGCAGAAGAGGTTGATGGGTCCGGATCTTTCTTTGAACGCACCATTACGTTTTGGGGAGTCGTCTTCCGATCGGGAGGATTTCCTGGTCGATAAGGAGGAGCAGTCGATTGACGATATGCTTGCTGAGCGGCAGGTGCGGCTGATTTTTTCTCAGTATTTGCAAGACTTCAAGAAGGTTTTGAAAGGGCGAGAAAAGGAGATTTTCGAGCTTCGCCTGACCAGTGAGCATCCGTTGACGCTGCAGGAGATTGGCGAGAAGTACAAAATTTCCCGTGAGCGTGTCAGGCAGGTCGAAACACGAATTATCCAGAAATTAAGGAACTTTGTTCAAGAAAAGGGGACCTTGGATATTTAACTCCTTGCTTACTGGCTGTTCTGGCTAGCTAAGCAGCTCGTTTTGCAATTGATTGCTGGGAGCTCACTTTGTATAGTCAACTTTTCATTTTTATTCAGGAATTCAAGTAAATTAATGGAGTTTTTAATGAGAGCTTTTCTATTTTCATTTTTTTTCGGTTCCACCGTTGCCATGGCGCAGGAAGCTGCGACGTCGGGAGCAAACACCCAGCCGTCAATGTTTGAGAGTATGATTCCTTTTCTGATCATTCTTGTCTTAATGTATTTTCTTCTAATAAGACCACAGGTGAAAAAATCAAAGGAGCATTCGAATCTTCTTGGTTCGCTCCAGGTGGGGGATGAGGTGGTGACGAGTGGGGGCATTATCGGGCGGATCAAAAGTATTTCGGATGCGTTCATCGTCCTCGACCTAGGATCGACCACGGTTAAGATCCTCAAGGAGAACATCACGCGCCTGACACATCCGAAACAGGAAGCTCCTGTTTCGAAAGTTCCGGCCAAAGAAAAATAGGACATTTGAAATAACGCTGGTTTGCGGGATAATCGAGGAAAGAACTTCTGCTAACTCCATGGGTGGGTTTATGAATCCAACGCGTGTTCAAGTTCTGTTCTTCTTACTCTTTTGTCTTCCCTCGAAGCTTTTAGCGAAAAGTGAGGAATATCCTGGCCGTATTCCCGACGAGCTGGAAAGTGATGGGGGGCACATTCTCGGGACAGGCATGGGGGGGATGTCTGCTATTTCCGGTCAAAATTCGGTTAAGTCCAATCCAGCGATGTTAGTGTTTGAAAAGCAGTATCAGCTTTCTGCCGGCTATCATTGGCCTACGTTTGGCAGAGAGTTCTATCAGGCAGGGATTGTAGATTCCAAGACTTCAAGCATAGCAGCTGGTGTTACCTATACGTCTTTCGTGGATGAATACAAAACAAATGAGCCTATCCCTGTTGAAAGGAGACGGCAGCACTATTATGACTCCCCACTTAAAAACAGGGTATCGTTAGGTTTTGGGCAGGCTTTTTCCAATTTTGCAGCCGGTCTCGGTGTTCAAGTCGTCAATCGTGTTGAAAACGAGGAGGATGCAAAACGAGGGGTGACCTTCGGTTTCGGTTTGGCCGCTCTCTTAAATCCGGCTCTCCGCTTCGGTCTTTCTGTGGAAAATGCAGGCAATAAGAAAGTCAGGGACATAGCACCGCTGACGTATCGAGGTGGATTGGCTTATACCTTGCTGAACGGCAACCTGACAGCCCACCTCGATTACCGCCAGAGACAGCGGGTTAAGCAAGAATTACTCATTGTCGAAGACGACTACCTTGTTGAGTTTGACGGAAAGAGTGGGTTTGAACGCTTAGGGATACTTTCTTGTTCTGTTCGCATACAGGATCTTTTACGGGTGCTTGGTGGT
Source organism: Deltaproteobacteria bacterium (assembly GCA_016186945.1). Lineage (GTDB taxonomy): Bacteria > Bdellovibrionota_B > Oligoflexia > Oligoflexales > Bog-1112 > BOG-1112. The sequence goes on along the minus strand of JACPKR010000072.1, from coordinate 45,048 downwards.
TATGGCGTAGAAATTGGAGGACGACGAAGCACGTTGTCCGGTGGTCTTGCCTTGGTCAATCAATCTTTTTCCCTCTCCTACCTCTTAAGCAAGCCGTATCTGGATGAAGAGCCTATCCATCAGGCTGTCAACCTTGCTGTACAGCTCAATATGTAAACAATCAAAATTTCTGTTGTCATGAAAGGTTCAGGTACTATGATGAGCAAATGTTTTTGTAACTTGGAACATAGGACCTTTTGATGAACGGACTCGGTCGCATATTTACAATGACGGTTGGCTTGAAGTTTCTTATGGCGGTGTCGGGGTTTATTCTCGTTGGGTTTCTGGTGGGGCACTTGTCGGGAAACATGCTCCTCTATGCAGGGCCGGACGCGATCAACCAGTATGCGGAAGTCTTAAAAAAGTTTCCGGTAGTGTTATGGACGACAAGGATATTCCTTATCATTGCAGTTTTTGTTCACATATATTCCGGTGTCAAGCTTTCCGTTCTTAACAAGCGAGCAAGACCTCATGCGTATGCGGTTACCAAGAGGGTTAAGGCGACTCTTCCGTCCCAAACGATGTTACTAAGTGGTGCGGTAGTACTTTCTTTTACACTTTACCACTTAGCTCATTTTACATTCAGGTGGACGCATAAAGAGGAGTTTGCGGGGCTAGGGGATTTCGATGTTCATGCGATGATGGTACTTAGTTTTCAGTCTTCCGTGGTGAGTTCTTTTTATGTTCTCTCGATTGTGTTGCTTATGATGCATTTGAATCATGGGCTGGTGAGTTTTTTTCAAACTTTGGGTGTTAACCATTCAAAGTACAACGGTGTCGTAAAAAGCTTGAGCATTTTGTTGAGCATAATATTGGCGCTTGGGTTTATCTCCTTACCTATTTCTATATATTTTGGATTTGTAAGCTAGGACTGTTATGAAACTTGATGCAAAGATTCCTTCGGGGCCGTTAGCGGAAAAGTGGGATCGGCGAAAATTTGAGATGAAGCTAGTGGCACCTGCCAACAAACGCAAGTATCGCATCATTGTTGTAGGTACGGGTTTAGCGGGGGCGTCAGCAGCGGCAACGCTCGCCGAGCTTGGGTATTTTGTCGATGCGTTTTGTTTTCAGGACAGTTCCAGAAGGGCGCACAGTATTGCGGCTCAGGGGGGGATAAACGCTGCAAAGAATTATCAGGGGGATGGAGACAGCATTTACCGTCTTTTTTACGATACGGTGAAAGGTGGAGATTTCCGTTCGCGAGAGGCGAATGTATATCGTCTTGCACAGGTTTCGGCACAGATTATTGACCAGGCGGTTGCTCAGGGAGTCCCCTTTGCTCGAGAGTATGGGGGGCTTCTTGCCAATCGCTCATTTGGTGGCGCACAGGTTTCGCGGACCTTCTATGCACGGGGGCAGACGGGACAGCAGTTATTGTTGGGGGCATATTCATCCCTGAGTCGGCAAATCGGGCTAGGCATGGTCAACATGCATGAACGCACGGAAATGCTCGACGTGGTTGTTGTGAATGGTCGAGCAAAGGGCATCATCACTCGTAACTTAAAAACGGGTGTCATTCGACGCCATCTTGCTGACGCTGTTGTTTTGGCGACAGGTGGGTATGGGAATGTCTTCTATCTTTCGACCAACGCGATTGGATGCAACGTCACAGCGACGTTTCGAGCTTACAGGCGGGGTGCTGGGTTTGCTAACCCATGTTTTACGCAAATTCATCCCACTTGTATTCCTGTCAGTGGGGACTATCAGTCGAAGCTTACCTTGATGTCGGAGTCTTTGCGAAATGATGGGCGCGTTTGGGTTCCCAAGAAAAAGGGTGACAAGCGTATACCTGTGGAGATTCCCGAAAATGAACGAGACTATTATTTGGAGCGCAAGTACCCCAGTTTTGGCAATCTCGCTCCTAGGGATATTGCCTCACGAAGTGCCAAGCAAGTATGTGATGAAGGAAGGGGTATAGGTGAGTCGGGGTTGGGTGTTTACCTTGATTTTTCTGATGCCATAGCTAGGTTGGGAGAAGACAAGATTCGCGAGCGTTATGGCAACTTGTTTCACATGTATCAGAAGATCACGGACGAAAATCCGTACAATGTTCCGATGAGAATCTATCCTGCGGTCCACTATACGATGGGTGGGTTGTGGGTGGATTATGATTTACAGAGCACGATTCCTGGTCTTTTTGTGATTGGCGAAGCTAACTTTTCCGATCATGGAGCGAATCGCTTGGGTGCCAGCGCATTGATGCAAGGTTTAGCGGACGGTTACTTCGTTCTACCGTACACACTGGCAAACTATTTGGCCTCGACTCCTCGCGAGCAGGTATCGGTTGACAGCGCTGAATTTGCGGAGCTTGAAAAGTCGGTTCGGGACCGTATGTATCGCCTGCTTTCTATAAAAGGCAAGCGCTCACCTGCTTCCTTCCACCGGGAGTTGGGAAGCATCATGTGGGAGCACTGTGGGATGGCGCGTAACAAGGATGGTCTGATGAAGGCTTTGCGTAAGATTCCCGAGCTTCGTGAGGAGTTTTATAAGAACTTGTTGGTGAAAGGTGGTAATGAGGAGTTCAATCAGCAGTTAGAGCGAGCGGGGCGTGTCGAAGATTACTTCGAATTTGCAGAGTTGATGTGTATGGATGCGTTGGAGCGTGAAGAGTCTTGCGGAGGTCATTTCCGCGAAGAGTTTCAGACGGATGATGGTGAGGCGCGTCGCAACGATGAGCGTTTCAAGCACGTTGCAGTGTGGGAATACAAGGGGGATGAAAAGCCAGTGCGACATCAGGAAGCCTTGGAGTTTGAAACCGTGCAGCTCGCCACGAGGAGCTATAAATGAGAGTTACCTTAAAAGTTTGGCGACAGAAGAGTAAGGATGATACCGGCAGATTTGAAACCTACACTCCGCAGAATATTAGTTCTTCGATGTCTTTTCTTGAAATGCTTGATGTGGTTAATGAAGAGTTGATCACACAGGGAAAGGATCCGATAGCGTTCGATCATGATTGTCGAGAGGGGATCTGTGGCGCCTGTTCACTGGTAATCAATGGGACAGCTCACGGTCCTCAGAGAGGGACGACGGTGTGTCAATTGCACATGCGGTCGTTTCGTGATGGGGAAGAGATTTACATAGAGCCTTGGCGAGCGAAAGGTTTTCCTGTCATCCGTGACTTGGTAACGGACAGGAGTGCTTTTGATCGGATCATGCAGGCGGGTGGGTTTGTGTCGGTCAATGCGGGGGGGGCTCAGGACGCAAATTGTTTACCCGTACCGAAACAATGCGCCGACAAGGCGATGGATGCCGCTGCCTGCATCGGTTGTGGAGCTTGTGTGGCAGCGTGCAAGAACGCATCAGCTATGCTTTTTGTTTCTGCCAAAGTCTCGCAGCTCTCCCTTCTCCCTCAAGGTCAACCGGAGCGTGCTCGTAGGGTGCTTAACATGCTGCGCCAGATGGAAAACGAGAGTTTTGGCGGCTGTACAAACACTCTGGAATGCGAAGCTGTTTGCCCAAAGGAAATCAGTGTGGAGCACATCGCGCGGCTTAATAGGGAATTTGCCTCTGCAGCATTGGTGAGCGAAGAGGGCTAAAACGAGGCCATGACCTTGCATCAGCCCCGACGATCACCCTCGATCTGGAGATTGAAAATGAATACTTGGGTGAAGTTTTTGGTCTCGATTGTCCTTTTGAATATTTTAGCCTGCAAGAAACATGACCGTAGCCCGAGTCAAGAATTGACCCAGGCAGCACAAACAAACTCATCAAGTCCGGGCAATGATTTGCTTTTGTTGGAGCCCTTTGAAGGGTCGCTTCATCCAAGAGAGAATGCGGAAGCTTTTGATTTCACTCGTCCCCTGACGCAAATTTATCTACCAGTGCTTAACTTGACTATGGACGATTCGATGAAGGAGTACGTAGGGGAGGACGGTTTCATTCGATACTACGTTTACAGCGATGAGTTAAAGGGTGAAGGGGAATGGGAAGGAGGTTCCGGCTTGGGTCTTCTTGGTAATGTAAAAACTTTGGCGCGTGCGTTCGAAGAAGGACCTGCTAGTCCTACGCCACGTGTTGAGCCCCAAACTACCGCCAGGGTGCGCGTAGATGAGCTGCGTCGAATGTGGGAAAGCCCACGGGTTATTTCATCAGCGCCTAATTTACCAAGGGTACGGCAGAATTCAAACCTGGGGACAAGAACTGTGGAGTTAGCTCCTGAAGAGTTTCCCGTTCCCCAAGGGTTCAGAGATTTGGACACAAACTACGAGCCTGTGCGTTTTGAGGGCGGGGTTCCTCCGCAAGGCGTGATTGTCCCAGCACCGAAGCGAACACCGGCAAGCGAATCCCCAGCTCCGGCGAAAGAGGCCCCCGATCCCAAAACAGCAAAACAGGTGGAGGTCCGAAGCAGCAAACCTAGCGTGGGCGCAGGAATTCTTCTTCTAGAAAAACCCCTCGCTGAGAAGGCACGCAGTTTAGGTTCATCCTTTGAAGGAATGGTAAACAGTGAAGTTAAGCCCCTTGCCCAACGTTTGGAAAATTATGCTGCATATTGCGGCCCAACAAACCCTTTTAGAGTTGCATTTGAGAAGTTCAAGCAGCAGTGGTTAAACTTCCCTACGGGCACCCCGACACGGCAATTAGACGTACTGGAAAACTATTTGAGAATCCAAGAAGAATTGGGTGTCAGACTTGCCAAGTTCAACGAAACCCTACTTTTGCCTGATGGAAGAAGACTTGGAGATTTGACCACGCAGCTTAGGCAAAAAGATGCAAAATTATCATTGGGCGATGCGGATGCTTTCATGATCGCTCTTTCAAAGAGGATGGATTCCGTTAAATGGAAAGAGATCGTCAATCTTCAGGCTCAGTTGACTACGCTTGGGGATGCAGTTCGCATTGCCGAACAAGAGCTTAGGCAATATCGGTCTTTCAGAAATTTCTTCGATAAAGACGGACCGGTCTCGAAGGAGAGTGCTGCCTATGCAGGAAGAACCGGTGATGGGGAAGCTCTCACTGTGGATAGTTTTTCCCAGCTTTCTGCGTATCACCTCCAAAGAAATACGAGACTGAGCATGGGTTTGGAAGCCTACTATAAAAACGGAGGAGTCCTCTTCTCGAAGGATATAGAAGCTGTTAGGAATGGGCTTGAGTTGTCTATCGGTGATTCCTTTCGCTTTAACTTAATGAAAAAATTTGGGCCCCTTGAGGACAGATTGAAGGGAGCTGGGATATTCTCCGAGAGGGTCAAGGGTGAACCCAATGTGGTGAATGAAGAGCTTGCCTATCTGCAAGCTAAGCTAGCGAATAAGGACTTCTCAGGGTTCGCATTACCACCTGCACGGAAGAGTGAACTCGATAGGTGGCTTGAAAAGACTCGGGGCAGCGAAGCAGAAACAATGGTTTTTGTGAAAGACTTGGAAGAATGGCGGCGATTTCAGACCGACTATAAGGGAGATTTAGATGCCTATGCTGCTGACGTTTTTCTCCCCCCCAAGAGGGCGGACTGGGATACAAGGAAGATCGAGCACGAGGAACTGAAGATCGAATACCAGAAACTACAGCAGTAAGCCCCTTTTCAAAAACTTCAATATCTAAAGTTTTTTGGGGGGAGGTGTGGAGGGGAACTTTTTTTCAAAAAAGGTCCTCTCCACGAATTCTTTTTCTCAAATACTATAGATTAATTTCATAATGCGTACTTCGACCACCGCTTGCAAGTCTTTTCAAACAGCCTTTTGTATTCAAATCGCTTAAGTCGCGCGTAGCGGTGGCTTTTGAGCAAGCGGCAATTTTCATATATTTTTGCGCGGTGATGCCACCAGAGAATCCCTTTGGTCCCTCCTTGAACATCCTTTGCAACACTTTGACCTGTCTCTTATTGATATGCTCAGCATGATGATCCCAAAAACGAGCCTTCTTGAGAACAAATTCAATCTGTCCCTTAGCCTGCAACTGTGAGTCCAAGATCACTTGGGTAAACCAGACCAGCCACTCGGTAATATCGAGATCCCCTCGACTTGCCTTAGACAGTTCATCATAATAACTCCGCCGGTGTGCTTGGATCGTTGTGGATAGACTAAGGAGCACGGGGGAACCTAAATCTTGAGACAAAGCCGTCTCAGATAAGGCACGTCCAATGCGTCCATTACCATCATCGAAGGGATGGATGCATTCAAAATAAAGGTGGGCGACTCCAGCTCGTATAGGGCCTTTCAAGTCCTTACTTTCGTTAAACCAGCCTATGAATGTTTCCATCTCCCGCGGCACCCGATGCGATGGCGGTGCTTCATAGTGGACCTTTTTCCGACCCATAGGTCCCGAAATAATCCGCATGGACTTCGTTGATGTCCTCCATTTCCCAACAGCTAAGCGCTTTCTATCAATGGGTCTTGACATAAGCAAACTATGCCACTCGAATAATCGTTGTTCCGTCAAAGGCTCCCGAAATTGATCTCGAACAGCAATCATAAGAGATGCAACTCCTTCTGCGCCAGGATCACGCACGCGTTCAATCGTCTTTCTAATTCCCAATTGATTGAGTATGGACGACCGTACATCTTTCCTGCTGAAAAACTCTCCTTCTATTTGAGAGGTTTTAACAGCCTCCGAGACCATCAGATCGACCAACGCTTCTGTTGTTCTTTCACTCGTGAAAAGAGAAGCCTGACCAATTAAAGAACTCGCTTCCTTCACATAAGCATAAACCTGCTTTTCTACTAATGTAGAGTCCCACCTGAATTCCGGCCAATCATCTCTCTCCCATATGTACGTCATTGCCGCCCTTTTTCTTGTTGAGCCGATTGTAACCCTATTCGGCTCAAAAATACAGATATTCTGAGCCGAATACTGTGGATATTCGGCTCACAGACGCTAAGTCGCTATTATTTTTGTATTTTTGATTGAAGGTGATCATCAGCAAGCCCAAAGGGAATATCATTTCACTTCTAAGTTTACGACTAAACGTCACGTAATTGGAGAAAAGTCTTGACTTTACTCCAATATGATGTATTTTAGTCTAATGAAGAGAATTCAAAAACAGGCCATCCTTAAGGATTTGGAAAAGAAAATTGTGCTTCTCGTGGGGCCACGCCAAGCAGGAAAAACTTGGCTAGCTAAGGATCTTGCATTGGCGTTCAAAAATAGCGTTTACCTTAATTATGACCAAATTCTAGATCGCGAAATTATTAATGCACAATCCTGGCTTCCGACAACGGATCTCTTGATCCTTGATGAACTCCATAAGATGGAAAATTGGAAAAATTATCTTAAAGGGGTTTATGACACAAAGTCCCAATCCATGCGCATCTTGGTGACCGGAAGTGCACGATTGGATATCTACGATCAACTAGGGGATTCTCTGGCGGGACGATATTTTCGTCACCGATTGCTGCCCCTTTCTTTGGCAGAGCTTACACAGATACCAGAGGTTCTTGCTCTTGACCGATTGATTTCACGTAGCGGCTTTCCTGAACCTTATTTGGCAGAAAATGAAGTGGAAGCCAATAGGTGGCGATTGCAATACATCAATAGTATTTTAAGCACCGATGTTTTTGAGATGGACAAAATCTACAATTTTAAAGCAATGCAACTCGTTTTCAATTTATTGAGAAGTCGGGTCGGCACACCAGTTTCTTACCAATCCCTGGCTGAGGATGTTATTGTATCGCCAACAACAATAAAAAAATATATTCAAGTTTTAGAAGCCCTATTCGTTATTTTTAGGGTGACCCCTTACTCAAAAAATATTGCACGCAGCTTATTAAAAGAGCCAAAGTTATATTTTTTTGACACCGGACTTGTGCAAGGGGATGATGGGGCAAAGCTTGAAAACCTCGTTGCGGTAAGCTTGCTCAAACACTCGTACGCCCTAACCGATTATCAGGCTGAAGAAACTGCCTTACACTACTTGCGCACAAAGGACGGGATGGAAGTGGATTTTGCGTTAACTCGCCAAGAAAAAATCGAGAGTATCATAGAAGTAAAATTGTCTGACAGTACACCCAGCCGAGCACTCATTCATTTTCATGAAAAATATCAATATCCGGCAATTCAATTGGTCAAATTGGTGCGACATGAACACGAAAAAAATGGAATAAAAATATTAGACGTAACAAGATTTTTGTCAGGATTATTTTTGTAAGTTCTTATGTGAATTGTCGCTGTGTTTATAAAATCCCACGCCACGACCATCAGGGCCGCCGTCTTTTCTAACCTTGCCAAACTAAATTACTTTTGTACTGAAATCGACCCACAAATAGAGGTGAGCTGTATCAGCGGTATCTCTCTACGACAGCCCGACGACCTGGAGCGCTTATTGCTCTATGCCTTGATTATGCAACAACGCCCATGTCCTTTAAGTTTTAGGTTCGTTCCTCCGATCCGAAAGATGGAATCGCGGAGGATCATCGGACTTTGACGATCAAGCTAAGTTGGGCAGGCTTCACACTAGGGCTATTAGCCCTCAGTGCCTGTGGGGCAAAAGACGGGGATGGCGCTATAGAGGACTTACGTACACTTTATGTGTCTTCAACCAGCCCAGGAAATAATTCAACGAATATTGCCACCAATACTAAGCTGTCGATTGTGTTCTCGACAAGGATCGTCTCGACTACGATTTCAAGTACCTCGTTTACCTTATTTGATACCAAGACTCAGCTACAAATTGCTGGTCAAGTGAGTTCCAGTGGAAATACTGCACTCTTTTCTCCTTCTTTTGGACTCACTCCTTCACGAGAATTTCATGCCCTAGTCAAAAAGTCAGTAAGGAACCTTTCCGGCAAGACTTTGGTTAAGGACTATACTTGGAAATTTACAACGGGAGAACAGAGTGACACTACACCCCCTAAGGTCAGCTCCGTAACACCAATCAATCAAGCCAAAAACGTTGCTACTAACACAAAGATCTCTGTCGTATTTACAGAGTCGATTGACCCATTTTCAATTAGTTCTGGTGTTGTAAACCTGGTATCCGCCGACGGTAGTTTGATCAGTGGTCAAACAGAACAACTGGGAAGAACGGTTATTTTTACACCAACTTCAGTCTTACAAATTGGTGTTACATATACTGCAAGCATTTCTCGAGTTAAAGACTTGCGGGGAAACGCTATGGTCGGTTCTTATCAGTGGAGTTTTACAACCCAAAGTGAGTCTGATACCACGCGCCCCGTTGTTAGTTCCGTGACCCCGCTTCCGCAAAGTAAAGATGTTCCGATCAATGGAAAGGTCTCCGTGACATTTTCCGAAGTCGTCGATATAAGAACTCTGACGACCTACGAGTTTTTTCTAACAGATTCCTCATCACGTCGACTTGTGGGTAACGTCAGTGTTTTAGGAAGAGTCGCTACGTTTACACCGTTGGACTTACTTCCTGAAGATAGCCGTATAACTGCCCATATCCTAAGTTCGGTCAGTGATCTTGCGGGGAATACTCTCGAGTCTGACTACATTTGGGAATTTACGACGAGTGCTCAACAAGATTTGACCGCTCCTCAAGTATCTAATCATGCACCAGGTATCTCAGCGACAGATGTTTCTATCAGCAGCAAATTTTCCGTCACGTTTACAGAACCTATGTTGGCGTCGTCTTTAACATCGGCAAGCTTTCTAGTTGAAAAAGCCAACGGCGTTCTCGTTATAGGAACAATTACAAATACAGGACGGACTTCGGTGTTTTCACCTCTTTTCAACTTGGATCCGGAAACAAAATACAAGGTAACCATTCTAAGAAGCGTTAAAGATTTAAACGGCAATGAACTAGAGTCGGACTATAGTTGGTCATTTACAACGGCATCGACGGTTGACAGTACTCCACCAGAAGTGAGTCTAACGGCTCCTGAACCTGACGCCTTGCAAGTTTCCACCATTACGAAGGTAACTGCCACGTTTAGCGAAAATATTACACCAACTTCCGTGACTCCCATTACGTTCTATTTGAAAGAAAAATCTAATCAGAAAACGGTTAATGGCGTCGTCTCAGCTTTCGGCCGAAGTGCAATTTTCACGCCCTCCGAAGCACTTTCCTACTCAACAACTTATGAGTGCACTTTAAAGGAGGGAATTTTAGATCTTTCCGGGAATGCCTTAGCCAACGACTTTGTTTGGAGTTTTACCACAGGGGCAGCTCCGGACACCACCCGTCCCGAACTCGTATCGACAGTTCCCCTTGGAAATCAAAGCAATGTCGATGTGAATACAAAAATATTAGCAGTGTTTTCCGAAGATATGGCGCCGTCGACTGTAAATACTTTAAGCTTTACCCTGAAAGATCTGAATTCAAATGCCATCAGTGGCATAGTTAGCTACTCAAGTCGAACTGCTATATTTACCCCTTCGGCGAATCTAAATTTTTCAGTAACCTATACCGCAAGTATTCGCAATACGGTTCGTGATTTATCAGGGAACTCAATGCTCAACGACTATAGTTGGACGTTCACAACAGGGGTAGAGGCTGATACGACGCCTCCTTTTGTACAATCTATCTCCCCAGCTGACAATACTGTGTCTGTTGCGACTTCAACTAAAATTCTCATTGCATTTTCTGAAGACATGAATCCAAACACGATCAATACCGGGACGATCCAGCTTAAACTTGCAAACACTTCTATTTCTGGAACAGTAGGCTATACTAACAAAGTAGCAACGTTCACCCCACTTTCTGCATTAAAAAGGAATAGCACCTATACAGTTACCGTGACACAAGGGGTCAAGGATCTTGCGAGCAACCCGATGACTTCTTCCTTCACTTCCATGTTCAAGACTAAGTAGGGATCAAACAAGACAGGTCACAAATGTTGATTCATGACCTGTTTCAATTCAAACAATTGGATGTTTTTGTTTTATGGGTTAGTTTATTTAAGACACGTTAAGGTTCCGTTCCTATTTTCAATTGCAGCTGGCTCCGGGCATTGAGCTATATCAATTGATGTATAAAGGCTATAAAATATATTATCTGGCATCCTTTTATCGCAGTACCCCCAAAGTAATGTTCCGCTTAGTCTTGCTGAACAGGATCGTCCAGCAGGGGCCAGCGCCATAATTTCATCTGCTGTAAGTTGAGTAATTAATGGTGTGGTGACTGTTGAATCCCGGATATCGATTTTTGGTTTTTGAAGTTGTTCTTCATTGAGCTTTCCCGTGAAGCTATTGTCATCAGCGCGCCACTCAAAACTTGTGATTTGATCGGTGGTAGACGCTTTTATCATGATTGTTTTTTGAGCCGGAATAGCGGATTCATACTCTTGTCCCAGTTGAGTTTTTAAGGTGACTACAATCCCTTGGTTGTTACTGTTGAATATTAGTTGTGACGTTAACTTAAGTGGTTTATCATATGTAATGAGATTTCCAAAACCTATTGTGACATCTTCCTCGTGTTCCCATTGTCTCTCACCCTTGGTTTTACCTGATGGTGTTGCCCAAGCTATGAGTTGCGGTACACCAATATACTTAACCGTTGTTGTATCTAGTGGTTTGAGTTGAAATGGACGAATAATTGAATCCGTTGTAAGAACTATATTAAGCGGTTCAAATGTTGCATTTGAGATGGTGACCAATTCTGTTTTTGATGGTTCTTCGCCAATCGTCATTCCTTTACCCGCAATGGTGACAATGCCTTTGGATTTTTCATAGAAGCGATCATCAATTGAACTGGTGCCTTGAATTTTTTCATCATCAGATGCCCAACTGATTGATGTCGGCGGTTTAGATAGCTCGATTTCTTTATTCGTTGTAAGTCCATCATGAGGTGCAGGATCAATTTTTAGCTCCTTTGTAACGCCACTAGGAGCGAATTTAATAGTCAAGTTCTGATGTGTCTGGTTCTTTACCGTGATATAATTCACAAAACGAATTTTTGCGTCCTTTAAAAGATCCTTATCAAAACACGAAGCCTTTTTGAGAGATGTTTTTGTTAAATAAACAGCAATACCTCCGGATAAATTTGTTGGCGTGATGAGAATATTTTCGCCATCTTGAACGGAGAAATTAAACTTATGCTTCTTACCCTGAGGGTATTCATAATTAATGACAATTGCACCCGGTTTTACGTGTGCAACCGTTTTTCCTCCGATAAACAACCTAGTAATAAGATAGCGTTTTTCAGGCGCCGTGTTTTCTGTGCAGAAGTTTACCTGTCTCCCTGCCAGACCGGGCAGCTCTACAAGACTCTTAAGGTACCATCCGGTCGCTATATCGCTACCGTGGCCAGAAAGTTCATATTTTACACCGGCACTATCACGTAGGAAAATATCTGTACCGATTGTTGCTCCATCTGGGAAGCGCTCTAGCCAACATGCTAAACCCTTTAAATTACCGGAAGTCAACACCAGAAGTCCAGTTGCGTCTCCAAAGGCACCTCCTTCTCTTATTTCACCCTGTATTGTATTACACCATTTTATGGTAGCTGTACCATATAATCCAATTGGAAACTGTGATACAATCATGGCTAAAATCAATGCATATTTTTTGTGCATTTCATTTTCCTTTTTATTATGTCCTTATGTATGATGTAGGTAAAATTATATCTAGTCGTCTCTGAAAAATCAAGCCGATCACCGATCAAATATCTTTCGGTGACAAAGATTCGCTTATAATTACGGCATCTTTTCCAACATCTCCAGCGAGGCCGCAGGCACAACGCCTGCGGGGGCTAGATAGGGCGGAGGAGCGGACGGAGGAACGACGTCAATTCGGCGAGAACTGCGCCCTAAACAATTAGTGCAATAACTTCCGCAGCGGCGAATGAGGTTGAATTGAAGGTCACAAAACATCTGAAAAACGATATAAAAGCTAGCTAAAGACGCGACAACAAGTCCTCCAATCGCTGCCATTCTTCCCCATAAAGCTCCCGCTGCCCTATCCTTCAAAAACAAGCTAACCTTTTTTTCATTTTCGGGTTTCGCCAAGCATTGCTGTATTCCTTCCATCCTCTCCTGAACCGTACCGATACCGTGCGCATCGTATTTGACAATGACTTTTCCGCTGTCGATCCTCCAGAGCGGGGATGCCTTGATTGGCGTATTGTCGTCAACCCCCAATTCACTCCAACTCAAACGATAGCCATTGGTCAATGTTCCAGGTGCAACGACAACGCCAAAATCACATTCCGGCCCTAAAGTCTCTCGCAAGTAATTTCTCACTGCATTCGCATCGTCAGGCTGCGCTTCAAACCCTCCGAGAATGGGGCAATATCCGTCGAAACAAAAGAAAAAATTGGTGTGAAACCTGTCAAAACTTTCAGGCACCTTTGATTGTCCAAGAGAAGTAAGAGAGAATAACACAATAAAGAAGAGGCTTAAAATTAAGAATTTCATAAACCCTACCGTGAAAAATCATCCGTGGTGTTCCCCGTTTTAGATCAGAGATAGAAGGACGTCAACTCAAAACCAAACGCTCAACAGTTTCACTAATTCCTTGTAAATTACTTTTATTTTCTTATATTCAACCCGAACTGATTTAAGAAATGGAGATAATGGCAATGCATAAAACACTTATCATAAGCGCATTTTTTCAGTTTGGCGCCGTTGCCTTTGCAAGTGACGGTGCTCAAGTTTCTCAACCGGGTAATTATAATTGTACCGTGATGTGTCAAGAATGCGGGGATAGTCCGACTTGTGCAGGTACGAAGTTGAAAGAACAAAATCCAGGCGTACACTTTTGTCCGCCCTTGGATGCTTATTCTGAGTGGCCTACTGAGTGTTGGATGACGCCTCAAATCATCTCAAGCGTCTTCGATGGTTGTGCAGTGGGAGCTACATTGTTGGCAGTCAGTGCTGCTTTTGCCACGCATTCCATCGTTTTCCCTAATGCTCCTCTGGCCTTTATCCTGGGTTTTAATCTACTTTTCAATACCTTAAGTGTGTTACCATCCATTGGGCCTTTTTCTTCTTTTTCCAACCCGGAGTGTAGAACTCCCCCCGAAAGAGAGGCTCTACTCTTGGCGAAACTGCCCGTGACTATTGTCGCAGCTCTTTCTAATAGTGTGGCCATGGGTTATTCCTTAAGAGGGGTTATTCTTGATACAGGTGATGCCATTAAAAAATACAACGCAAAAGCACTAGCGATGACTTCGGTCGCTCTCGTACTCGGTGCCCTACAGTTAGGAATGGGAATCCTAGCATATTAATATTCCGGTCGAGCTTCGGGGGATTGCTTCTCAATGCGTAAGCCACTTGGGGAAAATGGGGGGGGGGGGTTTTGGGGGGGCGAGGGAACCGTCGCTCCACCAAGGGATTTCTTGGAGGAACCAGCTGCGCAGTTTCCTCCAAACCACCTCCTTGCCCCAAGTGGCTTACGCATTACCAATGTGTCGTGAAAACGATGTACATATTGGTTCTACGCGCGTAAAATAGATATGAACATCTGTTTTACGCGAGGATTATCCATGGTTAAAAGGGCCTTAGAGAATTTAGCCTTTCAAGAGTTAAGAGAAAAAATTTTCGTTCCTCGTCCCATGGTTTTCCTAACAGGGGCGCGTCAAGTCGGCAAAACCTGGTTGACGACCCAACTAACAGGAGCGGCATATTTCAACTGGGATACCGTAGAAGTCAAAAAGTCCTACGTAAAAGAACCATATTTTTTTCGTAGTGAACACAAGATGGTCGTTTTTGATGAAATTCATAAGCGCAAGGATTGGAAAAAAATTCTGAAAGGTTATTATGACTCGTCCACTCGGCAGGAAAATTTCATAGTCACAGGTTCGGGGCGTTTTGACCAGTACCAGAGAGGCGGTGACAGTTTACAAGGACGTTACAACAGTTTTAAGCTCTGGCCGTTTTCATTTGACGAAACGTCATCTTTAGGTTCAAACATTCTTGCTGCACCTCGTGATTGGCAACACTGGGAGCCGGATAGTTCGTCTAAAATCTCCGATGAAGATCTCATTCAGCTTGGTGGCTTCCCCATTCCTTTTTTAGGGGCTAGTGAGCAAAAGGCCAGACGCTGGCAAGATCAATATCTTGATCGTTTGATACGCGAAGATGTTCGGGATTTCAGTTTGGTCCAACGCCTAGACAAAATGGAGATGCTTGCACGTTTGCTTCCTGAACGCGTTGGATCACCGCTCTCCCTTCAGGCTTTATCCGAAGATATTGAAGTCAGTCCGGTTGCCGTCAGAACGTGGCTGCGGCTTTTCGAAACATTGTTTCTCGGTTTGCGTATTTATCCCTTCCACCGGAAAATACACCGAGCTGTTAAGAAGGAAGCAAAGTGGTATTTTGAACAATGGAGTTTTTGCGAAGATAAAGGGGCTTGTTTTGAAAATTACATGGCAATCCAACTGGCTCTCGCCTGTTCAGCATGGTCTGAACAAGGGTATGGTCGTTACGAGCTTTGCTTTTTAAGAGATCAAGACCGACGCGAAGTGGATTTCGTTATCACCCGAAATTTGCGGCCCCTGGCTCTCATCGAATGCAAGTCAAGCCCGCAGAGTTGGCCGGTAGGCTTAAGATATTATGCACAGAAACTGAAGGTTCCAGCTTTTTTACTTTACCCTTCGGGACCAGTGATAAGAGAAAAAGAAGCACTCGGATGGAGTTCAAATTCCGCAAGTTTTTTGCAAGGGCTGTTGGTCGAACGCAAAATCTAAAGTTTTTTGGGGGAGGTGTGGAGGGGAAGTTGAACTCCAGATACGTACGTGTTGTAATCAAGCGCTAAGGAATCTTGAATACCCAGATGGCAATGTTCAGGAAGATCAAGATGCCCATAACATCCACAAGAGTAGAAATGAAAGGTGAGGAAACAACAGCGGGGTCAAGTTTCATCAGACGAAAAAGAAAGGGGAGCATCGCGCCTGAAATGACTCCGAACAAGACAACACCAATAATGGAAACTCCCACTACAAAAGTTACCTCGGCACTCAGTTCCGTAAAATAGGCACGCAAGTACCAAAGCACGGCTAGAAAAATGCCAAGAGTCAGACCTATCAAAATTTCATTCCGCAAGATTCGCCAACTGTCCTTGTCTTCAAATTCGCTGATTGCCAAACCCCGTATGATGAGGGAGGCAGCCTGAGTTCCCGAATTACCACCCGACGCAATGATCAGCGGGATAAAGAATGAGAGAAAGCCCCAATGCGTCAAAGTATCGTGATAGACCTGCAGAGTTTCTGACGTCAGAAAACCGCTGACAAACAAGATCGCAAGCGCGCCGGCACGTTTGCGAAACATCGTAAAAAAAGGAGTATTAAAGTAGGAATCCTCTAAAGCCCCCTGACCACCGAACTGATGGATATCTTCCGTCGCTTCTTCTTCAGCAACGTCGAAAACATCGTCTGCCGTAACGATACCTATGATTTTTTTGTTCGTATCCACTACGGGAATATAGGGGTTGTCATATTTCCTGAACAGGTCAACCGCTCGCTGAGCTTCATCGAAAGGACTGAGGAAAATCCTGCTTTTTTTCATAATTTCATTAATGCGCATCCGAGGTGGATCGCATAGGACAAGAGATGCCAAACTGACTTCCCCGATCAGGGTTCCATCGTCCCCAGTAACGAAGAGGTAATTCAAAAATTCCTCAGGTAATGCTGTGCTCCAGTGGATGAACTGCATAGCCTGAGAAACTGTCATAGTTTCCTTGAGAGTCAGGAAGTCTGGTGTCATCAGCCGCCCAACGGAATCTTCAGGGTAGCTGAGAAGTTTCTTGGCAACCCGTCTTTCCTCAGGGCTAAGTTTTTGCAGGATGAGATCCCGCAATTCCTCCGGTAACTCTTCAAATAATCTCGTGCGGTCATCCGGGTCCATCTCGTCCAGAAAAGAAGTCACAATAATGTCAGGTAACTCCTGAATCAGTTCCTTCTGTCTCTCAAACTCAAGTTCCGAAAACAGACCCGCCCGTTTGTCCCTAGGGACCAGTCGAAACAAAGCAATAGACTCGGTTAACTCAAGCTGAGAAAACAGCTCTGCGACGTCAGCGATCTCGTGCTCTTTAAATAGTAAGCGAAGCTTGCGAAAGTCACGCATTTCCAAATACGATCGAATCTGTGAAGGATCCAAGATTTCAAGTGGTTCCGTTCTCATCGCTTCAACTCCGAATCGAGCAGAGGCTGTCCAACGCCGCGAAGGGCTGTTTCACCTTGTCCAGCGCTTTTTCGATCGCCCTCAGCAGGGTACCCACGCTAACCTTACCTACACAGGCATGCGCTCTCTGAAACCGTTCCGTCTCTGGTGTATATAAATTAACTGCCAAAACAGTCGCATTATTCCAAGGCCCATCGCCAATAAAATCAATCGTCCGAAAACGCGGACGTCTTTCTTTTAGAAAGGAAGAGAATACTTCTTCCTTCTTCACTAAGAGCTGGGATAAAGACATATCTCCTCTCGACCCATAGAGCACCTCAAGTTCTGCGCGTAAGGTACTGAGCCATGCTGAGAAAAGAGTGAAGTCTGCCTCCTTATTTCTATAGAACACCAGATCCTCAGCGTAGCTTCTACGCTCTAAATACTGGATTGTCAAAATATCGGCCACGTAACTTGCCAGGTTCTCATTAAAGGTAACATCCCCAGCAACCCAAAGCGTCGCGTGAGTAAGTTCGTGAAATAACAAATTGGCTAGAGACGACTCTCGCTTCTCAAGAAAAGTGCTGAAAATCGGATCAGAGAACCAACCCAGACCGGAAAACGCATCGACTTCCGAAGCGAAGACATCATAGCCCTTCCCCTTTAGCTTCTCTACCTTCCTGTCCCGCTCCTCCTGCTGGAAATACCCCAGGTAAGGGACTGCACCCACGACAGGAAACCACCAGGTCACCAGCTTCAACTGATCTACTTCCGCTGCCTGCACGAGATAACTGACCACAGAACGTTCCCCAAGGTCAATAAAGTCTCTGTAGGACCCACTGGTATTCAACTCTTCCTGTCTGGCAAAAAGCAGAATGTCCTGAACAAGGCGCAGTTTTTCCTTAGTGCGCTCAGATGTTTTTTCATCCGCTAATACATCTTCGATCGACTGGCGAGATTTATAAAGTTCCGTGAAATGATAGGCATTCTTGAGAACATAACAGGCTGACGACAAAAAAGTTGCCGAAAAAAGAAGGAACACGCGAATCGCCCGCAGGCCAAGAGGTCTCATGGAGGAAACTTGGATCCCGCGGTCAAGCCGCGAGATGACAATGAAAGGGAGCGACCTCCTTGCGACCCGTGGATTACGCATGGTCCCCTGCTGCTAGCTTTTTACAACCTCTAAGGCAATTATACAGGGAATATTGTCGATCTGGTAACTCTCTACAAATTTCAGGGAACAGTCGCCTCCATCGGAAAAGATTTCAAGCTGCTTCCCGAGAGTCTCTTCCAGTATGTACTGTCTGTGATATTTCACAGCTTCGGCCATCTTTTTCGGTGCCACGATTTGCAGGTCAATGCGATCAGACACAGAAAGCCCACTGCTTTTGCGAAGATTCTGAATACGATTGACAAGTTCCCTCGCAAAACCCTCTGCAATCAGCTCATCCGTCAGGTGGGTGTCAAGAAGGATAGTCACTCCTTTTTCGGTCGCTATCAAACGTTCATCTTTCGCCTGTCGATCAATCAGAAAATCTCCCTCACTCAGAGCATCTCCAAGCATGGATAGGGACTTTCCGCTTTCCAAAATGCTCACCATCTCCTCGATTTTTTCAGGAGATTTGTTCAGTTCTGCAATCGTTTTCGCAAAGTCCTTCAACCTGGCACCAAAGCGGACGCCCAGGCTTCTCAAATTCGGTCGTAACGAAAGGCGTACATGCTCACTCTCCTCTGTCGTGAACACAATGCGTTTCACATTCAATTCACCCTTAAGCAGCTCTGTTCCGTCTTCGATCACTTTTTTATCAGCCTTATCCTTCGTGATCACCGTTAAGGTAGGCAAAACTTGCCTTATTTTAACCTTATGTTGCTGCCGTAGAGAACGCCCCTGCGTCACCACCCTGCGCAAAAGTTCCATCCGTTCCTCAAGCTTCTCATCGCGCAATTCTGCCTTATAGTGTGGCAAAGTACAGAGGTGAACCGAGATTTTCTCTTTTTCAAAACCCTCAGTTAACACTTGAAACACCCTGTCAGAAAGGAAAGGAGCAAAGGGAGCAAAAATCTTTGAAAACTCCAACAACACAAAATATAGCGTCGAAAACGCCTGTTCCTGGTCGTTCTTTGCACCATGAACATCCGTTCCCCAAAAACGTCTGCGACTCAAACGAATATACCAGTTGGTCAGATCGTCGATAAACTCCACGACCTCAGGAACCACAAGATAAAGCTTGTAAGCTGCCATGTGCTCTTCTACAGACGTCAAAAGCGATTCAAGGCGTGAAAGTATCCACCTATCCATCTCATTTGTTACCTTGGGAATATTCCCGGATTCAAGATCTGCTCCAGGTCCCCATCCATCCGCATGAGCATAAGTTGTCAGGAAAGAGCACGCATTCCACAGAGGCAACAATACTTTGCGGGTGACGTCCTTGACTCCGTCATCGGTGAAACTCAGATCTTCCGCTCGGAGCAATTGAGAATTGAGCATGTAAAGGCGCACACTGTCGGCCCCATACTTTTCAAACAGCATGTCTGGGGCCGTGTAGTTACGGTGCCGCTTCGACATTTTTTTACCGGAACTATCGAGAATGACCCCGTTGACGATCACATTCTTAAACGCTGGCTTATCAAAGAGAGCGGTGGACAGCACATTGAGCACATAAAACCACCCGCGTGTTTGGTCGATTCCCTCTGCCACAAAGTCCGCTGGAAACACACTCGCAAACCTTTCCTTTGCCTGAAAAGGATAATGCAGTTGAGCGTAAGGCATCGAGCCTGACTCGAACCAGCAGTCAAAGACGAGGTTTTCACTGTGCATCGTTCCCGCACACTCCTCACATTTTAAAGTGAGCTTACTGATGTGCTGAAGGTGGATGTCTTCCAGGGAACGTCCTGCTTTTTTCTCCAGCTCTGCAATAGAAGAGAACACCTGCACGTGATCTGCCTGATTCCGACATACCCAAACTGGGAGCGGGGTTCCCCAGAAACGATTGCGGCTGATGGCCCAATCCCTTGCGTTGGCGAGCCACGATCCCATACGCCCGCTTCGGATGTGGGAAGGGACCCAGTTAATCGTTTCATTATTGGCCTGGAGCCGGTCGCTAAACTTCTCGACCGCAACATACCAGGAAGGGACCGCTTTATACATGAGCGGTGTATCCGTCCGTTCATCGAACGGGTAACTATGAACTAGAGTCGTCTGCCTCAGGAGCAGACCCTTGTCTTTCAAGATCTTGCAAACGGTCTTATCTGCATCCTTGAAGTACAGATTCTCCAAGTCGGGAGTAGCGTTAGTGAAGTGACCCGTTTCGTTGATGGGATCGACCAAGTCAATTCCGTTGGATTTACAATTGAAGAAATCGTCTTCACCAAAAGCAGGAGCCTGATGAACAATTCCTGTCCCTTCCTGTGTGTCTACATAGTCTCCGTGGAGAACACGGAAAGCATTGGGCTGATCTTTGAAATAGGCAAACAGTGGTTCATAGGAAAGGCCCAGCAGGCTTTGCCCGGAGATGGTTTCCAGAATTTCGAAAGGTGGCTCGTTTTCGGGATACTTGTAAAGGTTCCTCTGCGTCCCTTCTCCGAGGATTAAAACATCACCTGTCGCCTTCTCCAAAAGACGCACGTAGTTCACCTTCTCGTTGACGGCCAAGGCAAGGTTCGAGGGAAGGGTCCAGGGTGTCGTCGTCCAGCCTACGAGAAATTCGTCACGTCCTTTCATCTTGAATTTGATGAAGACAGAGGGATCTGAAACGTCCTTATAATTCTGATTGGCTTCGAAATTTGACACGACCGATGTTGTTCGCGGAGAGTAAGGGACAACCTTGAATCCTTTGTAGACAAGTCCTTTTCGATACAACTCACCAAAAACCCACCAGACAGACTCCATATAGTCGCGATCCATGGTTCTGTACTGGTCGTTCCAATCTACCCAACGGCCCAAGCGTGTTATGGTCCTTCGCCATTCGTTAGTGTAGTGAAGGACGGACTCCTTGCAGATGTCGTTAAACTTCGCGACCCCCATTTTAAGGATATCGGGCCGACCCTTCAGTTGTTCCCTCTTTTCAATCTCGAATTCCACCGGCAGACCGTGGCAGTCCCAGCCAAAACGGCGGTTTATCTTGTAGCCTTTCATGATCCAGTAACGGGGGACCGTATCTTTAATGGTGTTAGCCAGAAGGTGACCGTAGTGTGGCAAACCGTTAGCAAACGGTGGGCCGTCATAGAAGGAAAATTCCCGCGCATCCTTCCTTTGCTCATCCTGGGCGCGAAAAATCTCTTTTTCATGCCAAGACTGGAGGATTGCTTCTTCCATCTTGGGAAAATCGATATCGCCGACCGGTTTCATGTCTGACCTCTCAAATGTTCAACCCCGAGTGGGACGCAGTGGCTTCGGTTATACTTCAGCAATCCGTAGAGAGAAAGCGCTCAAGCGCCCCCGGGATTGCAGAGTCAGCTTTTTTCGCCCATGCTGAAAGATCCTTCGTGCCCGTGGCTTGAAACTGTCCAAAGTGATGAGTGATGCGATCCCCTATTTTTTCAGCAAGAAGCCGGTAACTTGTCAGCTTCCCCCCGTAGACTGTGATCAACAAACCTCGGTTGGATACGTGCTCACCTAACGCCGATTCCCGTGAGGTAGATGACAGGTCGCTCCCCTCTTCAGCCACCATCCACCGCACACCCGCAAATGTAGCTTGGATATCTTTGCGTGTCAGAGGTTCCTTCAGGTAGAAATTGGCCGCCATCAGGAGATAGTCCATCTCGCTGTCACTGGCACGAACTTCATCAGGCCTGCTTTCGAACGACTCCTCGGTGGTTCCTAACAGTGTGACTCCCTGCCACGGGAGGACAAACATTATTCTCTTATCCCCGGGAACCTCAAGAAACATACCCGCTTTCAATCCCAAGTCCCTGATAATAAGATGGGATCCTTTGTCCTTTACTCCCCTGACTTCGGGTCGAATTTTACTTGCTTCCAAGAAATCGTTTGCCCAAGGTCCCAGGCAATTAACAACATAGAGGGCACTGATCACATTCGTCTGCCCATCGCGGTTCTCGACTTCCGCAAGCCAACCATCCGCATCATGCTTAAGCGACAAGACCCGACACTGTTCGGTCACACCCGCCCCCAGTTCCACGGCCGAAAAAGCAATGCGTCGTACAAGGGCCAAGTCATCCGTCTGTGCATCCCAGAAAGAGAAAAAGTGGGAGAATTTGTCCGTCGCCAAAATGGGGGCCTTTTGTCTCGCTTCGTCATCAGACAAAGTCTGGTGCTTATGGATACCGTATTTACCAGACAGGAAATCGTAAAGAGAAAGTCCGGCGCGCATCATAAATGAGTTGATCAAGTGCCCCCGCTCTATGGGAAGTATAAGTTCAACAGGATAAACAATGTCGGGTACCGCTTTAAGCAGAAAGTTCCGTTCCTGCAATGATTCGGAGACCATCCCAAATTGACTTATCCGCTTGAGGTAGCGCAACCCACCATGGATTAATTTCGTCGATCGCGAACTCGTTCCATTTGCCAAGCCAGCTTTCTCAATAAGATGCACATCCTTCCAGCCCCTGCTGACAAGGTCGTGAAGGACCCCCACCCCATGAATACCTCCGCCTAAAACGAGGACCCTAACGCGCTTGGGCACTGCATGCTGAAACATTTACAACTCCGCATAATCCCTTCTAAAATCAGGGAACTTTCCACAAGCCCTCTACTATTAAATCCTTGTATGAAATAATGTTTCTATTAGCAATACACAACTAGGCACAATGAAACACACATTCACATTTCTAATACTGGTTTTTTTAACAAAACCCCTGTGCGGTGCGAGTTCCGGCGGGAAAATAGCCCTGACCGTACAGTTGACAGAAGACAACAACGGCCAGCCCTCGAAAATATCCGGGTCTCTCCATATTCAACTTGATTCGCCTACTGACACACTCTGCGTTTTCCTTCCCCTCAACGACCCGAGTTTCTCAACGAAGCACTACATTCCCACTCGACTCAAAGACATCGAGAAAAGTATTGAAGGAAACACAAACAAAGGGACCACTAGGATCTTTGAGGATCCTTCGTACAGAGTGGTTCCCATCGGTCGCTCACTTGTTCGAATAGAATTCAAACATGCCCAAGAGCAGGCTACGCTTCTCTTTGAAACAAGCTTGGTTCCCGCGGCAAGAGACGAGTGGTTCATCGAGCATTTCTACCCATACTTAAAGGACGACTGTGCATCCCCGTCATCGCCCATCACAAGGCCCAACGCTCAGAAACTTGTTCTAAAAACGCCCATCACTTGGCAGGCCCTGTCCGCCCATAGCGTAAGGACCAAGCCCGGGCATCTGGAAGCGTCCATATTCGGTGCCGGACACCTATCGTTCATCCTTACAAAAATCAACTACACTTCCAAAGAATACAAGGAGCCGATCCCTACAAAACTTTACACACAAGGGCAAGAGCCGGAGGTTTTTGCCACCCTCTCCCGATTCCTGACTTCACATATTGACCTTTTTGGACCTTACCCATTCCCCTCCCTGACTTTGATTGAGTCGGTGTCCCTTCCGACGCTGAGCCGTCCCGGTCTTTTGATTCTCAACCGGCCAAGGCAGAAAATCTTCGAAAGCCTTCAGAACGATGTTCTCAATTGGAAGTACTGGATCCTTTCGTCCATGTTGGCCCACCAGTGGTATGGGAATGCTATAGACGCGGCTAGTCCCTCTGACGCCTGGCTTATTGAAGGGATGATTGAATTTGCAACCCTTCTCTCCACATCGCAGTCTCCTCGGAGGTCTAACCTTTTCAACACATGGGATCATGGCTATTCGTTTCTCGATTTTACCTATCTTCAGTATCAGAATCTTACAGCGCAACTGCTTTACCGAGATCACCCCTTTCTTAGACTTACCAACACGAGCCTAGAATCCATTTCTACACACAAATTAGCGTACATAAAACATGCACTGGCACTGAGATACTTGAAAACACTTATGGGAGACGAGCATTTCTTTGCTTTCACCCGGGAATTGACACAGCATCACATCCTTCATTCGCTCAATCCCAAGGAGTTTCACGATACACTAGAGCGTTTCGCTCGACAACGACTCGCGGACCGTGAAGTTAGCAAAGCCCTAACTCGTTGGTGGGTGTCAAAGGACTGGCTCAACGCCTCTATTCTTGATGTCAAAACAACAGCCATTGACGAGCATCACTGGCTCACAGCCCTTCAATTTAACAATGAAAGCGATCTTTCCTTTCCTATCGGTGTGTTTGGCAAAAACGGCCAGCAACAGAAAATCCAAACGGGGATTTTGCCCGACAGGCAATCTAGGTCCCGAGTTGAGTTTCTTTCCGATTTTGAGCCGCTCTATGTAAAAGTCGACCCTCAAAACAAGATTTTCGATGTCGATCGATTTAACAACTCCACACAGACTCCTGCGATGGAAGTCATCCCAGGTCCAGGGCGAACATTTTCGGATGAAAAATACACAACCGTCTGGATGCCCTTTGCCCTGCGTTCCCCTGGCGAGCAGACTTCGGTGGGTTTGCGAGCGGGCACGTTTCGATATGTACACAGTTGGTTGCACATGAAGTTAGAGGGAAAACCAGAGGAAGGAACAAGCGCCTATCACCTTGAGTTTCAAAAAAAACTACCTCTCTTGCAGTCCCAGCTGAAGATTGATCATTCCCTTAACTATTTTGGAGATCAGATAACATCGACAGGTCTGCAACGAGAGCTGGAATGGAGAGACCAGTCTTTTCAACTACTTGCTAAACTGAGCCAGCGTAGAATCGTGGGACAAGAAAACACCGCTTATCAGTCCGTCACCGTAGGATTCAATATTCCCAATGTTGACCTAATAGGAAACTGCTCGCATTCCTTGCTCACATCCTCAGAATCTTCTTTACGCCTTACCGAAGCTGCCGCACCTTATCAGCGAATCCTGATCAACCCTTCTCTCACGTGCAAGCCAGTCCCCGAACTGCAAACGAACTTACGTCTGTTTGCGGGGCGCCTTTTTGCACCCGACGGCGTTCCCGCTTATACGCTCTTCCGTGTGAATGACCTAAACGAAGCCGGACTAAGGATTGATAGCGCCCATCTAGCGCCAGAACGAAATGTAAACGCGGCATCTCTTGAACTTCTCACTCCCTTTCCCATTGTCTTTATTCCTGACAGCATTTTCCTGGTGAGAAAAATGAAGTTCAAACTATTTTACGACATCGGTTATGCGGAGCCTTGGGACCCTCTGACAAGGATGAGAGCTGCGGGAACAAGTCTCATCCTGCCCCTTGGTGGTGACGTGATCGGAGCTGGCACCCTAATTCTCTCTCAATTTTCCGTGACCAGCGTATTCTACACAGAATACTATGGAGATGTTTCACGAACGCCAAGAATACTCTTCGATATCAGTGGAACACTTTGATGGCCTTCCCGACTCCGTAAAACAGACCTGCAAAGAAAGCTCCCACAACAAAGCCTCCTAGCACATCAAACGGATAATGGACTCCGAGAACAATTCGCGAGTAACCCACTGCAAGCACAGGAAACAGCAACCATAGATAGACAACTTTGCGTTTGATGAGCCACAGGAGCACAATGAAGGCCATCCCGTTAGCAGCATGATTCGAAGGAAAACTAAGATCGCCCCCACAACCTTCAGCGACCAGTCGAACATTTTCCAAAACATGACAGGGACGCATCCTACCTACACTTTGCTTGATCAAGCGATAACTAACCCAGTCTGTCACTATTACGACAGAGGTCAAAGCTACCGCAATTTTTAAAAACGCCATACGTTCCCTAAAAAAACCTACAAGAAAATACCCCCCTACAATAATGAACCAAAGCTCACGATTGCTCAAAAACACCATCATATCGGTCAACACAGGACCGAGATCGGCACTATTCAAAAATTCGAATAGTTTTGTGTCTAGCTCATTCCAAGTTTCCACCTTTACCCCCTCTTCTCGAAGAGATGTTATCATGATTCTATGGAAAACAACGCCAGCATCAAGATCGTCCAGGGCCCTGATGTTGGGAAAGTATACAATTTGACCGAGTTCCCTGTCGGAATCGGCAGCGATCTTGAGAATTTCGTTCAATTGCCCGGCAATTCCATCTCACCATACAACCTGCGCATCAAAAGAAAGGGCAATCTTTACATCCTTGAAGATATCGAGACAAAACACAAATGTTATATAAACAACAAAGAAGTCGTCAATTCCATATTGAAAAGCGGCGACCAAATCACAATTGGAGATTTTAAGCTTCTTTTCCAGGCTCCCTTCGCTGTGGAAATTGCCCGGTCATCCCTTGAACACATCCCTATCCACTTTGATTCCGAAGTGAGCACAGATCAGAAAAAGACAAAGTTCACAAAAGTTTCCTCGCACAAAAGGATGAGTCTTTCACAACAACAGGTAGCGATCTTGCTGAATTTCCTGAGAGACCTTATCAAGACCAGAAGCCTCGCATCGGGCGCCCAGCTTACATGCTCCGTTTTCAAAATGATTGAACCAGCCATAGAAAGCGCCGCTGTCTTTTTACTTGAGGCTAACTCACA
Organism: Deltaproteobacteria bacterium; assembly: GCA_016186945.1. GTDB lineage: Bacteria > Bdellovibrionota_B > Oligoflexia > Oligoflexales > Bog-1112 > BOG-1112. The sequence continues at coordinate 18,523 of JACPKR010000072.1, read as the reverse complement.
TAGACTTGTCCCTGTGTATTCCAAAAAGTTTTCCAAAAGCAAGACACCCATCGTCATTCAGGAAAAAGGGCTGAGCCGGGCGATTGCCCTTAAGCGAGGCGTCATGTGTTCTCGCAGGGAAGCGAAGACGCACTCTCACTCTACTTTTCTGCCTATGGCCCACGGGGGAGCACCCATCCTCGCCTTCCAATGCAATTCCATGAATGCACGAGACCCCTCCAAGTCCTCACAGGTTTTCCAGGAAATCGTCGCTTTAGCGGCTCCCCACTTTCAGACGATCATTCTTCAAAGTGAATGGGAAGAACTACTCCTGGGAGTCATGGAAACAATCGTTGCGATGATCGAAGCAAAGGATGCCTACACGATTGGACATTCGGAACGTGTCTGCCTTTATGCCCAAGTCATAGCGGAAGAGTTGAAACTCGACTTAGAAACGACAAGAATCCTAATGATATCCGCTCGCTTTCACGATATTGGAAAGGTTGGCATTCCTGATGCTATTCTGAAAAAAGGAATCCTGCTGAATGCTGAAGAATTTGAAGAAATGAAGCTGCACCCCGTGATCGGCTCCGGAATTCTGTCACCGCTACCCCTCTTCGAAAAGATCGTCCCAGGGATCGCGCACCATCATGAAAGATGGAATGGTACCGGATACCCCGATGGCCTTTCAGGTGAGGATATCCCGTTTTTTGCTCGAATCATAGCTCTCGCAGATTCCTACGATGCAATGATATCCGGACGCCCGTATGTTGGGTTTATGACCGCTGCTGATGCAGTTAAAAAACTAAAAAATGAATCGGAACTCTTTGATCCTCATGTATTTAAAGCCTTCCTTCGAGCCTGGGATAGTGGAAAGATTACACAGAGAACTGATACAATTAGAAAAAAAACAAAACCGAATGAGGGGCGCACTTCATAGAAGCAATTTTATAATGCTCTAATTTCCGCTATAATAATATAGTATTTGGGAAAAAGAATTTGTGGAGAGGACCTTTTTTGAAAAAAAGTTCCCCTCCACGCCTCCCCCCAAAAAACTTTAGATATTGAAGTTTTTGAAAAGGGGCTAGGGGAAGGGAAACCAATCCGATGTGGGGAGAACTTGCTTCCGACTTTCAAAGCGGAAACGTATACCTGTGGTCGGTGATAGTCATTGCCTTCATCGCAACGACCATTATTTTTGAACGAATTGTTGCTCTCTACTTTGTCTACTCCATTGATTTTTCTGCTTTCCTAAACACACTTCGCAAGATGGTGGCGTCAAGAGACCTTGACCGAGCGATGACGTTTTGCAGAACCGTTTCGAAAACATCCCTGCCAAGAATTGCGCTTTCCGCCTTGGAAGCAAGAGACGTTGACCCAAGTTCTGTTCGGGGCGCAATTGAAGAACACTCCTTTGAATTTCTCCCACGTATCGAGGCTCGAATTAACGTACTCCCCCCTCTAGCAACATTGGTCCTCCTGATAGGCGTACTGGGCACAATCGACTCGCTCTGGATTGCATTCCATAGCATTGACGTACTCGATACCGCAAAGAAGCAATCTTCTTTAGCCCTGGGTATTGCAGGGGCCCTCAATCCCACGGCCCTGGGCTTGTTTGGCGCCATGCTGATTATATTCGGCCATCAGATCGCAAAAAACATGGCGATAAAATTGCTTGATAAGATGCAGTACGGGATCACGGTCCTTCAAAATTTGCTCGCTCCTCCTGAGGTCGCCTATATGGGTGCTCCGATGGCGCCTATGGGAGGAATGACGCCTCCCGCAGCTGAGGAAGAGTCCCAGGAAGAAGTAAGTCAGCAGCCGGCGAAGGAGGAAAAGGAGAAAGCTCCACCCGCAGAGGAAGTCTTTGATGACAGCTCAGTTGAGGATATTAAAGACGAAGAAGAAATTATCTAAAGAGCAAGTCTATCTCCAAATAGGGGTACTTGCGCTTTTGAGCATATTTATCATTTTCACCTATGGATTCCGCATAGCAACACTAAGGTGGAATCTGTCTCGCACTGAACTTTATATCCCATCCCTCGTAACAGAAGAAAACATTGAAGCAGCCAACTCACCCTATTTCATTAGCGAATCCAGTATCGCAATACTCTTCCACGAAAACGCTTTCTATTTCGGAAACCTTGAGGGATTTGGTCGAAGCCTGAAAAGCGGAGATCAGAAATTCTACATCCCCCACATCAAAGAGCAGCCGCAACTGGAAGAGTTGGGAACAAATCTTAAAGCACTCATGGGAACAGTCTTAAGTGACCACAAGCTCGCTATTTTAATACCCGCAGCAAACGTCGATATCACCAAAGTCATAAAAGTCGTGGACTATCTCCGATCGTCTCAGATTTTCGATACCGTCATCCTTGGAGGTGGTCTGATTTGAGGCAGCATAACAGTAATCACTACCGACTACTCGCGGAGATCAAATCACGAATAGGACGGGACTTTACTTGGTTTCCTTTTGTCGGTCTGCTTGCTTTCGGTCTTCTGCTTGTTCTGACCGGCCATCTTCTTCCCAAACTTAATGTCCGCTGGGGATCCCCCGCAACGCTTATCGAACTTGCCGGTCCACCCTCACCCGAGGGAGCCATCTGGTTCTCCTTATCAGTACGAGATGAATTTGTGATCGCCACTACCGAAGACAGAACAGTCCTACATTGGCATGTGGACGCTCAAACCACAGAAGCTCTTGGAGAACTCAGAAATTATTTGAAGGAGAGGCAAAAGAGCATTTTTTTGGCGACTGCCCTCGCTAAACGAGTTTCGGTCTCGGAACCTCTCGTGATTATTTCAGCGGACTCCTCTTTAAAGTATAAACATGTCAGACCTGTCATCTATCTCTTGGCACAACTGGGATTCTCCCATTACGCGTTCGAAACGAAACAACCCCTTTCCTGAATAGCAGGCGTATGGCCCAAACTGATCTACATGCATTCGTCAAAATTCTGCAAAACGGGCGACCGATCAGCAGCATCACCATGCCTCTTCGTAGAAAAAAAATTTACGTATCTTCCTCCATTAAAAAGGAACTATCGATCCCCTTCTATGGCTTCCCTAAAAAAAACATCCTCCTCTTGAAAACAAAAAAAAAGGAACCTGCAGAACTTGTTCTTTCTCTACCTTTCGAAGGTCTTGTCGTCACCGATGGTGAAACGACGCAGATAAGCCCGACGGCACCCCTTGGTACAAGCTTTCCCATGAAAAACGGGGACTATGCTGCCCTTCATCATAAGGACCTTGTATTCCTAGTTAAGATCGCCTCCTTCGTTAAGGAGCTGGAACCCCCTCTCAATCCTTATTATGCTCCGAAGCTCTGGTCATTCCTGCTACACGACAAAAACGAGGCAATAAGCTTGACCGTCGGTCTCTGCGGCAGTTTGTTTCTTTTCGTGTGCATTTGCCTTGGTTTCCTTCTTCGCCCTTTCGATGCACCTCGAAGATTGGAGCAATTGGATCAAGAATACATCCTTCCCTTCATCGAAAAAGACACCTTCTCTACGTCGCCAGAAGCTCTCAAATTTAACCTCGACCGTTTGAACTACATTCCGCCAATCGTCAAATACTACAGAAACTACACACACCTCATGGTCGGATTTCCCCTGGAAAACCATGAGCTTGTTTATCCAAGCTCAATAAGTTTAGCCTACAAAAAAAACGAGGAAATGAAGGGAAAGATCGCTTCCAAGGAAAACATACAACGGGATTTAGACTCCGCAACTGCTTCCTCTAAAGATAAGGGAACACTCTCAATCCCAGCCTCTTATGAGGGGAGTTTTCAAAACAAGCTCCTGGAAATAATAGAGAAATTTACACAGATCCAGAGTGGATTCAAAAAAAGCCTTGCCTCGCGGCGGTTTGTCACCCAAGAATACCTCGAAGACGCGGAATACGACTGGGGGAATTACTTCCAGGAAAAGACAGTCCTGAAAAAGAAGAAGCAGATGGAGGCTATCTCCAAAATTTCTGTCTTTGGCCAATTAACCAACGAGGAATGGATGTATGATGTGGGTGAGAAACTAGGGAAAAAAGCAGAAATTCTCAGACGGCACTACGATATGCTTCGCGACAAGAACACCTGGTTAAGTAGAGACTCGATCGTAAACGTATACCTCCCCTCGTCGTTAACGCAGGCATCCTTTCTGAACAACCCAAATTTTGATTTACTGGACCGAAAAATTTATTTAATCACCGCAACCCGTGTTTCGAATAAAAAATGATAAAACCACTCCTTCTTGAATACAAGGATTTCAAACAGGTCACTAAACCCTCACGTCTGTATCTTATGCCACTTGGAGGTTGTGGCACGTTTGGGATGAATATGACTTGCTACATCATCGACCGGAAAATGATCATAGTCGACGCAGGTAGTAACTTCGCAGAACCATGGATGGTGGGCGTTTCCTTTGTAATCCCAAATCCAAATCACTGGGTTTTTCAAAAATTCGACCTCCTAGCTTACATTATCACGCACGCTCATGAAGACCACATCGGAGCCCTACCTTACTTTTTAAAAAAAAGGAAAAGCGCCATATATGCTTCACCTTGGACAGTGGAAACCATTCAGCGTAGGTTTTTTGAACATAACCTGGACTGTCCGATTACCCCCGTTGAACCTGGCGGGACTGTCACTTTAGAACCATTCAGCGTCAAATTCCTAAAAGTGGGGCACTCGATTCCAGACGCGTGTTCGCTACTCATACGAGCTGCAGGAAATACAATATTTCACAGTGGTGACTTCAAATTCGACAGTAAAGACGGCTCCCCTCCCCCGTCCTTGCAAAGCCTGAAAGACGAATCGATCGACATCGCCCTCTGTGACAGTACTAACGCAGACAAAGACGGATTCTGCCCCCCAGAGGATTCTGTTGGAGAGGCGTTCAGAAACATCATCAAAAGCACAAACAAGAACGTTTTTATTACATCTTTTTCAAGCAATCTATTTCGCTTCACTTTAATTGGCGAAATCTGCAAGAGCCTCGGGAAAACCCTCTATGTGAGTGGAAGAAGCATTCGAAATAATTTCATCCTTGCCAGGCGCATGAACCTTATACAAGACACCTATTTTTCGGATGATGCTGAAGCAAGTGCCAAAACAAGCAATAGCGTTATCCTGATAAGCGGATGCCAGGGGGAATACCGGTCGGCACTAGCTCGTCTTGCCAACGATGAACACAGGTTCTTTCGTATCAAAAAAGGCGACTTGGTCCTCTTCTCCTCAAGGGCAATTCCAGGAAACGAAAAAAACATTGTTGAAATCATAAACAAACTGAAACGCCTAAAAGCGAAAGTGCTCACAGGAAAAGATGCTCCCGGTATTCACGTAAGCGGGCATGCCTTTGGAGGGGAAATAGAAACCCTGGCCAAACATCTCAAAGCTAATTATTTTATCCCGATCCACGGAGGTTTTGGCCATCTACTCGCCAATCAAGAACGCCATAAAGGACAAAAAACACTGCTTATCGAAAATGGTGACCTCATCGAATACGATTCCAAACTTGCGAAAATCAACGGAACTCTGAAATTTGATCATGCCTACATAGATGAACTGTCTTCTATTCCCCTTGCCAAATCCGAAGTTCTGGAGAAAATCCAGATTGCCAAAAAAGGGGTCGCTACCCTGTCGGGTGTTGTGTCACCGGAACAACGCCAATGGATACGAGGACCCTCACTCCAGTTCATAGGCTTACCGCAGGATGACGCGTTTCTGGCAAAACTAACAAAAGGCCTGACCAACGCGCTTCGAGAGGAAAAAAAAGGAAATAGAGCCGATCCCGACTTTCTGATCAAAAAATTGAAAGCACTGTGGGAAAGCGAAGTGGAAATCTTCGTCGGTAAAAGACCAGTCTTTAAAGCAGAGATCTGGTTGATTTAAAGGAAAACCATGCACTGGACGATCGACAATAAGAAGTCTATTCTCAAGACAATCCCCTTTGAGGTGGAAGAGCTGTTGCTCAAAGAAGGGGAGAGAGAGTTCTCCCACCCCTATTATCGCCTATTGTGCCCCGACTGGGTCAACGTACTCCCGATCACTCAAGACGGAGAAGCCATCTTGGTTCGACAAGATAGAGCCGGTTCCCAAACAACAGTGCTGGAAACTCCCGGGGGGGTTCTGGAACAGCACGAATACAGGGACCCCACTCTCGCCGCTGTCAGGGAACTCGAGGAAGAAACGGGGTATTCTTCTCGAAAAGTTCTGTTCCTCAGCTCCTATAACCCAAACCCTGCCTTACAAAATAACCGCATTCACTTCTTCCTCGCCCTTGACTGCTTCCTTGAGAAAGACCGACGACATTTTCCAGATGAAGAAGAAAAAATAGAAGTTGTTAAAATAAAAGCTACCGAACTTGATGAATTTGTCCGCTTCGGAAAAATTGATCATGCACTGTCAGCATTGTGCATCTGCCTATCAGGCAAATATGTAAAAATCAAACCGTAGAGACGCAAATGAAAGTCGCACTTGTTGTTCAGCGCTTTGGCGAAAACATCGCAGGGGTAACCGAAAGCCATTGCCTCCAACTGGCGGAACAATTGCGTGACAATCTACATTGGACGGTCCATATTTTCACTACAACTGCCCTTTCCTACAGAACATGGGCTAATTTTTATGACGAAGGTCTGGACAACGTCAGAGGGCTTAGTGTCTTTCGCTTTAACACCGTCTTCCCCCGCTCGCAAAAGCTGTTTGGACTATTCAACCGCCTGTTTGCCCCCCTGCTGGAATCCTGGGGAAAAGAAGATATTGAAGTTCCGTTCCTGCTAAGGCCGCTATCGGCTCTGATAGAAAAATTATGGTTCATCCTGCAAGGTCCCTACTGCCCCAAACTTATTAAGACACTGCGCAACAAGAAAAATGAGTATGACCACTTTTTCTTTTTCACCTACCTATACTATCCAAGTGTCGTCGGTTTCTCGCGGGTACGAGACAAAGCATCTCTTATCCCCCTGGCTCACGACGAAAAACCTCTCTACTTTCGCAGCTGCCAAAAACTTTTGAGAAGGGCGCAGGTCTGCCTTGCTAATTCTCCTGTGGAAAAGGATCTGATTTTAAGCGTCACACGCGACTTAAACAAAACTGTATATATTGCTGGTTGCGGTTTGGGACCCGACTATTTGCAAGCTTCTAGGAAAAGAGCACGCATTCCGTTACAAGGACTAAAAAAACCCTATATCGTTTACACGGGACGAGTAAGTAAAGCTAAAGGCATCTTTCTTTTGGTTGAATATTTCCTGCAGTACATTCTGCATCATGGCCGAAAAAATCTCTCCCTCGTCCTAGCAGGGGAAAGCGACGGTACTATCAAGTTTTTCTACCACCCACAGATCAAATTTGTGGGTTACATCTCCGATGGGGACAGGCCAGATCTTTTAATAAACTCCTCTTGCGTGGTCAACCCGTCACCTATGGAAAGTTTGTCTCTTCTAGTCTTGGAAGCCTTGGCGCTTAAAAAGCCGATTCTCGTTAATTCCCGTTGTGCCGTACTAAAATACTACAGTGACACATTAGAAACTGTGTTCCCCTTCAATAGTTACAAGGAATTCGACGATAATCTGACGAAAATTTTCACACTTAGAAAGCTTGTTGAATTCAAACCGATGCTGAAGAATTCACAAGATTGGGTAAAAAAAGCCTACTCATGGGATAAAATTGTGCGCACTTATGAGTCAGTCGTGGCAGAAAATTTATCCCAAAGAAAAACACTAGCATTAGTAGACCCTTGACCAAAAAACTTATGCGTCCCCCCGACTAGGTAATTTTAACGAATTAAAAATATTCCTGATGACCCTATAATGAAATTAAGTTATCAAGTTCCGTTGAAACTATAGTATTTGGGAAAAAGAATTTGTGGAGAGGACCTTTTTTGAAAAAAAGTTCCCCTCCACACCTCCCCCCAAAAAACTTTAGATACTGAAGTTTTTGAAAAGGGGGTTACGGAAAATAGCGGGAAACAAATGAAAAAATTCACGATCATGCTGATTCCTGAAAAAAGTAGAAGACGCCTCTCTTTCACTTTTTCCCAAATGTTCCTGAAAGCGGGCCTAGGATTCTTACTCCTGGGTTCACTGTTGACTGGATATCTGCTTGTGGACTATTTCCATCTTTTGAATATCCGAGACCAGTTCTTTGTACTGCAAAAAGAAAATCGACTATTAAAAGGAGAGGCTCAAATCCTCGTACAAAACATTGAAAAGGTCAAAAAATCGCTGGACAGAGTTAATGATTACACCCACAAACTTGAAACCCTTGTAAGCCTCAAAGTCAACAAGGTGAAAATAAGAACAGGTATCGGTCCTCTGACGGATGAAGAATACAACGCAGTTCAGGCAGTGAAAGAGCAACAGGAAAACCAAGACCTGGCTCACACTATTATGCCATTGGGCATTGATGTGTCGAAACTTGCGTTCCGCCCAGCTTTCGAAAAATTGAACGCAGTGGAAAACATTTCCAATCGACAAGCGCTTGAACTGCAACAGCTTCTGTCATCGCTGAGTAGCCAAAAATCCCTACTTTCCTCAATCCCGACAGCCATGCCCGTAAAAGGATGGATCGCTAGCAATTTTGGCAGTCGGGTGTCGCCTTTTACTGGAAAACTGACCTCTCATCGCGGTACCGATATCGCAGCCCCCCCAGGAGCTAGGGTGGACGCCCCCGCCGATGGTGTGGTTATCTTCTCGGGTGCAAAGGAAGGCTTCGGCAATTTCATCATGATCGCACACTACGAGACTGGGATTGTAACAAAGTACGGCCATAACGCCGAAAACCTTGTGTACGTCGGGCAAAAAGTCCGCCGTGGAGACCAAATTGCCTCCGTCGGCAATACAGGCCGTACGACTGGCCCCCACCTCCACTACGAAGTCTGGGTCGACGGCGAGGCAAAAGACCCACGAAAATTTATGGTTGATGCGGATCTTGAACTCTTTTAGTTAGATTGCCGCAAGGAGGTGGTTTAGATTGCCGCAAGGAGGTGGTTTGGAGGAAACTGCGCAGCTGGTTCCTCCAAGAAATCCCTTTAGACGGATTTGGGATTCTCTGTCCACACCAGCCATGTTATTTTGAGACCTTGGATTAACGTAAACCACCCATGTACGGTAGCAATATGAACTTTTTGACCAAAATTTTTGGAACGCGAAATGATAAGCTCCTCAATCAACTCCGCCCCCTTGTCGCCCGAATTAACGACCTGGAAGATTCCCAAAAAAGGTTGAGTGACGACGAACTGCGCAATCTGGCCTCGGTCTACCGTCAACGCGTCGCCAATGGTGAAACCCTCGACAGTCTACTCCCCGAAGCCTTCGCCACCTGCCGCGAGGCTGCGCGAAGAACCCTCGGCCAAAGGCATTTTGATGTTCAAGTTCTCGGCGGTATAGTTCTCCATCAAGGAAAAATCGCCGAAATGAAGACAGGGGAAGGAAAAACCCTGACTGCAACGCTCCCCATCTTCCTCCACTCTCTAGCCGGACAAGGGGCGCACGTAGTTACTGTGAATGATTACCTGGCCCGTCGTGACTCGGAATGGATGGGAGCGATTTACAAGTTTCTTGGAGCGAGCATTGGCTCCATCCTTCACGGTCTAAGCGACCATGAACGCAAAGAAGCTTACTCCGCCGATATAACCTACGGAACGAATAACGAGTTTGGTTTCGACTATCTACGCGACAACATGAAAACCGATTCTGCACGACTTGTGCAGAGAGGACATAACTTCGCCATAGTTGACGAAGTCGATTCGATCCTGATAGATGAAGCACGCACCCCGCTTATTATTTCAGGTCCCTCGGACTCAAACACCGACCTGTATAAGAAAGTCAATGCAGCCATACCAGGGATTCAAAAAGATAGCGACTATGTCGTAGATGAAAAAAGCCGCTCGGTTAGCCTTACCGAGGATGGCATAAGCAAAATGGAAAAACGACTCAACCTGGATAACATCTACGATCCGAAAAATATAGAATGGCTCCATCACATCCAACAAGCTTTAAAAGCATATGTCATATTCAAGAAAGACGTGGACTACGTTGTTCGCAATGGACAAGTGGTGATTGTCGACGAGTTCACAGGTCGTCTTATGCCAGGAAGACGCTACAGCGATGGCCTTCACGGTGCTCTGGAAGCCAAGGAACACGTACAAGTCCAACAAGAAACTCAAACACTGGCAACCATCACCTTCCAAAACTACTTCCGTCTGTACAATATTCTCTCCGGGATGACAGGTACCGCCGACACAGAGGCGGTGGAGTTCAATAAGATTTACAAACTCGACGTAGTCGTTATCCCTACGAATAAAATACTCGTGCGAGAAGACTGTGAAGATGTGGTATTCCGCACAGCGCGAGAAAAATTCGCTGCTATAGCAGACGACATCGAAGAAGCACAAACCAGGGGGCAACCTGTCCTCGTAGGAACCGTCTCCGTAGAAAAAAGTGAGCTTCTCTCATCCCTTCTTCAGAGAAAAAACATTGCTCACGAAGTTCTAAACGCGAAGAACCACGCTCGGGAAGCCTCCATCATCGCAGAAGCAGGGAAACAGGGATGCGTCACAATCGCAACGAACATGGCAGGTCGCGGGACTGACATCGTGCTAGGAGAGGGAGTTCCCGGCAAAGGCGGTCTCTACGTGATCGGGACCGAGCGACACGAGTCCCGACGTATTGACAATCAGCTACGAGGTCGATCCGGACGACAAGGCGATCTCGGAAAATCAAAGTTCTTCCTGTCCCTCGAAGATGATCTCATGAGGATTTTCGCATCGGATCGGCTTTCGGCAATCATGGGACGACTCGGGATGAAAGAAGGCGAGTCCATCGTCTCTCCTATGGTTTCACGCGCCATCGAAAAGGCACAAAAGCGGGTCGAAGAACAAAACTTCTCCAGCCGTAAGAATCTTATCGAGTACGACGATGTCATGAACCAACAACGTCAGGTTATCTACACCCGACGCCGAGAAGCTCTCCTGGGAAACGGGGACGTGAACTTCATGCACGAACGTGCCGAAACCATCATGGGCGATATCATCGTCAAATATTCACCGGAAACTTTAAATACCGATAGCTGGAACCTTTCCGCAATCGCCAAAGATTTACAAATGGAGTTCAAACAGTCTGTTAACTTCGACGGACTCAACCCCACAGAAACAAACTTCGATTCTGTTCTCGCAAGCACATCTGAGCAAATTTTTGCAACATATAAGCAGAAAACAGACATCATTGGCGATGATATGAAGAAAATAGAAAGCTTCGTATACCTCCAAATCATCGACCAGGCATGGAAAGAGCATCTCTTGGCCATGGACGCACTTAAGGATTCCGTAAGCCTGCGCGGGTATGCACAGCGTGACCCCCTGCAGGAATACAAGAGAGAAGCTTTCAACCTTTTCACCCTGCTCGTCGACCGTATTGAAGGAGAGACAACGCTCACCCTACTTAGAATGCCTAGCCCCGACCCGGCACAAATCCAAGCTGCCGTCCGACAATATCAGGAGCAAGAAGCAGAGGAATTCGACGAACTGGACTTCAGCCACCCGGCACCCGGTGCGGGACCCAGAGGCCCCACCCTCCCCCCTCCAAGACCTTCTGCTGAGGAAGACAAGCTGATTTACCACGGAACTAAGACGGCTCCCCATAGGCAGGCGGCCCCCGTTATGCAAACAATCCGACGGGAGGGAGATAAAGTAGGCAGAAATGACCCCTGCCCCTGTGGTTCAGGGAGGAAATACAAGAAATGTCACGGTGCAGGCCAACCTGTTCAACCTTAATCCAAGTGCCGTAGGGAGGGCGTCAACCCTCGACCTCTTGCCCGTCCGCAGCTGTTTTCTGGAGGTCGAATGTTCCTTTCAGAGAATCTTCAGCAGCAGTGACAATTTCAAGCACCTGCTCTTTGGTGAAGGATGATTTTTCGGCTGTCCCTTGGATTTCAAGAAGCTTGCCGCTCTGGGTCATGACGATGTTCATGTCAAGATCGACGGTACTATCTTCTCCGTAGTTTAAGTCGACAAGGACCGCTCCATCCTTGATTCCCACAGATACCGCGGCGACCGCTTCCCTGATCGGGTTATGCTTCAGTCGACCTTCTCTCAATAGTTTATTGATCGCCAAATTTAGAGCGACAAAGCCACCAGTTATCGACGCGGTTCGCGTTCCACCATCCGCCTGAAGAACATCGCAGTCTACTACAAAAGTAGCGTCTGGGAATTTATTCAGATCCAGGATGCCTCGTAAAGCACGTCCAATAAGTCTTTGGATTTCCTGAGTACGACCGCCGAGATGACCCCTCTCCCTCTTCGTCCGCTCCTGAGTGGCACCAGGCAGCATAGAGTATTCCGCCGTTAACCACCCATGGTTCGCCCGCGAGTAGCGTAGCCACGGAGGAACCGAGTTTTCAAAGTTAACCGTGCAAAGGACCCTTGTTTCGCCGGTTTCTATAAGCACACTTCCATCTGAAAAGCTGGAATACCCTGGAATCATCCGAATAGGCCGTAACTGGGCCGCAGAACGCCCATCTTTTCGCATCACTTTATCCTTTGTTTGGTTACATTGAAAAACCGTGCCAATTGTATGTTCGCCAACCACTTTTCGCAACCCAGTAGTTCACCTATCAGTCATGTGTAAGCCACTTGGGGCAAAAAGGGAGAGGGGGGTTTGGGGGGGCGAGGGAACCGTCGCTCCCCCATGAGTTTTCTTGGAGGAACCAGCTGCGCAGTTTCCTCCAAACCACCTCCTTGCCCCAAGTGGAGTTAGCTCAGAGTCTTTATATTTTCCAGAAGGGTATGGGCTTGGGCACGCATGTTTTCCAATTGCCCCTGCGAGCTTTCGATAACATCCTGGGGAGCACGAGCCAGGAAGTTTTTATCAGTGATTTTTTGTTCCAGTCCTTTCACGATATTCCCAATACGCTTAAGTTCCCTTTCCAAACGTTGTTTTTCTTTCTCAACGTCGAGCAGTGTACCGACGGGGACGTGCAGCGACCAACCTTTACCGGTCGTGACGAGGCTTTGATGGGGGGTCTTTCCTGTTGCGGTCTTTTGCAGGTCTTTGACATTCGCAAGTTGTTTGATCCAATGTCGGCATGGGTGTATCAAGGCCCAAACCTCATCGTCGCATGTAAGGAAGGCGTCTAGCTCTTCCTTGGGTGAGATAGCGGCTTGGGTTCGTAGGGAGCGGACGCCTGTAACGACAGCTTTGACTTGCTCCCATTTTTCGGAATCTTCGCTAAATTGCGGAATTTCTTCAGCTTGGGGGAACTTGGCAATCACCAGACTTGTCGGTCTTTCCCATCTGGGGTGTGCAGGAAGGCTATGCCAAATTTCTTCACTTACGAAGGGGATGAAGGGGGCTGCCAAGCGCAAAAGACCCTCAAATACGTAGATTAGCACGGACGCAATGAGGTGGATGTCTGCTTTCTCTTTTCCCAAGCTTGGCTTTGCTGTCTCCAACCCCCAATCGCAGAACGCGTGCCAGATGAATTGGTAGAGAGCGGCACTTGCTTCGTGCAGCCAGTAATGCTCCAGACAATGATTGATTTTAAAGCTTGTCTCTCGCAATTGGTGAATGAGCCAGCGGCTGGGAAGGTCGAGATCCTCCTCCCTGAAGTCGTTTATTTTGCGGATGCTTCCAAGATTCTGGTTCAGAAAGCGGGAAGCGTTCCAGAGTTTGTTGACGAAGCGGTATCCGTTGGCAAAGTCCGAGCTTTCCATCCTGACCCTGCCACCGAGTGGTGCTAAAACGACACAGGTAAAGCGTGTGGCATCGGCTCCGTACTCTGAAATTGTCTCAAGGGGGTCTATCCCGTTTCCCAGGGTTTTTGAAAACTTTCGTCCATTCTTGTCGCAGATGATCGAGTTGAAATAGACGTCCTTAAACGGTGCCTGCTGTCGCGTATAATGGGAAACCATAATCATACGAGCTACCCACAGGAAGATGATCTCTGCACCGGTTACAAGAACATTCGACGGGAAAAACGTTCGCAGCTCCTCCGTCTCCTCGGGCCAACCAAAGGGGCTAAGGGGCCAGAGCCAGCTTGAAAACCAGGTGTCGAGCACATCTTCGTCTTGCTTGAGTTTTGACCCTCCGCAAGAGCGGCACGTCTTGGGATCGTCGACTCCCGTCGTTACGTCCTCGCAATCCGCACAGTACCAAATGGGAATGCGGTGTCCCCACCACAGTTGACGAGAAATGCACCAGTCTTGAATATGTTCCATCCAGTGGAAGTAGGTCTTATCCCACAGTTTTGGAAACAGGCGAATGGTGCCGTTGCGAACATCATCAATCGCAGGCCCCGCAAGTTCTTTCATCCTAACGTACCACTGTTTTGACAAACGTGGCTCGATGGCTACCTTACTACGATCAGAGAAAGGCATGATGTAACGATAAGGCTCTTCCTTTTCGAGTAAGCTTTTTTCTTCCAAGGCTGCAAGGATTTTCTTCCTTGCCACGAAGCGATCCAGCCCTCTCCATTCTTGCGGGCTAACGTCATTCAAACATGCCTTTTCATCAAAAATGTTGATAAGGGGTAATTGATGTCGTTTGGCAATCTCGAAGTCGTTGGGGTCGTGGGCAGGTGTTATCTTCACGCATCCGGTGCCAAACTCTGGTTTAACATGATGATCTGCCACGATAGGAACCACTCGGTTTACGAATGGGATGACCACTTGTTTCCCGATCAGCTGTTGGTAGCGTTCGTCATCTGGATTTACAGCAACGGCTGTGTCCCCCAGCATTGTTTCAGGACGAGTTGTAGCGATGACGATGTGCCCTTCTTCATCTTTCAACGGGTAGCGAATATGCCAAAGTTTGCCTTTGACTTCCTCCATGTTGACTTCGTCGTCGGAAATAGCTGTTTCCAGGGCAGGGTCCCAATTCACCAGGCGTTCACCCCTGTAGATCAGTCCATCGTTAAACAGGTTTACAAAAATTCTCCGGACGGCACGGGACAGATGTTCGTCCATCGTGTAGGCTTCACGATCCCAGTCGCACGAGGCACCGAGTTTCTTCAACTGATTGATGATGATGCCCCCGTTTTTCTCCTTCCACTCGACGCAACGTTGGAAGAATTTCGTGCGCCCGAGTTCTTTTCGAGACAGGCCCTCTTTCGCTAGAGCCTTTTCCACCATCATCTGCGTGGCAATGCCGGCATGGTCGGTACCAGGAAGCCACAGGCAGTTGTAACCCTGCATCCTTTTCCATCGGATGAGGATATCTTGAATTGTGTTGTTGAGACCGTGCCCCATGTGAAGACGGTCTGTGACGTTGGGAGGGGGGATCAGTATCGTATAGTTCTTTTTCCCGCTATTCGTCTTTGCTTTGAACCATCCACCCTTGGTCCAGAAATCCCACCATTTCTGCTCATACCTGGAATGTTCGTAAAGTGACTCTTTCTCTTCCATTCAAGACTCCTATTAGTATTTGGGAAAAAGAATATGTGAAGAGGACCTTTTTTGAAAAAAAGTTCCCCTCCACACCTCCCCCCAAAAAACTTCAAATACTGAAGTTTTTGAAAAGGGGGTTGGGGAAAAAACTTTTTTCAAAAAGTTTGTCCCCAAATTGATTATCTTGAACACTATAGCCGCGCGACGGCGTCATTTAGCAATTGCTCGGTGATATTGAAAGCAGGGGTTAATGATAAACACTCCCCGTTGTGTCCACAAGGGATTGCGATCACTCCCGCTTTCCGCAATTGGTTCATGAAAACCGCACCTACTCCTGGGCGTTTAAATTCGATTGCCAGCATGAATCCTTCACCTCTTACCTCTTTAACAGAGGGGTGGTGGAGGAGTGTCCTATTCAGCATTTCTTTGAACACAGTCCCTAAGCTTTTTGTGCGTTGCCAGAGAGCTTCCTTTGCCAGCATTTGAAGGGTTGCGTTCGCTACCTGACAAGAAAGAGGGTGTCCGAAGAAGGTGCCTGTATGCAGAGCTTCTCCCTTGTTGACGGGCCAGGCGCTCATAATCTTTGCCGGGCCTACGCAAGCGGACAGTGGGAAACCTCCTCCCAAGGTTTTCCCCAGGCAGAGAAGATCGCAAGGCACTTCCTCCGCAAAAGTAATGCGACCCGATCGTCCCAGGCCGGTGAAGATTTCATCGAAGATCAGAAGGACACCCTCTTGCGTGCAAAGTTCCCTCAGCCTGCTCAACCATTCCAGACCGGCAGCACGCACCCCTCCCCGTCCTTGAATGGGTTCGACGATGACAGCGGCTGGTGCGGCGCTTGCTTTTTCCATAGATCGGAACGTGGAGCGAAGCAGGTCCATGGAGCAACGAAAGGGCAATTGAGTCACTCTGTCTTGTCGGAACCAGGAGTGAAACGGTTGTATGAAGTCTTCTCGACCCGTCAGACTCAAGGATCCCATGTCTAGCCCGTGGTAGGCGCCTTCAAAGCTTACAAAGCCCGAGCGTCCCGTCGCAAGGATTGCTGTTTTCATGGCAAGCTCGACGGCTTGAGAACCAGTAACGGCTAGCGCCATTCGGTCGAGGGAAGGGGGAAGAAGGCTGGCTAATGTTTCCATCAGCTCAATTTTGAAACGTGAGGGATACACATCTCCAAGGCCGTGTATGATTTCGTTGCTGTGCTTGTGGAGAATCTCCCGCACGGTCTCATGATTGTGTCCCAAGGGCAAAGAACCGAACCCAGCACAAAGGTCGATGTAGGAGCGCCCTTCCACGTCCGAAAGAAGGGAGCCTTGCGCCGTTTCCAACACTAGGGGGTCGTCCTCGGGTGACCAAGTGGCGTCGGGGCATTCGAGATCTTGCAATCGTTTGAGCCAGTGTAGGTTGTTCATTAGACTCCTCGTTTTCTTGGGCCCCAGATGAATTTGTGAAGCTGAAGGTTGAGCCTTGCTTGAAACCCAGATTCCAGAATCCACTGGGTCAAGTCCTGCGGTGTGACCAAGCCCCATGCGGGGGAAAAGAGAAGGGGAAACTTCTTATCGAGGGCAAAGTCTAAAATAGTCCGGCACGCCCAAAGGAAATCCTCTCGGCTGCTTACCACGAATTTGATTTCATCACTTGCTTTGAGGAGTTTTAGGTTATTCCCATTCATGCGGTCAGTCATTCCACTGCCTGGGCATTTGATATCCATGATAATGTGGACGCCCGGAGGAAGTTCAGCCAGGCTTTCGCTACCGCCAGTTTCGAGAAGGACTTTGTAGCCTTTCTGTAGGAGAGCGTTTATTAGTTCCGGTGCCTGCTTCTGAGCCAGGGGTTCGCCGCCGGTAAGTTCCACGAGGGGAACTCCCAAGCGTGCCACTTCGTCGACGATCTGTGCGATGGAGTAAGGTTTGCCTCCGCTGAAACTATAGGCGGTATCGCACCAGCGGCATCGGAGAGGGCACCCTGTTAGGCGGACAAAGGTGCACGGATAGCCCGCCCAGGAAGATTCTCCCTGGATACTGCGGAATATCTCCGTTACCAAGAGTTCACTCAAAGTCTATCCTTCTTTATAATGGGGCAAAGCATTAGGGGGCCAAGATGAATGCCAACAAACAATCCACGCCAACTCTTAGCATATACGGGGATGCCTATCAAACCTTCAAAGCGGTGCTTAAACCAAGCTTGCAACTTGCTTCCCTCGCTATTTTCGCACCTCAGCTCATCGTCATGCTGTTTCTCGCGTATATCAGCCAGCCGGTCGTAGCGAGCATTAAAGAGCTTGCGAGCGCCATGCTAGTTGCCAAAGAAAATCTGAGCTACATAGCCTTACTTGAAAAATCCGCCGAGTTTTTCACCACCTATCTTCTTGTGATGATTGTCCTTCTTGTCGTCTTCTTTGCCGCCTACTTGGGGCTGGTAAAGCTGGCTATAAGTGCCAAGCAGGGAAAGAAGATTCCCTCGGCGGCGAAGGTGTTCGTTTGGGCATTGCGCAAAATGCTACCCGGGGGCCTTCTTATGTTTGCAGCGATCCTTTTCATAAGTCTGGAGCGTTTCCTGTGGGGGCCTTTTCGGATTTTCAGCATGTTAGCACTTATGGCTCCTGTCATTTTCATCGTGGAAAAAAGGGGCGTAGGGGTCTCACTCTGGCGTTCTCTTTTTCTGAAATACACTCACCCTGCGACTACATCAGCGTTTAGCACGGCTGTTACGCTGATCGTTTTCGGAGCCTTCCTTTTTCTGGGGGAACTGGCCATAAGTTGGCTGGGAAATGCGCTTTTAACGGCCGATGAGTGGTTGATGCTCCCGCGGGACTTGTGGAACCAAGCTGTGCCAGAATTTCCCTTTAGCACAGTTTATCTTTTGCAGCGGATTATGATGGCCGCGGGGTATTCCTTGCTTCTTCTCATGCCTCCGTTTTTCACAGTAAGTCTCTACTTCTTCGTCATCCCTCGCCTCAGTCAGCGGATCTGATCCAAATCTTGAACCTACAGACACTGAGCGGGGACCTGAAGAAGGATCCTTTCCGTCACCCAGTGATCTACTCGGCCCTAAAGGACCGAGCTTCGGGTACTGGGCGGCTTACGCCGCTTTTCTCTTCTTTTTTGACGCTTCGTTGCCACGCGCACGACTGGCTTTCGCTCGCCGCGTCTTAGATGTGGCTCCACGCCCATTAT
>JACPKR010000066.1 GCA_016186945.1 Deltaproteobacteria bacterium | reverse complement strand
GGAGGAACCAGCTGCGCAGTTTCCTCCAAACCACCTCCTTGCCACAAGCGGGCGAACGCAGTTTCCTCCAAACCACCTCCTTGCCACAAGCGGGCGAACGCAGTTTCCTCCAAACCACCTCCTTGCCACAAGCGGGCGAACGCAGTTTCCTCCAAACCACCTCCTTGCCACAGGGGGGGGGCTTACGCCGAGTTCGGAAGCCTATCAAAGGCAGCGACTGACTTTAAGAGATGCAATTTTCCGGTGGGCTTTGGTATCAAAGGTAATCCAGACTCCTGAAACTTCCTGTGCAACAGCGACATAAGCGGCGTCATAACCGGAAAGGCCCAGACCCTGGAGAAGGGAGATTTTTGCGCATAAATTTCCCGTCATAGCGAATCGTGTCATACCTAGATCAACGACTGTTTCAAGGAGCCTTTTCTGTGTTTGAGACGGTTTTCTAACAAGTCGATTAAAAATGTGAATGAGTTCAAAATAGAAAAGCTCAGGAACACAAAACCGGGTGGGATCAGAAATGATTTGAGCAAGAAGAGAAAGAGCCTTTTCCCTCCCTGGCTCATCAACGAACCATTTGATGGCAACGGAGGCATCAGGAACTTCAACCATAACGCATCTCCCTCAGTACCGTCAGCGAGTCTTTTGTAACCTTACTTGCATTTCTCTTGAATTCTTCCAAAAGCTTGGCCTTTATCTGTTCTTGCTGATAGTCGACAAAGCGCCTTTTAAATGTTTCCATTGAGATTAAAACTGCCACCGGTTTTCTTCCTTTTTCAACGATGATCGGCTCATCCAATTCTTCCAATTGCTTTAAAATTTTCCCAAGTTTCTGCCGTATTGCTAGTGCATTTACTTTCACAGAACCCCCTTTGTGTATATATATGTGTACAGTAACATGTATAACGAAACTGCGCAACGACCAGCTGCGCCGTTTCCTCCAAACCACCTCCTTGGCCGAAGCGGCTTACAATTGAAGAGAGAGCTTCTAGTAACCATTCGTCCCATAGAAGTACATGGTTACGCCAGTGATGGTATCCCCACCTTGGAACATGCAGGTCGACAAGCTTCCATGACCTTGATACGCCCCAAAGTTTGGCGTGTAGATGCAGGCTTCATTGGACTCGCATGCGGCATCATCATCCCCAATTTCGTCGTACATGACTTCGTAGGCGTGGGTTAGGTAGGTCTGTGCCACATACGTACCGTGCGACCTATGAGTGGTTGTATTGGCAGCATCACCTTTGAGTTGCGAAGGACAAGTGCCCGTTGTTATCGCTGCGTTCTGTTGAAGGCCATCTGCTGAGTTGCTATCCAATGTCGTATTGTAAATATACTTCGTTACTACATCCTTATCCAAGGCCCAATCGAAAATCTGCCCATCACCAGTCGTCCAACGACCCCTTACATTTGTGCTGGGGAAAGCGTTCGCACTTTTTTTCGTCCATGTCCTATAGAAGCTATCGAAATTTACCCAATCTATAGAAGTGGAATAGGTCGCTACCCCATTGGTATCAGATGTATTGGTGGCATCGTTCGTGCTGACTTTGCCAACAAAGGCTCCTGTCAAATCAGCTCCTGTGTAAAGCCTGTGATCCGAAGCTCCAGTGGCAGCACAAGACGAGTCGAAACCTATGTTTGTCCCAAAAGACAAACAACCAGAACGCGTTGTCGTGTCAGAAAGGTTGGGTCCGATGATCAAGTTGTTGGTGATTTTCCAATCAGAGGCAAATTGATTTTGCCCAGTTATCGTTCCGATTCCAATTGCATGCCATTCGTTTTGCAAGGCTACGACCTGGCTTAAGGTGACAAATTCAGGACGAAGAGCAGTATTGGCAGACTCACTGGTGACCCCAAACTGACCGTTATTCACACTCACAAAATTATTGATATTCGGGTGGCTTACTACTCCCAACCAGAGTCCGGATAATGAATTATCTGCGGCAGTAGATGCAAAGATGTTGGAATCTAATGGAGCAGTATCCGTGACGACTAGTATTCCGGCATTGGCGTTTGCAATAGAGAGAGTGTTAACGACGCTCCCACCCTTTAAAGCCTGTAACCACAGACCGCGATCTCCATTGTTGCTTATTACGGAATTGGCGACGCTCGTATAGTCGACATCCACCAGCGAGAGACCTTGTAAGGTGTTGTTACTCGCTTTGATATTGTTGAAATCAAAGTAGTTCGAGCCGCGGGTGGAAAATCCTGCCCCTCCATTTTTAAAGAATTTCGCATTTTCGAGAAGACAGCCATTGTTGTCGTCAAGATGGGGCTCGGGATCGGTAAGCACGTTGCCGAGGTGATACCAGCCAGCTGCACCTGAGTTTGATAAAGCTATATCGATAAAACGATTTGCATCTGAAAGTCTCGTTATTTCCGCCCCGTATGATGACCCACGATCTGCTATAAAGTTTCTCACTTGAGACCGGGCAAGTTTCCATCCTGACAAAACGCGGGAGGCAGTTGTTCCGCTTACCGGAGCGGCGTTGAAGCTTCCCTCAAGCCAGAGATAGTTCTGAGAACCAACGCCAATCATGGCAATATATGAGGTTCCCGTTTCACCAGAGGCTGAATTGAAGTTTGCTGTCGCACTTCCGCTCCACCTGTATGTAAAGCCAGGCATGATGACTAAGCCAATCTTGTCAGCATTGATGTTGAATCCCTGACCTGTTGTGTCAGTGGTTCCCACATATATCGTCCCTGAACTTGCTAGCACCGGAGTTGAGGAACTCGAATCAGGGAGCGATGTGACAGTGTTTGTCCACCATGCTTCCAGATCAGACTTCGCCTTGGGGGTCGCTCCGTCAATTATGGTAACCTGCTTGGTGTCCCATGCGGGAGCTGTTGTCAATAGGTTGCTCAAGTACTTGCCTGAGGCAAGTCCCTTGGAATAGAAAACCACGTTACTTCCCGAGGCATTGCAAACCCAGTCAAACACATTGTTGTCGTCGCTCGCTGTAAGCCCTGTGCAAGATGTACGGTAAGGGTAATCTACGGTCTTCATCTCACCGCCGTGGCGAATTAAATGATATCTCTGTTCCGTCCCAGCAGCGGCGCTGTAACTGTCATTGACATAGTACGGGTTGGTCGCTGTCGCGTAATTAAACGCAATATAGTCATTCCACTGCTGGGCATTGCCGTGGGTGGCGGCTACAGTGACGTAACCCACCTTGAAAGTGAAGGAGCTGCTTGCTTGCAAACTCAGACTATCCGTCACGGTCAATGTGATTGTCACTTGGCCGAAAGCATTGCTAGCAGGGACAATCGTTACTGTGCAGTTGGGCGCTGTTCCTGCAAAGGTATATTTTTGGGAGTCGGTCCCGTCGACGATAGAATTGTTGCTTGAAGAAAAACTCATACTACTTGTACAACTAAGGGACGCATTGTCGTTGATCGTGAATGCAATGGCGGACGACGTCGTGTTCATTTCCGTGTACTTCGTCGTCATAGAGGAAATCGTTGGGTAGATCTGATAGGTATACGAATATTGGTTTGCCGCTGTATTCGTATCGCCTGCTACATCACTTGCTACACCCGCAGCAACATTCACCGTCACCGTACCGTCGAAGTTTGCCGTAGGGGTTAGGTTAAAGGTGTATGTTGTTCCCGAGCCGGCGAAAGAGGATACACTACCATTTCCCACCGTTACGTCTCCGCTGATAAAGCCAGTCACACTTTCGCTGAACGTTACCGTAAAGGCTGCTTGTGAAGTCGTCGTCGCTCCTCCGTTTGATACTGTCGAACTCGTAATCGTTGCCGACGGCTGGATGCTGTCGTGAATAATCGTGTCACTTACACCTGTGCTTTCATTACCCGCGGCGTCTTTGAATTTGACATAGACAGTGGCCGTTGCATTTGTCTGAGCCAGCGTCCAGGCTTTCGAAGTGGCAAAGGCTTCCCAGGAGCCTGAGGCAAAGGTTGCGGAGTTCGACACGAACATTTGAGAGACACCGTTCGTGTCGGAAGCGGCAAGAGTCAGGGTCACACTCGTTGACGAAGTATATGTCGCTCCGGAATCTATAGAGACGGAATGGCCCGAGGGACCGGTGTTATCGACAGTGATGGAAACGCTTTTCTTACTCTGACTAGGGTTGCCGACTGTATCCAGGACTGTCACTACCGAGGGAAGAGACAGATAGAACGTCCCATCTCCTGTGCATCCTCCCACGGTCACCTGATAGACTCCGCCTCCTTGATCGGCAAAGCTAAGGTCAGTGCATGTAACACCCTCGTCAAAAATCAGTTGAATGGACTCACTGCTGAGGGAAGGAGGAGTGGAACTACTCAAACCGTTCTCGTCAGAAAGAGAGAGTGTGAAAGAAATAGTCCCGCTTTGACTCATGTAGAGCGTCTCAGGGGCTGAGAATTCGATAGTCGGACCTAAGTTATCCACCGTTAAAACATCACTCACAACGTCGCCAGGCG
>JACPKR010000008.1 GCA_016186945.1 Deltaproteobacteria bacterium | reverse complement strand
TCTTTTGCCTTTTTTATCGAGAATAGGTTCAAAAAGTCCCCACTCCGGATCACTCAAACCCTCAAATCTTCCGGCCATAAAAAGTCCTCCTGGACCTGTTATGGCAAAAATTAGTTATGAATTTAGTGAGATAGGTTCATGTTTATTTGCCGGGTTATTCTTTCTTCGCTAAAACGGATAAGGAAGGAAAATTCAACATCATTTATATTCCAGCAGGAGAGTACACATTACGCATTGAGAAAACCCCTTTTACTTATGAAAAAGAGGTCACGCTGCTAGAGAATACAACGTTAAATGTCGGCGAAATAACCATCCAGACAGATACTGATGCGCCGATTACGACAGCCTCCAAAGATTCGGCAGATTTTCGTAACCCGCTATGCGTTTCTTTGACCGCTAATGAAACGGCAACCACGTATTTTACTACGGACGGATCGAATCCGACAGTTTCAGCAACTTTCCAGTATCCTCCAAGCTTATCCACCTGCGGCAGTACAGCGAATTGTCCTATATGTATTACAACATCTAAAACGCTCAAGTACCTTTCCGTTGACTCATCAGGGAACGTCGAAGATGTCAGAGTTAATTTCTATTTTTATAACGAAAAATGGTCGGATCCTGCAGATTCTACAGCACCAGCAACAACGATGACAGTAAATGGATCGACACTCAGTGAATCGTCAACGCTCTTAACTGGGGATGCAAGTGTGGTCCTTAGTGTGAACGAAGGGGCGACTATCTACTATACGACAGACGGCTCTGTTCCGACAACATCCTCTTCAAAATTTGAGTTTGCCCAGAATATTACCCAGACGACAACGATTCGATATTTTGCAGTCGACTATGCCTCGAACGTTGAATCTGTAAAAACGAAGACGATAAACATCCTGGATTGGCATTCAGTATCCTATTCGGGAAGTCCTCCGAAAAGTCAGTACGACTACAACACTGCAAAGGGCATGGTGTATGATGCGAGTAGGGGCAAGATACTATTCTACTGCCATAACGACTCTGGGAGTTCGCCTTGTGGAACTTGGACGTATTCGCAAGGAGCCTGGACTCAATTGGCTTCCACTGCGCTTACGATCTCTCGAAATGCAGTCGCCTACAATGATACTGAAGGCGAAACCTACATGTTTGTCTATCCCAGTGGATCAGGTAATTCCGACTACAAAACGTATAAGTTCGGTTATACGGCAAATGTATGGACGGAAGTAAAATCGGGGGGGCCATCGAAACCAAGCAATCCTGTTAACGGGATAAGTGCCGCCTATGACTCATCGTCAAAGATCTTTTTAGTAGTAATGAGTATCGGCAATACCATTCAGACTTATAGCTACAACAGCTCAACCAACCAATATGCACTTTTAAATACGATCACAGGAGATAGTGCAGATCCGACAAGTTTTTATCGAATGGTTTATGATCCTTCACGTTCGCGGGTGATAGCATACGGTAGAGTTCCTCCGACAGCGGGGAATGGGTTGACCTTTATTGGGGCCACTTTTGAATTTTACTCGGGGACTTGGCACAAAGTGGTCACGAATGAAGTACCCACATTGGAAACGCCCATTTACGATAGCCGGCGGCAGCTCGTTTATGGGTTTGCGGCAGATAATCAGGATACGGCCAATAGTGATTCCTGGTACTATACAGGCAGTGACTGGGTTAAGGCTTCTCCTCCTCTTTCCAAACCCAAAGCAAGGAAAAGTCCCTTCATCGTGTATGATGCGGCAAACCAAAAAACCATCATCTTTGGCGGAACCGATCGTTTCGGCCAACTGCTCAATGACATGTGGGAGTATCGCCCCTAGGGAGAGGGGGGTTGGGGGGCAAGTGAAGTGTCGCCTCCCTCGAAAGAACTTTTTTCAAAAAGTTTTTCCCAAAATTGATTCTCTTAAATACTATAGTAAAGTGTGATAAAGGGTCTGACGATGCATCGTTTCTTTCTAAGTTTAACGCTCTATTTTTTCTTGTTAAGTTGTACAACTATCTCTCCGACTCCTCGCCTGGGTATACAGGATGCTTATAGAAGTTACGTGCCGGCTCGCACGGCTGTGTTACCCTGTCAGGTGTGGTTGTCGACCTCAAATTTTCCTGCTCATCCGCGCAGCAATGTTCGAGACGAGGACCTGAAGGAGCCTTGCCGTGAGCTTGACGACTATATCTTGCTGAGTTTCGACGCTCAGCCTTTTATGAAGGGATTTACTCCGAAGGCGTTGGGTAAGTTTCTTGTGGAAGCAAAGAAGCAGAGTTTGATGGACGTGTTAGCGAGTTTTTTCCGCTATGACCCGGAGCTTTGCGAAGATTGCCAGGACATAGCGATGTTTTACAACGAATCGGTGAAAGTACGGGACGAATGGCGGCAGTGGCTTCGTTCCTTTAGTGAGGCAACGCATGAAAGTGATGCCTTGCTCTTGCCGATCTTCGCTTTTGCGTGGGAGGATCGGGAGAATGACCGAGGTTTAATGCTGTCGAAGAGGGCGTTGGGGGTTACTCTCTTGTTAGTCGATGTAGAAACCGCGCAATTGATTTGGGTGGGTGGTAGGCGCACGACGCATTCCACGCAGGCTTTTGCGAATGCGACTCAGGGGGAGTTCCCGGAATTTCCCCCGTGGACGAAATTGTGGGAACGCATTTTGATTGAAGACCTTTGGCGGCAGTATCCGGGACGCATCATCTTATGAAAGGGGACTTATGGAAAGGGTGGATGTTCGCACTCTTTTGGAAAATCGGGCGAAAACTTTTGCTGGTGGAGGCGTGGAAGGACAGAAGGAGCAGCATGCCCGTGGGAAACTGACGGCGCGGGAACGTCTGCAGATGCTCTTTGACGAAGGTTCGTTTGTGGAAACGGACGCCTTCATGGTTCACGACTGCAAAGATTTTGGCATGGACCGCAAGCATGTCTTTGGCGACGGGGTGGTGACGGGATGGGGGAACGTGGAAGGCCGGATGGTTTATGCGTTCGCACAGGATTTTACAACGTTCGGGGGAAGCCTTTCGAAAGCTGTCGCAGAGAAAATTTGCAAGCTTTACAAGTTGGCTATACAGAACGGAGCCCCGATGCTTGGCTTGAACGATTCCGGGGGGGCGCGCATTCACGAAGGTGTCGCTAGTCTGGCAGGGTATGCCGATATCTTCTATTTGAATGTACAGGCCAGCGGGGTCATTCCTCAACTGTCTCTCATTCTCGGTCCGTGTGCGGGAGGTGCTGTGTATTCTCCAGCGATGACGGATTTTACTTTCATGGTGGAAGAAACAAGCCATATGTTCATTACGGGCCCTAACGTAGTGAAAGCAGTCACCGGTGAGGAAGTTAGTTTCGAGGATCTGGGAGGAGCACGGACGCATGCGACGAAAAGTGGGGTAAGCGACCGCCGCTTCGCTTCGGAGGAAGACATTTTTGTAGGAGTGAAACGACTACTGTCTTACCTTCCGTCGAACAATATGGACGACCCACCCTTGGCACAGGATCCTGCGAAGAGTGAGGATGCTGTTGTGACAGAGCGTCTTATTGAAAACAAGCAGCGTATCGACACACTCATTCCCGAGAATGCGAACGAGTCTTACGATATGAAGGAAGTGATCAATTGCCTTGTCGACCCCGACTCGTTCTGGGAACTGAAAGGCGAGTTTGCGCCTAACATGGTGACGGGTTTTGCGCGGCTCGGTGGGTACAGCATCGGAGTGGTTGGCAACAATCCGCAGCACATGGCGGGAGCGATCGACATCAACGCATCGGTGAAAGGGGCGCGGTTCGTTCGATTCTGCGACTGTTTTAATATTCCCATCCTGACAATGGTTGACGTCCCCGGTTTTTACCCTGGAAGAGATCAGGAGGAAGGGGGGATCATCCGGCATGGTGCAAAGATACTTTATGCCTATTGCGAAGCAACGGTCCCTCGTCTGACGGTGATTTCTCGCAAAGCTTACGGGGGTGCTTACATCGTGATGGGGGCGAAACATATCGGAGGGGACATCAACGTTGCTTGGCCTTCCGCTGAAATTGCGGTGATGGGAGCGGCTGCTGCCTGCAAGATCATTTTCAAGAAGGAAATCGAGTTTGCGAAAGATTCCGAAGCGGAAGAGAAAAAACAGACCGAACTCTATGCGAAGAAGTTTGCAACGCCTTATGTTGCAGCTGCGAAGGGGTATATCGACGCCGTGCTTCTACCTTCCGAGACGAGGGATTACCTCTTGCGCGGACTGAAATCATGTTTAACAAAACGGGTAAACCTTCCCAAGCGAAAGCACGGGAACATTCCCCTGTAGAGGAAACGAGGCGAGCGTTGTTTAAGCGAGTGTTGATAGCCAATCGGGGGGAAATCGCTGTGCGGATCATCCGCTCCCTTCGTGATCTTGGGATTGAAAGTGTAGCGCTTTTCTCCGACGTAGACCGTCAGTGCATGCATGTGTCGCTTGCTGACTTTGCCATTCATTTGCCGGGGCAGAACTCCCTGGAAACTTACCTCAACGTCCCCAAGATTATTCGTTGTATTCGCGAGAGTGGGGCAGACGGGGTTCATCCCGGCTACGGTTTCCTGGCTGAAAATGCAGAGTTTGCAGAAGCGATCGAGGCGCAGACTTCTGCAAAATTCATAGGCCCTTCTCCATCGGCAATTCGGCTGATGGGGGACAAAATCGGGGCGCGCAATCTTATGCAAAAGCAAGGTGTCCCCATCGTGCCTGGCTGTGATCATGCGATCGCGGGAGTGGGGGAATTGGAGGAAATAGCCAAGAGCATCGGCTTCCCCCTTATCCTCAAGGCAGCAGGCGGGGGAGGTGGACGTGGGATGCGCATTGTAAACCAGAGGAAAGAACTGGCAGACGCGTTTGAAAGTTGTCAGCGGGAAGCGCAAGCAGCCTTTGGCCGAGCGGACGTGTTCTGTGAAAGCTATCTGCAAAAACCTCGGCACATCGAATTTCAGATTTTCTGTGATCAATTCGGAAACGGTGTCCATCTTTTCGAGCGGGAATGCAGCATTCAACGCAGGCATCAGAAACTGTTTGAAGAGGCACCCAGCGCCTTTCTCTCAAAAGAGCAACGGGAACATTACGGAGCTATAGCTGTGAAAGCAGCTCAGGCTGCAGGTTACCACGGAACGGGCACGGTTGAATTTATCGGGGAGAATCCTGACAAGCTTTTTTTTATGGAAATGAACACGCGCATACAAGTGGAACACCCCGTTACGGAAATGATTACGGGCACAGACATCGTTGCCGAGCAGATACGGATTGCGGGAGGCGAGCCGTTATCTATACGCCAAGAGAACCTGTCGATACACGGTTGGTCGATGGAGGCTCGGATCAACGCCGAAGATCCGGCGCGCGGCTTTATGCCGCAAAGTGGTCGCATCAAGCGCCTTCACCTGCCCGCGGGTCCGCATGTACGGGTCGACACACACCTGACAGCCGGCTACGATGTGCCGTCGACCTATGATTCGCTCCTAGCGAAACTGGTGGTTTGGGGACGAACGCGCGAGGAGGCCATGGCAAGGATGCGCAGCAGTTTGCAGGAATTTCTCCTGGAAGGTGTAGCGAACACAATCAGTTTTCACGAAGCCCTGCTCATACATCCCGCTTTCCAAAGAGGGAATATTCACACGCACTTTATTGCAGATGAAGAGGCCTACTTTGCAAACAAAGCTCGCTCGAGGGTGGAACATGTCGACGATGACGTCTGTGTTCTTCTGGCTGGCTTGATGACCTTGGAAGAGTCGAATTTCAAGATGGAACCGCCCGTGGGCGAGAGCCATTGGAAACGTCTGGCACGATCGGAAGCGACGAAACGGGAGTAGCAAGTGGAGTGGCTTGTAAAACTTGGAGAGAAAACGTACCGTGCTGTCTTTCCCTCGTGCTTGGTAGCACAGCAGAAGTTTTTCGCAGATGTTGGAGGCAAACGATTCTTCCTCCGATGGGATCCCGTTCATCAGGCTATCTTTGTGTCGGAGTCGACCGGAGATTTTCCGACAATGGAGCGCTGTTTTCGGGTCCGCAACCATAGTTTTGAAAAGCTTCCGTTCAACGGACAGAAGCGGGTTCGCTTCCAGATCGCAGGGCCAGGTCTGGCAGTTGTAGAAACCGACATTGGCCCGTTAAGCCGGGCACGCCTGGCAAAACGATTCACGCCTAAGGCCCTTCCCGGAAAACAGCACTCCCCGTTAACAGGTACCATTCTAAAACTTTTCTTGACACCAGGAGCCAGTATTCAAGCTGGGGACGAAGTTGCCGTCATAGAAGCGATGAAGATGGAAAACAAAATTCTGTCCGAACTGACAGGGGTCGTTCGTGACATTTATGTTAAAGACAAGGGGAAGATTACAATGGGGGATGCTTTGTTTTCAACCGCACCAGAGATAGAAACTTGAAGACGAAAACCGCACGCCTTATCGTCACAGTCGGTGGTCTGGGGGAGCTAAGGTTTTTCCCAGGGACCTGGGGATCACTGGTGGGCCTTCTCTTGGCAGCCTTCTTCCACCTTCTGCTTAAAGCAATGTGGGGAGGGGTGACGAGTTCCTTTCTGGTTTCGGCGACGCTTCTTGGAGTGGCACTCGCGGTATTTGCTCACATTTCCATACGGGGTATCGAAACATCATGGCCCCACGATGACGGACGTATTGTCATTGACGAGGTTGTAGGGCAGTTTCTGACCTCCGTATGGTTTGCACCCGTGTGGGGGAATTTGCTCCTGGGTTTTGTCCTCTTTCGAACTTTCGACATCATCAAACCCTGGCCTATTCGCGTAGTCGATCGACGCTGGCACCATCCCTTCGCCACTCTTTTCGACGATATCCTCGCGGGAGGGGCTGCAGCTTTCGTGCTGTGGATCTTTGAGAAATAGAATTTGTGGAGAGGACCTTTTTTGAAAAAAAGTTCCCCTCCACACCTCCCCCCAAAAAACTTTAGATATTGACCTTCCGCCAAATTCGCTTATCATGAAAATTGAAACCCGCATTTTCAATTTTCATACTGAAAGAACGCCAACGGATGGAAATAAAAAGAAAAATAGAATCAAGTGTCAGGGAGAGTCTATCTTCATTTCCGGTTGTTGGGATCCTGGGCCCGAGGCAAGTTGGAAAAACGACACTTGCGAAGACAATTTGCAGGGATTTCGCGGATTCCCTTTATTTGGACTTAGAACGGCCGTCTGATTTGGCAAGGCTGACTGACGCCCAGTTCTTCCTTCGCGAGCACCAGGGTAAACTTATTTGCCTGGATGAGGTGCAGCGCCGGCCTGAAATATTTCCAGTTCTCAGGTCACTCGTCGACGAGCGGCGTCGACCCGGTCGCTTTCTGGTTCTTGGTTCGACTTCTCCCGAGCTTTTAAGACAGGCATCTGAAACCTTGGCGGGCAGGATCGCTTACCATGAGCTTAAACCATTTTTTATTGATGAAATGAGCCATAAAAAATTTTCGTGGCGTGTGCTCCTTGAACGGGGCGGGTTTCCTGACAGCTTGTTTGCTAAGAACAGTCAAGTTAGCCTTTCTTGGCGTGAGAACTTTCTCTCGACTTTTATGGAAAGAGATCTGAGTTTGATGGGCTTCGACTGCTCTCCTTCGCTCATGCGTAGGCTGTGGTTGATGCTTGCTCATTGTAATGGTCAGGTGATGAACTACTCGAAATTGGGGCAATCCTTAGACGTCACTCACCCCACGATAAAGAGATATCTTGATATTCTTACAGGATCGTTCATGCTTTTTCGCTTAGATCCATACGAAGTTAACCTTAAGAAACGCTTGGTCAAGGCGGCAAAATATTATCTCTCCGATTCAGGTGTCTTTAATAGTCTTCTTGATTTGGAAGAATTTAGTGATTTGTACAATCATCCTGGCTTTGGCAGTGTGTGGGAAGGATTTGCCATAAGACACATCCTGGAGCGCTTCCAACCAAAGCCCCCCATTGGCTTTTTCCGCAGCCATCAAGGTGAGGAAATTGACCTTCTTTTTTCAAAACGTGGGAAACTGCAAGCGTTTGAATTTAAAACTTCCTCAAATCCAAACTTAGATTCTCATCTGCAAAGGACGATGGACAGTTTGGCAATCAATACGCTTCATGTTGTGACTCCTGAATCGGACTCTTTTCCGCTCTTTTCCGGACGGGTGAGAGTTCAATCTTTGGCGACCTTGCTCGCTGAGCATACGGCAGGTCGAGGAGACTAGGCTGAAAACGTAGTAAAGGAGCCTAGAAAACCCATGGACCCAATCATTGGGGCAAGGAGGTGGTTTGGAGGAAACTGCGCAGCTGGTTCCTCCAAGAAATCCGGGGGAGGCGACGCTTCACTCGCCCCCCCAAACCCCCCTCTCCCTATTTGCCCCAAGTGGCTTACGCATTACGCCAGCAGCTGGAAATGTGTGGAGGTGGATTGATTTACGATATACGATTGTAAGATCATCCAAACTCTCCAGGGAACGTTTATGTACAAGGCCTCTCGTTTGATTGCTGTCTTGGCATTGCTTTCAGCCTCCTGTCAGGTGAGGAAGGCACGAGTTGACGACATGCCAAGTATTGAAAAAGCAGCTTTTTTGCAAGCACAGGCTTCCGCCGAGACATTAGCTGTGAAAAAAGTGAGTCTCACACCTGTTTCGCTGGTGGAGGGACTCAATGGATTAGCAATTTCTGCGCAAGGAGGGGATGCCGTTCAGCTATACCAGATGGCAGTTTGCACTGATACATTGGCTCCCCAATGTGATCCCACTCAGGAAAATCCCTACAGTTTTATCGAGGGAGTCGATGATTTTCCTCTCAAACAAAGTGGCGTGGTTAATATCTTTATCAGAGGGTGTACTGCCAAAGCACAAACATGTGGAGAATGGTCAGGGCCTCACAGCTTTTATCAAGCTCCCAACGACCCTGAAAAGCACGCACGGTTGCTTCAGATCTATGAACACGAAGCGCGTATTCGAGAATATTGCCAGACCTCCCGAGATGTGATGCGTCGCTACCTAGAGGAAAATCCTGACGCCAAGGAGACAGAAACCGGCAAAATGATGCAACGTCAACTAGATGAGGTGTCTCCTGAGCTTTGCTCGGCAGTCATGCTCAGCAATATTTCTACCGAACTCGAAAAAGAAACGTCCGAAAAACTTACAAGCACCAGCGAAAGCGAAAATGAAGAGAAAGAAGAAAAAAAGAAAAGCGATCTCTCGATAACTCTTGAGCGCGTTTATGCAGGAGTGTTGTTAGGGATGGGAGCAGTCGGCTTTGCCGGAGGTATCCTGATGACCTACCGAGGGTTTTACCAGGAGAAGGAATGGGAAGCCAAGCGAGAAAAGCAAGCTGACTTTGACGAATATGCCAAATGGGTTCAGGAATCAAGCAGACTTCAGGATAATATGCGAAAATTGAGCCGAGAATGGGAGGCAGTGCAGGATTATATCAATAAGGCAGTGATAGATTTTAACAACAAATTGCAAAGCTTGGATGCAGACATTAAAACGCCGCAAGTTAAAACTTTTTTAAGGCGACATCTGCTTCCGGGAGCTGATTTTATTATTAATCCGGATCGTATTGCTGATATCAGCTATTATCAAAATACGGTGTTGACCCTTGATAACCGGTTAGAAGAGATTCAGAGAGGTATCTGGGAGAACTATCGAGCTACTAGAAGCCTAGCAGCGACCGCTCAGGTAAAGTGGCTCGGTACAAACGAGAAGACATACTATGATGCCATTGGAACGATAAGGGAACGCCTCAATTTCTTCAAAGACGACTGGGTTAGGAGAAAAGCGGAGTATCAGGATTTCAAAGCTTGGACAAGTCGCCAAGAGATTTTGCAGGTACATATTAGAACCGCTCAGACAGTCAAACTTAAGCCTAATGAGCAAATAGGTTGGGTCAATGCAGGTCGTGTAAAAAAATGGACGGGTGTTGCTATGTCACTCTTTTCTGCAGTTTTCACCGCAAGTCATTTTAAGACTTTGGCCAGTCTTGATGCCAATGCGTACAGGTTAGCAGAGGGCATGAACCTTGTCTCTGAGCTTGCTGCTCTTTACCGCAAGATCAAGGAAGAGAAAGAATCGGTGATTAGCATTCGGGAATCCCTCGTATCGTCAACCTAAGCAGGGGGACGTAGGTAATGCGTAAGCCACTTGGGGCAAATAGGGAGAGGGGGGTTTGGGGGGGCGAGGGAAGCGTCGCCTCCCCCGGATTTCTTGGAGGAACCAGCTGCGCAGTTTCCTCCAAACCACCTCCTTGCCCCAAGTGGCTTAGTCCGTCAAGACGAACGAAGGTCTAAGTCCCTACGGGGTGCCAGGTAGTCTTCATTTCCACGAACGCTTCTATGAGGTAGGGAGATTGAGCTTTCTCTGAAAACCATCCGTCGCCGTTTGGTTTTTCACTGGCGATGATGCGTTTGACGTTCGCAGCCCCTTCGGTCTGTAGAAGCTTCCGTGTTTCCGAGTTCTGGCCCACATAGTGAACAGCGTTGACATCCATGTGCTTAGCAAGGTGGGGGAGAAGTTCCTTCCTAGGTCCGGTCAAGATGTTGATCACCCCTGGGGGGACGTCAGATGTTGCCAAGACTTCAGCGAAGAGAATAGCTGGTAGGGGAAAGCTGTCCGAGGCAAGTACAAGACTTGTGTTTCCCGATACGATTGCGGGAGCAAGTTGCGAAACAAGGGGAAGTAGCGACAGTTCATCTGCTGCGACAATTCCCACGACACCCATAGCTTCGGGCATAGTGAAGTTGAAGTAGGGCAGGGCCACAGGGTTTACTGAGCTGAACACTTGTGAAAATTTATCCGCCCATCCTGCGTACCATATCATTCGGTCGATGCTGACACTTACCTCGTCATCGGCTTGTGAACGTTTCGCCCCTGTACTTGCGATAATGGCCTCCGCGAATTCGGTCCGTCTGGCTTCCAGCATCTCTGCAATGCGGTAAAGAATTTGCCCGCGATTGTATGCTGTTTTCCCTGACCAAGAAGGGAAGGCTCCACGCGCGGCTTTCACCGCATCTCGTAAATCTTTTCGTGAGGCCCGGGCAAGATTAGCGAGTATCTTTTTCGTCTCGGGATCTTTCACCTGGAAGTAGTGACCCGACTCACTGCGGGGAAATTGGCCATTGATAAAAAGTTTGTAAGTTTTGAGAACGTTTGTTCGTTTCATCGCAGGTACCCTTTCAGGCCATGAAGTCCTCCCTCTCGCCCGTAGCCCGACTCCTTGTAACCTCCGAACGGACTTGTGGGGTCGAACTTATTGTAGGTGTTTGCCCACACGACACCCGCGCGCATTGCCTTGGAGAGCTTGAAAATCTTTGAGCCTTTGTCGGTCCATACGCCTGCAGACAGGCCGAAGGCGGTGTTGTTTGCTTTTTCCGCAGCTTCCTCAGGGGTGCGAAACGTGAGGATCGCAAGAACGGGGCCGAAAATCTCTTCGTTGGCGATGCGGTGCGACTGGGCCACCTTAGTGAAGAAGCTGGGGGCGAACCAAAACCCCTTGTCTGGAACTTTGCAAGGCTGCTGGTAGAACTCACAACCTTCGTCGATACCCGACTTAACCAGGCTTTTGATCTTCTTGACTTGCTCCATGGAATTGATGGCACCCACGTCGGTATTTTTGTCGAGCGGGTCACCCACCCGCAGGGTGGCCATGCGGTCTTTTAATTTCTGTATAACAGTCTCTACTACACCTTCTTGGATGAGCAGACGTGAACCGGCACAGCAAACGTGGCCCTGATTAAAGTAGATACCGTTGATAATCCCTTCCACAGCTTGGTCGAGGGGGGCGTCTTCGAAAATTATATTCGCCGCTTTTCCTCCCAGTTCAAGGGTCAGGCGTTTGTTGGTTCCTGCCACTGCTTGGGCGATGAGCTTACCTACTTCTGTCGAGCCGGTGAAGGCGACCTTGTCTACGTCAGGGTGTTGCACGAGTTGGGCGCCCGTGTCTCCGAAGCCTGTGACGATGTTGACGACTCCCGGGGGCAAGTCTGCTTCCTGGATGAGCTGAGCCAGAAGCATTGCCGTGAGGGGAGTTGTTTCTGCAGGTTTGAGAACAACCGTGTTTCCGCAAGCAAGCGCAGGGGCGATTTTCCAGGCTGCCATCAGTAGCGGGAAATTCCACGGAATGATTTGTGCGGCTACACCTAGCGCCCTGGGTTTTCTATGAGGCAGGGCATATTCAAGTTTGTCTGCCCAGCCGGCGTGGTAGAAGAAATGAGCAAGTGCTAGAGGAACGTCGATGTCGCGCGATTCTCGGATCGGTTTGCCCCCGTCCATACTTTCGACGATCGCAAATTCCCTTGCTTTTTCCTGAAGCTGGCGAGCGATGCGGTAGATGTATTTCGCACGTTCGATGGGTTTGAGTTTCGACCACGATTTCTCATAGGCTTTCCGCGCAGCCTTTACGGCAAGGTCGATATCCGTCTGGTCGGCCAGAGCGACTTCACTCAGTTTTTCTTCAGTCGCAGGGTTGATGGTATCGAAATATTTGCGAGAGTGCGGTTTTACAAATTTACCGTCGATGAAGAGATCGTACTTCGGCTTAAGTTTAATAAGTGCTGTAGACTCTGGGGCTGGAGCGTAATCCCATTTCATAGAACACCCTAATCGTTTGTGAAATAGTCAGCAGACTGGTAGCGGCCGCTGATTTGTGTGGCAAACTGCATCAGCAGATCGTTTGTCAACGCACTGGCTCCGAAGCGAAACAGGGAAGGATCAAGCCAGTCGTCTCCCAAGCTTTCCTTCAGCAGGGCGAGATAGTGCAAGGCAAGCTTGCTGGTTCGTATCCCACCTGCTGATTTCATGCCGATACGTTTTCCTGTAAGGCGAAAATAATCTCGTATAGCTTCCAACATGACCAGGGTGATCGGAAGCGTCGAGTTGATACTGACTTTTCCAGTCGAGGTCTTGATGAAGTCTGCTCCTGCGTTCATGGCAAGCAAACTTGCTTTGCGGATATTGTCGTAGGTTTCCAACTCGCCTGTTTCCAGTATGACTTTCAAGTGGGTGCTCCCACATGCTTCCTTGATGCTCCCGATCTCGTCCGTCACCTTCTGGAACTCGCCGGAGAGGAAAGCTCCCCGGTCAATCACCATGTCGATCTCATCTGCACCTGATGCGACAGCGCGTTTGGTCTCCTCGACTTTCAAGGAAAGGGGTATAAGTCCGGCAGGAAAACCGGTCGCAACCGAGGCGACTTTCACCGAAGTTCCCGAAAGTGCCTGTCTCGCCAAGGCTACCATGTTGGGATACACACAAACTGCTGCCACCGAGGGAATCTCGGGATTGTTTAGATCGGGCCTGATTGCCTTGCGACAGAGTGCTTCTACCTTACCGCGTGAATCTTTGCCTTCCAGGGTCGTCAAGTCGATCATGCTGATCGCCAACTTGATCCCCTCGCGTTTGGCTGATGTCTTGATGGAACGTGTGGTGATGCGTGCCGCACGTTCTTCAATGCCGACTTGGTCGACTGTCATTTTTAGCAACGTTTCCATGCGCCGAGTTATCGGTGACTTTTTTGAATTTTGCAAGGTCCAAACTTTGTGCTATCCACTACGTAATCCGCTTGGGGCAATAGCAAGGAAGGGAGTTTGAGGGAAAACTTCGCAGATGGTTTCCCTCAAGGTAATTCTTGGAGGAACCAGCTGCGCAGTTTCCTCCAAACCACCTCCTTGCCCCAAGTAGCTTACGCCCTATGAAGAAAGCAAAAGCATGACCCAAACACCTTTTTCCATCACGAGCTTTCTAGAAGCAGCCCGAGAGGGAAGAAAACTCAAGCGGGAAGATATCCAGTATTTCATCGGTCATCTTGCTGAAACTGGGGACGGGCAAGTTGTCGCTTTCCTTTCCCATGTCTTTCACAAAGGGTTACAGAGGGACAACATTGTCGACCTAAGCTTGGCCATGCGTGATTCCGGGAAAGCGCTCAAATGGGACGGCCTCGCCAAACCAGTCGTCGACAAACACTCCACAGGTGGGGTTGGCGACAAGGTGACCATCAGCTTAGGTCCGCTCGTTGCATCCCTCGGCTTAGCGATGCCAACGATTTCGGGACGAGGACTGGGCTTCTCAGGAGGAACTCTCGACAAACTTGCCAGCATCCCTGGCCTGCGTACAGCATTAAGCATGGATGAAATTCAACGACTGGTCGCGCGCTTCGGTTTCTGCTTCGGAGGACAGACTGACGACATTGCTCCCGCCGATAGACGTTTGTATGCCTTGCGTGACGTTACTGCCAACGTGCCTTCCTTACCACTTATTACAAGCAGTATTCTCGCGAAAAAACTTGCAGAATCGTTAGATGTCCTCCTGCTCGACGTCAAGTGGGGGACTGGTGCCTTCATGCAAACCTTGCCCCAGGCACGGGAATTGGCCAAGGCCCTTGTTACAACCGCCACAGGCGCAGGGACAAAGACGAAAGCGATGATCACGAATATGAACCAGCCCCTCGGTTTGCTTTCCGGGAACTGGTGCGAAGTTGTGGAAGCAGTAGAAGTACTGACAAAGACGAAAGACGAATGCGCCCACATAGCCGATACTCGGGAACTTGTTGTGAGCTTCGCCGCAGAATTGCTTCTGCTAAGCGGTGCCTGTGGGGATAAACACCAGGCGTTTGAAAAAGTGGAAGACAGCCTGGCCTCCGGCCGACCCTTCGAACGTCTCTGCCAACTTATCGACGCTCAAGGAGGAGACAGCTCAGTGCTCGAGGGAGACTTGGACCCTTTTCCTCAGACCAAATTTCAAATAGAAATCCGAGCTGAACGGTCTGGCTATATCGAAAGCATGCAAACCATCCTTTTAGGCGAGGCTCTTGTGTTAGCCCATGCAGGTAGACAGAAACAAACCGATGAAATTGCCTACAACACCTCACTCTCCCATCATTTGAAAGTTGGCGACGCCGTGAAAAAAGGGGAGATCCTTTGCACTTTACGCACTGATTTCAACGAGCACGAAGGGAAGATTCGCGAGTTGTTGACAAGAGCCTACAACATCGGGGACAGAAACGTTGAAGCCCCTCGCCTTATCGAAGAAGGGGTGACCATTGAGTCGCTTTGAAAAACTTGATGAAGCTTTAACTTCACTAAAAAGTGCTTTGACATGGGAACGTCAAGAAAAAAAGCCGACCGTGGCCGTTGTCCTCGGATCGGGCTTGGGTGCCTTTGTCGAGACTTTGAAACATGTCGTTCTTGTCGACTACGACAAGGTCAAAGGTATGCCCCCACCAACAGTAGCAGGGCACGGGGGAAAATGGGCGCTCGGAGTGACCCAAGCCGACAACCCCGTCCTTGTAGCCATGGGGCGCTATCATTATTACGAAGGACATAGCAGCGCAGTGGTGACCCTGCCCGTTCAATTGATGAAGGGCCTTGGGATTCAACACATCATCATGACGAACGCCACAGGTAGCGTGAATCCGCAATATAGACCCGGCGAATATATGCTCATTCGCGATCACATCAACCTCATGGGCCGATCTCCTCTTGAGGGCCTCTTTGGAAGAAGTGAGAACGTTCCCTTTATAGATATGAGCCAAGCGTATGATCTTCCGACGATTGAGAGAATTTACGAAACTTTACAGACATCCAAGCTCGGAACCCGCGTCCATAGTGGTGTCTACTGTGGGGTCTTAGGCCCGCAGTTTGAAACACCGTCTGAAATTCAAATGATCGCACGCATGGGCGGTGATGTTGTGGGCATGTCGACCGTGCCAGAAGTTATCATGGCCCGCTATTTAGGGATGAAAGTGAATGGGGTCTCAAGCATTACTAATTACGGAAGCGGACTCGGAACTTCACCCTTAAGTCATGACGATGTTACGGTGTTTGGACGCACGACAGCCGTTCAATTTTCTTCCCTAGTCAATTTGATGATTGATATAGCTTATAAGTATCGCCATGGGGTGCGAGGGAAAAGCCTGCCCTAAGCTCATCAAGAACAGCTTGTGCAATTTTGGTCTGTCCTTCCAGTGACAAATGCTGACAATTGGACGCTATGTCCTGTCCTTCGAATTCCAGGCGCCCGGTCCCTTCCAGAACGTGGAACGTGATGTTCTTGTTGGGGTAGTTTGCACGCACCCAGTCCGTCGCCTTTCTTACAGCGTCGCTTGTATGGCGGCGATAGTTACGGATATGGTTGGCAATCTCGCTGACATAATCGGTAACTATCTTTTCCACCTCTTTTTTCTTTTTTTCCGGGTTGAACTGGGTGAAAAAGCCAAGTTCTCTCTCAGCAATCAGGCTTTGACTAAACAATGTGGGACAGTTGACAGCAGGGTTAGGGGGAAGGAGGGTACTCAGGTAAAGTCCCTCGAAGGGTAGGTCCTGAATCGTTACGGGTGAGCTAGGTTGAAAACCTTGCATGCGAAGATTGTGACAAGTCATCTTTTCCCCGTGCGCCATGACTTCATGATTGATGATGGAAGGTTTCGTAAGAAGTTGCGTCAGACTTAGGAAATGAGGGAGGTAAACTCGCGTTCCGGCTTCCGACGGAGTCGCATTGCGGGCTATATATTGCAAACCTTTCAGAATGCTATCCCCGAAGTCTTCGGACATGGTGACGCCACGCATATTTCCTGCACAGAGGTCGTTTCCGGAAAAAAAGGCAAAGATAAGTTCCGGAGTCTTTCCTCCCAAGTGGTCAATGAGACGATCGACCTGTCTAGTGAAGTTCGCTACTTTAGCCCCTTCCTCAGCAGCCACATAAATATGCGAAGGGTCTGCTCCCAACTTGCGCGCAACCAAATAGCCCCAACTATATTGAGGGGTGTCGAGAAACAGTTTTGCAAATCCTCTCGTCAGGTGGCTTAACACCCAGTTGCTTTCGCCATCAAATTCGCGAAGCCCAGACCAAAGGACTTGCGGGGGTAGAGGCTTATCCTTCACGTCGAAGGAATCTAACAGAGGGTGAGAAAGTGGAGTGATGGAACGCTCCCCGGACATGACCTTCCAGAGTTCGTTATAATCATAGGTTAGAGCTGGATGCGCTGCTACCCCAGTTGACAGTCCATCTCCCAAAATGCCTACAGATATGCTACTTGCTCCCGTTGGGTAGCTAAACATCAAGCCGATCAAAAGTCCCAATAATCTTCGCAATGTTTCCTCCGTTTCTTAGCAACCTTCACAATAACCGGCACCGAACTCGGGTACCACAAATTTGTCATGTGCAATCTGCGCCCGGTCTAAAGCTTCCCGTAAATCGCGCTTAGGGGCATCAATGTCCTCAGCCGTTAGATGAAAGGTTCCGAAATGAACACCGACAGATTTTCGAGCATGGATCTCCTGGTGGACTTTAACTGCCTCAGATGGATTCATATGCACGGGTCCCATAAATTCCCTCGGCTCGTAA
Organism: Deltaproteobacteria bacterium; assembly: GCA_016186945.1. Lineage (GTDB taxonomy): Bacteria > Bdellovibrionota_B > Oligoflexia > Oligoflexales > Bog-1112 > BOG-1112. Next base: position 86,588 of record JACPKR010000008.1, on the reverse strand, counting down.
GCTCCGATCGGTAGAAACGCTAGCGTAAAATCCGTAAAGTGTGCTCCGATACGCTTGAAAAGATCACTGTAGCCGGAATCTCCTGAGAAATAGATCCGCCCAGCCTTGCTATCCACTACGAACCCGCCCCATAAGGTGTGGTTGCGGTCAAAAAAACCGCGACCTGAAAAATGTACGGCTGGGACGAAATGCAAGACGCTCCCTTTCAACTCCACGACATCCCACCAGTCGAGTTCTTGAACATTTTGTATCCCCATGTAGTTCAGAAAATCCTTGTTCCCCAAACCCGTAAAAAAGATGGGGTTGAACCGATCCTGTAAGCGTTCCAAGGTAGGAATATCCATCGAGTCGTAGTGGTTGTGAGAGATAAGCACGACATCGATGGGAGGTAGGTCTTCAAATCGCAGTCCTGGGTTTACGACGCGCTTGGGGCCAATCCAGGTAAAGGGACTGCATCGTTCCGACCAAATAGGGTCGGTGAGGATATTCAACTCGGGTGTTTGTATAAGCACGCTTGCGTGGTTGATGACGGAGTAGCGAATACCGCGAACGATCCGTGAAGGAGGCTTCGGCCCCTCTATAGTTTCGACATGCTCCGGCCATTCGGCCCAATCCTTGGTCAACCTCATCCACAGGAAGGAGAAGAAATGTCTCTCCGGAAAGGGCTGAGGATTGTAAAACAAGGTTCCATCAAAATGATCCGACGGAGGTCCCACGTAAGTTCCCGAGTGCATCTTGCTAAGGCCCGTTAGAAAAACTAAGAACGCAGCGAAAATGACAAATTTCATTCTTTCATGGTACTATAATAATCTTGTGGCAAAAAGGGAGAGGGGGGCTTGGGGGGGCGAGTGAAGCGTCGCCTCCCCCAAGGGATTTCTTGGAGGAACCAGCTGCGCAGTTTCCTCCAAACCACCTCCTTGCCCAGGGCTTGGTGTTTTTGGAGAATCAATGGGACAGCTTGCCAAACATATACTGATCGTTGAGGATGAAGAGCATCTGGGAGAAGTTCTGGCGATTAAATTTCGAGATGAGGGGTTTCAGGCGACCTATTCAAACGACCCCACAGAAGCGATCAGCTTGCATAAAAAGAACCACTTTGATTTGATCGTTTCCGACATCAATATGCCGTATATGTCGGGTTTGAACCTTCTCAAACAGTTTAGGCAAGTCGATAAGAAAGTGCCGGTGATCTTTGTTTCTGCCCTCCAGGAAATTCTGAGTGAAGAAGTCCGCTCACTGGGAGCCGTAGACATCCTGCACAAACCTTTTCCCTTCGAGCAACTTCTCTCGAAGGCCAAAGAGTGTCTCTTCAAATCACGGTGAACTAAGTGTATTCGGTCACAATAAGCGTTGCGTCATCCTCGAAGGTTTCCTTGGTATAGTATGTGCGTAAATCTTTGATCACATTTTCACACATGACTTTAATGGTGTTGTCGTAATGTTTGGTCACGGATTTGAGGAAGTTCTTTGTTCCCCACATAACGCCTTCATCGGAACGTGCTTCCGTGACTCCGTCCGTATAGAAGACAATACGATCTCCTTTCTTAAGCTGCACGGTTTCGTCAACAAAGCTGACATCATCTCTGATCCCGAGAATGGAAGCATCCGTCGGCTGTTGGTATCGAAGTGATCTTACGGGGAGGAGCATTCCTGATTTTATGGCGCGCTCGTCTTTAGGATCTTTGGGAATCAGGTAGGGAAAACAATGGCCGGCATTAGCATAGGTGACTGTGTTGTTTTTTGCGTCTATAAAGGCAGCAAAAAACGACATGCAGAATTGCCCATGCAGGCAGTCGTAGAGAAGTCTGTTGAGTTCCTTCAAAATAACCGATGGTCTGTAAGATCCTCGATCCTGGCCTTGAATCAGTTTCTGCGCAAAGATGTCACTCGTGGAATAGGCCATTGCTGTCACTAGAGCTGCCGCGACCCCGTGTCCTGTGGCGTCACCGATGAGCAGAAGTTCGACCTCGGGAGCAACGCGATAGTGTCCCCACCAGTCTCCGCCGCATTGGGAAGCTGACGCATAGAACGAAGCGATGTTGAATGGGGCAAGGTTGGAAGGATCGGAGAGAAAGGTCATCTGTACGGCATTAGCGATTTCAAGTTCTTTCTCGATTTCCGCTTTTGCCTTTTCCTGGACGAGCAGGCTTGCAATTTTATCGCTCATCCAGTTTACAGAGCTAGCCAGGTCCCCCACCTCGTCCGAGGATCGCACGAGTTTCTTGATGGGAATATCGAATTTACCTTCACCGATTTCTCTGGCGATCTCGGAAAGTTTAATGATGGGACGAGTCAGCGTTAGGGAAAAAAGAAAGATCAGGACAAGTGAGATCGACAAGATAATCCCTGTAAGGTAATAGATTTCCCGACGGATCATGAAAGCTGGCTCAAGCACAACTGTCTCGGGAATTTCTGTAATCACCACGGGCCCGTAGTCTGTTCTGGTAAAGGCCCCGTAAAAGAATGCCCCTTCGGCGGAACGATACTTGAACTGCCCCCGCAAGACCCTCGATTCCAACGCCTGCTTGACGATGTCGACATGGGAGAAGTCACTACGATTGAGCACGAGTTTTTCGTCCGGATGAGCCAGGATGATCCCCGCTTTGTTAACCATGAAGGACTTGCGCTCGCTTCCCAAGTGGAGTTCCTTTTCAAAACCGCTTTGCCTTACATCGGCCAAGACGAAGAAACTTACCCGTCCTTTATCGTCTTGCACGAGGGGGATTCCAAACGTCAAGATCGCCAGCCCCTCAGGCAAACTCCTGTTCTCTATCGTCACCTCGCCATTGATTACCCGTTGAAAGGGAAAACTCAGGGTCTTTTCCAGATGCGTAAGGTAATCTTCCGACTGCCCCATCTGTTCCAATTTAGTGTGATTGACGAAGGAGTGGATTTTTTTGACCTCTTCCCCGGTCTGATAGAAATTCAGGGCAAGCATGTCGCGATCGTTGAGGAAAAGGGAGCGAACAAGATCGCGAAGTTGTTTTGAAGCGTTCACCTGAGGGCTGAGCATCATGGAACCGATGATGGACGCTTTTTCGTGGACGTTTTTGAAGATTACGGAAAGTTCACTCGCACGCGCATTGGCAAACGTGATGTTTGCATTCTCCTCACGACGACTCGACTCAGTCTTGAACATGTCGGCAGCTTTAAACGATAAGGGAATAGTAACGGCAAGAAGAATGAGGGTTATTACGACAAGAAGTTTGGTGGAGATTGAAAATCTAAAAAGATTTTTCATACGGCTCTCGTCAAAAACTTCAATATCTAAAGTTTTTTGGGGGGAGGCGTGGAGGGGAACTTTTTTTCAAAAAAGGTCCTCTCCACAAATTCTTTTTTTCAAATACTATAGTTATATAATATAGAGAAACAGTTTGAATTAGAAGAGACGGGAGAGTTTTCTGATGAAAACAAAAGCGGACATTGTTGCCAATTGGCTTCCACGTTACACCGGTACGCCTTTGGGGGATTTTTCGGAGTACATCTTACTGACCAATTTTCATGATTACGTCCAAAGGTTTGCAAAGCGCTTCAACGTTCCTGTGCGTGGAGAAGGGTTTCCCATGCAGACGAGCACGGCGAATAACCTGACTATCATAAACTTCGGCATCGGCTCACCAAACGCAGCGACTATCATGGATTTACTAGGGGCCATCAAACCCAAGGGCGTACTCTTTCTTGGCAAGTGTGGGGGTATCAAACATTCCACAGAAATCGGACATTACATACTTCCCACGGCTGCCATTCGGGGAGAAGGAACCTCACTCGACTACTTCCCGCCGGAGGTACCAGCCCTTCCCTCGTTCAAACTGCATAAGTTCGTCTCACAGACAATCCTTGAAGAAAATACGGAATATCGGACAGGGGTCATATACACGACAAACCGCCGTATATGGGAACACGATTCGATCTTTAGGGGAAAACTTAAAAAATTGCGGGTTCTTGGCGTCGATATGGAGACAGCGACTATCTTCATGGTTGGGTTCATGAACAACATCGCACGAGGGGCATTGCTATTGGTTTCTGATCTTCCACTGATCCCGGAAGGGGTGAAGACTGAAACAAGTGACCGCAAGATCACAGAAAAGTATGTGGACGAACACCTGGGAATTGGTATCAAAGCTATGACGGAAATTGGTTCTAAAGGGGAACAGATCAAACATTTCAGTTTTTAGGAGCAGCGGCCATGGCCGGTCATAGCAAATGGAAAAATATCCAGCATCGAAAAGGGGCACAAGATTCTAAGCGTGGGAAGTTATTTTCAAAAATAGCCCTGGAGATAACAGTGGCTACGCGCATCGGTGGTGGTAATCCGGAAGATAACCCGCGCCTTCGAACGGCCCTTACGAAAGCCAGGGCCGCAAATATGCCCAAAGACAACTGCCAGAAAGCCATTAAAAAGGGAATCGGGGAAGGTGCTGGTGCGAACTATGTTGAAAAGACATACGAAGGATACGGGCCCGGCGGTGTGGCACTTATCGTTGAATGCCTGACGGATAACCTGAATCGAACCGTCGGCGAAGTGAGAAGCATGTTTACGAAGGCTGGGGGAAACTTGGGCACCGATGGCTCAGTAAGCTGGATGTTTGCCCGTAAAGGCATGCTCGTTTATAAGGCGGACAAAATCGCCGACTACGAATCGTTTTTTGAGAAAGCCATCGACAACGGTGCCGAAGATGTCAAAGAAAGCGATGGACACTACGAGGTCCTCTGTGAACCCAACGACCTCATGGCTCTCAAGGGAGCCTTGGACGAATTCTGTCCAGACCCTAACTTCTGCGAGATCACATTCATCCCACAAAACCTTGCGGCAGTGGAGGACGTCAAGGTCGCCCCTCTTGAAAAACTCATCGGCCTACTAGACGACCTCGATGACGTTCAAAACGTATTCCACAATGCTGACATTCCCGAGCGTTAACCTGTGGCGGAAGGGAGAGGGGGTCTTGTCTTGGAGGAACCAGCTGCGCAGTTTCCTCCAAACCACCTCCTTGCCACAAGCGGGGCAAACCACGTCCTTGCCACAAGTGGGACTTCCTTATATGATCCCCGTAAGTCTCAAATACATCGTAGAAGAAAGGAAAGCTGTGAAACGTTTGGCTCCCCTTGTTGCTGTTTGGTCTCTAACGTTACTTGCACAAAAGCCCATCGACTGGCGCACGATTGCACATCCTGATCATGAAGTTCCCATTCACCAGGAATTTAAGGCTGCTCCCCTAAGACTTTTCAACCACGGCTCTGCAAATCTAGATGTCCTTGATCCCTGGGACAATCACCCCCGCAACCGGCCTGTTTCTGTCGATATGGAACATTACGGGTTGTCTCTAAATGTCGATCCGACAACGGGACACATCGAGGGGAAAGCTTCGCTGCGATTTCGCGCCTTGCGTCCCGTCGGGATCGTCGAATTCGATGCCTATGATATGCTGATTAGCGCAGTGAACACTCCTCAAGGTGAAGCGCTTCCCTTTGCCTACGATGGGGACGTCTTGCAAGTCTTTCTGCACACCCCAATGCAATTCAATGAAACAAAGACTGTTGAAATCTCCTACCGTGCAGAACGCGCTCAAAGCTTCTACCTCACGGGTCCTGACGCCACGAACCCGCAACGGATGACTGCCGGTTACACGTTCACGCAACCTGAAGACAGTCGTATGTGGTTCCCCAGCATAGATCGACCCGCGGATAAAGCTTTGTTGGATGTGGAACTGTCAGTGCCCAATGGTTTCAATGGGTTGAGCAATGGAAAGCTCGTGGCTCTTAGACATCTTAACGATCAAGTAGTGTTCCAATACAAAATGGAGCAGCCTATCGCGCCGTATTTGGTAAGCCTTGCGGTGGGAACTTACCAGGTACACTATCTTGGTCATTTCAAAGGAAAACCGTTGACCCTTTGGGCGCCTCCGGCCATCCAATCTGCTGCACTTGCGGAGACAAGGCGGACCTTAAAGATGATGGAAAGCTTCAGTCGTTTTACGGGACTCGATTATCCGTTTGCATCCTACGCGCAATCTGTCGCTCAGGCGTGGGGCACTTCAATGGAGCATCAGACAGCTACGACAATGGGTGGCTGGCGTATCGTGGGCGATGGCTCTGGTGAAGGTGTTGTCGCGCACGAATTGGCCCATCAGTGGTTTGGAGACTGGGTTACCTGTGAACGATGGTCTGAGTTGTGGTTGAACGAAGGCTTTGCGAGTTATCTGCCTTATGTGTTTTTCAGAGACGTTGGTGCTCACAACGCAGCCCTGGGTTATGAAGACTATTGGCGTTCAGGTTATTTCGAGGAAGCGCAAAAACGCGTCCACCCTCTCTCTTCTCCCAACGCAGACTTCGACATGCTTTTTGACTCACACGCTTATGAAAAAGGCGCTCTTGTTATCAAACTTATGAGGCATGTGGCAGACTCCTTTCTTTCGATGGATGGCGAGGAGAATTTCACAAAGGCGCTTCGCCTGTATCTGACGCAGCATGGAACCCGAACCGTGCGCAACACGGATTTACAAGCGGCCCTGGAAACGGTTACGGGAACTTCCTGGCAAGTTTTCTTCGACCAATGGGTACGAAGCGCTGGTCATCCGAGAGCTACTGTCCAATGGAAAAACAAAGAGGGTGGTCTGGCCCTTTCTCTCACCCAGGACCAGTCCCTAGAGGAAACAAAATGGACCACCTTTCAGTTCCCTCTCGAAGTGGAAGCCATTGGGGCGAATGATCAAAGGTGGAAGACGACGCTTGATGTTTTTAACAGTACACACGAATTCACTCTCAATCCAGGCTTTGAGGTGCTCGCTATCAACGCCGATCCTCGTTGGCTCTTGCCTGCCGAGTTTACGGTAAAACAAGACTCTAAAGCCTGGTTGGCTGTACTCAAGCATTCTCCCTTTTTGCGTGCCCGCATCAACGCAGCGCGTGCCCTACTTGCGTTAGATCCAGTTGCGCAGGAGGAATTCACCGAAGCGCTCCTCGACGGACAACCGCTCTATCTTGTCGCTGATGCATGGGAGCTTCTCACAAAAAAACATGAGAACAAAAAGGTTGTGGAACGTTTGCTAAACTCTGTGGGTGCTCGCAAAAGCGAGTGGGACCGTATCATTCAGGGAGCCTACGCAGCGACGGAAGCGTGGTTACTCACCCAGCGGGAAGAAAAACCGACAGGAGAGGAAGTCGTCCAGTGGGAAAAAGACTACCTGCTAGTGGACCTAAGTGAGGAACGCAAGGCCGTGTTGGATAAACTGATCCATGCCTCTCTTGCTCAAGCCCAACGATTTGCCCTCGATCGCCTTAATGAGACAAATTGGGTAACCAAAGACCGAGCCTATCTGATCGATGTTCTAGCCGGAAAGCCTACGGAAGTCAGCATACCTTTCCTTGAGAATTCGTTGCGGAGTGCTTCCTACTTTTGGTTCCGTCGGATTGTCGGTCATCTGGTTAAGGCTAAGTTTGACCGCCCGTCAATAGTCCCAACTCTTATTGAGCAGGCGAACGAACACAGATTTGTAGGGGTTCGACTAGGAGCCATCGACCTTTTAGCAGAGCAAGTTTCCAGCAAAACGCTTGTGTGCCCGGCATTGACCAAGCTGCGGGAAAGCAAACTTGCACACCCCGACCTTCTCCAGGAACTAAGAGAGAAAGCAGGGAAGGCGTTTGCTAAAATGAATTGCGATATATAGTACAGCGTTCAAGATAATTAATTTGGGAAACAAATTCTACGAGTCTGTCATCCCGCGGCTTGACCGCGGGATCCAACTTTTTCGAGGGAGGCTGCCGTTGGATCCCGCGGTCGAGCCGCGGGATGACAGTGGAGAGGACCTTTTTTGAAAAAAAGTTCCCCTCCACACATCCCCCCAAAAAACTTTAGATATTGAAGTTTTTGAAAAGGGGCTTGGGTGTTCAGGTTATTTGGGATTGATTCGAAACAGGGAGACGTTGAAAATTAGTGTCGCGCCACCGGGGATAACAGGAGGGGAGCCTCTGTCCCCGTAAGCGAGTTCAGAAGGGATGACCAGCCTAACTTCTCCCCCTTCACCGATAAGCTGTAAGCCTTCCGTCCATCCCGGAATGACTCCATTGAGAGGGAAAGATATTTTTTCACCTCGATCGACCGAAGAATCAAAAACTTTTCCGTCAATCAGAGTCCCATGGTAGTGAACTTCCACCGTGTCCTGAGGACTTGGTTTTTTGGCACTTCCTGCCTTTACAATTTTGTACGCCAGCCCTGACGTCGTGCTTTTTACGCCATCTTCCTTGAGAAAGCTTTCAACGTATTTCTTACCTTTGTCTTTTTCTGCTTGTGATGACTTGTTCATTTTCTCCTCTATAAATTTCTGGACTTGTGGCTGTTGACTGTCGATATCGACTTGAGCTTTGGCTCCTATCAGCCCGTCCCTCATACCCTGTAACATCAGATCGACTTCGTCAGGTGTTAGACTGAGATTGCCCACTCTTTTCGCATACATTTGACCAAGAGTGTAGAGGGTTTTGTCGTTTTCCGTGCTAATTTTTTTCTCGTGAGCATCGCAAGCAAGACTCAGGGTCATGCTGCTCAAGAGGATCAATCGTTTCATGGTGGTCCTTTCTGGGAATTTTGTTGGGAATCCTAAGGAGGGGCCGTCATCAGCCCCGGGCAAAACCTTTCTTGAGGGTACCACAGAAGTGAACGCAGGGGAGTACCGCCGTGTGCGGCAGGAGAAGAGTCCCCGGGGACAGTACACTGTTGCAGCCAGTTTGTGCATAGTCACCAAGGAGGGCGCCAAACTTGCGAAGCCCGCTGCGTATCCTATCGCCGCTAATAGGATCCTGAAAGAAAACTTCATCGCCTTTCAGTTTCAAATTTGCCAGTTTGGTCCCTGCGCCAAGGTTGACGTTTTGCCCGAGGATGGAATCGCCCACATAGGCAAAATGACCTGCCTTGGCTCCATCCAGGAATACGGCGCCCTTAACTTCCGTTGTGTGCCCCACGATACATGCCTGACCCACATAGACGTTGCCACGGATATAGGCCCCATGCCGGACTTCCGTCCCAGGGCCAATATAGGTCGGTCCTTGTATGTAAGCGCTTGCCTCCACATTGGCGTTTTTTGCAATGTAAACAGGGCCTTCAATGACTGCCTGCGGATGAACACGCCCCAGCACAACAGGTTCGTGCAAAACATCCAGTGAAGAAAGAAGAGTTTTTAATGATTTTTTAAGATTGTCCCCAAGAAACGCAAGTGCGTTTTCGGGGAAGATAAAATCAGGATGAGGTCTAGTCAACTCAGACAACGTCGTAAATTGGGCAAGAGAAATCATCGGTTCCATTCTCGTTGCAAGTCCCATTAGAAAGTCCTTTTCATTCTGCAACATATTATCTAAAGGATTGTGCAGGCAATCCGAAACGAAAGGCATACATCGGCCCACAAAAGTCGAGAGAGTCGAATGTTTGATATAAATGACTTCAAGAAAAAGGTCAAAGAGTGGATGCGGGAGAACCCAAAAGGAGAAGAAAACGACCTTCTCGATTTCTGTGAAGAATTAGTCCCCCCTGCACAATTTGCTGCTTACCAATGGTTGATTGACCAGACACTTTCCTGGTACCGCAGCATTCTGCAAAGCCGCAAGAAAGAACTTGTGGGTGCAGATGATGACGCGGAATGACGTTGCAGCAAGGAGGTGGTTTGGAGGAAACTGCGCAGCTGGTTCCTCCAAGAAATCCCTATTGCTGCATGACCAGCACAGAAGAAATTTTAGACCTCAGCTGTTGAAACGCTCCCACAAAATCTTCTTGGGAAGCATTCGGGCTATGATTGCCTAATTGCGAGACATAGTCTTCCAATGCAAATATGATAACGGTAGTGTCTGTGGGGTTGGCTCGTTCCATGGTGATCACGCCAGCCGAGCCAAACGTGATGAAGACTCGGTGTTTATCTCCTTGTCCCGTCCAATAATGATCCGCAAAATACTTGCGTTGCTTCGGAGTATCGCAGTTAAGAGGGGCTGAGCTTATCGTCCCCTTGCAAAAATCTGTGCGGTCATAACCAAAGCGCTTCGGACGAGGGGACTTCATGGCAGTCTCAAAATAGGAATTACCCCCCAAAAAATCGATTGGCTCATAAGTTTTTGTAGTAACCACCCTTGGGTTCTCATAGGCCATTGGTCTATTGTCAGGGCTTTCATAGCCTATGGCCACACCATGGGGTAACTCGATGCGGGATTGCTCGTTGCCTTTCGTAAGCTCCTGAAGAACTATGTAGGTGACTTGAGAACGATTCACTCCTCCCTTGCAAACCGGGTAGAAATCAGCCTGCTTTGGTAACTTGATCTTCATCTGCTCATCGAAGGGAACAAACACAACGGTCCCGCCCCTTTTTTCAAAGGAGTCAACCAGAGTCTGAAGCGTTTGGGCATTGTAGACCTTGGAAGTGCCAACCTTATTTGCTCCTCTTAGAATGGAGTCGGTGTAACGCGGGTCTTGGAGAAGCAGAGCATTGTGCGTGCGGAGCGTCTCGGAACTAACCTTCTCTAAATCTATGGAATAAGAACTCTGTTCGACAGCCTGTGGTGCTGTGCAAGCAAGACTTACGGCGATAAGGCCTAAGCAGAACCAATGTTTCATCTCGACCTCTTTGTCAGAATTTTTTGGAGCTATGGGTGCATATACATATATTACCATGCGCTTTGGGGCAAGGAGGTGGTTTGGAGGAAACTGCGCAGCTGGTTCCTCCAAGAAATCCGGGGGAGGCGACGCTTCACTCGCACCTCCAAACAACCTCCTTGCTTGTTATATTATCCTGTTTTTAAAGCAAAATTAATTGACCAACCGGCCAAATCTGAGTAGGTTTTAACTGAAGGAAGAAATCCCAGCCAGTGGAGGTCAGGCATGGATAAGCTTCAACAGGTCGCTCTTGCGGTGTTGGTTAGCAGTAGCAGCTTGTCGGGAGTGCTTTTCGCCGCAGCTGAAGTTTTTCCCCTGCACATTCGTTCCGGTCGGGGCAGTCCTTCCGTTCCGGAACTGATTGAGCACTTTAGGGCAGGGTTTTCTGACGAGGAGTTTGGTCGTTTGCAGCGCCTTCTACCGCTTCTCGGTACTGGAATGACAGTCAGAGTTCTTGAGTGTGTTGCGAAGGTAGTCCATCGTGAAACATGGAGGGATCCAGAGGAGTATGAGCGATTTGAGAGACTTCTTTTAACAAGGCTTGCGGCTGACCCGACAATTATGCAATGGGCCAATGAGGATGGCGTAATTGACTTTTTCGAACGCACAGTCGACCGAGTGAGAAACAATTCGGAATTTGCAGCACAGTATGTAAATCAAGGCGATCGCATGGCCGAGAGGCAGGAGAATGTTCGTGAAGCGCACTTGGAAATGATTCGACGGAGCGGCCCTGCCTGGCTGGGAGCGCTTCCAAGGGAATTGCTCCTCATGACCATCGACCCCGAGGCGGTAGGAAGCAACCTGGCACATCAGTATATCAATCTAGCTATGCGAATTCGAGATATTCATCAGGAAAATTTGGTAACGGACTTTTTGCGGGTTGAAGGAGCGCAGATCCCTGCTTGGTCGGTGCAGGAACGTTATGAGCTTGTGGTTCGTGCCTACGAACAGGCAGCTATCCTTCTGGAAGGCGTACCTGTGGGAGTCGTGGACCTTGACCTCCTTGTCGAACGCGCTCAGGTGCGCCTTTGGGCCCTAACCGTACGACGCTTAGGGAATCTGGAGCCTGACCCTCAAGGGGCTGAGACAGTGGGGCGTCTGCTGGCACAGGCGCAGGCTTTGCTGGACCATTTGAGAGGCGCACAAGCAGAGGCTCGTCTCGTGTTCTCTATACTACCGCATGCAACGCAGCTGAATGTGGAGGCGCGCTACAGGGAACTGCTCATCAAAGCGGATGGTCCTTTACAGATGCTGTTAGGGCAAATGAGACGAGAGTACGGCCACTTGTCGCTTGCGGACGAAGCTAGGGTGAGGGATGGTTTTCAATCAAACCTCTTTAGCTCGGTAGTGGGTGCCTTCCGAGGAAATGTTCCTCAGCGACTTGCGCTCTATCAGCAGATCATCTCACGCTTGCAGGCATTGCTCGCTGAGTGAACTTAGACTTGGGGTTGCTGTCCACTTCGCTTTTTTATTCGGGAAAATTCTCTTTCATCGATCTCGTCGAGATCTTCGAGGTCTTTGAAACCTAGGTCGTTGATCCAGTGGACGTTGTTCATTTCAGGAAGGGGGGTTACAACTTCGTCACCCTCTTCGTTTTCATACATTTCGTAAGCTTCTAAGATGAGGCCCACGGGTAGCATACGGAAGAAATGGTAGCCGTCCCCATTGATAATCACTCCATCGCGCGAATCTCCGACCCAGTATTCACGTTTGAAGATATAGCCGTCCGTTGCGTTCATAGCGCTCTGCCTCACGGCGTACGTTGGATGGTAAGCGGAAATTCTGAGTAATTCCACCCAGTCCCACTTTTCTATACTTCGGCTATTTTCTCGGTAACATAACATTGCAAAAAAAGACCCAATTATTCCAAGCTCATAAAAACGCTCCTAGTGGAGCCAATTGAAGAAACGGTCGAAACGGAAACTAGGGATCAGATGCCCTTTTTCACTGAACATACTCCAGATCACAAAGAGAGCTTTTCCCTTAACATACGATTTGGGAACTTCGTTCCAGAAGCGGGAATCCTGGGAATCGTCCCGATTGTCACCCATGACAAACACTGAATCGGGAGGTACGACGTATTCGCTTCCATCGGAAGGCCAATTCCCCAGGCCAGGGTGACGAAGTTCGGGAATCCAGTTCATCGTCCAATGCTTTACGTCATCGAGAGTTTCTTCAAAGAGGATTTTTAGTTCCTTCTCAGCTTTAATATCTGTGAGCACGCTGCGATCATGGTTATGCGGAACTCTCGTTTGCGGGACACCGTTTACATAAAGTACGTCATTGATCAGACGGATTCTATCTCCTGCAAGTCCGACGACCCTTTTCACATAGTCCAGACTCGTATCCTTGGGGTATTTGAAAATAATAATGTCACCGCGTTTGATGTCGCTCCATTCAGCTATGACAAAATCTGTGAAAGGGAACTTTAAATTGTAGGCAAGTTTCCAGGCGAGGAGACGATCGCCGACTTTGATGGAGGGTTCCATAGAGGGTGTGGGCACATGGTAGGGAGACGCACACGACCAACGTATTGCGAGGATTATGACTATGAGGACAAATAGGGAACGCAAATTTTCGTAGCTAAAAAAGCCGGGTTGTGACTTTTTTTCTTTGGTATCTTTTAGGCCCATTCTCTGATTTTCTCCTTGATTTTTAGCGCCTTGCAGAATTGCTTGCGAACAGACAATGCCCAGTGCCGATGAAAGGACAATATAATACGTTTTCTAAGAAGAAAGTAAAGCCGTTGGATCACATTTTTCAACGTGTCGCAATTACTTATGTTTTTCTAATGGGGTGGCTCTTTCCAGGCGTCACTTTTGCCCTTACTGCCAATCGGGTATGGTACGAAATTCATCCGCGGGTGATCCGCGTTTATGTTTCCTACACGATTCCGGAGATAAAAGAGACGAGGGAGGCTTTTTCCGAGTTTAAGGATCCCAAGAAGGCGTCCCGTTTTTACTGGGATCTTGTACGGGGGGCTGAATTCTACCTCAATTCTTCGGAGCGCATTCGTTTTAAGAACCCATCTGGCCAGCCTGATCCCTGGTAGGTTTGCAGCACGTTTTCGATAACTTCGTGAGAAACGGTCGTGCCGAAGCGGCTGATCACATCACTGGCCATATAAGCGGCTAGCTGCCCGCATGTGTCGAGTGACATTTCCGACAAATAGCCGAAGAGGAATCCTGCAGCGAAAATATCCCCCGCGGCTGTTGTGTCGACAACGGTCGCTTTCACAGGGGGAATTGTAAAGATCTCCTTACCTTTCTGGATGAGGGCTCCCTTGGAACCGAGTTTGATGGCAGCTATAGCGCCTATGTCTGCGATTAAACTCGCGGCTTCGGTCGGCTTGCGATCAAAAAGAAGTCGGGTCTCTTCTTCATTTGCAAAAACGATGTCAGCAAATTCGCTGATGATGTTTAGAAAATCGCCTTTGTGATGCATGACTACAGCCGGATCGGCGACATCAAATGAGATCTTGCAGTTTGCTTCCTTGGCAGCCTGAAGGGCGGCCATGATGGCTTCCTTCTGCGACTTTGTGTCCCATTGGTAGCCGGAGACATGGAAGACCCGGGTGCGACGAATATCATCGAAGGGGACGTGATCCTTGTTGTAAAGTCTGGAGGCTCCTAAGTGCGTATTCCCTGTCCGCTCCCCATCTTTCGTTACAAGGATCACGCAGGTACCCGTAGAGTCTTCATCTGAGAAGATAAGGCGGTTTCCAATCTTCAAATCTTCCATGCGTTTTTTGATGATATAACCATAGTGATCTGAGGAGACCATCCCGATAAATGCAGTTTTCTTCTGCAACGCAGCCAAGGCCCGGATGACATTCAATGACGATCCGCCTAGCTCTACGGATGCGTTTTTGCCTGAAAAATGTTCATGGATGGCTTTTTGTTTTGCTGAATCAACCAGGTGCATATGGCCCTTGGTGAGTTGAAATTTCGCCAGGTCGGCATTAGAAGCCTGATAGCTGATGTCCACCAAGGCGTTACAGATTGTTACAACATCGAACTTCGAACCGTCCATCATGTTCCCCTTATGCTTCCAGTGGATTGTAGACTGAAATTACACCAACGGTGAGTTTGTAGCAAAAAGAAATTTCTTGGAGGAACCAGCTGCGCAGTTTCCTCCAAACCACCTCCTTGCAACAAAACATGAAAGCTATTTTCCGCTCAGGGCAGGGTCATAGATGACACCCTCTCGGGCATATTCGAATCGAACGCTTTTGAATTCCGTCGATTTTCGAAGATCGCGCGTGACTTTCAGAATTTCATTGTCGTCACGTTTCGGATCGTGGTGCGTGAGAAGAGTAAGCTGAGCACGTGCCTTCAGGGCATTTCTCAGAGCCTGGTTAACGGTAGAATGTCCCAAACCTGTCGTAACGGCATCATTCTCCATGAATTGAGCGTCATGCACGAGGATTTCCACCCCCTCTGAGAATTCGACAAAGCGTCCGTTGATGCTGGAATCCCTTCCTTCATGGTCGGGAGCAAAGACAATCGAGTGGGGACCGGCTTTGAACTTGTATGCATAGGTCAGCGATTCCGTTTTTTCATTCCCCTTGATGTGATGATCGACAGGTATGAACCTGACCTCTATTTTGTCAATGTTTATGGGGCCGGTCAGTTCATGAATTTCAATATTGCACGGCATGCTGTCGATTCCGGCAAACGGGGAATAGCTTCCATCAAAGAGTATGTCTAGGCTCTCCCAAATAAACTTACGTGTCATCGGTGCGTACAAATGTAGTTTAGTGGACGGAAAATAAATAGGATGAAAGAACGCCAAACCTTGGATGTGGTCCCAGTGAAAGTGGGTGAAGAAAATGTGGATCGTGAGCTTCTCTTTTTTCTCGAGAATGAGCTTCATCAGCTCTTCCCCCAAAAGAGCAACGCCGAAGCCGGTGTCGACAATGATGAGGTGGTTGTCGTGAAGCACCTGAAGGCAGGTTGTGTTCCCCCCAAATATGTTTGTGGATTTGCGTGCAGAACTGATGATACCCCGTGTTCCCCAGAATTTTAGTTTGAGAGATTCCATATATCCCCTTCCCTGGCTGCAACGACTTCCACCCCATGAGTACGCCCGTCCTCTTGAACTCCGGCGACTTTTTTATCGACATCACCGTCCATGTCCTCAGGTGCGTGATGGAACAGAACGAGGCGCTTCACACCAGCTTTCTTGCAATACGCGAGTGCGCGCTCTGGTGTGGAATGCCCCCAGTCCGGTTTCAAGTTTGCTTCAGTGAAATGGGTGTCGAAAACAGCAGTATGACAGTTTCGCAAGAACCGCACCATCGACTCGTCAAACTCTTGCTCAAAGGCTTTGGGATCAGGAGCAGCCTTTTCCTTCATGCCTTCGCCAAGATAGTTGCCGTCATTGATCGGTGCATTGTCAGTGATCACAGAAACGGATTTATCTTCATATTCCAAACGATACCCGAGTGTAATCCCTTGGTGGTTGATTTGATGAGCTTGAATACGCACCTTGTTTTCTACGAGAAATTCAGTATCTGACTGCTTGGATTCAAACTTGATCTTTGCGTGGAGGAGGAAAGGAGGAACAGGCAGATGGCGTGACCTTTGCAACCCCAGGAAAAGGTCGGAAAACGTAGCCTTGGAGGTAGTCGATGAAAAGAATGTGAATTCCATGTTCTCATTGTGAAAAGGCAGAAAATAGGGGAAACCCATAATGTGGTCCCAGTGAGTATGGGTGATCACGAAATAGATTTTCTTCTTCTTCGGGTTGATCCCTAATTCCCTTCCGCATGCGACCAGTCCCGATCCGCCGTCAAGAAAGATATGGAAATCCTCCTTCTCAAAGACAAACTCCAAAGAAGTGGAGTTACCCCCATACCCAATAAGCTCTTTCTTGTGTGTGGGGCGCGAACCCCTGACACCAAGATAATCAATTTGGGGAAAAACTTTTTGAAAAAAGTTCTTTCCCCAAGCCCCTTTTCAAAAACTTCAATATCTAAAGTTTTTTGGGGGGAGGCGTGGAGGGGAACTTTTTTTCAAAAAAGGTCCTCTCCACAAATTCTTTTTCCCAAATTCTATACTTTCGAAAGACCACAGATCGCTAGACCTTCCTCTTGCTCTCCCTGATCTTTTTAATGTCTATTTTACCATCAACAACGAAAACTTGAACACTATAGAGAACATGGGGATTAAAGATCGGCTTGTTGTAAAAACCCTTTGATATAGACCCATGCCGAAACGATCGAAAGAACAAGGCCAATCCAAATGCTCACCATGCCCACTTCCCAAAAGGGGAAACCGAAAAGTGGCTTCTTAACCATCAGACAGGGAATAGCGACATCGAGGAAAAAAGTTTTGGCCTTTCCCAACCAGTTAACAGGAATACTAAGCCCCTGCTGCTGAGCTAGCAGACGAAATCCAGAAAGTGCAATTTCCCGACAAAGCAAAATCCCTGCTAGCCAAGACCATACGAGGTTCGTTCCTGTGAGGAGGACTAAACCGGCGGTAGTTAGTAATTTGTCAGCAATAGGGTCTATGAGTCCGCCAAGCTTGCTTTCCATCTTGAACTGACGAGCAATGAACCCGTCGGCAAAGTCCGTAAGCGCAGCAATGGCAAAGAGGGCTGCGCAGAAAATATTCAAGCTGTTGATCCCCCAAGGAAAGAGGATAAGCAAAAGAGGGATCACAGCGATTCTAAAAAGGGTGAGTTGGTTAGGAAGGCCCCTCAACCATGCGTATTTATGTGTATTTGGCATAATAAAATCCAAAGAGAATTACGTACAAGCTTCAGTGATTCCATGCTAATGAATTCTCGGGTCAAATAAGCAGGATGTTAAACAGGATCGGTTTAAAAATATGGCAAAAGAGACTGAATTTCAAACTGAAAATCTTATCATCGGCTCCGGATTGGCAGGTCTATACCTGGCCCTCAAACTTGCGGAGGCAAAACAAAGCGTCTTAATTATATCGAAGGGTGATTTTTCTGAAAGCAATTCGTTCTATGCTCAGGGGGGGATAGCCTCGGTTCTTCATCATGATGATAGTTTTGACCAGCACGTAAACGACACGCTCCAGGCAGGCGCTGGTCTGTGCCATACAGACGTAGTTCGCCTTGTTGTAGAATCAGGCCCGGCTGTGATCAAAGACCTTCTCCAGTGGGGGGTGAGCTTTACAAAGCTGGAGAATGGTACTGTTTCTGAATTACATCTCACGCGCGAGGGAGGGCATAGTCACCGCCGCGTCGTTCATTCCCAGGATATGACCGGTCGTGCCATCATGAACGCACTCATCCGTCATGCAAGTACAAGCCCATACATTCGCATCATGGACCAACATGCCGCTATAGACCTTCTGACAACAGACAAATGCCAGCCTGACTTCACCAGCAACATTTGCCTCGGGGCCTACGTCCTCAGTCTTAAGAGCGGTAAAATCGTGACTGTAAAAAGTGCCAAGACCTATCTTTGCACAGGGGGGCATGGCAGGCTGTACCTTTACACTTCCAACCCTTCTCATTCCACTGGCGATGGTCTCGCCATTGGCTGGAGGGCTGGGTGCAAAGTCGCCAACCTCGAGTTCATGCAATTTCACCCCACCTGCTTATTTCACCCGAAGGCGAGAAATTTCCTCATCTCCGAAGCGTTGCGAGGTGAAGGGGCGGTGCTGAGAGATACACATGGCAGGGAGTTTATGCAGGCGTATCATCCAAGCGCTTCCCTGGCTCCCCGCGATATTGTCGCGAGAGCAATTGACTTCGAACTGAAGAAAACAGGCGAGGACAAAGTCTACCTGGACGCAACACCTATGGGCGCGCGCGTGAGGGATTTATTCCCCAATATTGCTCAGACCTGTGCCGAACTCGGTATAGACATCAGTCGAGAATGGATACCCGTCGTACCTGCTGCGCATTACTCATGCGGAGGTCTGGTGACCGACAGCTTCGGACAGACGAACATCCGCCACCTTTACGCCCTAGGAGAAGTAGCCTGCAACGGCTTGCACGGCGCGAACAGACTGGCGTCCAACAGCTTACTCGAAGCCTGTGTCATGGCTTCTCGTGCTGCAGAAAATGCGCTTGCCGAGACAAACGACAAGCTTACTCTGAAACTTCCGCATTGGAGGAAGGGGAAAGCTATCCCGACAGACGAAGGGGTGGTCCTCTCAAACCTGTGGGATGAAATCAGACGCCTCATGTGGCACTACGTGGGGATAGTGCGGAGTGAGAAACGTTTAAAGCGAGCTATGCGCAGGATTATAGCAATTCAAAATGAGCTGGACGAATACTACTGGAATTACGAAGTGGACGGAAAGCTTCTCGAAGTGCGGAACCTTTCGCAAGTGGCATTCCTGACCGTGCGCTGCGCGATCAGTCGGAAGGAATCCCGAGGCATTCACTACAATATCGACTACCCGGAACAATCCCCAGAATGGCAGAAAGATACGGTCATCTGGTAGACTCAAGTGAGGAAGTTTGTGCATTAAGCTTCTGCAAAGTTTCCCTCGGGAAAATACGTACCGACTGGAAAAAGATGGCAAACATGTCAGCCTTTTCGGAGATATCGTCATGGGCAAGAACAATCTTGCCGTTGTGGGTCGAGGCGTAACGCAAACCCACACTTAGATGCTTTCCCTCTCGTTCAACTTTGAGAGGAAAGGATGACGATAATACATTAAAACCCTGCTTTTTCAGTTCGGCAATAATCAAAGCCTTTTCCGGGGGGGAACATTTGAGGGCAGCCCGTATCCTTTTCTTTTCACAGTCGGGACAGCGTTTCCCCGCCCACCTTATGCTTTTCTCATCTATGTAAACCTTGGAACCATCCTTCAAGTGTTTGCCACTCCACACCCATGCTTTATACTGTTGACAGTAATTGCACAGTCTCTGATTGTCGGGCATGGCTCCACCACCTTTTCTTTGCATGTTCACAGAAACTCTCTACTAGTTTACAAGGATTGGAACTTTACTGCCAAGTCTCGCGGAGGAAAGCCCCCATGAGTCAAACGCTAAATTCTCTAAACCGACAATACGACCTGTGGAAACTGGTCGATTGCCGTATCCTGGAAACGTGGGACTCGAAGCGTGAACACCTCATTTGTGATATTGACAAAACATATCTGGAAACGAATTTTGAATCCCTGCTTAAGCTAGCGAAAATCCCCTTTGAAAAGGCCCACGAAAAAATTACCGTAACGGGGGCAAGGGAGTTTCTCCAGGCATTCCGACAGTACTCTTTCGACGCTCCTCACGCCGAGCGACCTATTCACTTCGTATCCTCGTCCCCTCCTCAACTTCGCCGTGTTTTGTCGCGAAAACTTCGTATGGATGGCCTCTTGTGGAGTTCTGACACCTTTAAAGACCAGGTTTACAATATAAGGAAAGGCCGTTTTCACCTCCTGAAAAGCCAGATGGCCTACAAGTCGGCCGCGATTCTCAATGTCCTTAACTTATCCCGGCCCGAAACGGTCTTTCATATGATTGGAGACAATGCCGAATCCGATGCTTTCATTTACCTAGGGGTAAAACTATTTGTAGAAAAACGTCTGACGAGAATGGCTTATTTGAAGTATTTAGACATACTGAAGGTGGATAAGAAACTTTCACTTCAACTTCTTCGTCACCTGAAACTTGGCCCCTTTCGCATAGGCTTGATCATGATCCGCAAATTGCCAAGCTATGACTTTCCCCTTCACCCTCCCCTCACTGATCCTGTCGTACCTTTCGACTCATACTGGCAAGCGTTCAAGTTATTCCATGAAAATAAGATAGTGTCTTCGTCCTTCCTTGAGCCAATGACCTACCTGTTTTGCCAAAACTACGGAATGAAAGAGGAGGATCTGAGGGGTGTGCGGCCGTTGACGCTCAGTTCCCTAAATAACTTCGAGCGACTGACGGAACAGGAAATTCTAGACCTTCTCAGGGAATGGTGCTCGAAGCGTGTCTGAATAGGGAGAGGGGGGTTTGGGGGGGCGAGGGAACCGTCGCTCCCCCATGATTTTTCTTGGAGGAACCAGCTGCGCAGTTTCCTCCAAACCACCTCCTTGCCCCAAGTGGCTTACGCATTACGTTACCTATTTGTGGTGTCCGTGCATTCCGAATCCACCGAATCGATAGTGTACATTCAAATTGATTGCCCCAACAAGGACGCGAGAAAAACTGTCCGAGTTTTTTGAAATGTATTCATAAGTTCCTTCCACCCCGATATCTAAGCGGGGTTCCACCTGGAAGAAGTATTCCAATCCCGCGAAGACCGCAGTGGAAGCGGAACTCTCTCTGTCATTATTTCCGGCCATCATAGTTCCACTATGTTGTAACGAGATCCCAGGAGACACTCGAAAGGACAGAGTATCAGGTACCAAAAAGAAACGAAAAACGGGAAAGTAGTGTATCATACGCAAAACATTTGACTGTGTGCCATCCTTTAAAGTTGTTTCTTCCGACGAAATCGGGAAAACAGCCATATATCCAAAAGAGAGTTGACGCCCTTCTCCTACAAATATTTCAAACCCTGCACTGGGATGAAAAGCCATCGATTTTTTATCCGAAATCATCACTCCTGATCCTGCACCTGCCCACACGCCAAAACGGGGATGTTCCGACTCTTCACTCTCCGACATCGAGTCCATAGCCTTCGCCAAGTCAGGCAACTGGAAAAAGAAAACAAAGACAAGAGTCCCAAGGAAACGAACCATCGTTTTTGATCCGTCCATTCTTTCTCTCCTTCTATTCATGTTGTTTTATGTTCACTCACTCTTCCGTTCTCTTCCCACAAAAGGATTTTCGGGATCCTGTAGGAAGCGAAGCAGGTCAAGTTTCCACTCGCCCTCTTCTTTAGAGAATGTCATGAAAAAGACACGTGTGCTAGGCCCCCCCTCCTCAATTTCCCGGAAGAAGATTTTGCAGAGACTCTTTGAAGTCATTTCCTTTCTCTCAAAACCAATCTCTGTTGGCATGTCCTCCATCCAAGATCCACTTAGCTGAAGAGTGCGGAAAATAAACTGACTGGGCAAGCTAAGGATTTCGAAAAGAGCAGCTTCATCTTTTGTACGGAGGGCCATTTTTAGAGCTTCAAAGGCATCTTCGGGCGAATTTCGGCGGTATTCATGAGGAGTGCCCTGTTTCTCCATCAGCCACCGCGCCCTCTCTTCTGCAGTTCCACCAAGCAAGACTCCGTTTCCGAGATAAGTAGCTCCGACAAGCATCAGGATAAGACTACCGGTTGGATAGATCGCAAGCAGGAAAAGGACAAAACCGAGTACAGGCGAAGCTTTCACCGGCCTTTCAGAAATTGTTGGGGAGACCACTTTTGTCCCCGTCACCAGGTCAATGAGGCTCCTTCTATCTTCCCTTAAAAGAGACAAAAATTGCGGAATGAAATTCAAGGGGAAGACAGACAAGACAGTCAGAAACATTCGCATGAAACTTTGAAGAAGGTTAAGCCGGCTATCGTTGTACGCTCCCGTTGTGCGCATCCGAAGGATTGCCTGTCCAGGTGTTGCCGATCGTAAATACAAAAACAAACTTAAAATCGCAGGTGCAAAGATAAAAACGACGCTGACCGCATACCAGCTTAGTAACTGTGTTTTTTGAGCAGAGAGAGTGAGAAGGGAAAGGAGAAATCGACTCAAAGCATCAGAGCGAAACCAATAAAAACCCCACACGATCAGAAGGAAGAGAAGCGAATCAATTGTAAAGGCAGAGATTCTTCCACTATTGTGCGGAGGCATTAGTGTCCCTTAAATTCGGGTGGACTATTTTTTCAAATTCCTTCATTTTTTCAAACTGTTTTGCGTTCAGGTGCGCTTGTGGTCTGTATCGAGTCACATACGCATATGCTTCCTCAAGCGACATTTTTTCATCTCTGATCAAAAAGGCAAGTATTGCTGAAACACTGCGTCCCACACCAGATTTGCAGTGCACGTAGATGACTTTCCCATCGTGTAAACTGATCCTGATATAAGCTGCTGCTGCAAGCAAGTTTTCTACTGAAACCCCGTCAAAATCAGGAGACTCAAGGTGCAATTGATCGACGTTTGCTTTCCTCCAATCCTCCTTGGTCACGGGTCGAAAGCGCGAAAAGTAGGCCTTGTAATCACTAAGCCCCTCTCGGGACTGAATTTCATACTCGTCCACGACACTTAGGACAGCATTCACACCCACATGTAACATTTCATTGTAGTAGTCAATCCCCGATATCGCGTCATAATGAATAGGAAGAGCACCAACAAAAAGCTTGGCACTCTTGGGAAAGGAGGCAGCATTGGGTAACGCGACCTCGTTGAACCATTCCAGGCGGGAACCATTACTGTGAATTTTACGAAACTGGTTATACAGCAAGCCCCAGTATCTGGAAAAATAGGCGACCCCTACATCAGCTAGGGATGCCGCTTTTAACGCCGTCCAGCTATTCATAACCATAAGTAGAGAGATAATCAGCTTCATTGTACCTTCATCATCTGCTAGTCAAAGTTGTCGGTCACCAAGTATGGTTTCTCACAAAATCTCAATATAATCAAGATGTAACAAGTGCTTGTAAAAAAAATCATAAGCCCTTTTGTTTCTCCCATCGAACTTTTGGAAGTGCTTCCCAAAGGCTCGCGTTTTCTTTTGGAAAGTACTTTGATTTCTAAGGAACATCGTTATGCACTTCTTGGTTTCGACCCGAGCGGTCGTTTTTCATCTTCGCATTGGGGAGGAGCTTGCGATCTTTTTACGGAGTGGTCGCGATTGCTGGAATCAAGCGGGGCGCCGGACTCTCGTTTGCCATTTTGCGGGGGATGGGTGGGAGGGCTTTCCTACGAAGCGTCTCAGCTTTTTGAAGATATACCGGTTCATGAGGACTCAATAGGTTTGCCTCACCTGTTTTTTTATTACGTCGACCATTTCTTCTTATTTGACCTTTGGGAGAAATCTTTACAAATCATAGCCATTGGCCACGACAGAAAAGAGTGCCAAAGCAAAATAGACAAATTGGATCATTACGTTTCACGAGTATCCAAACACAAGGATCGCGAAGGGACAGGAATTCCTTTTCCTTTAGAAAGGCTACAGAGCTTCTCAAATTTCACCCCTGAGCACTATTTAGCTACGATTAAGCGCATTCAGGAATTCATTCGATCGGGGCACAGTTACCAAGTCAACTTGGCTCAGCGTTTTACGCTTCCTAGCATTGCCGATCCTCTTGCGATTTACAGAGAGTTATCAAGGATAAGTCCTGTTCCCTTTGCTTCCTACTTTGAGTGGGACGACATTGTTATCCTAAGTGCCTCTCCCGAACGCCTATTTAAAAAGGTTGGGCGAAACATCCACACACGACCTATTGCAGGTACGCGAAGGATGGGAAGTCCTGAGGAACTTGCGAAGTTTATTAAAGAGCTTGCCTCTGATCCCAAGGAGTGTGCGGAACATGCGATGCTGGTGGATTTGGCGCGAAACGATTTGGGGAGGATTTGCGAGTTTGGAACGGTCAAAGTCGACAAGTTTATGGAGTTTGTGCCCTACAGTTATGTCATCCATACGGAGTCAGATGTCATCGGGAAACTAAGATCTGACGTCAGTTTTTGGGACATCTTTCGAGCAGTTTTTCCGGGCGGAACAATTACAGGTGTTCCTAAAATCCGGACGATGGAAATCATCCATGAGCTGGAGCCTCACAATCGCAGTATTTACACAGGCTCTCTTGGTTATATCAGCCGGTGCGGAAACATGGACTTCAACATCATGATCCGGTCGATCGTATGCAAAAGAGACAAAGCATACACGTGGGCAGGAGGCGGTATCACTTTCGATGCGATTCCGGAACGGGAATACAAGGAGACGCTCAACAAAGCCAAACCTCAGCTCATAGCGATAGCCTCAAGGAACCCGTCGTTAAACTTCTGAGTGTTTCCCAAAGCGGAGCATCAGCACCCTATAAATTGCTTCCCAGACGATTTTTTTAGACATCTTGGATGTGCCAACAAGACGATCTACAAAAATTATAGGAGACTCAACGATGCGAAATCCCTTTAGATGGGCCCTATACTTAAGTTCGATCTGAAAGGCATACCCTTCACTTTTGATACGATCGAGGCCGATGGATTCCAGTACATTGCGACGCCAGGCGTTAAAACCGCCGGTTAAATCAATCAAGCGAAGTCCAAGGACAGTGCGGGCGTAAAAAGAGCCAGCCCGGCTGATGAGGCGACGGAGCCAGTTCCAGTTTTTGGTCCCCCCTCCCGGAATGTAGCGACTGCCCACTACAACGTCGTTCGTTTCCAGAAGTTCTAAAAATCTCGGAAGGTAGCGCGGGTCGTGCGAAAAATCGGCATCCATTTCTATAAAATAATCGAAGCCGTTTTCCAGCCCCCAGCGGAAACCTGCTATGTAGGCAGTTCCCAGTCCGAGTTTGCCCGACCGTGAAATGACGTCGATACGCATGGGGTGCTGTTTTTGAACGTCCTCGATTCGCTGCAAAGTGCCGTCCGGGCTGTTATCATCAACGAAGAGTATAGAAAGCGAAGGCAGAATAGCGAAGATTTGCCCTACTAACGGTCCTATATTTTTGGCTTCATTGTAAGTCGGTACGATGACCAAACTTTTTTTGTTCATAACGGCAGCCTCTTGTTGTTAACATGCCAAAAACCATGATTAAGGCAGGCAAATTTTTTTAGTGGCGAGAGGGGGTTAGAAGAACCAGGAGGAACAAAACAATGGCAATTGCTGTGAGTGTTCGTTTCTCGCTCCGAAGGGCGGGGGCGAACGACTCGGGCCAATCCAGGTCCTTGAGGGACGGGAAGCGCTTGGGAAGCCAAGCGGGGACGCGGGTCTTGTAAGCTTCGTACTCACTGCCGAATTTTTCCAAAAGAAGGCTTTCTTCGTATTTAACAATCGACGCGTACTGGAAAACGAATAGGATGAGCGACAAAGCGATCAACCACAAAACTCCTGCGAAGACGGCTATCCCCAGGGCGATGAAGAAATTTCCGACGTACAGAGGGTTCCGCACCCAGCGGAAAGGGCCATCAACCACAAGTTGCCCGCCGAGAGATCCTGACCGTGTCCTTGATACACCGCCGATGAAGGAGACGCTATATAACCTGATCAGCTCGCCGAAAAATACAAGGCAGCATCCTACTGTAACGGTTGCTACGGTTGGTTTTTCAAAGATGAGCAAGAGGATGAGAAGGGGGATCGGCGTAAAATCTCTCAACCTGAATAGGCGTTCTCCCAAACTTTCCGATTCTCGGACTACACGTTGATGTTCCACAGCTGACCTCTCTTCGTAAGTTCTGACACAGAATATCAGCGTAAGCCACTTGGGGCAAATAGGGATTTCTTGGAGGAACCAGCTGCGCAGTTTCCTCCAAACCACCTCCTTGCTCCAACCTCCTTATAATTTCAAAACGTGAATGGGCTTGCCCGTAGGAAGAAATTCGCCTTGGACGAAGAGTTCCTTGGCGAACTTCTCATCCCCGACGTAGGTGCGAACTTTTTCCCAGTTCTGGGGACGTGTGAACATGTGTGCCAGCCAGCGGCTAAGGCGCTTGTAACGGGTCGCCGGATCATGAGCCTTGCGTATATGGGTGAGGTCCCACTTCATCAAGTGTCCCTCGCTTTCTTGAGCACAGCCGATGGCTTCCAAAAGGCAGGCGATTGCATCATCCTTTAGCCTCACTTGGAAAATTGTGTATGTGTTCCCCAGGTGCTTTTCAGCCCATCGTTCAGGGGTGAATTCTACGAAGGAAGTATCACCTACCGTTGCGTTCACCTTTTCCAGCATTCTTTTCATGTAGCTACTGGCGGTCTTTTCGTTTTCCCATTCCATCATCAGCACGAGGGAGCTTCGTGTGAGATCTGTAAAGCTGTTGTCCCCGAAGTCTAGCGAAGTCAGAACTCGGTAAGCCCTCCTTCTCAGAAAGAGTGGATTTTCTCGTTCCTTTTCAATCTTGTATTCGAAGGTTCTGTGCATGGTGTGGTCCGGGTCGGTCCTTAAAGCATAAGTTCCGTGGTATTGGGATCCTAGGCCGGCTAAGACTCCAAACCACCAGCCTTTCCCTTTGAAATTCGAACGCATGGTGGCGAACGGTATTTTGTATTGCTCCGCTAGATCGTCTTTATGGTTGTAAACGAGACGATTGTAGGCACGCTGTGTGTCGATTGAGGGAGGCGTGGAAAAATCAAAGGTGTATGCTTGACCCTTCGATTGCCCCAACATCATAGATGCCCGGAAGAATTCCAATTTCAAAATTTTGAAGAATTGTGCAAAGACGTAGAACTCGCCTTCGAGTTCGTTACTCTTTTGATGGGCGACCTCGATTTTCCCATTGTCTAGGTTTTTTACCCCTGTGTGGACGAGGAAACGTGTTTCTTGGCCGAGTCCAGGCCCCACAGCAGCAGTCCATGTGTTGCCTAGTTCAAATTCTTCCTGCAACTTTAGGCTTATGAAAAAGCCATCAGTAACTTCTTCCCCAGGACTAAGGGCTTCGATGACTTCCTGAGGCTGGAAGGGGAGGCGAAATACTCGGTTGAATTTACTTTTCGCGGCCCCAACAAGTTGCCCGGTATAATGTGTGAGGGTGTACCGTTTGCCTACGATTGATCTCGCTTTGAGATCGAACCCGCCAGGTCCGACCGGGATGTCTACACCCAGTCCAACAGCAAGACCCACATCTAGCCGGTCTTTAACGACCCAAAGTTTGCTATCGTCATTCGTATTTTCGTTGCGAGTAATTTCACGATGTATCACAACGTGCATGCCACCCAAATAATTCTTGAGAACGAAGGAACCGTGATCGTCTCTCAAAGTAAAAATCCGCTCTAAGGGAGCCTTTTCAATACCCATCGAGGCACTGTTGACTAAAAGGCGTAGGAGAACGCCGTTAAAATCGAAATTCACTCCGACGGCGTTCGCGTAGTTGATATCCTGAGGATGCGACTTGTAATCCTTGAAAAGCTCTCCCTCTATGACAGCAGCACCAAAATTGAATTCCTTTGGTTTTACCTCTGGCCATAGGTTAACTTTTTGACCATCCAGGTACTCTCCTTCCAGATGGAATTCCCTCACGACTTCATTACGGCGAGTTGTAAGCTTTTCGAAGTAGAGATGACCTACAGGTTCAGGCCATCCAGAATTGTTTATGAGGGTGCGAATCTGTTCTGGCGTGACCTGGACAAGAAGACGGGCGGCCCATTTAAGATCGGAATAACTGGCTTGCATGAATGGGTTTTTGTCTCGTGAAATGTAGTGGTAGCGTCGATAGTCGATTCGAAGTTTTCCCCGGCTGGTTTTCAGAAAGTTCCAGGAAAATCCGTTCGGAAAGTTAGAAACAAGGAGGCTGCCGAATGATTTGCCAAGGTCGTGTATCAACTCCTGAACATGCCAACGCCCTTGACTGTCTTTGACCATCTTTGTTTTGTTATTATGAGATTCCTTAATATCCGTGTTGTTTATGAACGCTTGTAGGAGAAGTTGGGCACGTACCTCTCGCCTCTCATGATTTCCCAACAAGGTTAAGTGCATGGGTCCGACTCGTTCCGTGTCTTTGGGGCGAGCTTCGATGAGTGTTTTGTGAAAAACGACGAAAAAGCCGTCGGAGTCGGATCCTTCTTCTACGATAAAATTCGATGGTGTATCCAATTCCTTTGGGTAAAATTTGACCCATTCCCTGACCATGCTCTTGAACTCGTCCTCGTTCTCAAAATAGACCTTTGCGTTTGAGACAAAGTAGGACTCGTCGCTGTTGAAACCCATCAACTCCATCCATCGAGTCGCAAAATACTCTGTTTCCACTTCACGGCCAAATTTCATCTTCCATTCAATCTTCTTGCCACTGGGAGAACGTGAGAAAGTTTTAATCTTCGGGTGATGGTCAGATTTGATAACCTTCTTGTAGGTGAAAGTCTGGGGCACCGCACTATTGATTTCCATCGGCTTCAGCACACTTTGTTGAGCAATAGAGGCAGGCTTGGCCCAGAAAGATGAGTTGGGAGGATCGTAAACGGATATATCTTCATGCCTTTCAATTTTTTGCCTAAGTTCGTCCTTGCTGAAGTACTGTTGGTGGGCAGGGTTTACAAGATTTGCAGCTGGGCCGGTCTTTCTCTCATCCAGAGCTACATTATGGGATTCAAGAAAAGCGACTCTACCTATTTCAAATGCGAGCTGAATGCTGGGAGGCGCTCCATCCGCCGAAAAAGTCGACGACAACCGCAAAATCTGCTTTGCTAAGGCAAAGCGTTGAATAGGGTCAGCTTCATGCTTTAAGTCCTCTAGCCTATCGAGGATAAACTCGAGGACAAAGATTTGCTTTTGGCCTAGGGCTTCGTCCTCCGCTTCGTCTTGCGACATGCCGCCAGCTTTTTCGGTGTCAACCAGAAGTTTGTACAGTTCGTCACGTTTATTCTGTATTTCATTTTCAAAGAGTCCAAGTTCCTTGAGGGAAAGACTCCCGTCTGGTCGAAGGAGCTGAGCAACAGCCTCTCGCAAGTCTTGAGAATCTTCCAGACCGAGTTCGTCTTCATGGATATGAGCAAAACTAATCAGGGAAGGAAAAAAACCGACAACGAGAATCAAGCAACGCATTCGAAACAACATACATGCTCCTAAAGTTTTTTTTACCTCACCCCTTATGACGTTTTTTAAGTCGGTCTCGCAATTCCAATCGCGTCATTCGTCTTTCCGCTGCTTCGCGAAAGCGCCTTTTTTCATCGTCTGTCTCCGCAAGGAGAGGGGGCATCGTCAACGCGTGCCCATCACGGGCTAACGCTACCATAGTTACGTACGCACTCGCAGTGTGGTGGTGTTCCTGGGTCAGTGGATTTTCTGCCATAATTTTTACACCCACTTCACAGCTGGAGTGGGCAACGAAGTTCATACTTGCTTTGATATTGACCACCCAACCCAAGCGAATGGGTGCGAGGAAGTGCATCGCGTCAATGGATGCAGTTACTACAATTTGCTCGCTGTGTCGTTGCGCACAAATTGCAGCGGCGATGTCAACCCAGGACACGACAACGCCACCGAAAACTGTACCGAGGCCATTCGTGTGTTGTGGCAAAACGATTTCCGTCATTTCTACCCAAGATTCTCTAGGTTTTTTTCCGCTTCTCATTTTATCTCTCGATTAAGGGGCTACAAAATAAAACTATCCACGATGAAGAAACTTAGGTAATCCATACGCGACTTACAAACGTAACCCGTAAGCCGCTAGGGGCAAAAAGGGAGGGGGGGGTTTGGGGGGGCGAGGGAACCGTCGCTCCCTCAAGGGATTTCTTTGGAGGAACCAGCTGCGCAGTTTCCTCCAAACCTCCTCCTTGCCCCAAAGGGTTTACACATTACTTGCAAACCTATCAATCCTAACATGAGGAGTAAAAAATGATTAGGAAGATTGTTATCTGTTCTCTCTTTTTTGCTAGCCTTACAGGTTCAGCATTCGCGAACAACTTTTGTGAAAGCTTCGACTGGAGGAAAGCGGAGGATGCGGAATTTATAGTTCCATCCTATGAAGAATTAGAAGGCTATCTCTCTTTTGTTGAGGGAAAGGAACTGATTACAGCCATTGACATGACAGCTTACGATAGAGACAACCTTAACATCTGTCGCGACCGTCACAACAAAGCCTTGATTGTCAGTCTGGTGGGAAAAGATCGCGAAAAAACAGACGATCGTGTCCTGATCCTTCACTCACAGTTTTTCCCTGGTTCCCAGATGGACGAGGTGCGGATTGAGTTTGCAGAAACGATTCTCCTGATTGCCATTCCCCAATTGACATCGCTAGAAAGTCTGCCCGTTGAATTCAGAGCTTCGCTTGCTGAATCTGCTTTGTTTGCAAAATACAAAGACCACCTCGGCGAGAGGGAATCTTATGGCATCAAGAATGATGAATGGGACGTCGAAGCCGCCGCTGTGGATGAAGACCTCTAAAGCTGCCAGCGTAAGGTATGTTGCGCAGTAACAATGCTTCGCGAGGACGTATCGTTAATGTTACGCACCACGAGGCATCCTTCGCTATCAATCGCCTCAAAACTATATAAGTCATGAGGGTAAACTGTATCCTGAAGAACTTGACCTGGTGGCAGATGAAGGGTTCGATAAGCCGCCAGGTAAAGTTCTTTGTTCCTCCATTTTGGTTCCTTCTGTTCCCAAAAAAGTAAGAGAGAATCCAATAGGCTTTCGAGTTCCCATTCCTTGCTACTTGCGGTCCGCAAGCAGGTGGCTTGGTAGTCTGACTCAAGTTCTGGCGTGTTATTCACATTGATTCCGATTCCCACGATTACGTCGCATGAGACGTTTCCTGGCTGCCAGCTTGCTTCACATAAGATTCCTGCGAGTTTCTTTCCGTCCAGAAGTAGGTCGTTCGGCCATTTTAGAGTTGGCGTCAGTTTCACACGTTCCTGCATCCAATGGGCAAGGAGTACCGCAACCTTTAAAGGCAGGGGGCCGACTTCGTCTTTTCTGCAAGTCAGGGCGAGAGAAAGGTAAAGATTACCAGCCGGGCTTTTCCATGTCCGCGAGCCGCTTCCCCTGCCTGCTGTTTGCGTTTTTGCTGTGACAACAAATGGTGGGCGTACACCTTGTAAGAGAAGTTGTGTTGCTTCCGTGGACGTCGACCCAATGGATTCGTACCTGTAAATCTTCATGGGACTGTAAAAAGTAGGCTAAGGTCAGCCCAGGGAGCTGAATGGATGATCGCACTTGAGGAGATAAAATCGACGCCCGTCTCAGCAACGTCCGCGATGTTATCCAGGGTAATATTGCCAGACGCTTCTAGCAAAACACGTCCCCTTACAGTACGAACGGCGAGTTTCATTTCGGAAATTGACATGTTGTCCAGAAGGATAAGGTCAGCACCGGCGTCGAGGGCTTCGTGAACTTCGTCAAGGGTGCTGGCTTCAACCTCGATCTTGAGCGTGGGAGGCAGGCTTTCTAACAGACGATTGACTGCGTTTGTAATACTGCCTGCTGCTCGTATATGGTTCTCCTTCACAAGGACACCGTCTGTGAGACAAAGTCTGTGGTTACGCGCGCCACCGATCGAGGTCGCCCACTTCTCAAGAAGGCGCAGCCCTGGGGATGTCTTGCGGGTGTCAAGCAATTTGGCTTTGAATCCCTTCAGCTTGGCAACGTATCGGCTGGTCATGTGTGAGACACCGCACATTCTGCAGAGAAAGTTAAGCGCTACACGTTCAGCTTTTAGAATCGAGCGGGCTTCCCCTTCAATTTCCATGAGGAGAGTTTTTTCCCCTACAGGATCACCATTCTTGGCACGAAGTTTGATGTTCAGTCCAGGATCGACGCGGAAGAACACAGCCTGGGCGATTTCAAGACAGGATGCCAGCGTCGGTTTTTTCGCTATGATGCTTGCATGGGCCTTGGTCCCTTTTTGCACGCACAAATCGGTGGTCCAATCTCCGTTTCCCCAATCTTCTTCCAACGCCCGATCTATGATCGGCTGGAGTTGAAGGCTATGAATTTCTGGCATGGAAAGCTTTCCTCGTTCAATCGTTGTCAAGAAGGGACGCGCGTTCATCTGTAAGGCGCCGAATCTCTCTCGTCAACACTTTCTCAGCAAGGGCGGGGAAGTGTTCCTGGCAGTACTTTTCTACATATAGTCTTACTTGGAGTTTGAGTTCCTCTTTTAGGCTCATCCCAAGTTGAAGGGTTTCCAGTTCTTCTGCCCCCACTTGGGGGGCGGGGGGCTGTTCCCTTTTCCACTGCACGCCCATGTTTCGAATCGCAGCGAGAAAGTCCTCCTTCTCAAAAGGTCGTCGGAGCACCGCAGAACGCCCGCTTTCCGCAATCCTTCGGCGTGGGGTTCCCGCTCCGTCCAATAGCAGAAGGGGGACATTCGTAGCCTTAGCAAGGAACGACTCCGACCGGCTTTCATCGAGGAGAGTCGCGTCTAATATGACGAGGTCAAAGTTACCCAAGGTGAGGAACTGTTCAGCTTCCTCCCAGTTTGTCCCCTCATAGAGGTTTAAAGGAAAATCCTCAAGGGCAAGCTGGATGATCTTCTTCATGGGAGGAGTTGCCACAAAGTAAAACACTTTCGGGTTGTGAAACTTAGACAAGGGAACCTTCCTATTTGCCAGGGCCTGTTCATTGCGAGCGAATGCGAAGCAATCCAGGCTGAAATTTGCCCACCTTGTAAGCGGCAGACAACCTGGATTGCTTCGTCGGGCTTCGCCCTTCTCGCAATGACGTTATTTTTTCTCATTCCATTCTCATATGAACATACCCTGCCTATTTGCGATCTGAGGGGTTTCTTATCCCAGGTACTGTATCACAAAAGGGGAGTTCAAGGGAGGAGAGGACTGCAGAGCGTACAAGCTTGGTGATTTGAGCCTTTGTCTGCTTGATGGCATCCAGAATGTAAGTGTAGTCGTCAATAGTGAAGGGGGTCATCTTTTGCTGGTTTACTGCTGTGAAACATTTGATCCGGAGGTAGTCCAGGTAGACGAGCTTGCTTTCGTATAGTTTCTTGAGCGTTGCCCTATCGAGGTCTTTCTCGTCGATGGGTTGGGAGAGTTCTTCCTTGATCTGTTTGTATGTTTCGTAATCTTCTGCGGACACTGCGTGCCTCCGTTAGAAAACTCTCTGAAGTCCTTTGCGGAAGAAGCAGAGAAACCTTAAGTGCACAATTTTTCCTACCGTAAGCATCAGTGCAGTATGTGTAAAGACACCGTGTCATTCGGCGGCACCCTCTCGCTCTCCCCCCCTTCTTTCGCCACCGTGAAGCGAGCCCATGCTTGATAGAGAATCGAGGGATCCGCTGTCCTCTGCCGAGCCAAACCCCAACCCGAATCCTTGTCCCGTAGCCGCGCCCGCTTGAGGATTAGGGGGGGTCAACATATCTAAGATGTTCCTTGGTAAGTCTTCCAGCGCCGCAAAATCGAGAGGTCGATGGCCGTGAATATTGCGCGCATTGATATCTGCACCATGATCGAGAAGGTGTCGCACGACATCATAATGACGATCATATCCCCCGAAATCCTCCACATGACCAAAACGAAACAGCATCACCGCAACATGTAGTGGGGTCATCCCATCGTAGTCGGGTTGTTCTATGTCTGCGCCGTGCCTAAGCAATAAATCCACCATTCCGGTTGTTGTGGCAGCATGCAAGGGAACTCTACCCGCAGAGTCTTCAAAGTCAGGAACACGTGGGTCCACCCCTTCTTCCAAAAGGCGCCGTGCGGTCGTAAGGTCGTCGGCAAGCACAGCCGTCATCAATCGACGAATTCCAGCAATGTTTGCACGTAGAGATCGAGGTACGTAAGGAGTCAGGTCGTCCCGCTCTTGATCCAGATAGGTCCTGACAGTGAGAAGGAATCGTTGCAGGATTCCGTTGAAGGCAGGTTCGGTTTCAGCGGGTGTGATTATAATTGTGGGGGGGTCAGCGGGTGTGATTATAATTACGGGGAGTGCAGGAAAGGCAGTACCTGCAACAAACTCGTCATCTTCTTCTTCATCATCTTCAGCCAGGGCATAGATGGGATGTGCTGCTGCCGCCCCCTCATCCCCGCTATCTTCTCCATCACTTTCGGCTAGCCTTGCTCCTTCCAACAATTCGAAGCCGAGTGGCCTCTTGGGAGGCATGGCATAACAAAGCGGCAAGTGGAGACAGACCAAGAAGGTAAGGAGTCTTATTGTATTGATCTTACTCATAAAAATTCTTTATGTAATTTTAGCGGGTTGTTTAGAGGCTTTATAGCCAAAAACACCGCCGTTTGCAAGCGGCGATTTTATCGGCTCGTAATGCGTAAGCCACTTGGGGCAAATAGGGAGAGGGGGGGTTGGGGGGGCGAGGGAAAAGCCTGCCCTGAGCAAAGCGAAGGGTCGCTCCCCCAAGGGATTTCTTGGAGGAACCAGCTGCGGAGTTTCCTCCAAACCACCTCCTTGCCCCAAGTGGCTCTTTGTGGCCTAAACGATCTCGCAGACGCCTGCACTACAGGCGAGTTCCCTTTTCAATTCCGTTGGGTCAGTGGTTTCGAAAAGGTAAAGCTCTGAAAAGTCCAGGTGCGGAGTTTTCTTCATAAGATCGTTGTAGGTAGCTTCGTCGATCTCTTCATAGGGAGCCAGGCGGTAGACGTGGTCGGTATGGGGAAGGAAGGTTAAGCCTCCTACCAGATCCCAGTTTTCATAGACCCAGTCGGCGACGGCAACCCATTCTTCATCTTTTACATAGACGGTAATGGATGGGTTGTGTTCGGTGTAGTTGGTTTTTACAACTTTCCAGTATTCCAGTTGCTGGAGAGCTGAGAGATCGTGGCGTGTGACTGCGTTTTCGGGAGCCTTGATGGGGAATTCCAGAATGTAGGTTGTGGCATTCTCCAAGGTTTGTCCAACTTCGGGATGGTAGGGAAGTCCCTTGGCTTTCATCATCTGGAAAAGCGCATCGGTTGCGGCCACGCGCACACGTCGGATGTAATACTTGGCGAAGCGTGGGTGCATTCCCGAAGCACAGTCGACAACCTGGGAGACGTTTCCGGAAGGTTTCACGCATGTAACGGCTGTTGCGGGATTGATGCCGAAGCGTTTCGCATACTCCCTGTTGGTTTTCAGACTTTCTTCTTTCAAGTCCCGAAACACGTCTGCATGACGAACGGCTTCGCTGTCCCACTGGCCTGTGATGGAAACACCGAGCAGGCGTTCTTCCTCACAGTTTTTCACCCAATCTTCTGAGAGGTACGGGAAGTGGGTGAGCGATGCCTGGTAAGTACCGAGGATGGCAGCTAGGCGTACCTTGTTAAGCAGACTTTCTCTCGTATCTTCCGGCTTTGCGATGACTTCTGTCAGGTTGCAGAACTGTTTTGAACGCAGGACAATTTCACCACAGGGATTTGTGCCGATAAACCCTACGATATTCCCATTAACGATGTCTTCTTTCTGCCGAAGGTGTTTGAGGCGTCTTTCAGGCAAGGTGTGAAGAAGCCCTCCGCGGTTGAAAATGCCTCGCTCACCGGAGCCACTGTTGACGAGTGCTAACCATTCTTCCAGAAACTCACGGCTGGAAGGTTTGCGCACATAAGCTGCTGAGTTGTTCGCAATGATCCTCTGTGGGTCGTTGTAGTAAAATTGCCCTTTTTTTGCATTCCTGAGGTCGGCATCATTCAAGTCTGACAGAGAAATCATCGCACTTCTGCGCACTCCTCCTGCCACGACGATTTCCCCAATCTTGCACAGAATGTCATGAGTATCGAGTGTTGATAGCCTTCCCCCTTGTCGACTCAGGATTTTCCCACGGGAAAAAGTCAGCAAGTCATTCAAAGGGCGGGGACCTGAACTTTTACCCCCAAGTGTTTTCAACCTTGCCCCGGCTGGACGACATTGGGAGAAGTCAAAGTCGATATCTTCCCCCGCATACCATGTTTTTAGGCCGATCTTGAAGGCATCGCACCAACCTTCGCGACTGTCTTCCACAACATAGGTAGGGTGTTTGCGTCCCGTCTGCATAGCAATTTGAGGAAGGGCCTGGATATTTTGGTTCTCAACGGAAAAACCCACACCTGTACCGCACATAAGTACGTACATCACATCGGCAAAGTCATCGAGTTTGACGGGTGCAATGTAGGAACAGTTGTAAGCGCAAACGTTTGTTGCCCGAGCTGCCGTGCCGGAAAATTGCATGAGGCGCATAGATGGCATGACATTCTGTGTGAGGATGCCTTCTCGTAGTTCCTTGTATTCTTTTTCTGTAAGTTTGTTGCCGATATTCTCACGCATGAAATTCATGTAACGGTCGACTGTTTCGACCCAAGTCTCCCGCCTGTTCTCATCTTCAACCCAACGGGAGTATGTGCGCAGGTAGACAAACTCGTTGAAGTCGCTTTTAAAATACGTCTTACTTTCGTCAGCTAATTTTTTGATGTGCTCTGGAATATGTTCTTTTTGTTGGCGAAAGGATGACCGTTTGTCGCGATACAAAATATAAGCTTTCGCCGTCTTGACGAGGCGTTCAAAAATAAGCGTCTTTTCGACGAGGTCTTGAATCCCCTCGACTTCAGGCACGAAGCCTCTGAAGTGCCGCTTGATTTTGATGATTTCCTTCAACACGCCCTTGGCAACTTTCTGAGCCTGTTGAGGCGAACCTTCTCCGCAAGCCTGCATCGCTTTCAGCACAGCGTTTTCAATTTTTGACTCATCGAAGGGAACGATTTCGCCGTTACGTTTTTTAATCTCTTTTGGGTAATAGGATAGGTCAAGCGCATACATCGTGGCACCACTCCAAAAGTTAAAATGTTTCGTTGGTTAGATCATTTTTATTCGGACAATCTTGCTTTGCAAGATTTGGATACACAACATTTCTTAAGTAGCTATTAAACAAAGAAAGTTTTTCCAAATTTCTGAAGGCGACGCTTTCTCTCGCCGGACATGCTTCCGTATTTAGAACCGTGCATTTTTTAGACATATATCTGTCTTTCTTTGTGATATTAAACCACCTTACTTATAAACACACAGAAAGGATGGGAATGGTCGAGCATAGTTCCTTTCACATGATAGACGTAACGGAAAAAACAGCAACACGACGCCGTGCCCTTGCGCGGGGAAGGATCATCATGGCGGCGGAAACTTTACAACGTATCCGCTCGCGACAGATGCCGAAAGGAGATGTGTTGGCAATGGCCGAACTAGCCGGAATTGCAGCGGCTAAAAGGACTTCCGACATACTTCCCCTCTGTCACCCTCTGGGCTTGGACGGCGTGAAGGTGAGCTGCGAATTTAGTGACAATCACTCGATCACCGTAAGCTGCGAAGCATTCACAACAGCAAAGACGGGTGTAGAGATGGAAGCTCTGACGGGAGTGAGTGCAGCACTTCTTGCGATTTACGATCTTAGCAAGGGAGTCGATCCTGTCCTTTGTCTGTCAGACATTCATCTGGTGAGAAAAGAAGGGGGAAAATCAGGTGTCTGGCTGCATCCCAAATTCGAGAACGTTGAAAAGGTTGAAAAGAAAGTCGAGCATCCGTTGGCAAAGATACGCGCATGTGTCCTGACGGTAAGTGACCGTTGCGCACGCGGTGAGACTGAAGATCACTCTGGGCCTCGCCTCAGGCATCTACTTGAAGAACGCGGTGCGGCTGTTCTCGACGCCAAGCTTGTCCCCGACGAGGGAGAACGCATCCGTGAGGCCGTCTTGCATTTCGTAGAGGTTCAGCAGGCTGACCTTGTCGTGACAACAGGCGGTACCGGGTTGGGGCCTCGTGATGTCACACTTGTGACGCTGTCGAAACTTTTCACAAAACCGGTCCCGGGTATCGGTGAACTTTTACGACAAAAAGGGGCTGTACAAACCAAAAAATCCTGGCTTAGCGGAAGTGAGGGGGGCCTCATTGGCCAAACTTTAGTGATCGCATTGCCAGGAAAGCCGCAGGCGCTTGAGGCAGGAATCGAAACGTTGGAAACTCTATTGCCCCATGCGGTCCATATTGCGAAAGGGGGAGGACATCCATGATTTCCTATGGAGAAGCTTTTGAGAAAATCCGCGGTGTAGCTCTTTCTAAGGGAGAGGGGGGTTTGGGGGGGCGAGGGAACCGTCGCTCCCCCAAGATGCTCGGGTTAGGGGATGCAATAGGAAAAATTGTGACAGACGATCTATATGCAAGGGAATCACTCCCCTCTTTCGATAACTCAGCTATGGATGGCTATGCTCTTCAATCTTCGCTGAGTTCCGGGGCGACACCAGAGGCACCGCTTGAGTTCACAGTGATGGGGAGTGTTGCGGCGGGAGACGTTCTGATCGAGAAGCCAGCTGCTGGGAACTATGCCGTTGAAATCATGACAGGCGCCCCCCTCCCGGAAGGCCATTGTTTCGACGCCGTTGTACGGGTTGAAGATGTGCTTCTTTGCGAGGGGAGCACTCACAAAATGTTTATCAGACACCCTGTTAAACCGGGGGCAAATATTAGAAGGAAAGGTGAAGACTTTAAGGAGGGCCAAATCCTGATCCCCTCAGGGAGGAAACTCGTACCGACAGACGTTTTGGCTCTTGCCAGTCTAGGGGTTAGTGACGTTCCCGTTAGACGTTTGAAAGTCGCGGTTATCTCGACAGGAAAGGAGCTGGTGCCTCACACCCAGGTCACGCTTGAGCCTGGTATGATTCGTAACTCGACTGGCCCCTACCTTATGGCTGCCCTTGAGCAAGTTGGGGTGGAGGCAAAATTTTACGGGACGGTTCACGATGAACCCGATCGCTTCATCAGTCTCATGACGTCTCTATTAGAGGAAGGGCCAGACGTTATCATAACAACCGGGGCAGTTTCCGTTGGCAAATATGACTTCATCTTGAAAGGTTTGAACGACCTGCAGGCAAGGATCCATTTTCACAAGGTGGCCATTCGACCTGGGAAACCGATTCTTTTTGCGGAATTTGAACATGGGCCGGTATGTTTCGGCCTTCCCGGCAATCCTGTTTCGACAGCAGTGGGGTTTCGCTTTTTTGTGCTGCCCTACCTACAGGCCATGTTGGGGGAAAACCTAAACGCACCATGGAAAGCTCGTCTGACTCATGACTTTCAAAAACCGGAAGGTTTGCGGTGTTTTATGAAGGCCCGATGGCACCCATCGCCGGAAGGCTCGGAACTTACGATCGTACCAGGCCAAGCATCATTTATGGTAAGTTCGCTTCTCGATGCGAACGCGTGGGCCATTCTTCCTGAGGAAGGCAAACAGTTGAGGAAGGGAGACGTGGTCGAGCTTGTTTTGCTCTGAGCCTATAATATTCAAGATAATCAATTTGGGGACAAACTTTTTGAAAAAAGTTATTTCCCCAAGCCCCTTTTTAAAAACTTCAATAGTTAAAGTTTTTTGGGGGGAGGGGGGTGGGAAATGATCAAGGTGAAACTAAGACTCTTTGGACGCTTCCGGTCTTTTTATAGCGATCCCTTTCTTGAAATTCAGGTTCCAAGCGGATCGGATTTGACGACGGTTAAAACGTTTCTGGCTTCTTCACTTAGGAAGATTGCGTCTGAGTTCGATTCACAGTTGCTTGAAGATGCTGCGTTTGCAGACGAGGATACGATCTTGGAACGAGACGCGCGATTCAGTAGGGACTGTGAAATTGCGGTGCTACCACCTGTGTGTGGAGGCTAGGGATGGAAGAACTTGTATGTAGAATCACAGACGAGCCAATCAAGGCGGACGAGATCCTGAGGGATTTTGGAACTTATGAACATGGCGCGCAAGTGTATTTTCTCGGTCTCGTGAGGAATCATAACCATGGGAAGAAAGTTCTTGCGGTTTCGTATGATATCTTTGCACCGCTGGCGGTGAAAGTGTTGCGACAAATTTGTGAAGAGGCGAGAGACCGTTTCGAGGGGCGAGCGAAAATGATCGTCGTCCACCGGGAGGGAAAACTTAAGGTTGGGGACGTGAGTGTTTGCATAGCCGTGAGCACTCCCCACCGTGAGGAAGCTTACCAGATTTCCCGTTACATCATCGAAGAGTTGAAAGTGAGAGCGCCGATCTGGAAAAAAGAGCATTACGAAACGGGTGAAACAGACTGGTTGCAAGGTCATGCTCTTTGCGGGAAGGAGGGGAGTCGGTGAATTCGTCACAAGACATGGTCGGAGTTGTCCTGGCTGGTGGGCGTTCGTCCAGAATGGGTACCAATAAAGCTTTTCTAGAGTTTGAAGGCCAGCGCCTTATTGACCGTTCCCTGGCTCTTTTGCGTGAAACTCTCATGTTCGGTACATCACAACTTGATAGGGAGATTCTTATCAGTGGTAACCTTGAAGGTTATCCGTGTTTACCAGACAGGCTATTAAACATAGGGCCTATTGGGG
Source organism: Deltaproteobacteria bacterium (assembly GCA_016186945.1). Lineage (GTDB taxonomy): Bacteria > Bdellovibrionota_B > Oligoflexia > Oligoflexales > Bog-1112 > BOG-1112. Next base: position 46,221 of record JACPKR010000008.1, on the reverse strand, counting down.
GACTGGAGTCCGTTCTAAGTTACCTCGGCCCACGGGATCATCTAAGTTTGATCCTGGTCCCCATTGATATGCCTGCGATCACGTCCAACATGTTGCGTAACCTGATTGTTTCAGGGAGTGGCTATGAGGCTGCGATGTTTCAGGGTTACGAATTTCCTCTATACTTACAGGTTAACCGGCGCGTCAAGACTAGCGTCTCCTCGATGTGTCGCGAACATGTTCCTCAGTCTAAGCGTTCCATCAAACAACTTTTGCTTAGCTTGGACGTAAACCTATTGGATGCTACACTTTATGATCTGGAATGTTTTTACAACGTCAACACGCCTGTCCAATGGGAACAGATGAGGAGGGTTTCCGTATGAACGTCAGACTTTCACGCGGTTTAGTGCGGTTCCGCGTTCATAGAAACGAATTTGCTAAACTGAAGGAGGGGGAAGCGCTTGAAGAACGCGTTTATTTTCCTCATGGTGTTTTTACGTTTTCTGTCAAGGTTTCCGACAAAGATTCACAGGTTTCCCTTGCTGACAACGTCTTGACCCTCGTTCTGAGCAAGGAATCACTGGAGAAAGTTTCGACAAGCGGCCCATTGCACGACGCCGAACTTAAGTGGCAGTTTCCTTTGGAGGATGCAACCTTTCTAAAGGTTCGTTTCGAAGTGGATGCTTTTTCTCTGAAACAGAAACGTCCGCTACAGGGCGACCGGTCCTTTCCAGGAAAGGAAACCTTGCTTTAAGTGCGAGACATCTTTAATCCCTTTTTCAGCAAGAAGCGTGAGTGCTCGACTAGAACGACCCCCGCTGCGACAGTATAAGATACGGGGCTTATCTGATGCGAACGGTGGAAGCTCACCTCCTTCAATCCGTGACAAGGGCCAGTGAAGAGCACTAGCGATATGGCCTTCGTCCCATTCCTCCTGAGTTCTAACGTCGATGAGCTGACAGCGCTTGAAGTAATCGTCACGCAGCAACGCTTCGGTGTCTATTTCCTGCTTAGAGGCAAGTTGGCTACACTGACAACCAGTTGAACAATGATCCATAGTCTCCTCCTTTATGACAATTTGATCGGGAGGGCGAGAGCAAACGGGACACTCCCGATTCTTAGAAATTTGAAACGCTGAGAATTCCATCGTCTTCGTGTTTACGATGTAGAGTTTCCCAAACTGTGGGCATAAACTTGGAGTGTGGGCTGACAGAAGGCACTTGAGGGCTTCCGTCGCCTGGAGCGTTCCCACCAAACCTGCTACAGAACCAAGGACTCCTGCCTCGGCACAGTTGGGAACATAGTGAAGCGGTGGTTTAGGACGAAAGCAACGGTAACAGGCATGGCGTTTTGCCGAAAAGACTGCCACCTGCCCTTCAAATTGAGAGATGGCCCCATAGACGACGGGAATTTCCAACTTCGCAGCCCCATCGTTAATTAGAAACTTAGCAGGAAAATTGTCTGTGCCGTCTATAACCAGATCAAAGTCTTGCATAAGATTGAGGGTATTTGCGGCTGTAAGACGCTCCGTGATCGCTTCCACGCGAAGGGTTGGGTTGAAGGCGGCTAGGCGCTTTTGCGCAACGACTGCTTTGGAAGCACCCACATCCGCGTGTGTGAAAAGGATCTGCCGGTGAAGATTGCTGAGAGAAACTTTGTCGTCATCTATAAGGCCGAGCGTTCCTACTCCTGCCCCTGCGAGATAGAGGGCAGCGGGGCAACCGAGTCCTCCGACTCCCACGATGAGGACCTTGCTTGAGCGTAGAAGCTCCTGGCCTTTTGTGCCTATCTCGGGAAGCAAGGTCTGCCGGAGGTAAAGACTCATAACTTTTTGCCCCCAAACAACGACAGGTCAAGGACCGCACTCCCTTGCAATCTGCCTGTGCGAATATCGTTAAGCGCCTCGTTGGCGTCCTCCAACCTATATGTTTGAACTATGGTTTTTATGGGAACCTTGGGTGCGATAGCAAGCAGATCTTCCCCATCACGTCTCGTAAGATTTGCGACAGACATGATTTTTCTCTCGCCCCACAAATCTTTGTAGGGAAACGAGGGAATTTCACTCATGTGAATACCGGCACTGACAATGATGCCACCTTTTCTGAGAACCTTGAGAGCTTTGGGAATAAGCGCTCCGACGGGAGCGAAGATGATCGCTGCATCAAGGGGGTTAGGTGGAGAGCTGTCTGAGCCACCCGCCCAGGATGCGCCCAAGGATCGGGCGAAGGACTGTGTTTCCACGTCGCCTTCTCTTGTGAACGCGAAAACCTCTCGCTTTTCGAAGCGGGCAAGTTGGGTAAGTATATGAGCAGATGAGCCGAAGCCATAAAAGCCGAGCCTTTGCGCATTGCCTGTCATCCTATAGGCGCGGTAACCAATAAGCCCCGCACAGAGGAGTGGCGCAACTTGCAGATCAGCGAGTTGGGGCGCAAGGGGAAAGCAGTATCGTGCATCAGCGACGCAGTATTCCGCAAACCCTCCGTTGACTTGATAACCTGTGAAAAGAGCATTGTCGCAAAGGTTTTCCCGATCACTTTTACAAAAAATGCATTGACCACAGGTCTTTCCTAACCAAGGAATGCCGACGCGATCGCCTATTTTATAATGTTTGACATGTTTTCCTGCCGCCTCAACCGTCCCAACAATCTGATGACCTGGAATAAGAGGGAGGGGAGGACGAAGGTCGCCATCAACAATGTGCAAGTCTGTGCGGCAAACACCACAGGCAGAGATTTTTACAAGAACCTGCTCATGAGTGGGTTGAGGAAGGGGGATCTCCTGCAGGATGAGGGGGCGTTTGTCCTCTTCCAGTACCATGGCTTTCAACTCAGACCTCCCAATCGAGGATGACTTTCGCAGCTTCACCTTTATTCATGAGAGTAAACGCTTTTTCAAACTGATGGAAAGGAAACTTGTGGGTGATAACCTTGTCAATTTTCAAACCACTTTGCAGCATTGCTGCCATTTTGTACCAGGTTTCGAACATCTCTCGCCCATAAATTCCCCTGATCGTCAGGCTTTTAAAAATGACTTTGTCCCAGTCGATTGCTGTTTTTTCTGAGAAAAGGCCGAGTAGAGCGATGTTTCCACCGTGGTTCATCGTGTCGATCATGGAGGAGAAGGCGGATGGATTGCCGGACATTTCCAGACCGACGTCGAAGCCTTCCGTCATGCCAAGTTCTTTCATGACTTGCGGGAGTTTTTCCTTTGATGGATTCACAACTCTCGTAGCGCCCATGTCCTTCGCAAGTTTTAGACGGTTCTCATTTACGTCGGTAGTAACAACGTAGCGAGCACCGACGTGTTTAGCGATGGCTGTTGCCATGATACCTATGGGCCCTGCTCCTGTGATGAGGACGTCTTCACCAACGAGGTCAAATGTTAAGGCCGTGTGAACAGCATTTCCATAGGGGTCGAAGATACTGGCTATCTCGTCGGGAATACTCGCATCAATTTTGAACGCGTTGACAGCAGGCATCGTCAAATATTCAGCGAAGGCTCCCATTCGTTGGATGCCGATCCCGACGGTGTTTCTGCAGAAGTGCCTACGGCCTGCGCGGCAGTTGCGGCAGTGACCACACGTAATGTGCCCTTCACCTGACACGCGGTCGCCCACTTGGAAGCCTTGCACGCTTTTGCCAATTTCAGCGACTGCTCCGACGAATTCATGGCCGATGACAAGGGGAGTCTTAATGGTGGACTGCGACCACTGGTCCCAGTTGTAAATATGAAGGTCTGTTCCGCAGACCGCTGTTTTCTTGATACGGATGAGGAGTTCATGATCGCTGATGCTTGGTTTGTCGACTTCACCCATCCAAAGGCCGACTTTAGGTTCCTTTTTTATTAGTGCTTTCATCTTTTTGCTCTCAGGGAATAAGTTTAAGCGCTCTCCCAACTTTGGAAAACGCTTGGATTGCCTGGTCTAGGTCTTTGCGAGAATGGGCAGCGGAAATTTGAGTGCGTATCCTTGCTGACCCTTTGGGCACGACTGGGTAAGAGAAGGCTATGACGTAAATACCTTCTTTCAACAGCTGTTCTGCCGCATTTTGAGCGAGTGTAGCATCGCCGATCATGATGGGGATAATGGGGTGGCTGCCGGGACGGAGTTGGAAGCCCAAGTCGGTCATTTGTTTACGGAAGTAAGAACTGTTAGCGTGAAGGCACTGGCGGAGTTCGCTGTTTTGTTCGATGAGAGCGAGGACTTTGAGAGATGTCGCTGCAATGACCGGTGCGAGAGTGTTAGAGAAGAGGTAAGGGCGCGATCGTTGCCTCAACCAGGCGATGATTTCCTTTCGACCACTGGTATAACCTCCCGAGGCTCCCCCCAAAGCTTTGCCGAGGGTGCCGGTGATGATGTCGATCTTGTCGATCACGTCCCAGTGTTCATGCGTGCCGCGGCCATGTGTTCCCATGAATCCGACCGCATGGGAGTCGTCGACCATGACGAGGGCGTTGTATGTTTCGGCAAGCTGAGTGATGGCGGGCAAATTAGCAATGATGCCGTCCATCGAGAAGACGCCGTCCGTGCAAATCAGGCGAAAACGTGCGGTCTGTGCTTCGCGCAGCTTGGCTTCGAGGTCGTTCATGTCGTTGTTTTTGTAGCGGAAGCGTTGGGCTTTGCACAGGCGGATTCCGTCAATAATACTGGCGTGGTTCAGTTCGTCAGAGATGACGGCATCTTCGGGGCCGAGCAAGGTTTCGAAGAGTCCTCCGTTCGCATCGAAGCATGAACTGTAGAGGATCGTGTCTTCGGTCTGGAGGAATTCGCTGAGGCGTCGCTCCAGTTGTTTGTGGATCGTCTGCGTACCGCAGATGAACCTTACCGACGACATCCCGAAGCCGTAGCGTTCCAAAGCTTCCCGCGCGGTAGCAATAAGGTCAGGACTGTTACAAAGGCCGAGGTAGTTGTTGGCGCAGAAGTTGATGACGCTCTGCCCCTCGCTCACGATATGAGCGTCTTGCGGGGAGCTTATCACGCGTTCATGTTTGAAGAGGCCAGCGCTTTTGACGCCCTGAGTTTCCTCACGGAGAAAGTTGAGAAAATTACGGTCCATGATCTATGTCCTTAGACTGGAATGGCGGAAATAGCTTGGCTCGGAGGATAATGCCTGAGGAAAGGACTGACAACCCCCTTTTCAAAAACTTCAGATTTGAAGTTTTTTGGGGGGAGGTGTGGAGGGGAACTTTTTTTCAAAAAAGGTCCTCTCCACAAATTCTTTTTCCCAAATACTATAGCTTCTATATAAGAAGGGATTCTTGGCAGAATCGAGGAAAAGGGAGGACCCTGATTTTTGCGTCGGGAGCGAAGTCTTTTTTTCCAAGATGGACTTGAAAAAAAAGAGGGATCGTTGTCCGCTCGCTGAAATAACGGAGATGAGGGGAAACAACTCGCTCTCCCGTCTTGCATTCAACAGCAAACAACGGTTTGGAGTTTTTGAGAACGACAAAATCGACCTCTCGCTTTTCGACATCGCGAAGAAAACGCAATTCCATTTTGTCCCCTTGCGTGTCTTCGTGAAAATGACAGTATTTGAGAAGATGACTTGCGACCAGGTTTTCAAACCTTACCCCCTCAGGGGAGATGACACTCCAATCCCAGAGGTAGAGCTTCTGCTCTTTCTTGACAGCATTAATTTTCTTTGGCCCGTAGGGAGGAATACGAAAGCAGTAATAAACTCGTTCTAAAATTCCGATCCAATGTTCCGCTGTCCGATGATTGACCGCTAGATCGTTGGCAATATTGTTAATGGAGAGGGGAGAACCGACACGGTCCGGAAGGTGTTCCGCAAGAAGCTCTATTTTGTTGAAGTCTCGAATGCCCTCCAAATCACGAATATCATCATTCACGACCCTGTACAGGCGTTCTCTGGTCCAAAGTTTCCATTCCCTTTCGTTTTGGGAAAATAAAGGCTCAGGAAATCCCCCAAATTTGATAAGTGGTTCCATGTCCTTCACAGTTTCCAATTTCAATTCTGGAAGGCTAAATGGATGAAGACGCAGGTATCGGTAACGCCCCATCAAGGAATCTCCTCCTCTTCTGTAATAGTCCAAACGCGCTGACCCGGTTATTAAAAACTTCTGAACCTCCTTTTTCTTGTCGTAAAAACCTTTAACCAGATTTCGCCAAGAAGTGTATTTATGAATTTCATCAAGGACTACAAGAGGGTCGGGGGGTAAATTGCCATTACGGATCATCGACTTACTCTCAAGATCGTCCCAGTTTAGGTACGCTCGATTGTCCAAATGAGGAGGGTTGAGGAACTGAATGCATAAGGTTGTCTTTCCAACCTGACGGGGGCCTCCAACAAAAACCATTTTTTTGGTGAGAAAATCTTCTATGGGTTCAAAAAGATACCTTTGTTTCATGCTTGGGAAACCTTTTCCTCTAATTTATGCCTGACTACAATTTACACGCTTGTATTTTGTAGTTCCATACAACAAAATTGCCTACCGGTCTAGTGGCAAGGAGGTGGTTTGGATTGTGGCAAGGAGGTTTTTTGGCAAGGAGGTGGTTTGGAGGAAACTGCGCAGCTGGTTCCTCCAAGAAATCCCTTGGGGGCAGGTCTCTTGAAGCTCTAGCAGAAATAGTTTTTTATCTGCAAAGACTTCGGCTTCTTTTTCCTTATGAGAAACAACGAGAATCGTGCACTCGTCCTTCAGTTCTTGCAGGAGGACTAGAATTTGCTCAGCAGACGCCTGATCGAGAAAGGCCGTGGGTTCGTCGAGGAGGAGGAATGCTGGCTTCATAGCGATGGCGCGCGCAAGACAGAGTCGTTGCTTCTGCCCACCCGAGAGAATCGAGGCCGGTTGATTCAACTTGTCTTTTACCGTTTCCCAGAGACCCGTCCGTTTCAAGGAGACTTCTATCCTTTCGTTTCGCTCACTTTTTCCAATTTTGCCCACAACTTTCAAAGGGAGTTCCACGTTACGTCTGATGCTTCCCGGGAGAAGTTGAGGAGTTTGCAGGATCAGAGCGACTTTGGTTCTTAGCAAGGGCAGAGGGAGAGAGTGAGACGACACCCATCTTTCTGACAGAAAAAATTCAACACCACCTGTCAGGCAAGCAGGGGGCGCGGGCAAGGTTCGATTGAATGCTTGCAGCAAGGAGGTCTTTCCAGCACCCGACGGTCCGTTTAGGAAAGTCAGTTCGCCTTTTCGGAGGGAAAAACTTATCTTCTCAAAAACGACGCTTTCGCCGTAAGACAGAGACAGTTCTTTGATCCGGGCTGTGACGGTCATGGTGAACGTTCCCTCTTTCTAAGCAGGCGCTCGCCGAAGAGAGAGGACAGTGTTGTCATGGCGAGTAGAACAAGTGTGCATACGAAAAGTTTGGCCTCGTCATTTTCAGAGCGAGCATCGGTAATGCCGAAGAAGATTTGCATAGACAGGGTGGGAAAAGCATCCCACAGATTTCTTGGCAAGATCGCGTCTACGACAGCTCCGGTCAGCATCACGACCGCCGTATCTTCCGCAGCTCGGGAGAAAGCAAGGGATAAGCCGCCACCGATCCCTTTCTTGGCAAGCGGTAACAGCACGTAGAAAATATTCTGCAAGGGAGTGAACCCGAGCGAAGCTCCCGTAACTTGCAAATCGCGCGGGATTTGGATTATGGCCGATTCTGTCGTTCGCACAATGATCGGCAAGTTGAGGATTGCCAAACATGATGCGGCAGGTAGCAGACCAGGGAAGAGATTCCAGTCGAAGTAAGTTCGCATTTGCAAGATGGCCCAATATCCTAGAAAGCCAACGGCGATGGAGGGCAGACTCGCCAAGCTGTCTATGAAAACGTCGAGGAAATGGCCAAAACGGGGGAGCAGTCTCTGAGCTTTAACAATCCCCACGATCATCCCAAGAGGCGCGGCAATAAATACGGATAGCACCGTGACGAATAAGGTACCCAAAGCAGCGATCATGATTTCAAAGGCAGTCTCGGTGGAATAAGAGGCAAGGAACCACAAAAATCCGCGAGACATCAGAAGGCCTAAAAAAGCGCCACTGAGGAGCAGAAAAAGAAAGGCCCCCAGCCAACCCAATACTTTCGACGAAATTTCAACAACGCTTACCATAACCATCTTAATGTTTGTTTGCTCGACGAACTGAGAATGCTTACCATAACCAGATTTCTAGGGTGATACAATAGAATATCGCCCCCAAATTCAAACCAATTTCATTGCTTTTTTATTCGGCGAACCTATAAGGAAACAAATTGGAGGGTGTGTTTTGCACACGTTCGCAACAATTTTTTTACTTTTATCAGGAGACAAAATGTTAATGTTGAAAAAATCTTGCGCCGTCCTTCTTGCGTTTGGTCTTGGTTCTGGAGCCATGGCTGCTCAGGGTGGCCGAACAGAGTCAAACCGGGTTGAGAGACAGGATGAAGGAAGCAGTGCGTTGATTAAGTTGCTCGGTGCTGGGCTGATGGTAGCAGCTGGCGAAGGTGCTATGCGCTACATGCAAACGCCGCCTGCCGTTCGTGCTGTGTTTTCGCTCCTTGGTGGTGTCTATGGTCTTGGATGGTTAACGAATCAGGATGGTCTCCGTAAAGCGGCAGCTCGAGGCTTTTCGGTCGTTGCTGCCTACGGAATGTCATCAATTCCAGTCGTCCAAAGTGCAGTTACGCATATCCCCTTTGGTTTTGGTCCTGCATTGAGGGAATCAGGTCATTTTGCATCCGTTCTTACGACAGCTGCTTTCCATCGCCTCATCACTGATGCTTGGAACAATGCTGTACCTCAGGATCTTGGCGAAAAATTGGTTGGTGGAGATGGGACTCTCTAATCGAGCCAATTGCTTGAGGTTGACACGGTTTTCCAGCCGATTTCTACATAGCTAGCTTTCCAAAGGGTCGGGTCAATAACTCGGCCCTTTCGCTTACCATAACCATCTTTTGTTTTTAAAAATCAGGACGTATGCGACGCTGCTTATGGTGACAGAAAACGCCAGTAAAAGCCCCAGACTGACAAACGATGAGGCATACATTAAGGAATAGGCATCTGTAGGAGCCATTAGGGCAATATGAGCAGTCAGGTTGCGAAAGGGAGATAGCCATCCCTCGACTAGAACCGGTGTGTTTCCAGATACGATCAACGCAATCATGGTGTCCCCCAAGGATCGACAGAACCCGAGGAAAACTAGTGCTAAAAATCCAGTCCTGCATTGGGGAAATATAACCCAAAGGAACGTTTGGAGCACAGAGAACCCACTGTTAGAGGCAGCTGAATTCTGATGAAGCAATGCTGCCTGAAACAGCCCCTCACACTGCTTCATGAGAAAAGGCACCAGCATCACACTCAAAGTCAAGGTGACAGCTAAAAAGGAATAGCCGCTTGCTCCTGTGAAACCTCTGACGGCTGGGACAAGATACAACGCCCCCATCAGCGCATAGACGATCGTAGGAACAGCAAGCATGATCCGCAATGACATGCGAAGGGGACGATGAAACATGTTGTCCTCCACCCCAAACAAGAAAACGGATAACACAAGAACCCACAAAGTTGAGAGCAAAGTTGCAAGGAACGCTAGAAAAAGAGAATTAAGAGCGAACGATAGAATTCCAAAATCTTGAGAGCTTGGATCCCAGTTCAAGTTCAGGAATTGCTGCCAATGTTTCGCTGCGAGCATCTGTTAACCAAGAGGTGGAGGAAGGAAACCATGTTTTTCAAGCAAAGCCTTTGTCTCTGGTCCAAGCAAAAAAGAAATGACATCGCTCGCCAAAGGTGAGGGTGTTTCCTTCACATTGACAAAAAGAGTCCTCATAAGGGGGTAGAGTCCATTGACCATGTTTTGCCGCGTGGGTGCTGTTCCCCCGATCGACAGGGCTTTGACCTGCTCATCGACGTAGGCGAAACTGAGAAACCCGATCGCTTGCGGATCGCGACTTACCGCCAGTTTCATCGCCCCATGGGAACTCGTATAGTGCGCTTGGCGGGAGATTTTCTTGCCTCTCATTACGAGTTGCATGAAGACCTCCTGTGTCCCGCTTGCTTCATCGCGGACGAAGATGTGGGTTGGATTTGTATTTGTGGGCCAGCGGGGAGGCTCCGCTGCAAACATCGTTTGCAATTCCGAAAGGGAGATGTCCGAAATAGCATTAGAGGGGTGAACAATCATGACCATGGCGTCTGAAGCAAGAGGATAGGATTTCAGTCCGCCCTTCTTTCTCTCTGCATCCGAAAGGGGACGCCCTGTGTTGGCAATATCCACCAGACCTGCGCTCAGTTTCTGGACGCCCACGCCTGAACCCCCACCTGCCAACAAGAACCGTAACCCTGGGCATTTCTTCCGTAGCCCCTGACCCAGTTCCTCAATAAGCGGGATGTGGGCCGTCCCCCCAGCGAATCGGACTGTTCCCGAAGAATGGGGAAGGGGACAAGAGTCTGCCTTAGTCCCTTGGGGGGCAAGTAAAGCCAGTGATAATAGAAACTTGTTCACGCGAACCCCTCAATGATATAAAAACTGGTAAAAATTTTTGGTTTTTGCAAAAATTTATGTTAAAAGTGCGTTTCTAACCCTTAATTTCTTTTTTAACCAGACTTTTGATTCTGTATTGAGGAACCCCTATGAAGAAAATGTACCTTGTTGGCCTCGCTGTCGGCCTTGTTGCCGTTACTCTCTTAATTGTGATGTGGCCCAGAAGCAGCGTTTTGGAAGACAGTCAGGAATCGGCTGTTGTCGAGCCTGCTTACCAGATGGATGAACCGATGGGTTCCAGTGGAAACATGGACACCGAGCCAGACCTCTCCGCGCCTAAAATAATTGACAGCTCAGCCCTTGCCAAAGCGACATCCACCGTTTCAGCATCAAAAAAAGAAAAGCTTGAAAAAGTGGTTCACGCTTCACGAATTTTCGACGAATTCAAAGCGATGGATGAACTCCTTGACATACAGTTCGACCAGCTTTTGTCAGCACAAGATCTTAGTGTGGCAGAACAGGAAGAAATTGAGAAACTTCGCAACGCCGTGAGTGGCGAAAAAATGATGGAAAACTATAAACAGCTGATGAATGAGAAATTTTCCGAAGAGGAACTTGCGCAGCTTCGGGAAATCTACGACAAACCCATCGTGTCAGAAGCCGCTGATCGCGAAGTTTACTTTCAGTCACAGGAAGGCCAAAAAGAACTGATCGAACACTGGAAAACCTTTAAACCCGAAAGTGTCAGCCCTGACCGACGCAAAGCAATTGAAAACTATTCAAAAGCGACGGGAAATATTGAAAACACCGTCAAAATGATAGAAAAAATGACAGGCTTCATGTCGCCCGAAGGTTCAAACGCTCCTGCCCCCGATGCCGCCGCATTGGCACAGACGCGCAAAATGATAGAAGAATCAACTTTCATCAAAGAAGCGAAAACAATGGAAAACATGACGGTTGAGCAGATCAGCCAACTTACCAAAGAACGCTCCAACCCCGTCATGATGAAACAACAGGAAGTCAAACAAGAGGTTATCAACTCTCAAATGGATAATCTCGGAGAAACAGTTAAGAATTCCATGAAAGACAAGGACAAGGATTAGCCACTTGGGGCAAATAGGGAGAGGGGGGTTTGGGGGGGCGAGGGAACCGTCGCTCCCCCAAAGCATTTCTTGGAGGAACCAGCTGCGCAGTTTCCTCCAAACCACCTCCTTGCCCAAAGTTTACCCATTACCTCCACCTCCTGGAGCTTACTCACTACAGCTTTCCAGGCGTAAGTTAGCGGCTGCAATTTCACCTTGGACCGTCTCAATTTCTTGCCGGATCGCTTGAAGTTCATTGATGAAAGCTTCTTGAGCCGATCCGGCCAGACCATAACTCTGAACAAAGGCCCCAATGATTACACCTGCAGCAAGCAAGCCGACTCCTCCTGCCACCCCTGCTTTTTTAGCAGTTTCAAATTGTTGAATTTTTTTGGACGTTGTCGCCCTAGCGGTATCAGCCTTCATGAGTTGCTGCAGCTCGGGAAATTTTTTAAAAGCTTCTATCCGGTTATTATATTTCATTTCCGTCGTTGAGGGCGTTCTCATATCGTCGGGCCTAAAATCTCTATTTATGACAGTGTTGGGTTTATCTCGAAGGGTCGTTCCAGCCACATCCTCCGTTACACCGGCCCACTTTGCGATCAGTTCTGGGCCATATCCTAGCTTTCTTACTTGCCCATAAGTTAGCCTGAAAGTGCCGTCTACCGAACCCTTTATCTTTTCCTTCAATTCGTTAAATAGGCCCACTCTCTTTTCCGTCGCTGGGCCCAGCATTGTTTTGATTTCCACTATTTTCTGTTCCGGGGTCTTGCCACCAAGGAGACTTTCAAGAGATCGGATCTTATCGTCGACAGTTTCTGTCCCCTTCAATCCCTCCAACTTAGCGATTTCCTCCTTTAGAGTGGCCATCCTTACAGGGTCGGACGGGAGGGTTTTCAATTCCGCCTGCATTGAGTTGATCCGTTTTTGAGTAAATCCGACAGCTGTCACAGTCGCTGCAATCGATCCCAAAGTAAGAAGTCCAATAACGCCCGTAAGAAGCCATTTTTTTTGAGTTTTCTCCTTATCTTCATCTTCTTCCTCCTTGCTGTCCGATGTGAATGTCGTCGATCGACGACTCCCTGGCTGCTCTTCAAGAGCCAGTTCATCTTCGGCAATGTTAAGATAGTAATTCGCTATCAAGACGCGGCAAAGATCAACTCCTATGGCAACATTACTATCGAGCAGAGTCCTGAGATCTCCCTTTTCGGTGTCGTCTGCATTGGCCAGGTAAGTCACAATGCTGTCTCGCAGTTGCCAGCATAGTTTCGTGATTTTCTGTTCCCCCTGAAAAACTGCCAGAAGGTCCTGGGCGCCATTTCCTCCCTTGGCGATTGCCATCTCAAGTTTTGCTTCATCCCAATTGGGAGTGCAAAGTGAAGCTGGGTCTTGTGCATTGTAGGAACGTACACATGGGCGAATGCGAACAAGGGGAATGTCGCCCTGACTTGTATTGGGAAACGTTAACTCCGTTTCGGCGAAAGTCACACTTTCACTCTCGCTAGGGCTGCATTGCGTGGGATCCGAGGAATTGCATAAAACGAACTGAAAGGCATCGGTTCGAGGGTCATGTCCGGTGATCATGATCTTCATAGCTTCGCTGTCGCAAACCTGCACTTTACTGACTTGGAGCTTCGGTACTGTCAGGCTATTCGCGTCTACTAGGGCGAGGCCGCCAATTTTTCCCCGGGCCACTTCGACTGTTTGTTTTTCAACAGGTTCTATCTTTAACTCAACCGGAGTGCTTTCCCGCTCCTTGCATGACAATGGCAACAGCAATGCCAGAGAGAAGGCCGTAATCCTACTTATCATCGCATTATCTCCTTGCTATTGTCCTACCGTTTTGTTTTGGGATCGACGACGATGTGGAAGTTGAATTTGTGGTTTTGAAATTTCGTCCAAAGTCTTACCCACAACAAGACTGCGGCTTCTGTCCCGCGAGCTGCGGAAATGTCTCCTAGGTCGAGAATCGCTTTATCAGGCCACCCGAAGTCTTTCGTGAGAAGTCTGCAGACTTCTTTTTTTGCGTCCTCGTTATCTCCAGCCATAAACAAGTTGTGCTCTCCTGGCAACGACGAAGGATTGACCATAAGCTCGACATTCAACGTATTCAAGACTTTCACGACCTTTGCGGAAGGCAGAGCGCGTTGTATTTGCTCAGCGAGAGAGTCGTCACTCCCAACAAACAGTGACGGAGGCATGCCCTTTGAAAAATCAAGTGGGTTACTAACGTCGACAAGAATTTTATTCTCGAAATTGTCTTTGCCCGCCAGTTTGAGAGCATCTAAGACACCCACACCCGCGACGCAGTTGAAAATCATCTCTCCAAAACGTGTGGCCTTTTCATACGATGCAAGCGAGGCGTTCTCCAGGTTTTCCACCCATTCCTTACCTTTCGTGTGCTCACCTGTGCGTGAACCCACCTTGATTTGATGGCCGCGTTCGGAAAGCTTTGCAGCTATGCCCTGTGCCACCTGGCCTGTTCCAAGTATTCCGATTTTCATCTTCACTCCTTTAATTACGGTTTGTTTCTTGGGGGAGGCGCTTGTGGCAAGGAGGTGGTTTGGAGGAAACTGCGCAGCTGGTTCCTCCAAGAAATTCCTTGGGGGAGGCGACGCTTCACTCGCCCCCCCAAACCCCCCTCTCCCTATTTATGAGATAGCTTCATAAATGATACTCCCAACCTTCGGGCTGTTCCATGAGACGTTGACCAAGCCAATCGTTGATCGTCTTGACACCTTCGCTTCGCCCCGCATGCAAGTCTGTCAAAGCTTTCTCAAACTTTTTTAGCTCTGTCATAAGGGTTTCCTTCGGAGATCCTGCCAGCGTCATTTCCACAGCAACGGCACCTACCAAGGCACTGGCACCGAGTACCATGAGAAGACCCCCCACATACTTTCCCGAGGTCGACCAACGTGGCAATTCAACTGAGGTCTGCCCTGGCCTTCTGTGGATGTCTCCACCACCAGCTATGCTTTTTTTAGCCATGATTTCCTGGTAACGGAGAGCGATTTCGATTTTCCATGCGGGGCTCCCTAGCGCGGAATCTATATCGAATCCAGGAATTCGCAGCGGTGCCACTTTGTCGGACATAGTGTAGATGGGAACTTGCGTTTTGAGGCTGCTCATCAATTCGCCAAATTTCGCAGTGGGAACATATGGCTCCGCTGTTCCGAAGGTGCTATCCGTCCGGACGACCCCTGCAGGGGGATCGAACGTTTTTGGAAAGGTTCCCTCTGGATACAGCCTGGCAAACTTAGAATCCGGTTGCACCTCTAAATTGATCGTTGTGTTATACCTACCTCGGGGGTCTATGAACCAGTTTTTCCCCCTCACTTTCCATGCGTCGGGTGGTTCAACCAGAACGAGTCTTCCGTCAGCGTCCTCCATGAACAACGGTACCCCCTTTCCCCACTCGGCATCGGCTATGTCAGGATTTGTTCGCTTCATGTCAGCGTAGTTATTGTAGAGGCTGATCACAGTGGCTTCTGTAAGTTTGGGAAAGGATGGGACGCTCTCCAACCAACTCTTTCGATAGGTGCGACCTTCGAAGCCAACATACTTAGCTGCCGCTTCCGGGTTTAAGGTATAGTTTCCATCGGTTCCTCTCGTGAAATCGGGGCCGGCTCCAGGGGAGGCTCTCTTCAGGCGTTCGAATTCCTTCGGAGACAATTGACGATCTGCCCTTATTTCCGCAGGAAGTTCGATAAGCCCCGCCCCTTTTTTATAGACTAAGGTGCGGTCTCCTATTTTTTCGACTACGTAAACCCGGTCGTCTGAAGTCCTGTAGATTATTGTATTCGTGCCAATTTCTTGACGCGTGCGAATTGTGACGCCTTCCGCCCCCAACAGGTCCTCCAATCTTTCGCGTGTCAACTCCATTTGGTAGCCGAGCGGAGTGTAGATGATATTCCGCAGAGCGTTGAAAGTCGTATCGACCAATCCTCTTGCTCTTCTGGCGTACATCTTCGAACGCCAGGATACCCAGCTAATAATCGCACCTGTCAGGAAGACGGGGGTTCCCATATAGACAAGAAAGGCGCCTGTTTTTGAAAGCCCTCCGGTTTTCTCCTGAACTTCTTTTGACAGCTTTGCCACCCTCGCCTCAAGCTGTGCCACACGTTCATCATCAAGATCAGGCTCCTCGGTCTCAACCAGAGTTTCCCCATAGAGGAGCTTGTACGCGTTGGGGAATTGAGCAGAGTTTATCATTGCCCCAATCAGGATTGGCCCCAATCTGATTTGATTCAAAATGAGGCGGGAGAAGGAATCTTTTGGCTCCTTATTTTTGAAGGTACTGTCCTGGTAGCGGCGCATCGCAGCGTAAATTCCGTTCGCAAGGCCTTTGATTTGATAGGTACGTTGGACCTCGGCATGGACTAAGGTCGCTAATTCGTCATCGGGGTTGGGCTGTTTTATGAACTCTCCTCTTGCCGCTTCAGAACAATTGTCTGTTTCGTCAGGTCCCAGAGCGCAAGTCGCGATATCGATTGTGTAGCTTCCCGCTTTAAGGGTGGGAAAGATCTTGGCTCCCATGACATGAGTGCCGGACGCACAGGTGTCGGGTTTATCCTTAGGACAGAGCGTGTACCGAAAATATGAGTAAGGCCCTTCGTGGGTCACATAGACCAGGGGTGCCTGGATGCTTCCCAATGCGAAGGAGTCAAGCACCAAATCGGGCCTCTTAAGAAGCGATGGGTCGATGACAGCGTTGGGAATAACGTCAAACTCTGAGCCTACCATTTGTATCGCTGGCTCGGCAGCAGCTATGCGATGATCGGCACGTCTTTCGACACTGGCACAGCCGCTGATGCACAATAGGACGAGGGTCGTGGATTTCATTTTTGCGTCCTCAAGTTCTCAAGATCCGTAAAGGCACCCGACGTTGATTTTACCACGAATTGTGCAGCGCGAAGGAGGGGATTTCTTGGAGGAACCAGCTGCGCAGTTTCCTCCAAACCACCTCCTTGCCACAGGCGGGAGCGCAGACGTATCACTAAATTCCCTTCTGTTTCTTCCGAAAGAGAGAGCAGTTGCCAAACAGGAAGGAACTCAGTGCCTCATCTCGTTACGATTTTTGCGGTATTTTTTGCATGCTTACCAAATCTCGTCCTTGCACAGGACGAGCGTCAGGCACCCACTTTGTCCTTCAATCTCGGGGGAGCGCTCACTACCTACAAGAGCAAAATCGTGAAAAGTAACGACACAAGTTTTACCGTGGGGTTTCAGCTCGGCACTTGGGGGGGAGAAGATCACACGTTCGGCACGGGGCTTAGTTACGAAACCAACACTACGAATTTCGAATATGGGGAAAACGAAACTTCCAGCTCTATCGCGTCGACTTTCCAGGACATAGCGTTTCGTTACCGGCTTGGTTTCTTTTATCTGGGGGTGGTGCTTTCTCAAAGCCAGTTCCTGGTAAACCGCTATGATGTGGAATACCTCGACATGCTGGGCACCGGTGCCGGCGGCAATGGGGGGCTTGTCCTAGTCGTCGGAAGGCGTGGTCGCATTTTCCTGGATCTCACCTTCGTTTCGACCCTCAATGTAAAGGAATCTTTGCAAAGTGACGATGCCGCTCCCGCTATAGGCAGCAGAACTGACATTTTTTTCGGGGGAACAGTAGGGATTACAAGGAGTGCTCTTGACTTTGTCGTCGGATTGAAGCAGAGGACTTACAGTTTGGAAGTTGCGGGCGAGTCTTTTGCGGAAGTCCAAACCATGACTTGGCTGGGGCTGGCCACGCAGTGGTTGTTTTGAAGGAAATCTGGATGACCAAGCTCAGTGTGAACATCAATAAAATAGCTACGCTTAGGAATTCTCGTGGAGGAAATGTTCCCGACCCTATTCAAGTTGCCCTTGACTGTGAACGCTTCGGTGCGCAGGGGATAACCGTACATCCTCGGCCCGACGAGAGGCACATCCGCGTGAGCGATGTGTACGCCCTTGCCCCCAAGTTGTCGACAGAGTTCAATATCGAAGGTTATCCGTCGGAGTTCTTCTTAAAGCTGGTGTGTGAAGTCAGGCCTGCACAGGTTACTCTAGTCCCAGACCCTCCTGAGGTGCTTACCTCGAACGCAGGTTGGCGAGTTGAGGAAAACAAGGAGCTTCTGCAATCCGCAACGTCTCGTCTTAAGGAACACGGTATGCGGGTCTCCCTTTTCATCGACCCTGCGGAAGTGAGTGAGCGAGCGTTTTCCCTCATGAAACGTCTGGGAGTCGACCGTATCGAGCTTTATACGGAAGCTTATGCCCGTTCTTTCTCTAGCTCGGAACGTGATGCCGTGACGGCTTTGTATAAAAAGACAGCCTGTGCCGCGCATGAAGCGGGACTCGGCGTAAACGCAGGTCATGACCTCAACACAGACAACCTAAACTTTCTCGTTTCGCAGATCCCCTTCCTCGCCGAGGTGTCTATAGGGCACGCGCTTATTGCTGATGCCCTCTATTGGGGACTGGATCGAACGATCCAGCGTTACCTCACCTGTCTCCGATAATGCTTGTTATGTTCAAACCTTAAGCCAACCCCTCAAGTTTGCCCCCCCTTTTAGCCGTTAAAAGAGAAGTCAGGAGAGGACTTTATCTTTGTTATAGGAAATTTATGAACCACCTCATTCACCAAGACTATCTCAAAGATTTAATCTTGAAGAAAGAAGAGGCGAGCGATTTATACGATGCTCTTCTTTATTACGGTAAACGGAGCACCGTAGATGCTGCCGAGGACATGTTGGAGACGGACGACCCCCTTCCTTTAGACAATCATTGGCAAACTGTGGATGACTTTATCAACGTGTGGGAACCTTTCTATGAAATGGCCAGAAAATTAAAACGCAACGCTTTCGTTCAGCAAATTCTTAGCCGAACGATGCCGAAGGAAATTCATTTGACCCCGCAACAAGAGAGTCTCTTCTCAGATAAGCAGGAATATATGAAGCAGGCCTGCTATCTTTTAAGTTTCCTGGATAGTATGTCCGATTACTTTGAGTATGAAGTCGAGATGTTGGAGCGGGGTTATCCTCACGGTCATCGCTCTGCCGGGTGATTATAGTATTTGGGAAAACAAATTTGTGGAGGGGACCTTTTTTGAAAAAAAGTTCCCCTCCACGCCTCCCCCCAAAAAACTTCAAATATTGAAGTTTTTAAAAAGGGGCTTGAGGAAATAACTTTCTTCAATAAGTTTGTCCCCAAACCACTACGATTCTCCTCTGTATTTTTCTAAGGTGCTTTTCGTCCATTTTAGAGAAATTTTACCTGACGCTTCCATCAGCCGGTCGATTTTCTTGCGGCGTAAATATTCTTCCATTGCAATAATGATTGCTTCTCGTTTTGTTCTTGCTTTGGCAAGCTTCATAACTTCTTTTAACGTTTCATCTGGCAAATCATAATTCGCTTTCGCCATAAAGTTTTTCCCTACTTTTTGTACAAAAAATCTAAAAAAAGTGTACATTAATGTCAATGAAGTATATTTTCAGGCGATTGCAATGTGCATCCCCCCCATTTTTTGTTGTAAAATCAAATGCGATGCAAAAATTCCTAACATTGCTTCTCTTATTTGCCCCCGCTCTTTCCGCTGAACCGTGGTTTGTCAATCGTTTTGACGAACAGTGCGCTCACTGCCACGTCAACCCAAACGGAGGAGGGATTCGGACTGAACACGAAACGTCGGATAGAAAGGTGGATGGCGGAGGAGATGTCCGCTACTTAATGTCCCGCTGGATACGTCATGCAGAAGGAAATACGCAAAAGACCTGGCGTACGTTTCTTATGACCGTTGACCTTGGTATGAGATATCGACCATTTCATGAGAAGCTTAACCTTGTTTACGAAGCCCGATTTTTAGGAATACCCGAAGATCGGGTGTTTGATAACACTTTCCGTACGGCAACGACGAGAAGCTTCTACGCCCTGGTGGACGATCTGCCGTTCGATTCCTTCATCCAGGCAGGAATATACCGCCCCCTCTTTGGCAACGCCTCACCTGACCATCAACTTCTGGCGCAGAAAATAACCAGTTATGCCCTGCAGGGGAACACGCGCGCTCAGACTTTGCGTTTCCGTGCGGTAAGTGTCGGCG
This sequence comes from Deltaproteobacteria bacterium, assembly GCA_016186945.1. GTDB lineage: Bacteria > Bdellovibrionota_B > Oligoflexia > Oligoflexales > Bog-1112 > BOG-1112. Next base: position 26,676 of record JACPKR010000008.1, on the reverse strand, counting down.
TTTCTCCCCATATTCCGTTTATAAAGCTGCACTGGATTCGTAAAAATGCGAATTTTGAAAATGACGAGTCGGAAGGGTGGGCGTTCAACATGGGGGCAAATGTAGAAACGCTCGGGGCTTCCGTCGACTATTCATTCTGGCAGCATAAAAATCAGGGAGGTGGCCAGAACCAAGATGTCAAATTGCAGTCTCTGCATGGAGGTTTCTTTCTGGACCCGGTCCTCTTGGGTTACGAAATACTCAGCACGCGACGAGATGACAGGAATTTTGAGTTGCGGAAAGGTGAGGTGCAATCCATCGAAGCGTTCCTCCGCTTTTGGCGTAAATTGTACGGGACCGTCAACTATGCGAACGCGAATGCGACGTCAGCCTTGGAGGCAGGGAAAGCCCGACAGTGGCGCCTAGGCGTCCGAGGTTTCATAGGAACTAACTTTGACCTTGGCCTTTTCTACGAACAACTGAGGGAAAGGACGAGTCTCCAGGAAACTGATGATCGTTTTGTCGTCTCCCAGTTGCATTTCTTTTTTTGACTTGGAGGAACCAGCTGCGCAGTTTCCTCCAAACCACCTCCTTGCCATAGCCAAACCACCTCCTTGCTAATTTAATATTTATAAGTTATATCAATACTTTACGAAGATATCATTGGGGGTGGGAATGTTTTCTAAAAATGTCGAATACTCGGGTGCTCCTCAGCTCAGTTCGTGGCGAAAAATTGCGATTGGGACCTGGAAAAGTTGCGGGGATCCTTCCGCCTATGGAACATTGGAGGTGGACGCAACGGCCTTGCTTGAAAAGATCAAGCGGGAAAAAGAGGCAGGCAATAAGGTTACTCCCACAGTGGCGATAGCAAAGGCGATCGCTCTTAGTATACGGGAGTACCCCATCCTCAACACCGTTTTAAGATGGGGTAAGCTGTATCAGCGCAAGAGTGTGGACGTTTTTTTACAGGTATCGGAAACCGAGTCGAGAAAAGACGATCTGTCTGGTGTTCTTGTGAGGGACTGCGACCAGAAATCTTTGACCGAAATTGCGAAGGAGATCCGGGAAAGCGCAGGACTCGTTAAAAAAGGTGATGATGTCCAATACAAAAAAATGAAAAGCATCATTAACCTCCTTCCTGGTTTTTTGGTCAGGCCGCTTTTGAACCTCATGGCCTTTCTTATGTATGATTTGAACCTTTGGTCGCCACTCTTTAACTCTCCCCGGGACAGTTTTGGAAGCGTTATGGTCACTTCAGTTGGTATGATGGGGATTGACAACGGGTTTGCGCCACTTGTTCCTTACTCACGTTGTCCCGCCTTGGTCGCCGTCGGGGAAATCAAGCAAAGACCGGTTGTCATTGATAACCAAATCACCATCCGCCCTATGCTAACATTGGGCATTACCCTCGATCACCGGCAGGTCGATGGCAAAGGAGCCTCCTATATGTTAAAAGCGTTTCGCAAGTTCATCGAAAATCCGCAGTAGTCAAATCGCGTCGACACGCCTCCTTGCCCCCAGCGGCTTACGCATTACACACGACACAAAAGTCAGCTTGCCTACGATTCATGATTCCGTTAGTTTTGAACCCTCGGAAGGTTATGCGATCACGCCCTTGAGTTGAATGAAGGATCGACACGCGATGGAGACCGCTTTCGCACAAATGTTGCCCCCCGTAGCATCCGACGTTGCTGGCAATTGGGATACTTTGTTTCTCTTCCTGGTTGGAGTCAGCGTTGTCTTTTTTGTGATCGTTGTCGGTTCGATGCTCTGGTTTCTCATTAAATATAGAGAAAAGGAGCCGGGGCAAAAAGTAGGTAATATTGTTCATAATGATAAGCTGGAATTCCTCTGGATCACGATTCCCACCATCCTTGTCATGATTATTTTTGCATGGGGCTGGATCGTCTACAAACGGATGGTCGATGCACCGGAAAGTGCCTATGACATTAAGGTCATAGGCAAGCAATGGCTGTGGCAGTTTCAATATGACAACGGCAAAACAACGATCGGGGAGCTTATCGTTCCTGAAAAAATTCCCGTCCGACTTATTATGACTTCCGATGACGTCATCCACAGTTTTTTCCTTCCCGATTTCCGTATCAAAAATGATGTCGTCCCCGGCATGTATACAAAAGTATGGTTCCAAGCTAACGAGCAAGGTGAGCATACTATTTTCTGTGCGGAATATTGTGGTAATGCACATTCCAAAATGATGGGAACGGTTAAGGTTGTCTCCCTCAGTGAGTGGGAGACGTTCCAGAAGGGGAAGGGTGCACCCAAGGAGCGCCCTGCCAGTCTTGTCGAATGGGGCCAGCAGCTTTACACGGACAAAGGTTGCTTTGCTTGCCACAGTGTTGACGGGGTAAAAGGGATCGGTCCATCCTTTAAGGGGATTTGGGGTAAGCAAGAGGAAATGTCAGACGGGTCTCATATCCTTGTTGATGAGAATTATGTCCGCGAGTCTATTGAATACCCTGGGACAACAAAAGATAAACTTGTAAAAGGCTTCCCACCCGTTATGCCGACATTCAAAGGTCTCATTGCAGAAGAAGAGTTGAACGCCTTAATCGCATTCATTAAGAATTTAAAAGAATAGTTTTCCCTGACAAGGAGCAATTATGTCTCACGATGCACCTGCCCATGGAAGTCATGATAACTATTTAACCCACAAGCGGGGTTTGTGGTCATGGCTTTATACGCTCGATCATAAGCGAATTGGGTTGTTATATCTTTTTACGATCCTTTCAGCTTTTCTGGTTGGGGGGATTGCTGCGCTGATGGTGAGAACGGAACTGTGGAAGCCCGGGAAGGTTTTCCTTGACCCCGATGGATTCAATCAGGCGTTTACCTATCACGGTTCTATCATGGTTTTTATGGTGATCCTGCCTCTGATTCCCTCTGCTCTTGGTAACCTGATCCTTCCTATGCAGGTGGGAGCGAAGGACGTTGCTTTTCCCAAGCTTAATTTGCTTTCTTATTATGTGTTCCTCTTCGGTGTCATCTTGGCCGTGGCGACGCTGTTTACTTCGGGAATCGACACAGGTTGGACCTTTTATGCTCCCTATTCCATACGTACAAGTACCGCGACCATCATGGTTGTGACGGGTGCGTTTTTCATGGGTTTTGCAGCGATTCTGACCGCGTTGAATTTCATCACAACGGTGCATAAGCTCAGGGCGCCGGGTTTAACATTCGGGCGCTTGCCGTTATTTGTGTGGTGTATCTATGCGACGAACATCATTCAGATGTTGGCAACGCCAGTCATTGCGCTGACGCTCATGCTCCTTGTCTTCGAGCGCCTGATGGGGATCGGGATTTTCGATGCGAAGTTGGGGGGTGACCCAGTTCTTTTTCAGCATTTTTTTTGGTTTTACTCACATCCCGCTGTATACATTATGATTTTACCGGCGATGGGGATTATCAACGAAGTGATCCCCGTTTTTTCTCGCAAAAACGTTTTCAGTTACTGGGGCATGGCTGGTGCCGTCTTTGGAATTGCGGTTGTATCGTTCATAGTCTGGGGCCATCATATGTTTGTCTCTGGACAGTCTGAGACAGCTAACTTTGTGTTCTCACTTCTAACGATGTTTGTTGCGGTGCCAACGGGGATTAAGATTTTCAACTGGGTGGCCACGATGTACCAGGGGTCCATTCGATTGACGACCCCCATGTTGTACGCCATGGCCTTCATATTTGTGTTTCTGGTGGGTGGGTTGACAGGCGTTTTCCTAGCGACGGTGTCCATCAACGTTCATTTAACGGACACCTATTTTGTCGTGGCTCATTTTCATTACACCATGGTGGGTGGGGCCATCATGGCGTTCATGGCTGGACTTCACTATTGGTTTCCCAAGTTTTCAGGGAGGATGTATGCGGAATTTCCGGCTAAAATCTCCTGGTTTCTTATTTTCCTTGGATTCAATGTGACTTTTTTCCCTCAGTTCATCTTGGGGATGCAGGGTATGCCTCGGAGGTATTATTCGTATCCTGAGCGTTTCACAAATCTTAATCAAATATCGACGGTCGGTTCCTATTTGATTGCTCTTGGGTTTGTGCTTGCTCTCTTTTACCTAATTTATGGATTGCTCTGGGGCAAAAAGGCTCCCGACAATCCTTGGGGTGCTGAAACTTTGGAATGGAAGACTTCCTCTCCTCCTCCGCATGAGAATTTCATTCGTGAGCCAGTTGTTACGCATGGACCCTATGAGTATCAGATATAGAAGCCACAGTGGAGTCAACAATGAGCGAAACAAGAACTGAAGGCGTCCGTCATTTTGCCCATCACTTTAAGAGTGCCTTTCACGAGTTTGACGCTTGCAAGGTGGGGATGTGGTTGTTTCTCCTTCAGGAGGTATTATTCTTTGCCCCTCTTTTCGTTGGTTACGCAGTATATAGGGCTCTTTATCCGGAAGCTTGGCATGAGGCGAGCCATCTTTTGGACTGGAAGTTGGGAGCGCTCAACACCGTCGTACTCATCTGTAGCAGCTTCACGATGGCCATGGGTGTGCATGCTGCCCAGACCGGACGAAAAAACAAGATTGTCCTCAACCTCGGCCTTACAATCTTGTTGGCGTGTTGTTTTCTTGTGGTCAAATACTTTGAATACAGTCACAAAGTTCATGTCGGCCTGCTTCCTGCGGGTATGTTCACCTATGAGGGGCTGCAACACGCGAAAAGCCCATTGTTCTTCTCTCTCTATTTCATGATGACTGGACTTCACGGATTGCACGTTCTTATAGGAATTGCGGTCTTGGGTTGGATCTGGTCGCGGGCGCGCAGGGGAGATTTTGGCCCGGACTATTATACCCCGGTCGAACTTACTGGCCTTTATTGGCACTTCGTTGATCTTGTGTGGATTTACCTTTTCCCCCTTCTTTATTTGGTTGGCTAAACAAAGGAGAGTTCCCAATGTCGCAACATAAAGAGCACCCCCCCGAACATGCAGAACACAAAGGTCATCACATCCTTCCTGTCTTAACCGGGGCGAAAGTTTGGATCGCACTGCTCATCTTCACTGCCATCACTGTTGCTGCGGCAAGATTCGATATGGGCAATGTGAACTTTACAGTCGCCATGGCGATTGCGACGATCAAAGCTTTCCTTGTCGTCCTCTTTTTCATGGGGATGAAATACGACACGAATGAGAACCGTATTATCTTTTTTTCTTCGTTTATCTTTCTGTTCATCTTTATTTTCCTTACATACTCCGACGTTCTCTTTAGGGAATTGGTGATGAAATGAGAAGCCTTCTTTTCTTCTTCATCAGTTCACTGTGCTGGGCCAATCAGCAGATGCCTGAGGCCATGCAGGGAGCGGGTGTAGATGAAAAACTCGGGTATCAAGTCAGTATCCGTTCCCTTGCCTTCGTCGATGAGGCTAGTCAGCCCGTGCTCTTGAAAGATTTCGTGCGTGGGGAGAAGCCCGTCGTCCTCATGATGGGTTACTATAAATGCCCCAAGCTTTGCAGTTTGATACTGAGCGGCTTCATCTCTGCGGCGAAAGCAGTTCACTGGACCCTGGGCAACGAATATGACCTTGTCATGGTTAGCATCGACACGCGGGAAACGCCTGAGATCGCGGCAAAGAAAAAAGCAAACTACGTCAAATATTATGGCCGTACAGGATCCGAGAGAGGTATTCATTTTCTCACAGCAACGCAGGAGAATATTGGCAAACTTGCTGACGAGATTGGCTTTCATTTCAAGTATGATGAACGGATCGAGCAGTTCGCCCACCCCGCAGTTCTCGTTGTCCTCTCTCCAGGGGGCCTCATCACCCGCTATATCTACGGCATTGATTTTCGCGCGAAGGACCTCAAGCTAGCCCTGATCGAAGGCTCTGAGGGAAAAGTGGGGACTGTCATTGAGCGTTTCCTCCTCTACTGTTACCAGTTTGACCCTAATCTCGGAACTTACTCTGTCGCTGTCGTCAATCTTATGAAAATTGGAGGTCTTCTCACTGTCCTCGGTCTTTTGTTTTATCTCTGGCTCTTCTGGCGTTCCGAAATCAACGTTGCAAGGAGGTGGTTTGGAGGAAACTGCGCAGCTGGTTCCTCCAAGAAGCGGGTTACCCGGCCTTCTTCATCTGAAGGAACGAGTGACTCATCGCGCTGACAAGTAAGTCTCTCGACCGATTCGCGGACTCTTCCTGGAAATAGAAAATCTTGCAGCAACATACCTCACCACTATGCAGGTGAAGGGCGTTGAGCAGGGATGCGAATGCATCCTCATCCTTTTGCTGGGAGTGAGTATCTGCCGACTCTAAGGTGTTCGCGAAGACTAGAGACTCGTTTTTTTCTATTGATTTCGTGAGCCTGCTTTTCAGGGATTGCAGCTTGAGCCTAAGTTCTTTGTCTTCCACGGTAATTGTGCGGATTTGATCCAGAGCTTTTTGTCGTTGACCAGTGCGTGCGTAGGCAAGACTGAGGTTATAGGATACGGCACCGAAAAGATCTCTCCTCTCTGGGGGGATTATATTCAAGGTTCTTTGGTACAGACTGATGCCGTCTTCCTTCCTTCCTGCCTTTACGAATGAAATAGCTCGGTTGTTCATATAGGAAATTATGGCTTTTGAATTATCGATTTGGGCGAAGAGCGTACGCGCTCTCTCTTCATCTCCCATTTCCCATGCATACCTGCATTCTATTTCCTTTACGGACGCTGCATCCTTATCAAGTTGCTTGGCTTCTTCTATGAATTCCAGAGCCTTGTCAAGCCAGCCTAATTGGATGTTTGCAACCGCCATATTAGAGATGCGCTCGATATTGTAGGGGCATTTTTTATGAGCTTTTTCCAGGCAGATTAACGCTTCCTTAAAAGCGGCTATCTTCATGAGAATCTTTCCAAGCAAGTTCAGAAAGTAGGGGGAATCATTGTATTGTTCCAAACATTGATAAGCCAGATTTTTTGCCACTTCATAGTTGCCCTGATAGAACTCCACCTCTGATTGGAGAAGTTGCTTGATTTGCGGGGGTGTTTCTTCATCGTCCATCAGGCTTTTCAGCAGGAAACTTGCCTGATCGACCTTGTTAGCCCAAAGGAGTTTCCTGACTTTTCTTTCGATCGCTCGGCTGTCTCTGGGATAGACGTTGTCTCGAACCGTGCGGATGAGATGTTCGGAGAAACTTTGCTCATCGACTGGTTTATCCACAACATGGTCCACACCTATTTCTTCAAGGAGGGGTAGTTCTTTCTGAGTGATCAGGGAACTGGTGACAAAAATTGTGGAATCTCCCAACCCCATATCTTTCATCCGCTGAATGAAAGCGGAACCGGAAACACCACGGACGCGCCACTCAGAAATAATGAGCTGGGGGGGGGTCTCCTTAGAACTCTTGAGTTCCTCCCAGGCTGTGGCGCCGTCCTCAAACAGCTTAACATTCTTGATCCCCAGCTTGTCGGTCAAAGCCTTTGCCGCATTTAAAGCATGACGGTCTGAGTCGATAATGAAACAATTTTCAACCCCAAGGTTGGGGCCAGCTGGCTCATTAGAGTCCAGAGGATCTTCAAGTCCCAGGAATTTTTCTACAAGTTCTTTGCAAACTGGAGTCGTTTTTTTGTCGAAAAACATCGCCTGTTTGAGAACCCTTTTCGCTTCATCTGGTTGATGGTTGAGAAAATACGCTTCGGCAAGTCTGACTTTCAACCTTGAGTCGCCCTGGTAAAGGTCAAGAAGGCGCTTTTCGAGGTCAACACGGGACTGTGAGTACATGTTTCTGTCGAGATAGTCCCTGATATATTCAGCGGAAACCAGCACCGGGTCATGGTTTGCTGCTTCAATCCTGGAATAAAGCGTTTCTAGTTCTCTTTCAAAAAGCAAGGACGTAGTACAGTCCACATGCCAGGAGAAAAGCCCTAGTTCGAACTCAAGAGGAAGGCAAAATAGATCCTTTGACTTGTCAAAGATGATAGAGGTCCGCGTTTGTCGCAAATGTTGTTTCTGCAGCACTGTCAAAAGCAGGGACGTGCAATTCACGTCATCTTCCATCATGGGCGCCATAATGATCCAGGACGGCGTTTCGATTTCGCAGAACGCCAAAGCATCCTGGCAATTTTCAAGCGCTATGACCGACTGAAAGTGGTTTTTTCTCAAGACTTCCTTGATCATCTGCCTTAAAGCAGGAACAGGATGTACCACTAACACGGCGTTTTTTTTCTCCAAAAGAGGAGTCATACCCCTTCCTTCTTGGGATTATAAAAACCCAAAAACTAAAGCAGTCTCGAAGACTTGGCGACGAGTTGTCCTATAAAAACCGTCGGGAGAAATTGCGGATATATTTAGGTTTTTTTAAAAATTCTTGAAAGGGTAATAAAATTATACAGATACCCCCCTTGGGAAGACTTGAGGTTTCATGGCGAGCTTGCTTGGTTCGCAAGGTCTTCCCGGGATTTGACTTAGGAAGAGAAGGGGAACCATCGTCCGCCGCCATGTCGGCCCATTCCCAAATCTTCCTTCAGCTTGCTAAGGTAACGGCGTGCTCGGTACGAATCTGCTAAGGGAGACATGCGGGCAAAATGGTCGACCGCATACTCTAGCTCTTCCACTAATCTATAAAGTCTTCCGCGGGAATCATGGTCATCGGGGAGGGTGCCACCTTCATCTCCACCAATGACTCCCCCGCCATCCCCTCTGTCAGGGCCGCCGTCATCATCGCCATCTCCTCTATCAGGGCCGCCGTCTCCATCGCCGTCGTCTCTGTCCCGATCTCCGTCCAGCAGATAGTCGTGCAGCTCTCCCGCTGCGAAGCGAAGATCTCGTGCCGCTCGCGCAAGACGGTAGTCATGGGAACTCGAATACAGTCGGCCAAGGTCCTCTAGTTTGCCGGCGTAGTAGACAGCTTCTCCTCGAGAAGGCTCATGATCTAGCGGTGAAGCCACTGTGTTGTTAAGGTCGCCCCCCAGGAGCGGCATTGCCATTAAAAAAGGCGTAACAGCAAGCATTATGCGTCGCATACAGTCTCCCTAAATTTGAATGTCCCAAGAGTTCTTCTTACTATTCTAATCAATTTTTCATGCGACACAACACGCAGAATTGACGGGGATCATGCATAAGCCCTTTGGGGCAAGGAGGTGGTTTGGAGGAAACTGCGCAGCTGGTTCCTCCAAAAAAAGCAGAACGCTTAGTGGGTCTCAGCGGGTCGATACCATCGCTGATAGGAAGCCAGCCCTGCTGCAGCTAGAACTGCCGTTCCCGAAATAGCAGTAGAAGACCATCCCCCCATGTAGTAGGCCAGCCATGAGTTGATAAATCCGCACGCGCCAATAGCTCCGGCCATCCCGCCTGTTATGCCAAACTCGGCAGCTGGCGTTTTCTGAGCGATCCACCCGAAGGTTGCTGCCATCGCTGCGCCCCAACCTAACCCCATTCCTGCTAGGCCGGACCACCAAGCTATAGAAGATCCGACATGATCACCATCGAATGGACGTGCGTGAAGCGCCAAGGGCACGGTTCCCAGAGTTCCTACAAGGAGTCCGGAAATAGCAACAATCGGGCCACCAATTTTGTCGACGAGAATACCGGACAGACTCCTAGTCAGTGAGGATACGAAAATATAGCCCGCGATTATGTAGCCTAAATGTGTACTCTCTAAGGCGTAGGGGGTTGGAGTGTAATGTGGATCACTGTTGTAAAACCCAAGTATATTGGGCATGGAAATGAAAGCACCGAAAGAAGCCAGGTACAAATAACTGTAAATCCACTTATCAGGAGAAATGAGAGCCTTCCCGGCAGTCGTCCAGAAGTTTGCTGCTGGTAGTTTCAGACCCGTGGCCAAAGCGGCTCTTCCAGCGACCTGTGCGGGAGGTGTTGCGAGGAAGGGGAACGTCACTAGTGCGAAAACACCCAAGACGCCCGTCCATAATGCATAGGTCCACGTGTACCCCAGACCAGAAATTACATGAGCAAGTGTTGCTGCTAAGACAGCTGGGAGCATGTTCCCCAGACCACCAAAAATACCTTGGGCCACTCCAGCCTGTTCTTTGAGAAACCAGTTCTTGGCGTTTATTACCCCGGGAGAATAAGTTGAGATACCTGCACCTATCAGCAGACCTGCACCCAACCATGCCCAGTAAAGGGGGTCGCCTGCCCCCTCAATTGTTTCGATATCTGTAAAATGAGAAAGTACGGCAATGGCAGCCAAACCTGCTGCCGCAAGTCCAGTGGCCACTCGCAGGGAAAGCACTCCACCATCAGCTCTGTTTGCATACCATCCAAGGGGGAGACGAGGGAGCGCACCTGTAATAAGGGGGGCATTGACCAGAACGGTCTTTGCAAATCCGTTCAATTTCTCCATCTTCTTGATTACAAATGTGTAGGACAAGATACCGAGAAATCCACCCCCGAAAATGGCAGTATCCGCAGCCAACGCAGTGTAGGGAGACTTCCACTGTAATCCTCCCAAAATAATCTGTGTCGCTTTATCAAGTTGGGTGGTTTTCGTGTCTGCAGGAAAGAAATTACCAAAAGCCGTATCAACCTCAGGACTTAACCACTCTTTTGTCAACTTGTTGCCGCCTAGTAGATACTTGATGATTACAGCACCTAGAGTCTGAACGGCCGTAGCTACAGCCTTTGGGTCGGCTTGTATGCCCATGTCATGCAACGCATCTGCCCCATGTTCCACAACCGTTTTAAGAACTTCGGCAACCTGTGCATTCACCTCCCCCAACTCAACATCACCGGCAGCACGAGCGTGAGGGACGATAAAGGTGAAGAAAAACAAACACAAAGACAGAAGATGAACGCAATGCCTTTTCATAATGACCCCTTTCCTGTGGACAAATGTCGACAATAAGCTACTCCTAGGGTGGACGGAAATCAACGAGAAAAAAAATGAATAGCCCAATATTTACAGATGCTTAAATAATAACGGAAATCGTTTTCACAGTTTTTGATATAGCGTAAGCTAATCGGGGCAAGGAGGTGGTTTGGAGGAAACTGCGCAGCTGGTTCCTCCAAGAAATCCCTTGGGGGAGCGACGGTTCCCTCGCCCCCCAAAACCCCCCTCTCCCTTTTTTTTTTAGAAAGAAAATGAAATGGAAAATCCGATGGAACAACTTTGCCGATGGTTGGAAGATGCGAAAGGTTTGCCTGAGGAGGAGGGAGCACGGATGGTTTTATCCACTGTCGGTGAGAATGGGCGACCAAGTTCCCGGGTTGTCCTGGTGAAGAACTACGACAGCTCGGGACTTGTGTTTTACACAAATCTGCGCAGTCGAAAAGCAAGGGAATTGGATTTACAACCTTACGTATCGTTATGTTTCCATTGGTCTTCTCTTAACCGTCAAATTCGAGTGGAAGGTCGGGTGGAGCTTGTGTCAGATGCAGAAGCTGATGCCTATTTTGCATCAAGACCGCGGATGAGCCAGATCGGTGCCTGGGCATCGAAGCAGTCGTCTCCCGCTTCGGAGTTGGAGCTGGAGAAACGAGTTGCCTATTTCACTGCAAAATTCGGAAGCGGCCCCGTGCCTCGGCCCCCTTTCTGGGGTGGTTTTAGGGTGGTGCCAGACTATCTTGAATTCTGGGAAGTGAGGAAGTTTCGTCTACACTTTCGGGAGTGCTTTCGACTTACAGGCGAGGGTTGGGAAAAGCAGTGGACCAAGCAACGGCTTTTCCCCTAGCCCCTTTTCAAAAACTTCAATATCTAAAGTTTTTTGGGGGGAGGCGTGGAGGGGAACTTTTTTGAAAAAAAGGTCCTCTCCACAAATTCCTTTTCCCAAAGACTATAGCTACCCTACTGACGAATTGAGCTGTGGCCCTCGTAACATGCAGTCCGTCATTTCAGGCTCCTGCTGACCGGTAATCCAATCTGCTGGGATGACTTCCACACTCAATTCCCTGCATTCCTCTTGGATCAGATCATGGCACCAGTTGAAAAGCGTTGAATAGAACGGACTTTCCTTGACCCCTGGGCGCTGGGTGATGGCTCCCACGAAACGTCCCAGATGTTCCTGCAGGAATTTCTTGCGCGCATCGAGGACAACGGACGAGCCTTCGGAATCCTTGACGAGATGATCCTGTTTCAGCAGAAGAAGAGCGTAGAACTCAAGTTCGATTGCAACGTGGTCGACCATGTCTTTTTGAGTGCCGTCAACCCCGAACTCCAAGCCGAACGCCTTGTAGAATCCACTGATGTCTGCTAGTTCGTGTCCCTTGACCATCGCTCTTGCCCGACCATACTCTGTCTCGTACAGGGGGTTAGACGAGCGCCCACGATCGAAAAGGTCGATATATTCCGAACGAAGGTTGTCCAGGCTGTCTTCGCTAGCGATGAATTCCTCCACCATAGCTCTCAAGCTCTCTGGGAGTTCCAAAAGCTCATCTTTCAATAATTCAGCTACGTAGTCTCCGAATTGAGCGTCTGGGTAAGAAGACAACAACGAAGCGGTCAGAAATTCCCTAGCTTCTGTTTTCATGGAAGTTCCTTTATTTTGCGATGGACAGTGGGGTCCATTGCATGGTTACAGACTTACGTGAACCGACTTCATCTTTGCCACCCTGCCAGACAGCGAACCCGACAAAGGTGTCCTCACCAACTTTAAGGTGTGAGCCTTCTTCTCTCACCAGAGGACGGGAAATGACGACGGTCCAGCCGCTCTTCTGCCATTCTCCATGTGCAACGGCTTCGACATTCTTGATCACCGAGCTAGTGCCAAACCCTTCTGCGAAGATTTCATCCACACCTGCTTTTGCGTACGACTGTGGGTTTCCTGCGGCTCGGCCGTGTGAGAATATTTCCCGCTTTTCATCCGTCAAACCTGTCAGATGGCCCTCGTCTTTGAATTCCATCGGGTACATGTCTGGATTCATGTTGGGGTAAATATCCTTCATCTCCCTCTTGCCTTTTTCCTTATCGATCTGGTATTGCGCACGCCAGTGGAAAATATGCACGGGGTTATCTTTCATCCCCATGAAAACAGGCGGAGGGCTTTTGTTGTCCTTTACAGGAAATTGCACAGCAACAGCATCGGAAAACTCGCCCAGTTTGCCCGCTTCACTTTTCTCTTTATCCTCCCAGCTAAGACGGAAGGCAATCCACGAATCGTTATGCACCGCCTTTACCTTAACCTGTGCTGTTGCTGTCTCTGCGGGTCGAGGTATAGCCATGGGCTGCGCCATGAGCGTAACGGTTTCTTCTTTAGCTGTCGCCCAGATTGTCTCATCCAAACTTGGCTTGCTTAAATCCCCTTTTACGGAGGGAGCTACGATTGCTGTTACGTTGAGTGAGTAAAAGACACTTAGACCTATTACCAATTTTCTATCGAGAAATTTCATATCAGCCTCCTTACGGTGTATTGTTACGGATGGCACCGACCTTCGTATCAAAGGCGGGGCGTTCAATCAAAGGTTCGACGAGAGGACTGCTTACCACTTCCTCCCCTTTTTCGTCGTAGCCGAACGCTGTTCTGTCGTTGACTTTGAAGCTGTGCATGATTTTGTCTGTGCCGCCCATGAGGACGAGCAGACCCTGTGTTTTCGTATCTTCCTTTAGTTTCTTGTAACGTTCAATCGCGTCATCAACATGGGGACCAAACATCTGACGCAGATATTTACGGTCTGCATGAATGGGGGGAACGTAGTAAATGTTTGGCTCCAGCCCAAGTTGCGGGTAGTAAGGGAGAGCAATCTGTTTTTTATGTACGAGGTAGTCGATCGGGTTGTCTTCCCTTGCTTTCCACGGCGGGTTGATGAAGCCCATGACGCGAATTTTACCGATGCAGTTCTGCACGCACATAGGTTGTTTTCCTTGCTCCACTGCGGGGTAGCAGCCTACGCACTTCTCACTGACCCTAGTGTAAGGGTTGTACATCGACTTTTTATAGGGGCAAGCTCGTACGCATTCCCCGTAACCTTTGCACCTGGACTGGTCGATCAGGACGATTCCATCTTCCTCCCGTTTGTAGATTGCCTTCCGGGGACAGGCGGAAAGGCAAGCGGGGTAGGTGCAGTGAGCGCAAGTCCTCGGCAGGTAGAAAAACCACTTGTCGTGCGGAAGTTCCAAATGATCGCCAGCGGGCACATTTTTCGTGCAGTCATCCTCACCTATGTTTGGATACATCCAGTCTTCATCTTTCGGATGAAAATGGACAACCCGCTCATTGGGGGGTGCAGCTTCGAAAATAGTTTTCCCTTGGTAGGGTTTCTGTTTCTCCCACTCCTGCGCGCCGAGCTGTTCCAGGACGCGAAGGTCATAAGCCAGAGGGTAACTTCCGTAAGGCTTTGTTTCGACGTTGTTCCAGAACATGTACTCCTGGCCCTTGCCGCTGGTCCAAGTCGTCTTACATGCGATAGAGCAGGTTTGACAGGCGATACATTTGTTGAGGTCGAAAACGATCGCCCACTGTTTTTTCGGCCTATGTTCCTCGTAAGGGTATTCCATCTCACGATTGATTTGCCAATTTTTAACTTTTGCCATGTTCGTTTCTCCCCTTAAGCTTTCACTTTAAGAAAGCTGCCTTTCAAATATTCTTTCATTGCCACATTTTCGTAAGTCGGACGGAAACCGAGCGATGCAGGACGCCATTTTCCTTGGCCACCCATTCCACCATCTTCTGCTTTGGTGAACTTGACGAATGCTTCTCGTGGCGCACCAACCGGACAGTGAATATCTGGGGCAAAGCCTTTGCCAATTTCCTGACCAAACATACCTTTGTGTACCAGTGTTTCCGTCATGTGAACGGGACGCAGCCAGGCACGGGTGGCGCTTTGATGGCTTCCGTATCGGTACATCGATTGGTACCCTGTTTCCGCACTTTTCGCCAAACCGTCAGCGCGACTTTCGTGAGCGCGAACGCTTCCGAACGTTGCGCCATACATGTTGTGCCAAGTGCGTGCAATCCCTCGTGGTGTGCCAGGGTAGTAGCGGACACGTAACATCAGGCGAGCGACCTTATATTCCTCCGTATCTTTCTTGAAATTCCTGTAGGGACGATCTTCCGGATCCGCGTCGACATAAACGTAGTCCCCGTCTTCCAGCTTCAGTTCCTTGGCATCGAGTGGGTTGATGTCGACAAAGCCTTCTGTGCAGGAGGGCATCCGTTTGTCATGACGGTAAACGTCACCAAAGGGTCCGAACCAGACAGACGTATAGTCCGTGTCAACAGGTGTAGAGTGCGCCCCGTGCCGGTACTTGGGAGTGTGGTAGACGTGGGTGTAAAGTTTCAGCCGCAGCGGGTGTTTTGAGTTGACGACTTCGTCCGGTGTTTTGAGGACGTTACGAACCTGCCTAACTTCCACCGACAAATCGTTCGGATCAAGACCCAAGTCTTTGGGACTCTTCGGTCTGATGGCGATGTGCTCGTGGGCGACAATCACATTGGGTTCGTACGGTGTCGAGTCGATTGGCTCGCGATAGATGATCAGGTTTTCTCCGTTATCGAGGAATTCCTGCTCCGGTCTGTAGAATTCCAGACGTCCCGATTTCGTATGCCAGGGTTGTTCCGACTTCGCTTGTTCGTAAGATGAAATGCGTGGGTAGGTGCGGTTTTGCATCAGAGCGGGAATGCCTTCCTGTGCTTTTTTCTCAAGATCGTGAATATTGTAACCTTTCAACGTGAAGGAATGATCGATGATGCGTTGAAGGTACTCATGGACGTCGTTGTCGAACACAAATTTCCACATTTGCTCCATTCGTGGCTCTTCGATGATTTCTCCCAAACGCTTAGCCACACCAGCAAGTATGTCCATGTCAGTCTTTGTGTCAAAAATACGAGGTAGGGGAGTCTGTGGCCAAATGGACACGAACGGGTTCGTGCATGAGCCACACATGTCGGGGGCCTTGAATTCACCCCAACTGTCGACACCAAAAACGATGTCCGAATACTCGCAAGATCCTGTCCACCACCAGTCGGCATAGGCGATCATTTCCAACTTGGGAAGCGTATTGTTAACAACATCGAAATGCCACTTGATGTTACCGATGACGGAGTTGGAATTGTTAAGCCACATGGCCTTCGTCGGTGTCGGTACATGCCCTTTGCCCGTGAAAAGGGTTTTGCCTATACGCAAAGGTCTGTCACCGTAGTTGAAGTAGTGAAGGGACTCGTAATGAAGGAATTTGCCGAGCTTGACCTTTCCTCCCTTTTCCAGTTGCGGGTGGAAGGGATCCTCCATCGCATAAACAGGCTCACCACCTATCAATGCTGCCCTGTAATTGCCTGCATAGCTGCCGACGTTACCTCCTGGAAAGCCGATGTTGCGCGTCAACGCTGCGACGAGGAAAATAGCTCGATCCTTCAAATCCGAGTTGAAGAACTGATTGGGACCCATCCCACAAGCAAAGAGTGTCTTTTCCTTGTTCTTCGCAATCTGTGTGGCAAGGGAGATGATGGCCTTTTCAGGAGCGTTGGTAAGTTTGGAAGTTTGCTTGGGCGTGAAATTCTTGTTCAGGTATTCGACGGTAAGATCGAAGATTGTCCTGACTTCCACCGTCTTGCCATCGACAGTTTTTACCTTCTGACTGGCTTTCAGATCTGGCTTGACTCCCGTCTTCATGAAGTGGGCACCGTACTCATCACGCGTGACGGCGACTAATTTCTTTGATTTCTTGTCGAAGACTACGAAAGGCTTGAATTCGCCCAGCATGGCTTCAGGAATTGACTGGATATTGTCTTGAAGATTGTTTGGTTTGTCGCCTTTTTTCAAGACTTTCAAACTTTTCAATTCAGGGGCTTTGTATCCCTCTATCACTTCTTCAGGGCGAAGCGGTTGAAGAGTATCGGTGCGAACAAGGAACGGCAGGTCGGTGTTGTTCATCACGAACTCTTCGTCGTAGAGCTTCCTGTCAATGATGACCTGGGCCAGACCCAGGGCGAAAGCCGGGTCGGTCCCTGGGCGGATAATAACAACTTCATCGGTTTTTGAAGCGGTGGCGCTGTATTCCACGGTGATGGCAACAGTTTTTGCACCTTTGAGACGCGCTTCCGTCATCCAATGCGAATCGGGCATTTTGGTGGTAATCCAATTCATACCCCATGCAAGAATAAGATTCGCATGGTCGGCCGCGAAGAGGTCGAAATCGTTCGTCTGTGCCCCTGTTACCATTGGATGGCCGGGAGGCAGGTCTGTATGCCAACTATAACTATCCCAACCACGAGCGCCAACCGCCTTGCTTTCATCCACCCCTCGTATTTTCGAGTCGAGCAAAGCAAGCATGTTACAAAAACGGTAAAGGCCGAAGATGCGGGTGGAGCCAAGAAACGCCATGCCACCACGAAATTTTATAGTCTGGGTTCCTGCACCCTCCGTGGCTTCAATCATGGCAGGATCATAGCCTTGCTCACGGAGGTAGGACTCTCCCTGCTTTCCCGAATAGGTACGAGTAATATTGTCGAGGGCGCGTGCGGTAATGTCGTAGGCCTCATCCCACTCGACTCTCACCCATTTATCCTTCCCCCTTTCGAAGTACTTAGCGTCTGGCTTTCCTGTCTTCGCATCTCTCGGGAATCCATCGTTGACCCACTGTCTGTAACCCCTCCGCACCATAGCAGCTTTAACACGACGGTCTCCGTAGAAGCGACGAACCATTGCCAAACCCTTCTGGCAAATTCTGGGATCCCATCGTGAGGATGCCTTATTGCCGTCGAGATCAGTCGCTTTTCCATAACCGTACGTGGGTCCGATGCGTACAGCGACACCGTTCTTGACATAGGTTCTCAACAAACAATTATGTGTGTCGTTCGGAGCACACAAAAAGACAAACGAAGAGTCAGGCTCAAACAGATTCCTGTAAATTTTTTCCCAGTCCCTGTTTGGATAGAAGGCGAGTGGGTTTTCTACATGCGTGGGTTTAAAGTAACGTATGGGTGCACCAAAAGCAGCCTGTGCAGAAACAAATGCACCGGTTGCTGCTAGACCTCGAACAAAATCTCGTCTTTTAAAACTCAATTTGTTTTCATCTTCTTGCATACCGACCCCTTTTCAAATTACAAATTAATGTCGACCGTATCGCTTAACTTTCTCAAGTTAATGTCGACTGAAACACATGATATTCAAGGCCTCCAAGGCGTATAAAGCCCCTACAGTGAAACAGAAAAATATTTCTTTGTAAAACAAAATTGTGAGATATTTTTTGGTATAAATGGGAATTGTTTTCAATAACCGAGCAAGCGTCCGTGTGTATGCACGTTCGCGTCTTGGTCTGATTTTCAGATATCAAGAATGATTTGAAAATCAGGACGGGCAATTTTTTTTCTGAAAATAAGATTTGAAAAAACTTTGACTTTCCTTTAACCAATTGTTTCGTTGGGTGTCTGCTTGTTAATCATCTTTAAGGGTGAATTATGAAGATGAAGCATTTTATCCCCATTGTGTTGTTGACGTCAGCGTCGCTTTCATGGGCACGGATTACCCCCATTGAACCGGAGCTCGTCATGTCTGACGGAGAAATTTCCACGGTTCTTGGGGAAAAGAATCTCTTTTTTTTCCGGGATGCGTATGAGAACCCGACGTGGGACAGAACGAAACGGCAATACGGCAGTCATTTACTGGGAACACGGGACGAATTCTACAGCATGAAGGACGTCATCGAGCGAGTGCTCGGCCAGGGGATCCCCGTTCGACATAAGATCGAAGAATTATACAGGTCAGGGATGGGGCGTCATACAAGTTGGGGAGCTGTGTTTCCTTCAGTCAGCATTAAATTCGGAGACGGAATTTCCCCCAATGTGCATAACTTGTTTAGAAACCTCTTCGGATTTGTTCTCCCTCAGACGTGGTTAAACCTTGTAAACAGTTACAAGGCTTACGATGCCTCACGCCTGCTCTTCATGAAAATGGCATTGGACGAATATTACCGAGCTGAGAATTTGTTCATTGCCGTACATAAGGGTATTCAAGATTTTGAAATTCGCAACTTCTACATGGTGCATGCGCTTTTATTGAAACGCTTGTTTCCTCAATCCGAGCGTCACATCAATACGATGTTGGCCTTTACGGGAGATGTTGCGACAGAAATGGCGCTGAACCGTGGAGAACTCAAACTGCTCTTCGATGAACTGGCATATACAATGGCTCTGAAAATGGATGAACATGGTAACCTGGGAGCTACGCGCGTCAACATTCGCAACCTTGAAGAATTTCCCACAATCGTTCGTCAATTAGAAGACCTTGAAGAACGGTACGCCAACAAAGAAACGTTCCTCAGTAAGGTTGTTGAACGTTCCGTGGAACTTCGTATCGTAGCCGTTTTGAACGAAATCGCTAAACTGAATATCGGTATTGCAGCGACTGGTAGCACATTGGCCACTATTGAAACACCCGGAATTTACGACCCCCGTTTTGCCGTCAATCTCGGCTACGGAACGTTACCGACAATCTTGACGTCCACATCTTCTTACCGTTCCAGCAAAATCAAGGTTGACGAAGAATATCTCAACCTTCTCAACACGGGACGACGTGCACATGACTTGTACACGAATAGCCTCGGACTCTTCGTCGAGTCTACCCGCAGTTTGGCGTTCAATCGTCAGGCTTTCAAAGACAACCTCCGTCATGTTCTTGACGAAGGGGGTGAAATCGACGGGCTGTTTGTTTCATCCTTTTCTAAGTTGGTCGACGCTGAGTTGAAAATGAACCGTGCGCTCCACTCCGCCTTGCAAAGTATGGCTCTCATGAAGCGCCTTATGGTCACTGAAGAAGAAGGAATCGTGGCTTACCTACCCAGCAATGACGTGGTGATCAAAGCCTTAAAGAAGTTTAAAGAAACGTACAGCGATACAATGAGCGATAGTTCATTCGTGGATGGAGTCGTTCGTGACATACGCCACACAAGCAAGTTGGACAAGTTCCTGTCAGGTAATTTACAGGCCTACGGTCGAGGAACGAGCTTGTCGGAGACTGAGGTCAGAACTGCGATTGAGCGCAACATTCCCCACCTTCTTCACAGACAGTGGAATTTCGGCAAGTCAGACCGCTTCTTCCGACACCTGGGTCGCTATGTGAAAAGCAAAGGCATTGTTCTGAACCAGTACGAGCAGGCTAAATTAGAGGATCTTTCCAAGCCATTTTGGAAACGCTGGTTCGACTATAGTGCTACAAGATAAGCAATTTGGGAAAAAATTCTACGTGTCATCCCGCGGTCAAGCCGCGGGATCCAACTTTTTCGAGAGAGGCTGCCACTGTCATCCCGCGGTCAAGCCGCGGGATGACAGTGGAGGGGAACTTTTTTCAAAAAGTTTTTCCCAAAATTGATTCTCTTAAATACTATAGATAACCTTTCGAAATCCTGAGACGATTGGATAACGTCGCTCTCTCTCAAAAGCGCAGCTAGTCACCCGCAAACCTGTTGCCGACTGTCTGCGCTTATATTCATTCTGGTCGATAGACCTTGTCGTCTTTCTCACGGTAGCTTCGTCGAGACCTTCCGCCACTAGATCTTCGATACTTTTGTTGTTTTCAATGTAGCCTTCGATAATCTTATCAAGGACCGGATAGGGAGGAAGGGTGTCCTGATCTTTCTGTCCCGGTGCAAGTTCAGCGGTTGGCTCGCGATCTATAATGTTTTTTAGAATGGCTGGGGAGAGCGAGTTTCTGTAGTGTGCCAGTTTATATACAAACGTTTTCAGAACGTCCTTTAGCACACAGAATCCACCTACCAAGTCTCCGTAGAGAGTTGAGTAACCGACTGCGAGTTCGCTTTTGTTCCCGGTGGCTAACACAATGGCTCCCGTCTGATTGGAGAGGGCCATGAGGATAACGCCACGGCACCGCGCCTGGATATTTTGCGAGGGGACACTCGTTATGTCTTTTTCCTCGATTCCCAAGCTTGAGAGGAACGCCTGGAACGTTGGCTCGATCGAAATCTGGAGCAATTTCACGCCCAACAGTCTTGCCTGTTCATCGGCTGCTTGAATGCTCAAGTCCGAGGTAAAGCGAGAGGGCATCATCACGGCGGTCACGTTATCTTTTCCCAACGCATCGACGGCGATGGCAAGAGTGAGAGCAGAGTCAATCCCACCAGACAGGCCGATGAGGGCGCGATCAAAGCTTGACTTTTGAATGTAATCACGGACACCGAGAACAAGAGCGTTGTAAATTCTTGCTTCTGTCGGCATTTCTGGAGGAAGCGGTCCCGAAACAACCCGCAGCCCTTCCTTCGTCCGTTTGAATGGAGCTATCAGGAGCGATTCTTTGAAAAACCCAGCATCTTGGCAGAGCGTCCCGGCCTGATCAAGCACCATTGACCCACCGTCATAAACCAGATCATCATGTCCACCCACCCACTGAACGTAGGCGACAGGCAGTCCGCTTTCTTGCACACGGCTTTTCAGTGTTTGTTTACGCGACTGTGCCTTGTCTCGATCGAAAGGCGACGCGTTCAAACAGATGCAAAGTTCTGCACCTGCTTTTTTACTTTGTTGGATGGGTTCGGGGTACCAGATATCTTCGCAAATCAGCACTCCCACGAAGACTCCCTTAACTTCAACCACACAGGGGGCGCTCCCGGGTGTGAAATAGCGACGGTCGTCAAAAACCCCATAGTTGGGGAGACACTGCTTTCGGTAATTAGCAAGAATTTTGCCATCTCTAATGAATGCTGCGGCATTATACCGCACCTTTCCTTCCTGCTCGGGATAGCCCACCAGAAGGTCGATCCCTCGACACTCTTCCTTTAATTGGCTTAGTGCTTTATTTACGCGTTCGTACAATTCCTGACGCAGAAGCAGGTCTTGCGGGGGGTATCCTGTAATACCCAACTCGGGAAAGGCAATAAGAGCGGCACCAGCGCGTTTTGCTTCCCCTGCAAACTTAATCATGCGCCTCATGTTTCCTTCTATGTCGCCCATGAGGAAATTGACCTGTGCGAGTGCGATTTTAATCTGTGAATGCGGCACGGACCCTTCCTTTTATTCGTTGCGGCGTAAGCCGCCTTGGCAAGGAGGTGGTTTGGAGGAAACTGCGCAGCTGCTTCCTCCAAGAACTCCCTTCTCTTTTTTTGCGAAAAAAAGTTTGACCACCCCAATCAAGTTCTATAATCTTTTTATAAAATAGATAACATCGAAACTTTAACTTAAAAGGTAACTTGCTTATGCCTTCAAGTGCGAAACTTTTGGGCCCCGTGGATGCGTATTACAGAGACTTTGTCTTAACCCCGGGCGCTCTTGATTTTGTTATCCACCTCCATAAAACCTTCCATGAGAGGAGAAAAAAGCTCCTACAGGACCGTGTTGAACGACAGAAGGAATGGGATCGGGGCACAAAGCCCTGCTTTCTTTCAACCACACAAGACATCCGTAACTCAGAATGGCGAGTCGCCTCAGTTCCCCATGACCTGCAAGACAGGCGGGTGGAAATCACAGGTCCCGTTGAGCGTAAGATGATGATAAATGCGCTCAACTGCGGGGCCAAGGTGTTTATGGCGGATCTTGAAGATTCCTGCTCCCCCCGCTGGGCCAATATCTTGCGAGGTCATGACAACCTCAACCGTGCTGTTCGGCGGACGATCGACTTTGTGAACGAGGATGGGAAAGCTTACACGTTGAACGAAAAGACAGCGACCCTCCTTGTTCGACCGCGTGGTTGGCACCTTATCGAGAAAAACCTGCTCGTCGATAACGAACCTGTTTCCGCAAGTCTATTCGATTTCGCGGTGTATTTCTTCAACAACGCGCAGGAGTTGCTAAGCCGCAGAAGTGGCCCCTACTTCTACCTTCCCAAGTTGGAGAACCATAATGAAGCTCGTCTGTGGGCTGATGTCTTCAAGGAAGGCGAGATTTATTTGAATGTCCCACGAGGGTCAGTTCGAGCAACTGTTTTGATTGAAACGATCACTGCCGCCTTTGAGATGGACGAGATCCTGTGGGAGCTGAAAGATTCGATCGTCGGACTCAATGCGGGACGCTGGGATTACATCTTCAGCATGATCAAGAAATTCGGGCGTCGACCGGATCACGTCCTTCCTGACCGACAACAGGTGGCAATGACAGTCCCCTTCATGCGGGCTTATACGGAACTCTTAGTCCGTACGTGCCACCGACGGGGAGCACATGCTATCGGTGGGATGGCCGCTTTTATTCCCAACCGACGCGATCCCGGAGTTACAGAAAAAGCAATCGCAGCGGTGAAGAAAGATAAGGAACGCGAGGCCAATGACGGATTCGACGGAACCTGGATTGCCCACCCTGACCTGCTCCCCGTTGCGATGGAAGTTTTCAACCGCTTCCTTGGTGGAAAACCCCATCAAAAGGAACGCCTGCGTGAAGATGTCAAGGTTCAAGATACCGACCTTTTAAACACGACAATCGAAGGATCCTTTGTCTCAGAAGAAGGGGTGCGTACGAATATCAGCGTTGCCCTTCAATACCTCAACCAATGGCTTGTAGGGCAGGGAGCTGTTGCCATCAACAACCTCATGGAAGATGCAGCAACCGCAGAAATCTCCCGTGCTCAACTCTGGCAGTGGCTGAAACAGAACTGTGTGCTGAGCAACGGGAAGACATTCGTACAGAGCATGTATGAAACCGTACGTCGCGAGGAACTTTCCCACCTTAAACAAGCGGGAGGAACCCAACGTTACGATGATGCGGCAAGGTTATTGGATGAACTTGTCGTGGGAAGCGAGTTTACGGAGTTTCTTACGCTTCCTGCGTATCACTACCTTGATCACAACTTTCCTTGAGGTAACCATGCACCACGATTTGACGAAGAACCTTGCATCTGAATGGGAACAAAATCCCCGATGGGACGGGGTGAAGCGCCCATACTCGCCCCAGGATGTGGACAAACTAAGACCTTCGCTGCCCATCGAATACACACTCGCTCGGGTAGGGGCAGAGAAGTTCTGGAATCTCTTGCACCAAAGACAACATACGATTGCTCTAGGCGCACTCACCGGTGCACAAGCAGTTAACATGGTGCGTGCTGGGTTAAAAGCGATCTACATTAGTGGGTGGCAAGTTGCCGCAGATGCAAATACGAGCGGACACACCTATCCCGACCAGAGCCTCTACCCTTGCAACAGCGTGCCCCAACTTGTGAAGCGTGTACAAAACGCACTTACCCGAGCTGATCAAATCGAGCGTAGTGAGGGTAAGGGGGAAATCGACTGGTTTGTCCCCATATTAGCTGACGCCGAAGCCGGTTTTGGTGGACCGCTTCATGCCTTCGAACTTATGAAAGCCATGATCGAAGCCGGTGCAGGTGCTGTCCATTTTGAAGACCAGCTGGCCTCGGAGAAGAAGTGCGGACACCTTGGTGGTAAAGTTCTCGTGCCTTCCAGTCAGTTCATAAAAACCCTGACTGCTGCTCGCCTGGCGTCTGATGTCTGTGGCGTGCCAACGGTGATTGTTGCACGAACTGATGCGCTCTCTGCCAAGCTTCTGACGAATGACTGCGATGAGTACGACAAGGACTTCCTAACGGGAGAACGAAGCTCCGAAGGTTACTACATGATTCGCCCCGGCATTGAATCCGCCATTGCCCGAGGGCTTGCCTACGCACCCTATGCGGACGCCATCTGGTGCGAAACCTCTGTTCCTGACATTAAAGAAGCTCAGACTTTCGCGGAAGCAATCCATCGTTATTATCCCGACATGCCCCTGGCTTATAACTGTTCTCCCTCGTTTAACTGGAAACGTCACCTTGACGATGCTTCCATCGCAAGCTTTCACAAGGACCTCAACCAACTTGGCTACAAATTTCAGTTCATCACCCTGGCCGGTTGGCACCTCGTCAACTACCATTCCTTTGACCTTGCGTCCCACTTTCTTAAAAGCGGCATGACAGCATACGCCGATCTTCAGGAAAAAGAATTTGCAAAAGCTGACAAGGGCTATACCGCTGTCAGGCATCAGAGGGAGGCAGGCACAGCTTACTTCGATCAGATTCTCGTGTCGGTAAGCGGAGGGCAAGCGAGCACCGCTGCTCTTTCCGGTTCGACAGAAGAGGAACAATTTTCCGGGCCTCAAAGCATGATCTGAAAAGGTTAATGAACTACCTCCAACCAATTGTCGAGATAGACTTCAAACCCAATACTATGCCCTAGCTTACTCTAAAGCAGCGAGGCCATTTTTTCGTGTCGTTTGTAACGTCTCTATTTCCTGTTGAAGGGTGTCTAGCGAAGACCTATACGCGAGATAGGGGTCGTCTGTTAAAGAAAGTGCCGCAGCCATCAATGCGCCTCCTGCCAAGAGGGAGAAAAGTGAACCGACTTGGAATCTTTTGCCAATTTTGGTGGAGTATGCCTCGATTTTCGTTTTGGTCTCTGCTTTCAAAGCTTCCGGGATATCCTTAATTTCGCCCATCGCGGTTCCCTTTTTAACTTCTTCGATCCAACCTTTGGCAAGGTCCTGGCTTTGCGGGTTTTTTTTAATGTAATCCCCGATAGCTTCTGTGGTTATTTTTTTTTGGATGCGGTCTCGAAAAAATTGTCCGCCTATCAGACCTACGAAGCCTGCAGTATTAAATCCTGCCACCAGAAATCCACCTCCTCCCCTAAAGACTCGGAGTGCCGTCCCGCTTATTAGTCCGCTTATCCCAAACCCCACCAGAAAGAGGCCTCCTACCAGGAGGCCTTCGTTGGGTTTTCGAGGTCTTTTTTCGGTTTTGTCACTCTTTTTCTTATTATTCGTGCCTATATTGACAGCGGTTTCGGTCTGATTGCGTATAGCGAAGTCGGTATCAACGTCGGTGCCAGGTGTCGGGGATTGGGGGGAGGCTGCCACACTTGGCTCGGATGCAGTGGGCGGACTGTCTGTAGTGCAAGAACTAGATGCTAAGTTTAGACCGTCGGGCTGTGAAGATTGGATTTGGGATTTTATGTCATCGTACAATAACTCAACAGCCAATGCGAGTTCGTCTGGGGAGCGATTGCTTATGTTTTTTACAAGGGCCAACAACAGTTGTCGACCTTTTGATTGGGGAGGGGTCGTTTCGGCAATTTCAACCAAGCTACTACTTAAGAAATGGAGTCTATAACCTTTTTGCCATAGTGTTTTGCGCACATCGTAAAGTTCTTGGAGCTGTCGGTCTTCCTTTGGCCATGTTTCACTTTGGCTCGGAAAGGAATAGCCAAATTCTTTTGCCTCCCCGCAGGGCTGATCCAATCTATAATTATCCCCCACGCATCCTCGGACTTCAAACGTCACGTCTTGACCAGCCCAGGTGGGAAAAGGAGGAAGCAGACTGACTCCCACCGCAATCTCGAAACTATCCTCTGAGGGGTAGCAGTCCCCTTGAACACAGGCGCGCCATTCGATATGGGTGACAGGTACCGATGTCGTGACTTCGATTTTGAAGATAGGGTAACCTTTGCTGTTTACGCTTTTGAATATACTTGCTGTTTCAATAGTTGCGGCTTGTGCACTCACCTTCACAGGGGGATCGATCGTTGCGATATCTAAACCTAGGGCTAACTCTTGACATTCTGAAGCCTCTTTAGGAATTTCCTTTGAAAGTTGTGTTTCTGGCGCCTTTGACGTCTCCTTTGGACGCGTTGCGGAAGGAGTCTCTGGTTTACAAGAGAGTAATGTCAACGAGAGGAGAGTAGAATGTATTGTTTTCATAGAAATAATTATACGAGAAATCTGAAAAAAGGCCAAAGGCAGAAATGCGAATTCTGTAATGCGTAAGCCACTTGGGGCAAGGAGGTGGTTTGGAGGAAACTGCGCAGCTGGTTCCTCCAAGAAATGCCTTGGGGGAGCGACGGTTCCCTGTTATGTGAATATCCCACAAGCAAAGAAACGTCCTCCTTCGATTTTT
>JACPKR010000007.1 GCA_016186945.1 Deltaproteobacteria bacterium | reverse complement strand
CGCTATCCGAAAACTTTGGGCCATGCAGGGTCTAAGAAAACAATTCGGCACAGACGTTCTCGACAAGGCCGCCCAGGGAGCAAGCTCGTTTCGAGACCTCAAGCAGAGATCAAAATATATCAAAGCCGATCTAAACCAGCAGAAAGGAAATGCATGTCAACATTTCAACTGATTAGTTCTTTACCGAAATCGGGATTTGGGGATTTGGTCTTCGCAGACCTCAAGCAACGTTTAGAAGAAGATTTGGGAACGGCTAGCTCCCCCAAAGATTTAGAGCATCTGATTCACTCGCTTAGTGCTTTGATGAAAGAGGAGGCTTATACCGAGCAGGAACGCTACGAGTTCAAAAAGATTCGACAGCGGGCGTATGATAAAAGACGCAATCCCAAATCTCTCCGAGATCGGCTTCGTTGCTTTCGGAACGTGGAAGAATGAGGTCGTCATCGTCAGAAATGAAGTTGAGGCAGACGCTACCGTCCAGTGGCTTCAGGAGAGGGTCTCAAAAGCCAGGGGAGACTATGAAGAGGAAAGGGCAAGGTTTGAGAATCCAGAGAGCAAGGTTTTCAAAAACGGGTGGTTTAAGTCCAAGATCGTCAACCCGACTTGGCAACGCTATCAAGAAGCGCAAGAAAAACTTGCTAGAACGTTTGACCACTTAAAGGTCGAGCGAGATCTCCTCGACCCTGTTCTCATGTTGAAGGTGGCGTATCGCCTAGCCCTTGTTTTCCTTGCCATGCTTCTTGTTCATCTGTCGCTTGGATTTATTAGAAACAAGGAGGGGTCTAACTAACAGATGCACCCAAATGATTTTTCAGCAACCAAAAACTGGAAGATCGAGTTATTACTGTCAACTTTTTGATTGCTTTTTACTTCAAAAGACTTTAGCAATATTCACATAGGTGTGTACCGCAATAAGTGTTCTACTTTTTGTGCCTTAGATTACATAAAAATTTTTCTCTTAGGAGTAATTTTATGAAATCCGATTCTTTGTACTTTGTTTTATTAACATTAACCTGTCTTTTTTTAGAAAACATGGCCCTTTCTCAAACAACATCACCTTTTGAATTCTTTAGTCCAAGTGAAAAAGATTCTATCATTAGTAGTTTTAGGGATATTGTTGAAAGTGATGTTCCATGTGTTGAGAGAACTTTTGACGATGTTCTTAAAGCAGCAAGAGGAATGTATATTTATCCTCAAGTAAAGAAAAAATTTGATAAAAATACACTATGTCTTCAAATTTATGAAGCTGCTGACGAAAAACAGAGCCCCTTAGTTCAGGATGATTCATTAACAGCTTGGGGCAACTTAGCAGCCGAAAGATATGCTTTGTCGATACAAGATATCCTTCAACTGAAAAAAGGAGAAAAACTGAATCTTATCTTAATGGATAGAAATGTTGGAGATTACTTGGCGGGAACGAAATTTGGGTCAAGAATAGATCCAACAAAAGAAGGGTTTTCTTACGCAATTTATACTCATAAATCTGGTCTTACAGGAACATGGGAGCGTACTGACCTAGGAGAAGTCATAGAAAATTTTACATGGCAAATTAATTTGAGTAGTTTAGGGTTCAACGATTTTTGGGGTCCAATTCCAAGAGATCTTACTATCGAAAATCTTGATACTCGAATCAAAGTTGGCTGGAGAGGTCCAGCTATCACTAGGGAAGATGCTCAAAAGATGCCAAAATTTGTTACTCATTATGATAATTGGTGGAACGATTACCTTCCGTTCAGAACTCACGACTTTCTTATCAGTATGAAGAAATGAACTCATGAAGATCCTGGCTCATGGAGGACGCATGTTTGTTTCGTGAGTTTAAGTGAGTTTGGAATCTAAATGCTCGGCGCTCTTGCTGAGTGACCTTGGGGCACCATGTTCCTTTTCAGACGCGTTGATAACAACCGCTGCTGCAAGGTCACCGGTCACATTGAGAGTCGTTCGGCACATATCCAAGAAGCGATCCACTCCCAAAATAATCCCAACACCTTCAACGGGAATGCCGACCATACCCAATATCATGGCGACGACCGGTATAGATCCTGCAGGCACCCCGGCTGTGCCAACCCCTCCTAATATGCAGACGATGACGACCAAGAATTGCTGGGTGAGAGATAAGTGTACACCATAGAGTTGAGCAAGGAACAAGACCGTCACTCCTTCGAAAAGAGCGGTACCGTTCTGATTGGCTGTTGAACCCACTGTCAGTACAAAACGGCTGACATGGCTCTGCAAGCCTAACTTTTCTTCGGCAACCCTAAGGGCTGTTGGTAATGTCGCATTACTTGAAGCTGTCGAGAACGCCGTCACCATGGCATCTTGGACGGCTCTGAAAAAATACCTCGGGCTCATTTTACCAAGCCAAGAAACCACCGCCGAATAGACCACAAATTGATGAAGTGCGAGCGCCAGAAGCACAACCCCTACATAACGTAAAAGTTGTATAAGAATGTCGATGCCAAGCTGAGCGGTAATCGTAAACATCAAACCCGCAACCCCATAAGGTGCGAGACCCATCACGATTTGAATCAACTTCCAGGTGACATCGTAAATACCTTGAATCACCTCCTGCAAACGCTGCGTAGCTTCCGTCCTGACCATCGCTAATGCGATACCAAAAATAAGAGCAAAAAACATGACAGCGAGCATGTCACTTTGACTTGCTGCACGAACCACATTGTCGGGAATGATGTTCAACAACAACTCGACCGCAGTTTTATCGCTCTTAGGGACGGTAAAATTGCTCTGACGATCCATAGCAGATTGCAAAAGCTGCTCGCGGATGCCATCTGGTAAATCTCCCGGACGCAGGAGATTGACAACGGTGAGACCGATCAACACGGCAATGCCAGAGATTGCTACCGTATAGATCAACGTTTTTACACCGATGCGACCGAGGCTTTTCATCTCACCTATACCGGCAATACCCAGACATAGGGCACTAAAAACTAGCGGGATTATCAGCATAAACAACAAACGCAGATACACCTGCCCCAAAGGATGGGCTATATAGCGGATCAGTCCGTCGAGAAGGGGTCCAGTCCCCAGCATAAAACGGGCGAGAATACCTAAAACCACACCTGCCAAAAGCCCCAGCAGCATTTTTCGATGGGAATTCAAGAGCGCCTCCTACTTCTTTTCTCTGTAAGATGATGTAATTATTAAATAAAAACAATTGGAAAATTAAAAAAGTGGTAATGCGTAAGCCACCTGGGGCAAATAGGGAGAGGGGGGGGGGTGGGGGGGCGAGTGAAGCGTCGCCTCCCCCGGATTTCATGGAGGAACCAGCTGCGCAGTTTCCTCCAAACCACCTCCTTGCCCCAAGTGGTTTACGCACCTTGAGTGCGACGGAGTCTAGAGGCCTGATTTTTAGAAGACAAGCTTTTATTCTCCCCTTCCCATGTGCTAGGCTGGAAAAAACAATAGGAAAGGGGCTTGTTTTGGAAATCCTACTTCAGTCCGTCGACTTCTTTATTTTCCTTTTTCAATTCATTTTAAAAATCGACAAGTATTTGGAAACGATCATCCTTAACTACGGCTTTTTTGTTTACATTATTCTATTTCTGATCGTTTTTTGTGAAACGGGGTTGGTCGTTACACCGATATTACCTGGAGACTCTTTGCTCTTTGCTGTCGGAGCATTTTCGGCAAGAGGCCTCCTCGATTTCCCCCTTGTGGTGGTTTTAATAATGACCGCCGCTATTTTGGGAGACAGTGTCAACTACTTGGTTGGCAGAAAATTCGGAGCCTTTTTTTTCCGGGAAAACTCGCGTTATTTGAAAAAAGCTTACATTGATAATACCAATCGCTTCTACGAAAAATATGGGAATAAAACTATCGTTTATGCTCGCTTCGTGCCGATCATTCGGACCTTTGCCCCGTTCATCGCCGGTTTTGGCAAGATGAATTATTCAAAATTTATGACATATAACGTGCTTGGTGGTATCGCTTGGACTGCAATATTCACATCGTTTGGATTTTTCTTTGGGGATCTTCCCATCATTCGAGAGAGCCTCACCATGATGACACTGGGGATTATCGTTTTGTCTGTGCTTCCTTTGCTTTTTTCCGCTGGTAAAGAAATGCTCCATCGGAGACGAGCTTAGCTTGTGAACCGTTCAAGCTAACTTTTGTCCGTTCTGAAAAGCCAAACGTGTCATTAATCTCGTCAGCTTTTACATCAAAACCAGCGTCTCCCATTCCCTTTTGCACAATTTTTGTCATGTCTGCGACTTTCAGAATTTGAAGATAGTCGAGAACCTCACCAATACATTTATGCTTATTTTCGATTCCGGCACATTGTAAAAAGAATGGCGGGTTGTTCGACGTAAATGGTTTCAGCGCACTCGGACCAGAACCTTTTTGCGGCGAACTGCGATAGGCTAGGTACCCTGGACTCATATCTGATCCCACTCTTCCATTCACAAAAATATTCATATTCAGAGATTGAGTTTCTTCCCATTGAGGAACAATTGCCACGGATTGTTTCCAGTCCGTGTCAACAGTACGCGGAAAATCGCTTGCCCTATGCCATACGGTTGACCCCTCATCGCAGTTTCGTCGCATGGGAATATAGAGTTCTTGAAGGGCCTGTTGCTCATGCAGACAATTTCGAGACTGCTTACACGTCATCAAGGTTCCCTGGGTTTCTACGTACTGTTTAGTTTTCTTATCCAGCCCAATCCAGCATCTGTTTTCTTCTCCCACTTTCAAAACATCGTGAAAAAATTTTCGAACTACATTTGTATTGCGAACGATCATTGCTCCTGTGTTGACAAGCGCCCACTCCTCTTGATCCCAAGCGACGATGAGGTCTTTCTCAGGAT
Organism: Deltaproteobacteria bacterium; assembly: GCA_016186945.1. GTDB lineage: Bacteria > Bdellovibrionota_B > Oligoflexia > Oligoflexales > Bog-1112 > BOG-1112. The sequence goes on along the minus strand of JACPKR010000007.1, from coordinate 45,964 downwards.
ATGCTTTCAGATAACGCTCAATCATGCTGGGTTCACCATGATCAGCAAGTATCCCGTCATCGTCAAGCCAAACAATGACACGATTTTTGGGCTGCTCCAGAAGATCGAGGATCATATATATTTTCGTCCAATAAGGGACTCTAGATTTCCCTCCATTTTTACTGTCTATCCCTGCCAGATTCTCCGTGAAATAAGAATAGCGATACCCTCTATCCAGGGCAAATTTTGTGTACAAATGATGAGCAAGGATCGGAAACATACGTTGGGTATGAAAATCTCCTCCGGAGATAACCAATATATGATCTCCTTCGAGTGGAAGTTCTTTGTAGCGATGAGAGTCAAGTACGATGCGCCGTGTACCCCGGTCCACAGGGTGATGCCAGTGCTTTTTTAATGTTTGCACGAAACTCTTGTAAGGCTCCGATCCCGTGCCCCTCCTGTTTTCGTCTTTCAAAAAACCAGCTTTCACACCTTCCGAGAGATCCGCGATCCTCCAATTATAAAGGTCTTGCATGACGAGAGCGGTCTTGTATTTTCCTAGGGCATCAGCTAATTTATCCAATTCCGACGTAGAAATAACCCCATCTTTGTCGGAATCAAAGTAGCCATACTTGAAAATGTTCATTTGCCATGGTTCGTAACCCCTCTCCCTCCATGAATCCTCATAGCCTGGGACATCAGGACCTGGAGGGTATAAGTTCCCTCGAAGAAACAACGCCAGTTTATAGTCTTCAAAACCGATATGACCAGCTTTTTTGTCATCTGAGATCAAGTCAAGATCGATTGAATTGTCAAAGTCAAAGATAAAATAATGATCGTCCACGGGAGAATACAAGAAATTATTGAGATGAATGTCTCCATGAATGATTCGAGCCTTCTTGTGAAGGTCATTCACAAGACTTCTTACGCTCTTCTTAAAAGACTCTGAGTCAGCAGTTTCTACGGATACAACTTGCAGTTTCGGCAGCAGCGCAAATAATAAAGGAACTTCGTCTTGCCTGCAAATGCCGTGCGAAAGGATGTTTGGAGACACCCCGGCATTACTGGCGCGCTCATACAGTTGCACCTGTTTGTCAAGTATTTCAAGTTGTGCTTGGGACCATGGAACTTCCTTAACGACTTGACTATTTTCAGTCTCCCAAACCTCACGACGCACGTTTTTTGCTTCGCTGAGCAAATTTGTTCTCTTATATATAGAAAAACACTCTGCCAATTCTGGATTGGCGAGACATAGTTTTTTTGTGTCAGACCAGACAAATACTTTTTTTCCCTCAAAACTGTCAGCGCGATTAACGCAGGTTTCCTTATTGCGTACTTCCGATTCTCTTCGCGCTACTTCATTTTTTGTAACGCATTCGGGATCCAACCAGACTTTTCCTTCAATTTCGCATTGCGCCTGTAGGCGGGAAATGCACTTGTCGTCATGCCAGGTCATGTTTCCATCGAGTTCGCAGGTGTATTTTTGTAATGAAATACAGGAGTCTTGAAGCCAAACATGTTTTATGAGGCGAGCCTCGCATTCGGCGACTTGTTTGTCCAAACAACGATCATCTTTCCAAAAATTTCCTTCTTTTAAACAAGCGACTTGAACAGCAAGTCGACATTCGCCTTGCTCCCAAACTTTCTCTGAATTTCGTCTACAATCTGCTTCTTCAGAAGATACACAGGTATCTCCCGTCCACACCATTGCTTGTTGCAGGCAATCTTTCTCGTCTTTCAAAATGCATTGTTCATTAATCCAAAGCCAACCTTGTCGCTTACGACAGTCAGTCTCGGAGGGACTGATACACGTGCCATTTTCAAAAAGCCATCCCCTCTGTTTACATTCATACTCGACCCACAGGAGGCATTGGTTCTCAATCCACCGATACCCAACTCGTTCTTCGCAATCGTTTTTCACGATCACAGACGTTTCACGATTAAGTGGATCAGGGGCCTTTTGAGGGCTTTCTTCCTTTTGATCAACATGCTCCTTGAGTTCAGAGTCTTTTTCACTAGATCTGCAACCAAACCACTGCAAAAGAAGGAAAGCAAAGAGCACAGCTTTCATTATCTTTCCCCATTGTTTTTATTACTTGCCCTAGTTCTACAATATAACCTTACTTGATTTTAGGAGACCACTCGCAGACGGATGGTGTGGGGGATTTGTCTGATCTCCTTCTCACATTCTGGTTGGAACTTATCCACATCTGTTACCACGTAGCCGATCAGGTCGTTGGTTCCCAAGTATTGGGCTTCGATGTTTATGCCGTGGCTTCCCAGGATTCCGTTGACTTGCGCAAGAATGCCAGGAACATTCTCGTGAATATGCAGGATGCGTTTCTCACCTTTACGCTCGGAAATCTGCAATTGTGGCAAGTTGACACTTCCCATGGAGATTCCCTTCTCATAGTAGTCCAGAAGTCTTGCTGACACAAATTCTCCAATATTCCTCTGGGCTTCGATCGTGCTGCCTCCTATGTGAGGGGTGAGGATTACGTTGCGCATATTTTGGAGTTCCGAGTGAAAAACCTCGTCCTTGGATTTCGGCTCATGAGGGAAGACATCGAGGGCTGCTCCAGCGATTTTCCCGTTTCTGAGATTTTTTGCAAGAGCCTTAAGATCGACGACAAAACCTCGGCTTAAGTTGAGGAGGATGCTCCGATCCTTCATCAGTTTGAAACATGATTCGTCGATAAGATTGAAGTTCCCTGCCCTGCCATCGACATGGATGGAAATAAAATCCGATTCTTCGAGCAAGGTTTTCAAATCAGAACACGAGTGAGCGTTCCCCAGGGGAAGTTTCTCGACGATATCGTAATAGAGGACTTTCATCCCCATGTTCTCAGCGAGGACGGAAAGTTGGGAGCCTATGTTTCCGTAGCCCACTATGCCTAGAGTCTTGCCTCGAACTTCGCAAGAACCTTCTGCACTTTTGTCCCAGATACCTTTGTGAAGTTTCAAACTCTTTTCGAAAACTTGACGAGAGAGCATGACGATGCTTGCCAGTGTCAGTTCAACAACACTTCTTGTGTTTGAAAACGGCGCGTTGAAAACAGCAACACCTCGACGTGTCGCCGCATTAAGATCGATCTGGTCCGTTCCAATGCAAAACGCTCCCACACCGACAAGATGTTTTGCGCTTTCCAACGCACGTTCAGTGACCTGCGTCTTGGAACGTATCCCCAGGAATTGAACATCTTTGAGTTTCTGGATAAGATCTTCTTCATCCAGAGCGCCTGGGAGTGTCTCCACAAAAAAACCTTTTGACCTGATGTCTCGAATCGCTAAGGGGTGAATATTTTCAAGGAGAAGGACCCGGTTTACAGCTACTGAACTCGCCTTGATCAAGCCAAGGTGATCAAGAACTTGGTCTAAAGTTCCAAATGTCCTTTCGGCCTTCTTCACGACTTCGTCACGCGTCACATGCTCGTTAAAGGCGAAAAAACGACATTGTGGATTTTCCACGACAATCTCGTAGTCTGTCATTCCATCTCCCAGGACTATTCCTTCGCGCCCCAAACCCAACGTTTTGACAAGTTTTGCCTTTCCCATGTCATGGGCCAGAGGATTCTTCTCATCAATGCCAAGGATTTGACCGTCGAAGTTAAATATGAACTCGTTTGCGAAGACATGATCGTCTCGAAGTTCAAACATGCGTGTAACGGGAAGGATCAGCTCTCGAAACCCGCCCGATACCACATAGATCGACTCGCGGTGCTGTTTGAAAAAGCTTTTGTGTTTCCAAAAGGACTCTGTCACTCGTTCTTTTATCAGTTCGATCGCTTTTGTCAGGTGGTCGCGGTGCAGTTCCAGGAACGAAAAGCGCTTCCTCAACGAGTCACTAAAGCTCAAGCGTCCCGCCATGGATTCGTCGACAAGCCCACTCATGGTGCTCAGTATCTTATCTTTGCCGGGTGTCTTGCGTAGTGCCACTTCGGCAACGATTTCCAGCGATTCACCTTTGATGAACGTATTATCGAAGTCGATGATGAAAAAAGGTCCTGTCATACTTTCTCCAAAATATAGTATTCAAGATAATCAATTTTGGGAAAAACTTTTTGAAAAAAGTTCTTTCCCCAAGCCCCTTTTCAAAAACTTCAATATCTAAAGTTTTTTGGGGGGAGGCGTGGAGGGGAACTTTTTTTCAAAAAAGGTCCTCTTCACAAATTCTTTTTCCCAAATACTATATAATAAGAATGGCTGGCTATTTTTTTCTTTGTCTAATCTCCTTTTTTGTGGGGGTATAATACGATGAGAATGAGCCTGTTCGTTTTCACTTTCACGACGTTGGTAGGAGGGCCTATGGCATCAGCTCAGAGCGACGGATTGGTAATAAAGTCTTCTGCTTTCAAACACAATGGAGACATTCCGAAGGTTTTCACTTGCCAAGGTAAAGATACGTCCCCGCCGCTGGAATGGGATCATGCTCCCAAGGGGACGAAAACCTTTGCGCTTATTGTGGATGATCCTGACGCTCCCGATCCTAAGAACCCTCAACGGACATGGGTACACTGGGTGCTTTACAATATCCCCCTCAACGTAAAAGCTTTGGCGGAAAACATCCAGGCATTGCCCCCCGGTGCTAAGGATGGACTGAACGATTGGAAACGTAGCGGCTACGGGGGGCCTTGTCCTCCGATTGGCAGGCATCGTTATTTTCACAAATTGTTTGCTTTAGATAAGGAACTCACCTTTAAAAGCACTCCCACCAAGGCAGAACTGGAAGCGGCCATGGAAGGTCACATCCTGGGAAGAGCAGAGTTGATTGGGACGTATCAAAAATAGGCCTCCTCAGCAGAATTTGTGGCGAGAAGGAATGTCTTGGAGGAACCAGCTGCGCAGTTACCTCCAAACCAACTCCTTGCGGAAGCGGCTTACGCATTACCTATTTTTCAGCAAAAATACGATTTTCCTGTTCTCCGACGATGATGAATGTTGTGCGCTTGGACAGTTCCTTAAGTTTCGCTGCACCTACGTATGTGCAGGCTGACCTGACCCCTCCGAGGAGGTCTTTGATCGTATTCGACACGGGTCCTCGGTAAGGGATGAGGACCGACTTGCCTTCAGAGGCTCTGTAATCTGCAACCCCTCCGTTATGCCGTTCCATAGCAATGTCAGAGCTCATACCATAGAAACGGAAGAGTTTCTGTCCTGCTTGTTCGACCACTTCTCCGTCGCATTCGTCATGCCCTGCAAACATTCCTCCGAGCATGACGAAATCTGCGCCCGCCCCGAAAGCCTTTGCAATATCTCCCGGGCATGTGCAACCACCATCGGACACCACTTGACCCTTCAATCCGTGGGCGGCATCAGCGCATTCAATGATCGCGGAAAGTTGGGGGTAGCCCACACCCGTCTTGATGCGGGTTGTGCAAACACTGCCAGGGCCAATGCCGACCTTGATTATGTCTGCGCCGGAAAGTACGAGTTCTTCCACCATTTCCCCTGTAACAACGTTACCAGCTATGATGATTTTTGTGGGAAAGCTCGCTCTCACTTTCCTCACAAACTCGACAAAACGTTCTGTATAACCGTTCGCAACATCTATACAGATGAAGCGAAGTTGCGGGAACGATCCCATAATCTCTTCAAGCTTGGCAAACTCCTTGTTGGAAATCCCAAGGCTGATGGCAACATAGTCATAGACCGCAGGCTCTATCTTTTTGAGGAAAGCACCCCATTCCTGAAGTGAGTAATGTTTGTGAACGGTAGTTAGAATTTGGAATTCCGCAGCGCTTTTTGCCATCCTGAACGTGCCCACCGTATCCATGTTGGCAATCATAATGGGTACACCGTTCCACTCGCCCTCGGCATGTTTAAAGGTGAATTGCCTACTTAGGGACACGTCCGAGCGAGACTCCAGGGTAGAGCGTTTGGGACGAATCAAGACATCTTTGAACCCAAGTTTCGGTTCGGTATCAATTCTCATGTTTCTCTTCCTCTAAGAAGGGGTCTTTTCCATTTATCTTATAGGAATCCTTTACCATTTTTTCCAATCCTTGCCTAGGATGCTTTACAGTTTCCGCATTAATCACAAATTCAGTTTGTCCTGTGTTTTGCCCTATGAGTTTGAGTCCGTGCTCAAAGCTTTGCAGAAGGTCTCTACAAAGTTGATCTGCTGGAATTTGTTCCGACTTTGCCCGTTGGACAAGATATTGAATCGCATCAGCGTCAAAATACAATTTCATGCGATGTTCTGCAAAGAAAAGACTTTCAAACGCCTTAATCAATTTGATTTCATCACGGTCGTCTTGGGGAAAGTTTTTCAGAAGTTTTCTCAACTCCTTCTCAGGATGCTTGATCATTGCTTCCGTGATTTCCAAGTTGAGAATGTGTGTCGAGGGAAGCATGAACTTGAAATCGCGCAGAATCTTTTCGAGAATGGTCATAAGACCTCTGGCCCCTGTCTTCTCCACGGAAGCTTTCCTAGCGATCGCTTGCAGAGCTTTATCGCAAAACTTCACGTCGATCCCATAAGCAGCGAATGCGAATTCGTACTGGCGGATGAGGGAACCTTCCGAATTTTTCAAAATGGAAAATAGGGCATCCTTGTTCAAATGATGGCACGAGACTCTGACGGGAAGCCGACCGATGAATTCAGGTTCAAAACCATATTCGATGAAGTCTTGAGTTTCAGCATAGTTGTAAACTTCATCGCGCGTTTTCACGCTCTGAACCGAACGTGAAAAGCCAATGTTATTTTTATTGAGCCGTTTGGAAATGAGCGTGTCCAAGCCTGTAAACGCACCGCTTACAATGAAAAGAATGTGGCGCGTATTGACGAGCTGCCGTTCGACCTTCCCTTTCTGCTGCATTTCGAGAAAGGCCTGCATTTGAGAAGCAGGGTCGTGTGCGGCCCGGAGGTCAAGTTCCGTCTCCTCCATTAACTTGAGTAGGCCCATCTGCACACCTCGTCCGGAAACATCACGCCCGCCGACTAAATGGCGGGGTGTGGCTAACTTGTCTGCTTCGTCCAGGTATACAATCCCATACTGAGCACGGCCGATGTCTCCACCTGCTTGATTGACCAGTTCCTTGATTAAGTCGTCCACGTTGGCACCGACGTAGCCTGTTTCCGTAAAACGTGTTGCATCTGCTTTTACAAAGGGAACACCGATCAACCTGGCAATTTGCCTGATCATGTAGGTTTTTCCTACCCCTGTGGGACCGAGGATGAGAACGTTCTGTTTCGCATAGTTTTCCTGGACTCTGCTGGATGGGTTTTTAAGGTGGTCGTTAACCTGATTGTAGTGGTCACATAACGCAATGCTTAACGCTTTCTTGGCCTCGTCCTGCTCGATGATAAAGCGATCGAGGTAAGCCTTGACATCTTTCGGCTTGAGGTTGAAGGTCAAGTCAGAAGATGTCGAATTCCTACTTGCTGTATTTGCCTGCTTCGTCTGAGTTTTGGGATGAAGGGAAAACTCGTGCGAGATAACTTTAACATTACTGCCGAAGCGTTTTTTGACGAAATCTTCAAACTCTCTCTGAATTTCCTCATGGCTAGGGAAGTTTTTTTCACTCATTATGAAACTCATCATTGTTGGGGGTGCGTGGGTCCGGTGGGAATTATAGAGCATAATTTTGATTTATTCGCAAGGAGGTGGTTGGAGGAAACTGCGCAGCTGGTTCCTCCAAGAGATCCATTGAGAAGCGTCGCACGGAGCTGGTTCCTCCAAGAGATCCATTGGAGGAGCCCACAAGCGGGCAACTAAGGAGAGCTTTTGGCAAAAAAAAAGGGAAAACCATTCGATAAGTACCATTACTATGCTCTGGCGGTGCAATCTCCCGATGCAGATGCCAAGTTTATGCGCGATACCTATAAGGAGCTACGGGGTAAGGATCCTTTCCTACTACGCGAAGACTTCTGCGCGGCTTTTGCCATCTCTTGTGCATGGACCAAACTGGGGGGAAAATACCGCGCCGTGGGTGTCGACTTTGATCCCGAACCGATCGCCTACGGAAGGACTCACTATGTTTCTCAGCTGACTAGCTCTCAGGCAAGTCGGCTTGAAATTTTACAGAAGAACGTCCTAGATCAAGACTTGCCCGCCGTCGATATTGTTTGTGCTCTAAACTTCAGCTACTTCGGTTTTAAGAAAAGGAACACGCTCCGCCAGTATTTTCAATCTGTCTTCACGTCCCTGAAAAAAGATGGGGTCTTGATCCTGGATTGCTTCGGAGGCAGTCAGTGTTGGGAGCCTAACGTCGACGAAACGGAGCATGAAGACGAAAACTTCAGCTACTTCTGGGATCAAGACACCTTTAATCCGATTACTCATCATGCAATGTTCTACATCCATTTCAAAAGAAAAGGGGAAAGAAAGAGAGAACGCGTTTTCACGTACGATTGGCGCATGTGGACCATCCCCGAATTGCGCGAGCTGCTTGAGGAAGTTGGGTTTAGGAAGTCTACCGTTTACTGGGAGGGATCCGACGACGACGGCGAAGGTGATGGCGTGTTTACCCCTTCCGAAGAGGGGGAAGACTGCGAAGCTTGGGTAGCCTACATTGTAGCGGAAAAGTAGGTAATGCGTGAGCCACTTGGAGCACACTTGAAGCACAGTTGGAGCAAGGAGGTGGTTTGGAGGAAACTGCGCAGCTGGTTCCTCCAAGAATTCCCTTTTTGCCCCCATTGGCTTAGGCATTACGGGACTATGCTATAGTATTTCTGAGAACTTCAGAAATAGACGAGAAAAGGAACGGTCGATTGGTGGAGGCTAGGAGAGTCGAACTCCTGACCTTTGGAATGCAAATCCAACGCTCTACCAGCTGAGCTAAGCCCCCTTGATTTTTTGGAAGATATAAGACACCGAATTTTCTCGCAAGGCAAAAAGGAGGGGCAGGAATGCCAAAATTGCAAGTTACAGGACTATCGTTTTTCTTTTTGCTCTCTTTAGTAGTCTCCTGCGGAGACTCGGGCGGAAAGCATGGAGGAAGCAAGGGGCCCGAGTCGCCCGTAGAACAGGCTTTCTTGGAGAGTGCCGCAAAGTATGGCCTTCCCCCTCGCCTCCTGATGGCTGTGGCTTACCTCGAGTCGCGGATGAATCCCAGGAAAGCGTTTACCCTCTACGGTGCAGAAGAGAAGGGCCCTGTCATCGGCCAGACCGCTTTCGGGATCTCTCGCCAAGATCTTCGTGTTGCTGAGGGTGCGGACGGCGACTCGTTCAAAATTCAGATCGCTGCGTACGGACAATGGCTTTCAGAGAAGCTCAAAGGACTGAAACTTCCCAAAGATCCCGCAAGTTCCGAGGAGAAATTTTCCTGGATTTGGCAAGTGGCGCAGGCCCATCGCCAGGGAAGTCTGGCCGAGCGAGACCTGCGCGTCCTCTTTGCCAAGGAACTCATGGAAATTCTTAACAGCGGCTTCACTTGGCAGGATGCTGAGAGCAAAACTGTCATTCAACTGCCGAAGGAATCGCCGGTCCTGCAGTCCAAAAATTTTCGCGATGTCCCGGAGGACTTGCTCAGGCTAAGAACCAGCCCTGCGCAAGTGTTTTCAGCGCGATATTTTCCTCTCGTGCAACATAGCAGCGGCGAGGAAAAAATAGTACCGAAGGGGTTGGAGATCATCCACTGCCCCTTTGCCCTCTCTGCATGCCTCGAAGCGCAAGGGGCGGACTCAGGAGAATTGATCGAAGCTCATTACGTCCTCCCCCAGGACAACACGTTTTTTGAAACACCTCTCCAACTGACCCCGCATGAAATCCCACTGAGGAGGCTAAGAACCGACGGAGTCATAACGAAAAACGATAAGGTCGTCATTATGCTGAGTGGAGCATCTGGGAAAATGGTGGGAGGCAGTCGTCTGGATGCCAATCCCTTATGGTTAACAAAGTGGCAGCTCCACAGGTTGGGGGAACTCGTGGTCGATGTTTGTGCTCAACTCGCCTACGACCATAGAGAAAGTCTTCTCCTTTCGAAGGAAGAATGCGTCCAAGTGGGGAAAGGGGTCAGTTTCCGCACCCAAGGGGAAAACGATCCCTACGAGTGGGGAGATATCGACGACTACGACCATAAGATTTTCACGTCCTACCTAAGTTCTCCAGGAGGGCTTTCCGGAGAGACGGAATTTGTCTTCAAAACCGAGCAAAAAATATTCGAACAGGGTGCACCCGTCCCCTTCCACTTAGCTTTCCAATTGGACGTGCGCACGCTGGAACTGGAGAAACTTGTCCGTTGCTCACACGGACGAACCGTCTGGTCAGTGATAGAGAGAATAGGCGTTCGGTCCGAGACAAAAAAGGAATTTGAACGCACGTTCTGGGACGGAGGGCCAAACAAAAACGGAGAACAATTCCTTCGCGCAAAAGTTAGGGGGAAAAAGGGAGAGCTGAAAGGCTGGGCCATGACTACCTTGATGATCAAGAACTTTGAAACAGAAGAAGATGTGGAAAGCCTCGATCCGCCCGAGTGTGTGGGGTATTAAGGCCAGTTGAGGTATTTGTTCCTCTTCGGATCGTCAATGGAACGTTTGCCACGCGGTGCTACTTCTTCCTCAAGGGTTACGTCATAGGCTTCCACAAAGGTTGCTTCCCCATCGTCATTTTGAATCTGGAGAACATTTGGACTTCGATCGCTGATATGTTTGACCTCGAATTCATCGCCTTCTTGCCAATCGACGTTTTTCGTCTGCTTCAATTCAACAATGTCTAAGGGAAATATATTGTGCTCAAGGGTGGAGGGGCGACGCTTAACTCTCACAAGTTCGCCGGTATGCCAATCCTTGTATGTGACAGTATATGGTTTGCGATTGAAGTAAACGGGGCTTGTCATGTCGCTCCTCTTAAGTAACCCTTCGGAGGAACGACAGAAAATTGTAGCTATAGTCTTTGAGAAAAAGAATTTGTGGAGAGGACCTTTTTTGAAAAAAAGCTCCCCTCCACACCTCCCCCCAAAAAACTTTAAATATTGAAGTTTTTAAAAAGGGGCTTGGGGAAAGAACTTTTTTCAAAAAGTTTTTCCCCAAATTGATTATCTTGAATACTATAACTATAACTAATTATAGGAATGAAAAAAACCAGGAATTTCTAAATGATCTCGCGCCCTGCGATGTAACCCGTGCTCCGGGTATTGCAGCCACAGGTGCGATTGCCCGCAGATTCAAAAGGTTGGTTGCAAGCAATGCACATGCGGACCTTGATTTTAATCGGAGCAAGATTGGCGAGCCGACGTGCCTGGTTTTTAAGTTCGATGTCTTTTATAACGGAAGGAGGAAGACGTTTGATTTTGTTATTACGGAACTCTTCGATTTTTTTTATTTCCATGGGAACACCCGAGAAAATTTGTGAAACTAGGTCTCTTTTGTTGCATAAAAGAAAATAAAAGTCAATAATATTCGCGTACAGAAGCCTTAACAGACGTCGATTTCACAGCTTTTAGCCTTCTACGCACATTATAGAAAGTGAGGATGGGGATTTGGAAAACGAATTGGCGAATCTTACAAAAAGATTGTCAAATCAGAGCTTTCGCGTTGCAGTTAGTGAAGAAGAGCTTCAAAAGCGAGTGAGGGAACTGGCAAATGAAATTAGTCTGGAATATGCCTCGTCTCCAGCCTTGGTATTGATCAGTGTCATGAAGGGTGCATTTATCTTCACTGCTGACTTGGTTCGTCATTTGAGGGTGCCTTTAAACATAGATTTCCTTAAGGTTTCCTCTTACGTGGATACAAAGTCGACAGGAAATGTGAAGCTTGAGTTTAGCCCCTCTGTAGATTGGGAGGGGAAGGATGTTCTGATAATCGAAGACATTGTTGACACCGGCAGGACTATGGATTTTCTCTACGATTTTTTAGGTTCCAAAAAACCAAAAAGCCTGAAAATTTGTGCGCTCTTTGTCAGGCAGGGAGCAAGGACTAATTCTCGTGTTGGGTTTTTTGGTTTTCCATTGAAGTCAGATGCTTTTATTGTGGGTTATGGGCTGGACTATAACCAACGCTATCGGGAGCTTCCGTGTGTTGTAGAATTGCTTGGCCCCTAAGAAGTTGAGCAATTTGCTCGTCGAGTTGAGCCAGACGAGTGCCCAAATCTTCCTGAGAAGCACGGTGTGTCATGTAAAGGGGGGAACGACCCCTTACGAGGAAAGATTCTTTCTCTTTCTTCTTTCTAAAACTACTCAGTTGGACGATCTTGCTCATGCGATCACCTGCCTTTGGTTATTTTTTTAATCTGTAACTTCGCAGAACCCACTGATTGGCCCGCTTGCGCTCCTTTTCCAGGCGTTCCTGGATTCGCTTATTGCGCTCCATGGCGTTCCCAAGTGAGTTGGCTTCCTCACGTTTTTCCCCTGCGTCAGTCTTTTTGAAAAGGGGGACGAGGTTGTCCGGTGACTTGCTTGTATTTTCGGTTTCAATGTCTTTCATAAAAAAGCCTTTTAAAAATGTACCTCACTGGTATCAATTCAATTCCCGTGCCAAAGGCATTGCCTGGAGGCATAATGAGGAAATTTTTGAACGTGTCCAAGTTCTTGAAAGAAAGGCAAAAAACGAAATTTGAAAAGCAGTCAGCCAGGTTTCACTAAACAATAGTCTGGCACTTGTTTAAACTTTTTACATGATGACTAGGAAGTGGTCAAAAGAAGAACTTGGGGTTTTGAGAGAAACGGATGTTTCCCGACTGCACCGGCATTTTCATAGCCTTTTGGACAGGAGTTATTTCGAAGCGCAGTTTCGAAGGATTATGGAGGGGCGTCCCCGATCGCCTCAGATGACCCGTTTGGGCGAGGGGCTTCACTTTATAGCCTACCGGGTAAGGGCAGGAGAGGGGAGTTTAGTTTTACGCACCCCAAAAGATTCGCGTTGGGAGCCTGAAGATCCCGAGACAAAACGGTGGATGCATGCCATGAACGTGTTAGGCAAAGCCCGGCTGCCGCTTATCCCTCCTTTCGAGTTACTGGTGCATGATGAGGGGGTTGGCCTGCTAAGTCCTTATGGGGAAAGGGATCTGGGGAAGCTCCCCGCGCATTGGTTGCCTCTGTCGGCAGTAATTGAAAGCGCAGAAATTGAGTTGCAAAATCTTGGCCTTAAGGTGAATGACGAATATCAGCTTGCTCATTGGCAAAAAATCCCTTTTTTAATGGATCTTTCCGACTTGCATTTTGTTTAAAACTTATGCAACATACGGGACTTGACCTCTTCCCATATGGAAAAAATTCCTTTAAACTCTAATTTAGATTTCCATCGAGCTAGACCCTGGAAGCGGGACGAGGAAGACTTCTTCCGGAAGTGTTTGTTGAACTTGTCTTAGAACGGATGACTACAATGGGTGAAAAAGTTAACGAAGTGTCGATGAAAGAACTGGTTTCCTACATTGCAGAAGCTTTGGTCGATGAGACGTCTCGAATCGATATCAATGAGATCGAGGGAAATCAGACAAACATCATCGAGCTTAAAGTTGCCAAAGAGGACATTGGCAAAGTGATCGGTCGTCAAGGCCGGACAGCTGATGCCATCCGCACAATTCTCAATTGTGCTGCTGCGAAATATTCCAAACGTTACATTCTGCAAATCATAGACGAATAGTTAGGGTAATGGGTAAGCTACTTGGGGCAAGGAGGTGGTTTGGAGGAAACTGCGCAGCTGGTTCATCCAAGAAATGCCTTGGGGGAGCGACTGTTCCCTCGCCCCCCCAAACCCCCCTCTCCCTATTTGCCCCAAGTGGCTTACGCATTACTAGTTAGGTCCCTTAAGGCGTCGTAGTAGGGGGGTTGGGAGCCGGCTGTTCGATTTCGGGAGTAAGGATTCTTACCCGGACTTGATTGATGCGATGGTGTTTGACTCCTAGAACTTCCATGCTCAGAGCTGCGACTTTGACTTTCTGCCCGGACTTTGGCATTTGTCCTACAAGCTGTGTGATCCAACCCGCGAGTGTATCTACATCTTCTCCAAGCTCGATATATTTTTCCTCGAGCCGGTTTAGTTTAAAAAACTTGAAGAAATCATCTATGTTTAAAGATCCTGAGACGTCGTAAGTGTTTTTGTCAACTTGTATGATTTTCGCTTGTTCGACGTCGTATTCGTCTTGGATTTCCCCCACAATTTCTTCAAGAATATCTTCCATTGTAACGATGCCAGCTGTTCCACCGTATTCGTCGATTATGACGGCGAGATGGCTTTTTGTTTTCTTGAGATCTTTGAACACGGCCATGATGGACTTGGATTCGGGGGCAAAGAAGGCTTCCCTCATAACATCTTTTGCTGTCACCACCTCCTTTGGTTGCGAAATCGCTTTGAGAAGCAGGTCTTTAACTAGTGCAATCCCCACAACGTTGTCCATTTGGTCCCTGTAAACGGGGAAGCGGGAGTAGCCGGTATCCATGGCAGCTCCGATCATTTCCTGTAAAGGAGTTTCCACAGAAAACGCTCGGATGTCCGTTCGAGGTGTCATAATTTCCCGGACTTTTGTTTCGTCGAAATCAAACGCACCTTCGATGATGTTCTTTTTGATGTCTCCAATGATGCCTGCTTTTTCCCCTTCGCTGACGATGAACTCCAGTTCGTCTTCTGTTATGAGGGGAATATGTTGCCGCCCATGGGAGGCAAGTCTTATGACGATATCAGCGATGCTTGCCAGGCTTCTCACGACGGGATAGCCAGCATAATAGGCTGCCAGGACGAAACGTAATGAGACTATGGAGAGGCGTTCATAATGAGCCTTGGCAAAGGACTTGGGAATGATTTCTCCAAAAACGAGAACGAAGAATGTTATGGCTCCGGTCGCAATTCCTACTGCTCCACTCTTGAAATGTTCGTAGGCAAGTTGGGTGGCGATAGATGAGGCCAAGATGTTTACAACGGTATTGAAGACAAGGATAGTTGTGAGCACCCTTGCTGGGTGTTTGAGCCAGAACTTGAGGTGTTCGACCTCTTTTCCGCGACTTTCTAGCATGTGTTTTGCTTTAAGAATGCCGAGGGATGTGATGGCAGTCTCAGCGGCTGAAAAAAAGGCTGATAAGATGAGGCATACTAGAATGATAAAGTAGGGAACCATACTTGTTGGAAACTCAACCTCCTAAAAAGTTAAACAAATTTCCGTACACAGTCGAGCCACATCGGAGTCGGCGATGGGCCATTTGCCAGGAAGGCCATAAGTTTTTTCTGTTGAGACAGCATGAGGGCTTCCTCTTCCTTCTCTATGTGATCGTGCCCACATAGGTGAAGAACTCCGTGGACGATGAGGAAACATACCTCACGATCAAGTCCGTGACCAATCTTTTGAGCATTTTCTTGGGCTAGGTCCAGGCATATCGCCAAATCGCCGAGGGGTCCTGTCGGCCCTATCTCATCCCTCCGGGGAGCCTCAAGGGTTAGAGGCTCGTCCCACTCTTCCTGAGGAAAGGAAAGGACGTCCGTGGGGCGGTTTATATTACGATATAATTTGTTGAGCTTGGCGATTTCGGTGGCATCGACAAATTTGATGCACAATTCAAATCCTTGTACTCCTAGTTTTTTGCAGATGCTGTGGGCTAATGCCGAGATGTTCTCGCATTTTACGATGAATTCCGTGCTTGAGGGTCCCAGAACGTCAACGTTAAATTCCGCTGGGTTCAAAATGTTAGGTGTTTTCTCGATTTCTCTCATCTGTTTTCTTGAATCTCAGTATGTTCTTCCCAGCCTCTGGGTCTTGCAGGGCCCCGTCTTTTTTTACCCTGAATGAGACATTCCCGGCGATTTTCAAGCCGCTCAGCGGAGTGAGACTGACTTTGCGGAATATTCCGCCAGGCTCTAACTGGCTGATCTGGCGTGCGCAATCAAGGATTTTTTGCGCCTTGTCATCTAAGTCAGATTCGTCGGCAGGGGGTAGCACGTTGCTAATGTCCGCGAGTAATGCGTAAGCCACTTGGGGCAAGGAGGTGGTTTGGAGGAAACTGCGCAGCTGGTTCCTCCAAGAAATCCCTTGGGGGAGCGACGGTTCCCTCGCCCCCCCAAACCCCCCTCTCCCTATTTGCCCCAAGTGGCTTACCCATTACCATCAGCACTTTGTCCAAAATTCTTCGAAGGTGGGGAGCATAAAACTGCGGAACCGAGCTTCGAAAGTACTTTCGTAAGGTTGGGGGAACAATCGTGCCGAGGGCTTAAAACCTAATCCCGTGACCATGGTCTCGGCAAGTCGGAAATAATCTTCGCTGTCGGTTTTTAACCAAAAGAAGGCACCTTGTTTCAAGGAGCTGCTTAGGTCGCGGCAGAACGATTCATTGAGCAGGCGATTTCTCATTTGGCTTTTTTTCTTCACCCAGGGATCGGGAAAAAAGATGATGGCCCCATCGAGTTCCCCCGGGGTGAACACCTTAGAGATGTGCCGAGCGTTACCCAGAAGGATCATAGCATTCTTCGTGTGTGCTCGTGTCAGTTTCTCCGCGCTAAGGACCACTCGCTTGAATGTGATATCCATGCCGAGAAAACCCCATTGGGGGTAGTCAAGCGCGAGATTTATAATCACTTTTCCCTTATGAACACCTATTTCAAGGATGAGTTTTTCTGGTGGGAAGCCCATTTTTTCGCACAGAGTCTCGCGCCAACGTCCGGCTTTGCCTTTCAGGGACTGGCCGTAGCAGAGGGGAAGAGAGTCATGCTGCCCTCCGACGAGGAGATTCACGTAGGGGTTGACTGTCTTGTCCAAACGGCTGGGAAGGTCCTCGAAAATGTCTACGTTATGGAGTGGCATGTGATGCTTTCTTGAGGGGAAGGGGATTCTGCGATTCAGCTCTGCTATAAGCCGGATTCTGTCTTCGTGTTTACACACGGAGGCTACCATTCATCTGGGAAAGCTGTTGCCAGCTTCCTCTAGCGGCCTACCCGGGAACGCACTGGGCCAGTGACGATGTTCCCCTATTTGGCCTTGCTTCGAATAGGGTTTGCCTAGCTATAGATGTTACCACCTACACTGGTGAGCTTTTACCTCACCGTTTCACCCTTACCCGCATTTCGGCGGGCGGTTTACTTTCTGTTGCACTTTCCGTCGGGTTACCCCGCCTGGCGGTTAGCCAGTATTGCGCCCTTTGAAGTCCGGACTTTCCTCAGCCATCTCCCTTTCGAGTTCAGGCTGCGGTAGCCCGCAGGGCTGCATCGCGAATCCTTCATGAATTTAGGGGGCGGAGGCGCCCTTGTCAATGGTCGATGGAAGTTTGAGAAAATAACTCGCGAGAAATGAAATCAGACCGACCAGCAATACAATGGAGCCTGAGAAAAGGACAAGCCCCTGCTGACCGTAGTACTTCATTAGCCCACCGAGCATAACGATAAACAGGGCGGAAATCCCCCGATTAAGACCCGAGGATAAGCTAAGAATCGAAGTTCTATGTTTCGAGCTTGTTATCGTATAGTTCATCTCTACGTCACGGGCTACATTGTAACTTCCAGTAACAAACCGAAACGCAAACAAAACGAAAACCGTCACGGCGGCTGAGGGGAAGAAAACCCACAAAACAAGAAGAGATACGATTGCCAGAGGGGCCACAACTTCGAGATAGCGATTATTTTTCACACCAAGACCGGAATATTTTCCGCCTAAACCAAAACAAATAACCCCTGCAGAGAAAATCATGCCGAAAAACTCCTCCGGAACTTGTGCCGCTTTCAGCAAAAGAGGAAAAACAAAAAGATAAAGGGCATAAAAAAGCCCTCCTAAGGTTCCTGTTGACAAGAGCAAGTGCCATAAACTGGATGATTGTCCAGACAGAGACTTCATAAAAGTTTCGCTGTTAGTTGACGACTCTTCCTTAGACGTAGAATCCTTAATCACGAAAAACCACAAAAGCCCCAAAAAAGAACAAATCGTACTCAAAAGAAACGGAACTGTCTTCGTGAGAGAGTACGCTAAGCTTCCAATATTAAAGCTTACAAAAAGGGACAGCGAACTTATCAAGGATAGATTTCTTTGCACTTCCGAAAAACTACCTGGCTTTTCCTTTTCCACATTTTCAAAGATGAGAGAGGTCAGGGACCCTGAAACAAATGCTTCAGACAAGCCAAAAAGAACTTGAGAAACGAACAGCCAGGAATAATCACCCGATAAAAAATAAATCAAGGTGCTGCAAGCAGCCAGAAAAACTCCAAAGCCAGCGGACTTTTTCCGACCACAATAATCGGCTACAATTCCCGTAGGGATTTCGAAAATCAAATTGGACATTGTCTTTACAAAAAGTAGAGTTGCAACAGCGCTAACATCTCCAAGTTGATCATTCATGAAAATAACAAGGACGGGCACATGAAAGAGCGCACTTATCAAACTTTGAAGAACATAGTATTTGGAAAAGCTGGGCTTATTCATATTGCATCCTAAAAAAATGTCCGTTTTTTGTTACAAACGACATGAAATTCTTCAAATATAATTCTTGACTCTTGTCTTCAACTCCCAAAGCCTGACAAGCGTCTGTTACGGCCTTTGTAATATGGCCGGATTGTTCCAAAAATTTGAGGCATCGGAAAAGACCCCTTCCGATTTTGTAAACCCGTATTAGGCTTCCCTCTTTGGAAAAGACGAGATAGGTTTTTTCGTTACAGAGCAGATTTTTCCCATTACGGGTAGAAAAAAGCGACCTTCTCATTTTAGAGATCACCTTAGGAACGTCAAAGTCATATTCGCGGACCATGATGTTCAAGTTAACTTTTTTTTCGATATCAATTTGCCTGTGAAGGTTCCCAGTATTTTGTGATGGAAAATCGCAGATGACGGTTTCGTAATCAAATATTGAACTTGCGAATGTATCGTGACACAAATCTATGCTGTAAAAAAATTCAACAAAATTACCTAAAAGCTCTTTTGGACTAGCGATTGAATGGCTATTGATGGATAAAAGGTCTCTAGCATTTAACCCTTTGCTGGCGATAAAATTTTCAAACTCTGTAATAAAATCGGAGCCTTCCTCTTCAAGCTTCGTAATGATACAGAGAATAGTTAATGGATAAAACCTTACGAGAACATTGAAATAACCTGCTAAAGACACATAGTGTTGAGCCGAGACATTTTCATTCTCAATATAGGCATACCCTGTAAACAAATCTGGAAAGGCGTCTATAAGACTTTGATCTTCAGGGAATCGTGAGTCGTCTACCCAATTCAAGTATCGACTGAAATCTGGGGATATTCTCGAATCTTCCGAGAATTTTATCTTGTTACTGAGCAACGCTTGCTTTGTTACCGGAGTGCCAGGAAGAGGGGTGTGGAAATGAATTGTCGAGTAAGCTCTCTCTCCGTAAGAGGCTAGCACACATGCCAGCTTCATGGTCTCGACAACATCATCTTTGTCTTCAAACGGCATTCCGCAGACAAAACTCGAGCTAACAGTGATACCCGACTCAAGGAGTTTCTCTATAGTTTTCAAACCTTTTTCAAATGACAATTTTTTCCCAATTTTTTCGATTACTTTTTCCGAACCTGACTCCAATCCTACGAGAATGGAAACACAATTAGCTCTTTTCAAAAGAGAAATAACCTTGTCAGACAAACAATCCAAGCGACAGCGCACACTCCACCTTACTTTGACGCCAGATACCATGAGATCCTCGCAAAAGCGCGCGATCTCCTTAGGGCGAGTGCCAAAATTGTCGTAAGTGAATTCGACGAATTGACATCCTTGAGTTTCAAGTGTTCGAATATCGCGGATAGTTCTTTCGATAGAAAAGACGGAAATTGTCTGCGTCCAGTGTCTTGTTGTTGCACAGAAAGAACAGGAGAACGGACATCCTCTGCCAAATTCTAAAAGGCCATGTATTCCACCAAACTTTGAAGGAGCATACCCGTTCAAAGAAGGATGTAGCAAATTATAGTCGTAGAACGATAAACTATCCAAATTCTGTATTCTCTTGCGATCGCAATTTCTTACAATGTCTCCGGTCGTCTCCTTGCGAAATGTCAATCCTTCGATAGAATAGAAGTCGTTGTTGAACAGCAAGCTTTCGATCAATTGTGAAAAAGTTATCTCTCCTTCCCCTCGTACGATAAAATCTATGAAAGGAAAAGCTTTCATAACGGAGACATCATTGACTGCAGACCACTGGTTACCGAAAACAATCTTAGTACCTCGATTTTTTCTTTTAAGCCGTTCTGCAATCTGTAAAGCAGGAATTTCAGTAGTCACGATTGCACTGAAACCGTATACGTCGGAAGGAAATTTCTCTAACAGAAAATCGACGCAATTATCATACAATTTTGAATTCCTCTGAATGACTTCAGATTGTATGTAGGGGCCGAGGTGAACGACATTTGCTTCGATTTGAAGGTGTTTCTTTAGATAAGACGCGATTGACAGTAACCCTAAAGGAACTCTGTTAATAAATTCGGAATTGGAAGGATACACTAAGGTCACCCGCATGTTTGTACCCTCATCGTTTCTAACGTCTGAAGAAGCTTTTCCCATTTTGGATCGTGACTTGCTTCATTTGAAACAGCTCTGTCTGGCGATGTTTCCGACCAACGACGTTTGATCATGTCATACAACTTCAATTGCTCCGGAAGCCTGAAAATCCGATAGCTCTTATGAAGCTTGCAAAGAAAAAAAGACTCGAAACCAAATCGAATCAATAGAACTTTCCCCAATCCCCCTGGAGGGGAAACGATTTCGTTAACGCTCAGGGGGGTCATATTTAGGTTGAGGGGGTCTAAAAATTGGGAGCACAAAAAATCAAGAAGAGCAACAGCGTTCGAAGGACCAAATTTCGATTTTTGAATATCGCAATAACGATTCTCAAACTTGAGGGGGAGGCATGAACACTTTGAACATTCGGCTTCAACGACACAGCGATCACATCCTCGCCTTTTTCTTGCTTTCAGTGTTTCCTTTAAAAAATCCTCCTTCCCTTTTTTACTCGTCCAGCATGGCGTTAGAGTTCCGTCCTTTTTGACGAATGCCCTTTGCCCATTTAGAGCTGGACACGTGGAACTCCATCGACAAGCATCCTTCAAAAAATAACCTCTGAACTGAATGGCCAAAAAATGGGACGGAAGCCGAAAACTGCCGCCCTTAATAAAGATATTTGCGAAATGAATAAGGTGTTCAAAGCTCGACGGCTTGTCCGAGGATATAACAGCATAAATATCCGCTTCGTCCGAATACCGGTCGTAGGTCTTGGAAGTGTAATGTGCTGCTGCCTTATCTATTTTATTTGTGAAATGCTCAAACTCAAAAGTTCGAAAAGACAAAGCTGGACGATCCGCCTCGGGTATCGTTCGGCATGCGCTAAAGCGCAGTTGACTGAGGTGCGTTTTTGATCCTCCTGAGGAGTTTTTCCAGGTATCAAACAAGTAGAGGATACGATGGTGATTGCTCTCAATGTTTTTTACTAATTGTGGGTCGGGAAAACAATCAAACACGATCGTCGGGTAATTGGTCCGTTCATCTTCGGCTGCAAGTCCTGTTATCACGGCTATTTCAGGCTGCCGAAACCGATTTGGCAACGGAGGAATTTTTTCGACGGGATAGGGGAACTGTTCGATGCTTGCACCAACGGCGCACTCTTCTTTTCGAAACCCTGTGTTTCTAGATCTCACTTTGTGCGGTAGTTTTGTATAGGCTCTAGAAAGAGGAACCCCTGTATAAAGCCTAAGAATGTTGTGGAAATAGTATTTTGGCTTCAAGTTCCTGAGAAATATCAGAGTTTGAATAGCATCATCAAAAGTTTCTCCCGGTAGCCCAAAAATCACATTAATGGAGTATGACAGGCCTGTTTTTCGAGCCCAGGATTTAAATCTCAGAAACTTTTCAAGATGTTTTTCTTCGAGATCATTGCCGTCTTTTTCAAAATCCTTAAGCCGTACTTTCTGAACTGTCTTTAAAACTTTTGGCGAGGCCGATTCCAATCCCAATCCAACATGACTCACACCGGCCTTTTTCATAAGAACAACAATTTCTTCGGTGATTTTATCAACGCGAGTCTGACACCAAAATTCGACGCCAAGATTCATTTCAATGATTTTCGTCAAAAGACTTTTTGTACGACGGGGTATGAGTGTAAAAATGTCATCCCAAATAGCAAGCTTCGATGAACTCTTTTTTTTCTTAATTGTTTCAGCTATTAAAAAAACTTCTCGAAGAAAAATTTCTTGGTCGTAATATCGAACTTGCCACTCGGAATTGCTGCTGAAGCTACAATAGGTGCAGCGGAAAAAACACCCCCTGGACGAAAAAACACCAATTTCAGGAAGATCCTCCTCCGGAACGATTCCCGAAAGAATGGGTGAAGGATAAGAATTGATGTCAACACGTTTTGTGTTGGGGGTGTAGATTAATTGCCCATCTGTTTTATTACGAGATGCCACCCCCGGAATCGAACCAAACGAACACAGTGAAGGCTTTCCACTGCGTCCGATTGTCTTTAGTAAACTAGCTGTTGGCTCTTCACCTTCCCCAATAACAACAGCATGACAATAATGGTTGGCGAGCATGAACTCAGCACTTTCAGCTTTTGCAATCGCTCCGCCGACGATTATGAAAATATTTGGATTTCTCTTTTGCAATGCGTTTGAAAGGGCGATAAAAAGGTCGAGTGTATCATCGGTAACACTGAAACCTACGACTTGTGGCGAGAACGATAGGAGTTTGTCGATATACGCCCGGATGGAATAAAGTTCGCGATGCCTAAAGTAATAGCTATCGAAACCTTGATCGCTCAGATAGCTCTGAAGATAAGCAACCCCAAGGTGGGGCCGAGTAACGATCCCAGAGCCGAAAAGTTCAGGGCTACAGAAGCAAACATTGTGTGCAGATTTTATCATAGCTGCTAGCTACAACCGTCTAGATGGCGAGGAGGGATAAAACTTTCAACGGGAGCTAGAAATCTAGAGGGGGGCTGATTTTAGCAATCGGCCATTGCTGTTCGTGTATCGTTAGGATCACAAGACACTTCGACCTCTTCAAATTTAAATTCATCATCCATCGCGAACTCCTTTAAAAATAAGGTGTTAACTCTCGGTTTGAAAAGCACCATGTTTTTCCCGCTGGAAATACTTTTTCCGGTGGGACCTAGATAGATGAAAGGCAAGCGAGTTGTCAAGATACATGTAAGCGGCAGCGTAATGCGTAAGCCACTTGGGGCAAGGAGGTGGTTTGGGGGGGCGAGTGAAGCGTCGCCTCCCCCGGATTTCTTGGAGGAACCAGCTGCGCAGTTTCCTCCAAACCACCTCCTTGCCCCAAGTGGCTTACCCATTACCCCTGGGGGGATGTCGAGCTAGGTGTCAAGCCAACCTACGAGGTCCTCCAAAAAGCCCAGGGAGTAGACGGCCATCAGAAAGGGGGCGACCAAGCCCACGAAGGGCAGGATGAGAAGAAAGGAGAGAAGCTGGGGGAATGAGTCAATTTTAAGATCATCTTTTGTGAACATAGTACTCCTCACATTTCTGTAGTCTTGGTTTCGGGATTTAGCAGTTTCTCCAACATTTTTTCAAGTAGGGGCATGGAGACTGGCCCTGTTTCCTTATGAAGGACAATTCCCTTACGATCAATGAATACTGTTTCCGGAACTCCTGTCACGCCGTAGTCAAGGGCGATTTTACCTTCCTCATCTAGGGCGATCATGTAAGTTTTACCATATTGTTCTATAAAATTTCGAACGCTGTTTTCATCATCATGAATGGCAATGCCAAGAACGTTTACGTCGAGGTTTTTGTTGTTACGCCAGAACGATTCGATGAGGTGAGCTTCTTCCTGGCAGCTGGAGCACCAGCTTGACCAGAAGTTCAGTATCAGGGGTGCCCCTAAAAGTTCGGAAGCGTTCAGGGTGCCCTTCTGATTCCCATTTTCCAAACCTTGAAGTAGCGGGACGGTGAAAGGATGAGCTTGCTTTCCCACTAACGGCGACGGGATAAAGCGGGGGTTATACGTCAGCCCTTTTGCCAATAACCCGATGACGACAAGGGCAAAGACAAGTCCCCAGGCAACGGTGAGATAATGGTGTTTACGTTTGTTCATGGCTAAAAACCGTTTCAAAGTGCGAGTGATTTGGTGAGGAGTGACTTATCAGCTTGTGTCCCTCCGTGTTCCGGCTGACGGTATTCCTCAGAGTGTTTGACCATGAGTTTGGTGGCAAGGAAGGAATTTCCTTCCGCAGCAATGGAACCTTCCACGATGACCCCTGCATTTTCTTTGAAAAGGTCAGGTGGGGTGCCCCTATGTTGAACATGAATTTCTGTACCCTTCAGATCGCTGAGGATAAACGCAAGCGAGAGCTTCGGCCGATCCCACTGGACGGAGTCTACTTTGACCATACCCCCGACACGAATGTTTTCCTTAGAGAGCGTAGCTGCTTTTTCCACTGCCTCTGCCGGAGTGTAGAAATAGACCGAATTCTGATCCATGTTAACAAATGATAGAGCCAGGATAGTTCCACCAATGATGATGGAAGCGACAACCCATTTTATTTTGCGACTAAGCATCTTTGCGTTCTCCTTCCTCCTCCTGCAATGTCTTTATCAATATACGCAAACGACTCCGCTGTAAAAAGAGCCAAAGCGCTAGTCCCAAGAAAGCAAGCAGGCCTAGTGTAAATGCAGCAGTGATGTAAGTGTTAGTCATTTATACACCCCTCCATTGACGAAAAGACTGATCTTCAAACAAGAGGCGGAGTCTAAGATTCGCCGACCGTTGCCAGACGAACCAGAGGCAAGAAGCAACGCAAAGCACCAGACTGAAGATCAAGGTGCGCAGGATCGGTCCATCCATGGGGACGCTGCCTGCAAAATTAAGGGTCGGTGGCTGGTGTAGAGTTCGCCACCAAGTTACGCTTTTATAGATGATGGGGACATCAGCGAAGATCAGAACGCCCATGACTGCACACACTTTCTGTCTCAAAATGCCCGCAGGCATAGAAGATTCCAAAAGGAGATAAGCACCATAGAGTAGCGCTAGTACAAAGGTTGTCGTCAGGCGCGCGTCCCAAGTCCACCATGTCCCCCATGTCGGCTTGCCCCATAGTGATCCCGTGGCAAGGGTGAGAACCGTGAAGA
This sequence comes from Deltaproteobacteria bacterium, assembly GCA_016186945.1. GTDB lineage: Bacteria > Bdellovibrionota_B > Oligoflexia > Oligoflexales > Bog-1112 > BOG-1112. The sequence goes on along the minus strand of JACPKR010000007.1, from coordinate 21,047 downwards.
AAAGGCCGATTTCTGCCGAAGCGCGTGCCCACAAGCCGAATTGGGCCTGCGGAGATTTTTTCACAAGAGATGCAATGCTAAATCCGAAGAGGAGGCTTGCGCAAAGGAAGGCGCAGGAGGCGCTAGGTACATGAATGTAGAGGATCCGGTATACCTCTCCTTGGAAAGCTTCTGCAGGTACCAACCATGCGGCACTTGTCCATACAAGAACGAGAGCAGCAAATACACCGGCACCCAAGAAGAATGCCTTTTTATCCTTTTTTGTAAGATTCATCTTATTACTCCCACCCCGTTATCTCATCGAATAGAAGGAAGCCGAGGGTAAAATAGATCACGCAAAGTCCCGAGAGAAGGCTTAACCACTTGAGGAACATTGCCTCGGGTGCCAATCCCCAAAGGCAGAAACTTGCCTGCACGGCAGAAAGGAGGACAGGGACAGCCAACGGGAAATATAGAAGCGGAAACAGGAGTTCCCGCCCGAAGGCTTTTTGGGTCATCCACGACAGTAAAACACCAAGTGCAGAAAGGGAAACCACAGACAGAGCGGCTATAAGTGCGAATTTCCCCGTGAGGGCAGGAAATCCATGCAAAAGAATCATCAAGCCTAGAAATGGGAAAATAATGAGGGCGCTGAATAAGATTGCGAGTAGAACTTTGGCGATATAGTAAGTGGACATGACGGTCGGATAACTTTGGATGATATCCACCGCCTTGTCTTCTTCCTCAGCTGCAAAGATTCGAAGGTGCGTGATTTGCAGAACGAAGAAGGAACATAGAAAAAACTCTGCGGTGAGAACCTGAACTTTCATCTTTTCTTCCAAGTCGCCCAAAGCGAAGGCAAAGAGGAATAGGATGGTAAGCGCAAAAAGAAAGGACCCCACCCAACGCTGTGGCTCAGCAAGTTCTGCACTCAATCCATGCTTAAAATGAGAGCGTAACTGTTGGAAGAATGTCTGCTTCATAAGTGCAACGTTAGTTGATCTGTGAACAGGGTTTTCAAAATCTGACTCTCATGACTGACCACGATAGCCGAGCCACCGTTATTTCGGTGCTGTTCCAACATGTTCTTGAAGAGGTGTACCCCTTCCTCATCCAAACCGTTGAGGGGTTCATCCAAAAGAAAACACGGACTTTGTGACAAGCTTATCCTTGCGAGTGCGAGCCGGCGTTTCATACCTGTTGAAAATCGCTGGGTGGGAAAATACTTGATAAACGCTGACCCGAGGCCCCAGTTTCTCAGGCAGCGGTCGATCTCTCCAGTCGCGCTCTGTCTGTCTTTTAGCGATGACCAGAAGCTGAGATTTTGCCTGGCTGTCATTTTCAAAAAGAGTCCGCTTTTTTCTGGTGGCAGGTATTCAATGAACGACCTTGCCTCTATCGAATTTGCAGCCGAGCTTTTGATTCTCACCTGGCCGGATGAGGGTTTACGCAGACCTGCCAAGATGCTTAGGAGGGTCGATTTCCCACAACCATTAGGACCCTTCAGGTGCAGGATATCCCCTGGCTTTAGCTCGAAGCTAAGGCTTTCAAAGAGTTGTTTGTGCTGAAAAGAAAAACTCAGCTGGTCGACTTTAAGCATGGGATTTTCTATCACACGAAACTCCCTCGGGCAAGGAGGTGGTTTGGCCAGCTGCGCAGTTTCCTCCAAGGGGATTTCTTGGAGGAACCAGCTGCGCAGTTTCCTCCAAACCACCTCCTTGCCACAAGCGGTTGATATTTCAAGATTAGAAACAACCGACTACTTGGGTCAACTTTTTCCTTAATTTTTCAGACGAACAGACGAACTCATTAATGTCCGGGTAAGACGGACACTTGGCAAAAATGTGCGAGTTCGGCTATGTTTAGTAAAATCAAATACTTAAAAGATAGGCATGTCACTTCAAGCCAGTTTAAGTGGGTCGGGTTGATTTTGTCAGTTGCAGTCGGGGTCTTGGGCTTTGTTTTCTTGGGATTGGGACTTCATATTCGCGACTTGAATTGGGGTCTTGATATCGCAGGAATGGTTCTCGTTACGATTGCGACGTTTCATACTTTCCTTTGGTTCTTCGTCGGACGAGCCATGAAAAACGAAGAACTACTGAATCACAAGAACACCGTTCTTGAGTCTGATTTGCGAGCGAGGGAAAAGGAATTGGCAAAATCAGTGAGCCAGTTGCGTCGCACCAATCTGGATTTGGAAATTGTAAACAAGGAATTGGAGTCTTTCAGTTATGCCGTAGCTCATGACTTAAAGGAACCTTTGCGAGCTATTACGGGTTACAGCAACATTCTAGTGGAAGACTTGGGAGACCGACTTGAAAAAGACTATGGCAAGATGCTTGCAAAGATAAACAAGGCTGCTATTTCGATGGGGAATCTTATTGACGGCCTTTTAATTCTCTCTCGTGTCGAGCGAGCGGAGATGAGTATTTCGAACGTCGATCTTAGCTCCCTAGCAAAGGTTGTAGTCGATAATCTCCAAGGGCGTCAACTTTATCGCAATGCAAACTTTTCCATCCATGACGATATGACTGTTAAAGGCGACTACAAGTTGTTGACTGTTGCCTTACAGAATTTGTTCGAAAATGCATGGAAATTTACAGCTGAGCGAAATGTGACGAATATCGAGTTTGGGAGGACAGTCAGAAATAATGAAACATTTTACTATATTAAAGACAACGGAGTTGGGTTCAACTCTGCCTATGCCGACAAACTATTTGGCGAATTTCAGCGATTGCACCCCAAGGGAGAGTATGACGGCACAGGATTAGGACTCGCGACTGTTAAGAAAATTATTTCGCGACATGGTGGAAAGGTCTTTGCGGAAGGAAAAGAGGGAATCGGTGCGACGATTTACTTCAGTCTTTAAGGGGATCTAATGGAACAAGGTAGACTCATTCTTTTGGTTGAGGATAACCCTGACGATCAGCTGCTGATCAGGAGGGCTTTATCCAAGGATCGGGTAAAGAGCCAGATTTTTATTGCCAACGACGGGCTGGAAGCTTTGGACTACCTTTTTAGGCATGGCAAGTTTACGGATCGTGATCCGTTACTTGTGCCAGGGCTTGTCATTCTCGACTTGAATGTTCCCAAGGTCAGTGGGTTGGAAGTCTTACAGGAAATAAGGAAGAACGCGACAACTCGTTTTTTGCCGGTCATTATCTTCAGTTCAAGCCGGGAAGAGAGAGACGTCCTGGACGGGTATCAGCTGGGGGCTAACAGTTACGTCATCAAGCCGGTGGATAGCAAGGAATTCGAGGAAGCGGTCCGACAGTTGGGAACCTACTGGCTTTCTCTCAATGAGCTTGTCCCCCCTCACAAAGCATAGACAGGCAGGGTTCAAATAGGGTTCAAATGGTGATGGAAGGAACATCAACGAAGCGTGTCGGAACTGGAGCTGAAACTCTTGTCTTATGTGTACAGTCGGAAAATAACATTTGTGCCATACCTGTCAGGGACATTTCTGAAATTATGAGACCTATGCCACGGGAAGTTCTCCCGGATTCTCCCCACTTTGTGATCGGAATGTCTGTAATACGAGGTCGTCCGGTTCCGGTTGTAGACTTTAGTTCCCTGATTGGACTCAAGAGATCCAGTCAGTTCGGCAAGTATGTGGTTCTGAACCTGGAGTCACGAAAGGTTGCCTTGGCCGTGGAAAATGTTTTGGGGATAAAAAACTTGAGCCTGGAATTTATGGAAAAGCTTCCCCCCCTTTTGCAAAATGTGCACCCTGATATTATTTCGGCGATTGGAACTCTGGATGAGGACTTTCTTATTTTGATACAGACGCCCAAGCTTGTTTCTATAGATGCATGGGAAAAAATCTGTTCTAACGAATTGGAAAAATGATGCAAGTGACTCAGATTGACATAGATAGCTTTAAGCAGTTTATCGAAAACCGCATGGGGCTATTTCTTGATGCCACCAGGATTTCAGGCTTAAACGAACTTATACTGACAAGAATACAGGTATGTCGCTGCATGGGTTTCCAGGGATATCTCAAGCTTCTTGAGGGGCCTGAATCAGCGGAGGAACTTCGCGTCCTATCCGAGAACATCACTGTGGGGGAGACCTATTTCTTTCGGCACGTGGATCAATTCCGCGCCTTTATCGACTCAGCGGTTCCTGAGCGCATTCTGAGAAACGGGCGACGCGCGGGCTTTGAGATTCTATCGGCTGGTTGTGCAAGTGGGGAAGAAGCCTATACGCTGAGCGTACTTGTCCATCAGAATGAAGCACTCTTTAGAAACTTAGACGTATCGATTGCTGGAATTGATATCAACCCGACTTCTATAAAAAAGGCAAGACTTGGGCAATACACGGACTGGGCCTTGCGTGAAATGTCACCTCAGGATCGTAAGGAAGTGTTTGCTGTTGAAGGAAAAAAGTATGTCGTGAAGGATCGTTATCGGGAGAACGTCACCTTCGAAGAACGCAACCTTTTGGAGGACGACCGTTCCTTTTGGCTGCCTGGGAGATTTGATGTCATTTTCTGCCGGAATGTTCTCATGTATTTTTCCACGGAAAAGATGCGTCAGGTTGTCGGTCGTTTATCACGTGTGCTTGCTCCTGGAGGCTTCTTGTTCCTGGGTCCATCAGAAACGCTTCGAGGTTTGTCAACGGATTTTCATCTTTATCATTCTCACAACGTTTTTTACTATCAGAAAAAGGAAGATGTTGAACTGCAAAGAGAATCACCTCATTTTGTTCCCGCGCCTGAGAGGGTGACAGAATTGAGTCGACCCCTTGTCTCGGACTTGACTTTTGGCAGTATAGACGTGACATGGGCTGAGAGTATCAGCAAGTCTGCCAATTATATCGAGTCGCTTTCCAGGAAAGTGAGGGGAACCAGTGCTGGTTTTAATGAAAAAGGGGCTGCCAAATCTGGTTTCGACATTTTCATCAAGGTCTATGATTGTTTTGCCAGAGAACGGTATCAAGAAGCTTGGGAGACTTTGCAAAATCTTGATCCTTCCATGAATCAGAACCCAGAGATTCTCCTCTTGAGAGCAATATTGCTCACGAATCAGGGAAAAGCTGATGAGGCGGAGATCATCTGTGAAAGTATCTTGAGAAACGATGAACTCAATGCAGGAGCGCACTATTTGAAAGCTTTGTCACGGGAGCAGTGTGAAGACCGGCCTAGCGCGATCGAGGAAAACAATATTGCAGTCTACCTCGATCCGACCTTTGCTATGGCTCATTTTCATTTGGGCATGCTTCTGAGGAAGAATGGGGACGGTGAGCGTGCGGTCAGTCATCTTGAGAAAGCACTGAGACTCTTTGACATAGAAAAACCTGTTCGTATAGCCCTCTTTGGGGGAGGTTTCAGCCGTAACGCTCTTATCAACCTTTGTAGGTCTGAGCTTCGAAATAGTGAAAGGTAGAACATGAAAGGGTCTGAATTTGACTTTGCGAAAGAACTGAAAAACCTCCAGCAGGAATTCGACGAGTCATTTTCCAAGCCTGTGAAGTCGGTGGCAGGTGAGTTCATCAACGGACTTATTGTAAATATTCAGGACGATCGTTATGTCGTAAAAATGCACGAGGTCAAGAGTATCGAAACGAAGAAAGAAATTGTCCCCCTCCCCAACAGTCACAGCAATCTTCTTGGTTTAGCAAATTTGCAGAGCAGAATCGTACCGGTCTATTGTTTAGAGATGCTGATGGGCTATCAGAAGTCTAAAAATGCGGATTGGTTGATTACTTGCGGCGACACGGAAACGATTGCTTTAGCTTTTGAAGAGTTTGAGGGGCAGTTCAATATTCCGAAGGACGCGATCTTTCTCCATGAGGGAGCTTCCGCAAATCTTCCGATTGAAGGAGGAGTACAGATTGGGAACAAGAAGGGACTCATCATCAGGATTCCTGTGATCATAGAGACAATCAGAAACTTACATAAAGGTTAACGGAAGGAGAAAGTCATGCGCTGGACATTTGGAAAAAAGCTAAGTCTTGGTTTTGCGACAATGGTGTTATTTATTGCTGCCATTGGAACGACGGCAACGTTAAGTTTAAAGTCTGTTGTCGAGGAAAAGGATCGAGTCATAACGGTTCATGCGGAACTCAGATCGTTGTCAAACGTATATTTGGCAGCCAACGAGTCTCTCTCCAGCCATATTCGAGCGTATATTCTTTTCCCGGGTCCGGAGGTCCTCAAGCCAATCGAGACCTCAAGAAGCACGCGTGATCAAACACTAAAAGCAATCACCGCACTGGCCACTTCACCGAAGGAAATTGATTTGCTGAGAACGTTGGATGAAAGGGCGGACGCTCTTTGGCTGTTGCAGCAGAACTTTCTGGAGATGGCGAAGGCCGGCACAACGCAAGCCGAGATCATCACACTTTTCAGGGAACAGGTATATCCGAAGGCAGAAGCGCTAACTGATGCCATAGAGGAATTTGGGCAGTATGAAAAAGTTACGTTGGAGTCCATCCGGCTGGCAAGCAATGAGACGGCGGCTGGAGCGCAGAACTTCGTCCTGTTCATGATCATAGTCGGCATATTGGGGGCCGCAGTGTTCGCAGTGTTCCTTTCGAGAGTTCTCAATAAGCAGATCGGATCAGCGGTGCAGCATATTCAGAGTTCGTCGACGGAATTGCAGGCGGCTGCCAACCAGCAGACGTCGGGCACACGTGAGCAAGTGACATCCATGAACGAGATCAGTGCGACCATCAAGGAGCTTTTGACCACATCTCGGCAAATTGCCGAAAGTGCTCAGAGAGTTGCCGATATTGCAGAAGAAACGGCACACTCTGCCAAGTCGGGGCGTTTGATTGTTGAGAAAGCACAGGAAGCCATCAATACGATTAAGAAACAGGTGGATGTCATCGTCAGTCACATGTTGGATTTGGGGAAAAAGTCACAACAGATCGGGGGTATTTTAGAGGTGATAAACGAACTTTCTGAGCAGACCAACATCCTTTCCATCAACGCGACCATTGAAGCGGCGGGAGCAGGAGAGTCGGGCAAACGCTTTATTGTTGTCGCAGATGAAATTCGCAAGTTAGCAGATCGCGTGGGGGGATCGACGAAAGACATTCGAACCTTGATAGAGGAAATCAGAGGCGCTGTTCATACGACGGTTATGGCTACAGAAGGTGGTTCCAAGGCTGTGGAGGCCGGAAGCAAACAGTTTGCTGAGGTAACCGGCGCCTTCAAGCAAATCGTGGACTTGGTGGGAACCACCACCGAGGCAGCGCGTGAGATCGAATTAAGTACGAAGCAGCAATCAAGCTCCGTCGAGCAAGTCAGTGTAGCCATTGGGAATATATCTCAAACGGCGAAGGAGTCTGAGGCGAGTTCGACACAAACTTTGCAGACCGTTTCCGAACTTACAGTTCTGTCGCAGTCGCTAGCCCAACTTGTACAATCGCAAGGTTAGGTGAGCTATGTCAAAAGATCCTTACAAATACTTCCGACTGGAGGCCAGAGAATTGCTTGACAACTTAAGTCAAGGGATTCTCGATTTTGAGAAAAATGGACTCAAGGTGGAGCAAATCACCAACCTTCTCCGTTACGCCCACACCTTAAAGGGGGCGGCACGGGTGGTTAAACAGCTGGAGATTTCCCAAAACGCGCATACTCTCGAAGGGCTTCTTTTGACGTATAAAAGTGGTGAGGCTGTTGTAAGCAAGGAAAAAGTAAGTGAGCTACTTTCGATCATAGATAAGACAGCTGTTCATCTGAGGGCATTGCAGGAGGAACAAGTCAATCCTGAGCAGGCTAAAAGTGAACTGCAGCAAACTACTAAGCCTGCTCGCGTAACGGGAGAGGAACTATTCGATTCTGTGCGTGTAGATATTTCTGAAATGGATGGCCTGCTGGAAGGACTTACCCAGGCGACTGTACAGATTCGCTCCATGCGTTTTTTGGGCCAGGAGCTTGAGGAGCTATTGAAATCTTCTGATCTTGATTGGGAACGATCTGAAATTATGACCGCCCAAACGAAAAAGGTCGAGGGTGCCTTTGATATGGAAAAACAGCACCAACCTATTAGAAGCAAACTTAGGAACTTGTTCACACGCCTTGATCATGCGGAAAAAGAGTTGAAGCTTGTCAGAGAAAAAGCAGGAAATTTGAGGCTACTTCCTGCAAGCACTATTTTCTCTACGCTTCAGAGGTCTGTAAGAGACGCAGCAGAATCTTTGCACAAGTCGATCGATTTTGAATCATCAGGGGGGGGGACGAGATTGGACGCCCACATCCTCAGGATTCTGAAAGACTCATTGATACACGTCGTTCGCAATGCAGTCGCGCACGGGATCGAATCTGAAGATGAGAGGACAAGATATGGAAAACAGCGAACTGGAAAAATCAAATTGCAGGTGGAGAGGAGAGGAAACAAAGTTGCTTTCATTGTTTCGGATGATGGGCGTGGCATTGACGTTGAAGCCATACGTCAAACGGCAATGAATCAGGGCCTGATTACGGGAAAGGAAGCCAAGACGTTCGATTATCAGAAGGCAATACAGTTAATCCTGGGAGGAGGGGTCAGCACGGCCGGTGCGCTTAGCGAAGTCACAGGACGAGGTGTTGGACTAGGTGTATTACAGGATGCTGTCTCAAGGATGAAGGGGAGCATCGAGATAAGCAGCGAACCTCACGTGGGCATGGCAATCGACATTTGCGTCCCCATCACTGTCGAATCGTTAAAGGTGATCACGGTCAGGGCCAACGATTTGCATGTGTCCCTCCCCCTGGATTCTGTTCTACAGACTTTGAAAGTCTCCTCTGAGGAAGTCGCACGATCCAGCGGAGGAGACTCGCTTGTGATTCATGATCGAGTTGTCCCCTTTCAGCCTTTAACGAGCGTTCTTTCGATGAAAAGTCGATTTTTCGATGGGGCCACGTCGTTCATCGCATTGGTCGTGCAGGCCTCCAAGGGACAGATTGCGCTCGGGGTAGAGCAAATTGAGCGGGTCGAGGAAATTACGATGAGACCGCTTCCTGCCATCATTGGGCATGTTCCCCTTATAGCTGGTGCGTGCCTTGACGGGGATGGAAATCCGCAGCTTATTTTGGATCCTCAGGACCTGGATGAGGTGGTCTTTCGCAACAAGTATAGGTTTACAGTAAAAGAGTTGGAAAAACCTCGGGTGATGGTCATTGATGATTCCCTCACAACCAGGATGCTTGAGAAGGCCATACTGGATTCCGCAGGGTATGACGTTACGCTTGTCAACTCGGGGGAAGAGGCTTTGGAACAAGCCAGACGTGACAGGTATGAGATCTTTATTGTCGATGTTGAAATGCCTGGCATTAGTGGTTTTGAATTTGTCGCACAAATCAGGGAGGACCCAGTATTAAAAACTGTACCTGCTGTGTTAGTAACTTCCCGAACAGCGGAGGAAGACAAAAAGCGAGGCAAAGAAGTCGGAGCGCAGGCGTACATTCCGAAAAGCGAATTCGACGAAAACGTCTTCCTTAAAGTGATTAGAAGGCTTGTCAAGTGAAACATCATAAGCCAATCAGAGTTTTGGTCGTGGAAGATTCGGCAACGATGACAGACCTCATAATGGAAGTTTTGCAGGAAGACCCGGACATCGAAGTGGTCGGAAATGCTCATGATGGTGAGAGTGCTGTTAAAAAGTGTCTCAGTCTGAAGCCTGATGTTGTTACCATGGACATGATATTACCTGTCATGAGTGGTTTACAAGCCACTGAACAAATCATGGCCTTCAGTCCCTGCCCTATTCTCATTGTTTCGTCGTCGTTTAACCGGGCTGAACTGTTCAGTACTTATCAGGCTCTTGCTGCGGGTGCTCTGGAGCTTGTTGAAAAGCCCCTCGTAGATGAAGACAAGGACAAGTGGGCACTTAAACTGAGGAAGGCAATCAAACTTATTTCGAAAATCAAGGTAATCACTCATCTCCGCGCAAAATTTCCCGGCTACGGGGAGTCCGTGCAAAAAGTTCCACAAGCGTATCAGGAGCGCCATACGGCAAGAATTGACTATATAGCCATCGGTGCTTCCACGGGGGGTCCGGGAGCGGTTTTGCGGATCCTACAGGGATTGCCTTCTGATTTCAGTCTTCCTATTTTCATGGTCATTCATATAGGAGCGCCTTTTGGTGCATCGTTCGCTGAATGGTTGAACTCGCAGTCTCCTATCCCTGTCCAGTTTCCTCAAGATGGGCAGACTCTTCCCTTACCAGGAAAGCCAGGCGTTTTTCTCGCCCCACCTGACACACATATGATCTTGGACGGTGGAAAGATTCGCCTAACCACGGGTCCAGAAAGAAACTCCTGTCGACCTTCTGTCGACGTCCTCTTTGAGACGATGGCAAGCGAGCTTAAGCAAAGAGTGGCAGCGTTCCTGCTGACGGGGATGGGAGCAGATGGGGCAAGGGGACTTCTCGACATACGACGAAAGGGTGGCCTCACCGTGGCTCAGGATGAACAAAGTTCTGTGATTTTCGGCATGCCCAAAGAGGCTATACGTTTGGGGGCAGCTCAACATGTTCTGTCGCTCAACGAGATGGCTCCCACTCTTCTATCCATTGAATCCACATTCACCAGAAAGGTAAAACGGCTGTGACCTGGAAAGTTCTCATCATCGACGACAGCCTTACGGTGAGAATGGACCTCAAGGAAGCATTCGAAGCGGCAGGTTTTGAAACAGTCTTAAGCTCCACAGGAGCGGAAGCAATGGTGGCCCTTCAGGTCGGTGATATACATCTTGCCATACTTGATATTCAATTGCCCGACACCGACGGGATCGAGTTGTTAAAGGGAATTCGATCAAAGGTTGAAAACGAGTTCCTTCCCATCATGTTCCTATCAGCGGAGTCAGAGGTTGCCGATCGCATAAGAGGTCTGTCTATAGGGGCAAATGAATACGTCGGGAAACCTTATGATCGCAATTACATCATTGCACGTGCGCACGAATTACTAACAAAAGAGGAAGCTCAAGCTAACGACGAGTGGAAGTCATCAAATAAAAAGCAAAGCATACTGATCGTTGACGACAGCCCCACCTTCGTCTCAGCCCTAAGGGAAGCCTTGGAGGCGAAAGGGTTCCTGGCATACATAGCCGAAACCGGAGAAGAAGGTTTGAGCAAGGCCGTGCATTTGCGTCCTGATGCGATTATCGTCGATGGTAAACTGCCTGGTATTGACGGGGCAACCGTGATTCGAAGGATCCGGGTCGATTCAACTCTTAGGAGTACGCCTTGTCTTCTTTTAACCGCATCCCATGAAAAGCAGGATGAATTCCTGGCGCTGGAATCCGGAGCAGATACGTTCGCGAATAAAAATGAGGACTTTGATGTTCTGTTTGCGAAACTGGCAGCCATGCTGCGTTTCTCTCAATCTTCATCAGCAAGGAATTTGCCTGCAAGCCTTCTTAGCCCGAAAAAGGTTCTAGCTGTTGATGATAGTATGACTTACATAAACGAATTGGCGGACGCACTGCGAGAAGAAGGATACGACGTCATAAAGGCAATGTCCGGAGAGGAAGCGCTCTCACTCCTGGAAGTCGAAAAGGTGGACTGCATCGTCCTGGATCGTATCATGCCGGGCTTATCGGGGCAGGAAACTTGCAGGCGTATCAAGGCGGCTCCAAGCTTGCGGGATATCCCCCTGCTGATGCTGACCTCACAAGAAGACAGGGAGTCTGTCCTGGACGGTTTCCTTGCCGGAGCCGATGATTATGTTCCCAAATCCAGCGAGCTTGAAGTTTTCAAAGCCCGTCTACGTGCCCAGATACGGCGCAAGCAGTTTGAAGATGACAACCGTCGGATTCGGGAGGAGCTTCTAAGAACGGAAGCGGAAGCTGTTGAAGCAAGAGCGGAGAAAGAACTTTCCGAGATGAGAGCAAAGCTTTTACAGGAGCTTGAACAGTCAAACAAAAAACTAGAGTTAGCTAACCAGGAACTAGAAGCATTCAGCTACTCGGTCTCCCACGACTTACGCGCTCCCCTTAGAAGCATTATCGGCTTTAGCGACGCCCTCTTGGAAGACTACGGAACTAAATTCGACCCCACAGGAAGATCCAACCTGAACCGTATAAACAATTCGGCGCATGCTCTTCGTAAGCTTATTGACGGCTTGCTGGATTTGGCGCAGGTGTCTCGCAAGGAACTGCTCCTGGAAGACATCAACCTCAGTGCCATTGCAGAAAGCGTCATCGGTGACCTAAGGGCGACTGACCCAGAGCGAAACGTGGAATGCAGAGTTGCTGCCGAAATACGTGGGAAAGGAGATCCTCGCCTATTGCACAACGTTTTGCAAAATCTGATCGGAAACGCTTGGAAATTCACATCAAAAAATGAACGGGCCGTGATTGAGTTTGGTGTTTGTGAAAAGGAGGGAGTGACCCCATTCTTTGTAAAAGACAATGGAGTTGGATTCGACATGGCTTACGCTGAAAAGATTTTTGGCACTTTCCAGCGCTTGCACACGGAGGAACAATTTGGAGGGACTGGTATCGGTCTTGCAACCGTCCGAAGAATCATCTTGAGGCACAATGGACGGATATGGGCGGAAGCTGCCCCAGGCAACGGCGCCACGATTTTCTTCACCCTGGGATAAACTAGCGGAATTTGCATCCGCAAGCGACTTTAATTATTTCAAAAATACTCCATAAAAACCTAAAGATTTGTTAGTTTGAGCCGACCTTGTTCAGTAAGAAAGACGGAGTGGCGTAGACATCCTGTAAGTCTTCAGAAAGAATTTGCCCATTGCGAGACAATGGAGAGGCGCCCATGGCAGAGGATATGAAAAACTTAAGACGACCGTTGCGAGTGCTTTTCATCGAAGATTCTCTGGATGATTTTGATTTGATCCTCAGGAACCTCCACAAGGAGGGAATTGAGACGGAAGAAGTTCTGCGCGTTTTTGACAAAAACTCTTTCGAGCGAGCGCTTGCAAGTAAGTCCTGGGATATTATTTTATCGGACTTCAAATTGCCCCTGTTTTCCGGAATTGACGCTTTGCAAATCAAGCAGGAATCCGGTTTGGATATCCCCTTTGTCCTTGTTTCAGGCTCGATTGGTGAGGAGAAAGCAGTGCAGGTTATGAAAATGGGGGCCAGCGACTATGTTCTTAAAGACAACATTAAACGACTTGCCTCAGCCATCATTCGAGAGGTAAGGGAAAAAGAGCAACGGACTTCCACCAAACTCTTTGAGTTAGAATTGAAAGCAAAAAACGAGTATTTGGAGCGCCTGAAACGCTTTTTCTCGCCTACAATGGCTGAAATGCTATTTACGAAACCGCATGAGGATCCTTTCAAATGGCACCGCGCTTATGTCACGGTCGTTTTTATAGATCTGCGTGGTTTTACAAGCTTCACGGAAATTACGGAACCCGAGGAGGTGATTTCAATCCTGCAGGAGTATTACAAGGAGGTCGGAGCCGTCGTGCAAACCTTCGGAGGCACGATTGGCCACGTTGCGGGCGACGGTATCATGGTGTACTTCAACGACCCTATCAAGATGGAGAACCCCGAGCGAACATCCATTCTAATGACGCTGGAAGTGAGGGAGCGTCTCATGAAATTGAGAGATATTTGGCAAAAAAAGGACTTCGACTTGGGATTCGGAGCCGGCATCGCCAGCGGCCACGCAACGGTCGGAGGAATTGGAGTAGAAGGGTGCTGGGACTACTCCATCATCGGCAAAGCAGTGAATTTGGCGTCACGTCTTTGTGCGGAAGCATTGGACGGGCAAATTCTAGTCTCCAGTAGGATCATGTTTTCTATAGATAAGGAATTTGAACTGAGTGAAATTGGCTCGATGCAGCTCAAAGGTTTTCACGAACATATTCTTGTTTACAATATTGTCCGAGCACGCAAGTCAGTCGCTGTTGCATAAATTGTATCGTTCAATTACGGTCCCGCGGCCGCAGTGATTGACACATCAACCTTGATCCCCTCTCTTGCAATCTGATCCTTCACCAGCAGTTCTAGGAATGGCTCGACTGGATAATCCAAAGCCTCAGCTACTTTTTGGACGAATTTAATCCCGACGCGCTTGCGATTCCTTTCGACACTGTTCAAAAACTGCTTGGACGTACCAATTTTCTCTGCCAACTGGGTTTGGCTGATCCCATCACATTGACGGAGGGAGGAGATCATTGAACCTAGGGTAGACTGGTCCCAAACCACATTGAGAAAGTCTTTTTGTTTTTTGGTTACCATTCGATCCTCCTAATACTTGTGAGGTGTGACATCGACAACATCTACAAGTTCGATCGTTTCCTTACCTTCAGTCCCAATACGCGTTTCGTAGATCGCTCGCCACTGGAGGTTGAGCCTGATTGAGTGCTGACCCTTCCGAGTTCCTTTAAGAGGTTCGTCATGAAAACCCTTCACCAACTTGGCTTTCCTGAGTCCCTGAGTTTCCACGAGCATTCTCCAAAACGCAGTCTTTTGCTGCACATGCGGAGGAGCTTGTCTTATTCCCTTTTCCGCTTTCTTGGACAGATGGACCACATTACGCAAGTCCTTCCCTCCCTGGCTGTAATCTAATCGGATGAACTAATAAACTTATTTACAAGATAATCAATTTGGGGAAAAACTTTTTGAAAAAAGTTCTTTCCCCAAGCCCCTTTTCAAAAACTTCAATATCTAAAGTTTTTTGGGGGGAGGCGTGGAGGGGAACTTTTTTTCAAAAAAGGTCCTCTCCACAAATTCTCTTTCCCAAATACTATAGTTTCTCCATGTAATCTTCGCCAAGCTTTGGCGAGCGGGTTTCTGCTGTTTTGCCGTAAGTGGTTATGCTGCCGTCAGCGGAGACACTCTCGTCCTCCCCTAGGTAAAGTTTGGTTCCGTCCACCTTGAAAATCGTATAGTCTTTTTCTCCCTTAATGGGAGGTCCATCGTCAACGTCACATCCTTCGTCAGGAATTTGTTGGGGGACGTTTAGTTCCCAATTTGTGAGTCCGCAGTAATTGGGAGGGACAAAACTATGAAACGTCAACACGGTCTTATCGAAAACAACGTCAAGGTCCTTCGCTCCCGGAACCACGGACGAATCAGATCCTATGGTATAGGTTCCGAGCACGACGGCGGTAACGTCGGGGGAAAGACAATCAGCACCCAGGTAATGGACAATCCGATAAGAAAAATCCTTCTCAGAAGCTACGAGTCTAGCCTTTTCGGAAAGTGTTTCATCCTCGCCCGTAGTCGCGTGACCGCGACAACTTCCCTCCCAGGTTCCCGTAAGTTCCGTCGTCTTCCCTTTCTTGACAATGGGGACAGCAGTTGTCACATCCTTTTTCTCCGTAACTTCCACCGAAATGCAGGCCGCCTGGTAAGCTCCGAAGAACTGCGTTTTGAAGCTTACTTTCCCGTCGATTTCCGTAAGCTCTGTCTTGGGGATCACGCCGATAAAAAGACCGTCTCCTTCCGCAACCTTCGTTACGCGAAAAAAGACGACTAGGTATTTACCCAAGGAGCACGTGGCTGCGAACGTGTCTGCTAACGCTAGACCCGTCGACGTGACAGGAATGGCAAGGGTAAAAGGCAGAGTCGCGTCAATCTTTGCAGAACTGCTGAGCACCACTGAAGGACCCACTTTAGCCACAGTCTCCGCGCCACTGCCGAGCTGAAGATCGCTGAGAGCTGTGCTGTCTGCAATGTCTCCACCCTCCTCAATTGTGATCTCGGAGCTGATTGACAAGGAGCCAGGGGCAATGCTGAGCGAAGTACCTTTAAGCGCGGACCCCGCTTTTGTAATCTCCACCTCCTGAGTTTCTGTAGCATTAGCAGAGAAAGACGATTTAATTTCCCCACTCGTTCCTTCTGTTGTCGGCACATTTCCCTTAGCCAATTCGCTGGAGGAAGACGAATCATCCTTAGAGCAGTGCCATGATAGAAGTGCGACGCACAAAATCGAAATCCTACTGAATTTCATAGTTACTCCTGAAAATCTTGCTTTACCTTTGTTATCGGTACTGCCCGCCTTACCTTTAGCGGGCGAAGCTAATGCATAAGCCTAAGGAATGTCTTGGAGGAACCAGCTGCGCAGTTTCCTCCAAACCACCTCCTTGCCCAGAGGAGCCAGCTGCGCAGTTTCCTCCAAACCACCTCCTTGCCCATAATTAAAATAAAATTCTCAAGTTTCGTAAAATCTATCCGAACATGAACATACGTCTTTTGACAATTGGAGGACAAAGATATGCGTGGCCCATCATCTTTTCTGCAAGGACTTCTATTCGCTGCTCTTTTGTTGCAAACTTGGGGTTGCCCGCCCAAAGGTAAGGAGAGTAAGCCAACAGCAACTCCTCCTACGGAAGAACCGAGGGGAGAGCCTGCAGAAACTGGTGGGGAAAAAGATGAAAGTCGAGGCGAAGCGGAGAAGCCTGGTCCCGGGCCATCTGAGGGACAGGTTTCCGATGAAATTCCGTTAGATGAGAGGTTGGAAGCCCTTGGTGAAGGAGAGTCGATTCCTGGCGCGGCACCTGCTGACGAACAGGGCTCAGGTGCCGACCTTGGAAGAGGATCGTTTTCCGCTCAACCTACGATAAACAACCTTGCAAAGGAGCCTGTGGTTCTGGGATACATCCCACCAACCCTAGAAGATGATCCGATTACTCTCACGCAGAAACAATCGTTTTACAAACTCATCGAAATGTTCCCCTATGCGCAACTAGCCAATGCAGCCAATCATAATCTTGAGGATGAACTAGGCGGGTACAAAATCGTGGAAAGAAAAGATGACAACGAATCCGCAGACTATACCCTCTTTGAGAACGATAAAGAGATCGTTCTAGCCTTTGCTACAAGAGATCTCTGGGAGTCAAAGAGTTGGCAACAATACATTCAAGAATCCTACGTTCCTGAGCTTGCTGGTGCGGCCATCGAAGGCCCCATCAATTACGCTTACGCCTTTGGCGCACCCTTCATGAAGACCTGGGAGCAGTTTAAACGTGATCTTGACACAAACGTTTCTCCTCTCCCTGAGCCAGTTTTGGAGGAGGGCGAAAAAGCTTGGACGAAAATTAGAGAAATTTCGTTCGAAGATCTGAAAAAACATATTCCGGCAGATGACTTAGGCGAGATAGGGAAGCAAAATCTTACTCCTAATATAAATTCGGCTCTGGATGTTATTTTAAGTTCTTCACTGCGATTTGTGGCGGATGGTGCCATTTTCATTATTATGGCGAGGTATGGAGTGTCTAAAAACATGGCAGGTGTCCTGACCGTGGCATTAGATCAATTTGCTCAAACAGAGTTGGGGACAAAAGTATTGACCACGATTTTTGAGCATTCAAAGAAAGCTTTTGACTGGTACAGTGAAACGCCTTGGGCATCGTCAATAGGAGGTGGTTTGATTGGAGGCGGGTGGATGGGAACCCTTGCAGCAGGAGGCGTGAATGCTGCGGTTTACGGGGGCGCTATGACGGGTGCAGGCGCTGTTGGCATTGCGACAGGAGCCTTAGCGGGAGCAGCTCTTGCCTCTCTCTCAGTCAGGGGGATAGGAATGCTCTACAACAACCTACCGAATTTGAGTAGAGCGTGGTATCCAGAACGATTCAAAAATGGGCTTGCCATGGCTGAGCAGATTCAGAAGAAGCACTCTGGCAAAAAATTGGTGATCGTTGGGTCCTACTTAACAGGTGCTCTTGCTCAGTACGTTGGTATCCATAAAAAAGTTAGAAGCTTTGCGTTCGAGAGTTATGGTGTTCGCAGTGACCTCTACGAGGAACTGGAAAAGTTTTATGACTTTGGTCAACGTGAGCAATTTGTCACGATTGCCAATATGAAAGGCAATCTCATAAAAGATGTTGTGGTGGGCACTATAGGGAATCAATATGCGGGCGAAATCATCCAAATTCCAAACCCTCAGGAAAGCTGGTTGTCAGCCTATGATTGGTTTAAATACTTTACGTCAAGGGGCACCCATTACCTTGTGGAGAGCATCTACACGGCAGCTGGTCGTATGAACAGCTTCTTAACGTCCTGCTATTTGCCTCTGACTCCGGAAATAGAAAAGACGGTTAAAGCATTGCTGGATCTTGCCAACGAAAACAAATGTGAAAAAGCGTTGGGAACCCTTGTGGACCGTACCGAGTTGAGTCTGTCTGGGAAAAATATCTCAAACGTGTCCCCTCTCATGTCATTTGGAAAGTTAAAGAGTCTCGATCTTAGCAAAAACGTCATTTCAGACATAGAAGATCTACGATACATGATAAACTTGGAGAACCTTAACCTCGCAGACAATGAAGTGAGGAGCCTCGATTTTCTCGATAGTGGGTATATCTCTGAAGTTGCTGAATACTCTCCAGTCATAGGAAACTGGCTTTCTCGCCAATGGATGCACTATTCAAGTATGCTTCCAGCGTTTGTGCCTGGCTCAAGCAAGCTCTTCTACTACTATTTTCCGAAGTTGTCTCAATTGAATCTTGATCGCAACGAGATTCAAAGACTCAAGCCACTTGCGTCCCTTGCCAATCTGACAGAGCTATCCATCAACGGGGTTGAGAACATTTCTCCCGAGGATGTTGCGATGCTCCGTGGCGAGACTTACAAGATTTACGATGATGGTTCCTATTATGGCAAGGCTGCTGACAAAATGAGTTCACTGAGTAACTGGGCGCGGGGATACCTGAAAGGTAAAGTCAACGTCATAGGCTTTGATGATGACAGTGGGAATGAGAACCGATTAATCGTTCGGAACAAAAGAGCGCAGGTGTTTGAAGATCACTCAAGACCGGGGAGTTTTAGCTTGGCCCTCGAGGCTTACCCCTATGCACTCCTCAGTGAGTCAGTTTACCGCGATGTGAGCTGGGATATGGGAGATTACAAGGCTCTTGGAAAGGACGAATATCCAGAATCTCTTCGAGAGTTCTATAAAGAACCCCAAAAACAAAAAACACAACCTGGCAATCTTGCGATTGATGAGTATCATATGGGTCTTGTTCTTTACAAGAACGACAAGTCAAACGAAGTAGTACTAGTCTTCCGTGGCCTAGACTGGAGTAAGTTCGATTTCAAACACTTTTGGGATGCGATACAAAATTGGGATTCAAGCAAATTCGACGGCTTTGAAAAAAATGTAAAAACCAGCTTGTGGCATTTCCTAGGATATGAAACGTCACACTTCGAAAAAGCTGTTGAAATTGCTAAGCTCGTCCAGCGCAGCTATCCAAACAAACTGCTCACCATTACAGGATCGTCACTGGGTGGGGGGTTGGTGCAGTATGCGGCCATCGCGACGGGATCCAGGGGCATCGCATTCAACTCCCTTGGTCTCAACAACGGTCAGATGCGCACCCTAAGCCGTGCCTACCGTGATAATTTCGCCAAACAAGATCGCCTGGTAACTATCATCGGGCTCCAAGGGGATCTTGTCAGTCACGGTGGACAGTTCTTGTCTGAGACACTACCGGTGTCGCTTTTCTCCATGTCATCACTTGCCTCTATCGCAAAAGCTGAAATTAAAATACTACCTGATGCTATTCATGCATATAACACCTTACATAGGCTCTTCCTCGGTAATCCGAACCTTGTTGGGTTTGGTACAGTGGTCAAGATTGCTGCTTCCTACAATAACTACGTAGCACTCGCAAGTATTGTAGGCAATGTCATGCCTATGATGGGATCTATCCCTCTTGTGATCGCAACGCCCTTCCTCGCGAAGGTTCAAGCCATTCAAAAGGGAGCTTCCCGGTTGGGCTTCTTTGGAAGCTATGCGGGGGAGAGCGTGACACTTCCTCACTATAGTGAAGGTCTTCTGAATACCACGTCCTGGTTTTCCTATCTTAAAAACTACTTTTACCCAGGTTTGGATGTGAAGGATGTAACAAGCGGACTGTCGCATACGATGCGACCCGTCATCCTCCATCTTCGAGGTATGATGGAGGAGATCAACAGCTTCGTGGCGAACTGCCAGCTTGAGTCTTACAAGATGTTCGAGGATACGAAGCCTCTCGTAGACGCCATAAAAGCCGAAAATCCAGGCATGACCTGTCGACAGATCGACTTTGCGATGGGTGCACAAACAAGCTTGGCTCTTGCAGGGAAAAACATTACAGCCGTACATCCGATCGCCCATTGGAACAAGCTTGAGGAGATCGACCTCAGTGGAAATGATATCAAGAATGCGAGCAGCTTGGTTTTGTTGGCAAATGTGAAGAAGCTTAACCTTGCTGACAATAAAAATTTCGAGGATCTTTACTTCCTAAGTGGATCCATAGCCAATCAGTTCTACTATTTCCCGGGTTGGAACGATGTGATCACGTCCCCGACTTTGAGAAGGCAGTATCAGCTAGACAAGGCAGAAAAACCTTACAGGGGATGGTTTGATCGAGAGTCCTGGGTGAATTGGTTCTCTAGTTTCAAAGACACGGACGATTGGAAGGTATGGGCTGATGCGTGGTTTGCGCAGGGATTGAAGTCCATGGCGACAAGTTCCATCTCCTCTGTCGCTGATTGGGGATCCTACGGTGTAAACGCTGTCATGGGTACGAATCTCCCCAACCTCGAAGAAGTCTATCTGTCGAACACGGCCATCAAGGACATTCGCCCTCTGTACAACCACTGGGATTTGAAAACTGTCGATCTTAGGGGAGTTGATGGAGGTGACGAGATGCGGAAATCACTCGAGAGCAACCTCAAAGCCTCGAAGCAAAGCCTCAAAGTCATTGTCAAAGAGTCATCGGGATCGGGAACCGGGACTGGGACAGAGCAAACCCCTTAATGCGTAAGCCACTTGGGGCAAGGAGGTGGTTTGGAGGAAACTGCGCAGCTGGTTCCTCCAAGAAATCCCTTGGGGGAGGCGACGCTTCCCTCGCCCCCCCCAAACCCCCCTCTCCCTCTTTTGCTCGCCACCTTTCCATTGCCAAGGGTCTAATTTATAAGGTAATTTTTAAATAGGTTTTCGGGGATGGCACGTCAACCACCCCTCCCTAAATTCCCTCCCTAACGGCAGGGAATTTTGAGGAAGGGGCTTGTTTCTAGCAAGCTCCTGAGTTGACAAGATTCAGAACAGAAAGGCGTGTTTCGATTTGTTCTACGTTACCCCAGAAATAGGTACCAAGGGATGCCGGCCCAGTCCCTTGCTCTACGGTGTGTCGTTAAACAGGTTTACAGGGGTTAAGCTAGTGCGGCACACGCAAA
>JACPKR010000065.1 GCA_016186945.1 Deltaproteobacteria bacterium | reverse complement strand
AGACTCGTAAAAGCGGGATGACAGACTCGTAAAAGCGGGATGACAGACTCGTAAAAGCGGGATGACAGACTCGTAAAAGCGGGATGACAGACTCGTAAAAGCGGGATGACAGACTCGTAAAAGTTTGTCCCCAAATTGATTATCTTGAACACTATAGAGACTGAAGACTTCTTACTTTTGCGAAGCCAAAGTCCTGGTCTTTGCAGCCACTTTGTCATCGTCCTGAACAAACTGAAAGCTGTTGTAAAGTGCCCAGTCGACACTGGCCTTCGCTTCGTTTTGATAGTGCAAGGACCAAGGATTTGAATACCACTCGGCCTCCAGAGGAGCCTGTCTAGGCTCGACTTTGATTTTTCTGTAACTCACGTTGAGGGAAAAGACAGCTATGGGGCTTTCTGTGATTGTCATGACGATCCCATCTTTGAAAAGAGCAGAACCCCCCGCGTTAGCGAGAAACCCAATACCACCTTGGATACCTTTGTACGTGCCAAAGATTTGATTCACCCGGACCCTATCCAATCCAGAAAGCTTGGGCACGTTCTCATCCGTAAATGCGGCCAACGCAAGCCCAACGGCTCTGTCTCTTACAGCATTAGCGGGAATAAGAACTCCCACCCTGCTTTTTTTGGCATAGCAGAGTATCACGACTTTCTGTTCTCTGTCGGCATCGCTGTAGATAAAACGGCCATCTGGGGACTGAAGGCCCCCGTACGCACTTGTCAAGGCGCAACGGGTGACGGGAATGATGCCAGGATGCTCCTGAGCAAACTGCGAGGTCATATAAGGATCGAGCCGGTGCTTTTTTAAGATGGCTTCTGCAACGACCCAGTTGTCGGCAAACAAAGATGATGAGAGCGCAAAGATACTTAATGCTGCTAAGATTTTCATTTTCATAAAACCCTCCTACGTTGATGTTCATATATAAGTCATTGATAATTAAGATTAACTAAGAGAATTCCCTAAGTAATAGGATCGGTTGACCGATGCCTACACCGCATCTTGCAAGGAAGTCATTGGAGGAACCAGCTGCGCAGTTTCCTCCAAACCACCTCCTTGCTTTAAGGGGGGGGGGGTTATGAAACGAATGCTCTTATCTTTATTATTCCCGACACTGGCGTTTGCCGATATCACCGCCACAAATTGGTCGGTCCTTGTCTTTCACGCCTGCGAGCAGGTGATGGATGGGCATGAGCCGGACTTCTCCCAAGAGGTCAGCCACCGCACCCTGCTGTTGAAGGAAATTCACCCGCCCGTACCCACCGGTATCTACGAGGGTTACTCCAAACCGCGCATCCTTTGGGGAACGAGTGGGACCAGTCGCTGGCTGAGAGGACGGGTAAAAAAGCACCACCCTAACGGCATCATCACTTTCAATAAAAAGCAAAACTCCATTATCGTTGCCTTCCGCGGGACTAAAGAGTTTATGGAGAACGTCAACAACTTCAACGCTGGCATTACGGGGAGCGAATCGTTACGTTCCGTAGGATTTGGAGGAAAACTCCACGCGGGTTACGTCAACCTTTTCGAAAGTCTCGTCGGAGAGCTGGAGCAGGAACTATTGGAAATCATCGACGATACGGGCATCACCGGGCCTATCCTTGTCACGGGGCATAGTCTGGGGGGGTCTCTCGCCACTATTGCCGCTGCCTATCTTTCGCACCACCCTGATATTGCAAACCCTGTGCGCCTTGTCTCCTTTGGATCGCCCTACGTAGGTTATGAAGACTTTGCCGGGTGGGCTGTGGAGGGGATGGAATATGCGGTCGCCTATATTCGGGAAACCGACTTGGCACCGAGTTTCGTTGCAGACTTTGTGGGAACAAGACTTTCGTGGGAGGAGGGGGGCTTGCCGGACAGAGAGGAACAATACGGAAAACGAAGCTACGTGGGGAGCAAAGTCATTCTCCCTAGTTATGGAGCCTCGCACGTGAATTTCCCCAAGGCCCACTCTATGGCACTTTACAGGCAGGCTGTCTTCGAACGCGCGGGGCTAGCCCATTACCCGCTCTACAACGTGATCTGGTCATGGCCTTTCGAGGATGAGAAAGTCATAGGCGATGAGGAAGTCACTGGCTTTGACATTGATCCCAGATTTTTTTCATATCAGCAGGCACTTCCGTACTTACTTCGTAACTTTTTCCATCGAGTGGATGAATGAAGCGCACTGACGCCGCGTGCAGGCACAGTCTATCTGCGATGCATGCACCCTTCACTCTGTCTGTGAAGCCATGATCGAGATATTCAAGATAAATGGACTCGTCGGGGTAATACTTTTTGTCACCGACCAGCGGTAAACCCGACCAGGACGCATGCACCCTGATCTGGTGTGTCCGTCCTGTTTTGGGGAAGACTTCGAGAAGCGTGAATTTCCCTGAACGTTCCTTGACCCGAAACAAAGTTTGAGCAGGTGCGCCGTCGGGAATCACCCAGTGCTTGAGTCTAAAACTTGTCCTTTTCGTTTCACCCAGGGGCTGGTCAACTTCAAAGACTTCACGCTCAGGGAGGCCGCACGCGATCGCGTAGTACATTTTCTCCATGGTCCGCTGTCGAAAGGATTCTGACAGTTCGTTGCGAAGTGCTTGGGTGTCTGCACACAACACAAGCCCACTGGTTTCCCGGTCCAGACGGTGTGTTGGTGCCCATTCCGGCCCGACCGTGTCTTTAAGAACCTGACAGAATGTATTCAAGCGGTAGGCTCCTCCCTCGTGCATGGGAAGGTTGGACGGTTTGAGCACCGCTATTATCCCGTCTTTTTCCCACAAAACCCGAAGGTCCTTATTGACCGCAGGCTCTTGAACCTGCGGGCAGAAATACGACACTTCGTCATTCCCTCGGAGTAAATAGGAAGATTTAACGGAGCGCTCCCCTACATGGACTTTTTTTTCCCGTAGCAACGACTGCCATGCGCTGCGCGAATGAAAGAGAAAGTCCCGAGCAAGGTAGACGTCGATCCGCAAGCCGACATCAGCTTGAGTGATCGGCTTCCCCAAGCTGCGGTAATTTGCCGGTCCACCGGGGGTAGGCGGAAGTTCTATTCGTTTCGCCTCAACAGACAGGGCGATCTGAGCATTGCGCTGAAGCCCTGCTCGTTTTGCCCGGGTCATCGGTGTGCCGCCAAATGTCTTTTCATAATACTCCTGACTCATCGTCGCCATTTCGGAAAGAGGGGGTGTTTCCGGGAAGCGCAACTCGTGTTTTTGAATTTCCAAGTGCCGATTATACGGACAAACAAGCTGGCAGATGTCACATCCAAATACATATTTGCCGAGATGCTTCTTATACTCGCCAGGAATAGGCCCCCGGTGTTCAATCGTGTAATAGGCAAGGCACTTGGTCGCGTCCAGGCTGTAATCGGAGAGAGCACCTGTCGGGCAATGCACTTCACACCGCCGACACGACCCACAACCACCTTCTGGCGAACGTCTCAGCGGGTCGATGTCTGCCACATTGTCAGGTTCTAACTCCGCTGTCAGGAAAATCTCACCAAGGAGGAAATAACTTCCCTTCTTCGGATGGATGAAAAGGGTGTTGCGGCCTATGAAGCCCTCGGCGCTTCTGGCAGCGAGAGCTTTCTCCAACAAAGGGGCCGTGTCGACAAAAACCTTTCCCGAGGAAGCCCCATCGAAAGCGCGGAGGACGGACTCGCCTTTTTTTCGCATAACTTTATGATAATCCCGCAACCTTGCATATTGGGCGATCCGGGGCCCACCCGGACTTCGCAGCGTGTCTCCCAGATAGTAAGGAAGGCCGAATATGATCGCTGTGTTAGCTCCAGGTAGAAGATTCTGAGGATGTCGTCGTTGTTCCTTATAAGCTTCCAGATAGGCCATCTCCCCGTGCTTTTTCTCGGCAAGCCACTTTTCAAAAAAAACAAAGCGGGGTTCACTCGCCAGGCGGACGACCCCCAGCAAAGAAAGCCCCTCACTCTCCAATAAAATTCGAATGTCTTCACGTCCGATCATGTTGTAATCTTCGCTGAAAGCCGGTGTAGCTCAGTCGGTAGAGCGACGCTTTCGTAAAGCGTAGGTCAGCGGTTCAATTCCGCTCACCGGCTCCATCGAACCACAGCCTTTGCGATTCTTTCGCCTGCTCTTCCAGCATAGCCGAACCGTCCTGGCACAGGATGCCAAGTTCCCTCGCCCTGCTGTAAAGTTGGGAGGGTCTACCGTACACAAGATCGATGAGGCATGCGGCCCCTATTTCAAGAGCAGGCGTAAGATACATCATCTCGTCCCCATGCAGGGGCGCACTGCTCGCCTGAATGACGAGGGAAGCAGGATCCTTCATCAGACATTTCTTGAAGTTCTCCAGATTCAAATCAGCCATGTGCGCCTTCGGACAGACCTTCCGTAACGTCTCGTCATTGCGCGCGCTTCTGCGCAGGATCTGCACGGATTGACCCTCCTCGAAACACCCCAGCAGGGAAGGAAGCACTCCGCCTGCACCCAGAATGATAACCGTCCGCCAAAAGGTAGGGGGCAGCGAGCTTATCCTCGCTAAGCCCCGCACGAAACCTACGCCGTCTGTAGAAACGCCTTGCCAAAAATCAGCCCCACGCCAGAGCGTATTGACAGGTTCTTCTGCTCCTACCGAATTTGCCACCACTTGCTTGTACGGAGTTGTGACATTAAGTCCGACGTAGCCGTCTTCCCAGCACCTTGCCAGGACTGTCGGCATTTCGTCCGCCTCGATATCAAAAACTTCATAAGTCCCCACCAGGCCCCGCTGCGCCAAAAGTTCTTGATGGAGTTCTCTCGAACGGGAGTGGCTGATGCGTCTTCCCACGAGACCAAGTTTAAGGGGGGGAATAGATTTCATTGCCCTCACACGTACAAAATGCTAATTGTTTCAGATGGTTAAACATTTGCGACAGGACTTGCTTATGCCTCAGTTCCCTCGCCCCGCTCTTTGTTGCCTTTTAATCCTTTTTTGTATCTCCGGTCTTTGTAAAAATGCGCTCGCCGCGGATGAGTTTCACAGCCGAGTCAATGAAAACAATCGCAAGATTGCCACCGTTGTTGCTTATGCCACAATCCTCGGTCATGCCAGACGCGCCGCTAGTGACCCATGGGAGATGTGGGAACAATACGTTAGCCAACCCACCGAACCCCTTGGTTACATCATTGCCCACGCTGCAAGAAATACGCAGACATGCGCTAAAGAAGACATCTTTGAGATAGCCTTTACTACGGCCATGCAAAACTTGCAAAAAAATCCAGGCTCTCTTGTACAATCCGGAATAGAGTTTCTGCCCGACCAGGCAAGATTGGAAAAAATTTATGGAAAATTCCAAGACCCACGTCTAAAAGAGGAGTGGCGCCCTGTCATTCAAAATGCGGAAAGTCGAACAAGAGCTGCATTTCAGAGTGGTGGGATTCGCAACTACACTAGGCAGGCTTTGAATTATTTTTTAAATTCTATAATCTTCGCGAAATAGAATTTGTGGAGAGGACCTTTTTTGCACTGTCATCCCGCGGCTTGACCGCGGGATCCAAAGGGGCAGCCTTCCTCGAACAAGTTGGATCCCGCGGTCAGGCCGCGGGATGACAGACTCGTAAAAGCGGGATGACAGACTCGTAAAAGCGGGATGACAGACTCGTAAAAGCGGGATGACAGACTCGTAAAAGCGGGATGACAGACTCGTAAAAGCGGGATGACAGACTCGTAAAAGTTTTTCCCCAAATTGATTATCTTGAACACTATATAAATCGGTGCACATTGACTAGGTTTTCATTTTTCCAGAACCAGATAGACTTCGACAGCTGTGTCATCACGATAGGTAATTTCGATGGTTGCCACCTTGGCCATCGCGAGCTTATCGAGATAACTGGTCGCCTTGGGAAAACGCTCGGTGTTCCCAGCGTCTCTCTGACTTTCGATCCTCATCCACAGGAGTACTTTCGTCCGTCGCCCTCCACTGTGGATCTGCTCACGACCGAGCAGAAGATGAGAGCGTTCCTCGAACTCGGGATCACCCATCCTTTCGTGCTAAGGTTCAACGATGAGCTTTTTCACACGAGTCATGAAGATTTCTACGCCAAGTTCCTTCGCGACACCTTGCGGGCAAAAGCAATCACCGTGGGAGAGAATTTCTATTTCGGTTTTCACCGCCTCGGAAACGTGCGGTGGTTGAGCAAACAGGGTGAAGCGGACGGCTTGATCGTCAACATTGTTCCGCCCGTCCTGTTTCAGGATCAGCCGATCAGCAGCACGCGCATACGAGAATTGCTTCTTAGTACAGGCGATGTAGAAACGGCTGCGCAAATGCTAGGCCATACTTATTTCATAGCCGGGACCATCACTCACGGTGATAAGATGGGCCGGACGCTCCAGTTCCCCACTGCCAACCTAAGTTCAATAGACCAACTGGTCCCCAAGGAAGGGGTTTATTGCGGTTATGTCTGGTTGGAAAACATGTCGAAGGCCCCCGCCTTTCCCCTTTTCATGTCAGGCAAAGACAGCCTTTTTCCCGCCGTTTTTAGCATTGGGCATCGCCCTACATTTCAGAAAAAAGAAGCCGACATACGAGTTGAAGCCCACCTCCTCCAAAGGTATTCCCCTGAACAAACGTTTTACAACTTGAAAGCATGCTATTATTTAAAGCACAGGCTCCGCGACAATGTCGCCTTCTCAGGACCCGACGAACTCAAAATGCAAATCGCTAGAGACGTGGCGCAAGCAAAAAAGCTTCTATGAAAAAAATCCCCATCCTCATGTACCACAATATTGCCCCCGCTCCGCGTTCTAAAAGGTTGTCGTCTCTCTATGTACACCCTCATTCTTTCGCCTGGCAGATGAGACTCCTGTCCCTTCTCGGTTACAAAGGTTTGGCTATCCATGACCTCGTGCCCTATCTGCGCGGAGAAAAGGAAGGAAAAGTTGTCGGCATAAGTTTTGACGATGGCTATCTGGACAATTACACGGAAGCGCTGCCGGTTTTGCAGAAATTCGGTTTTACGGCCAGCTGCTACCTCGTCTCGGGACTTCTCGGTAGGAGCAACCTTTGGGCCGTGGGACAAGACGTCCAGGAAAGCCCCCTCATGAGTACCCCCCAGGTCCGAAGCTGGCTAGATGCCGGTATGTCCATCGGCTCCCACACCCACTCACACGCCCACCTGTGCAGGATTGAGCCTACCCTTGCCGCGCGGGAAATCGAGGAGTCCAAAGCTTTCCTTGAAACTAGCTTCCAATGCCCTATCTCCGATTTCTGCTACCCTTACGGAGAATTTGACGCCGAAACGATACGATTAGTCAGAGACGCTGGGTATTCCACCGCAGTGACCACGCAACGTTTGCGGGCAAAAGTAGGGGATGACCTTCACACTCTCCCCCGCGTGCATGTTACCCGACGGGTGACCCCACCCCTGTTCCTTGCGAAGCTTCTCACGGGATACGAAGACAAACATCGAGAGGCACACGCATGAGGGTCGCACACATTTCGACACAGAAAAATTGGGGGGGTGGGGAAAAACAAGTTCTGTACCTTCTTCAAAACCTCCACAAATGGGGGCTGACACAAACCCTCTTTTGCCTGAAAGGATCAGCGCTGGCAGAACGTTCAAAGAACGAGGCCTGGGAAACTGTCGAGTTCGCACACCCCCTCCTCCTCCCTAGGGAGAGGGCCATTAGGGAGAGGGCCACTAGGGAGAGGGGGGTTTGGGGGGGCGAGGGAACCGTCGCTCCCCCAGGTGATGAGCCTGGACATTCGAATGATCTCCCACCTATCGACGCGTCGACCGCAGGACAAAAAAAAGGTTTTGACCTCATCCACACACACGATAGCAAAGCACTGACCTTTGCACTTCTGGCGATGTCGATGTCGATGTCTGGAAAGAAAAAAACCCCCATAATAAACACCTGCCGGATGATAAAAAAACCCGGCTGGTTTTCGCACATAAAATTCAGCCATCCTGCGATCAGAAAGCACATCTGTATTTCCCACGCCGTGATGGAAAGTATGCGAAGCTTTATTAAATCGCCCGACAAACTCACCTTGATCCCAAGCGGCATTGATTTACATCACGAGTCCTCTGCTCCTCCGCCTGCGCATCTACGACAGTCATTCGGCATCCCTGAGGACGCGTTTCTGGTAATCAGCGTCGGCGCTCTTACGCGGCAGAAACGTCCCGACTTCTTTCTGGAGATAGTTCAGAAACTTCTCGTTTCGGGACAAAACGAAAAGCGCCCTCTCCACTTCCTCCTTGTGGGAGAAGGTCCGCTGCGGGGCACGCTCGAGCGTATGGTTTCCGAGCGGGGGCTAGGCAAAGTTTGCAGACTCAGCGGATTTACCCCTCATGCTTCTGCGCTCATTCAATTAGCTGACCTTCTCGTCAGTACCGCGGTCGATGAAGCTTTAGGGAACGTGATTATGGAGGCATTTGCTGCCCAAACTCCCGTCGTAGCGTCACACTCGGGCGGGGTCGGAGACCTCGTCGAACATGGACGCACAGGCTTTCTGGCTTCTCCCA
Organism: Deltaproteobacteria bacterium; assembly: GCA_016186945.1. GTDB lineage: Bacteria > Bdellovibrionota_B > Oligoflexia > Oligoflexales > Bog-1112 > BOG-1112. The sequence continues at coordinate 10,327 of JACPKR010000065.1, read as the reverse complement.
AGGAAGTCGATGAATTTGCTGCCTACTGCTGCCAGATTATCGAAAATAGGAAGCTTGCCCGAGCATTTTGCGTCAACGCACTTGAAAAAATTGAAAAATTCGATATCGTGTCGGTCTGCAAGGACGTCCTTGCCCTCTATTCCCAATGCCAAGAATGATAGTCTAGTTATAGTGAACCCGAAGGATCTCATAGAAAATATCCCGACATACGAGCCCGGAATGTTCTTCAATCGGGAGTTGAGCCAGCTTGAGTATTGTGGCCGTGTTCTGGAGGAAGCAACACTGCCGGACACCCCTCTTCTTGATAAGTTGAAGTTTCTCAACATCTTCACAACCCTGCTTGACGAGTTTTTCATGGTGCGTGTCGCGGGGTTAAAGAAGATGCAGAAGGAAGGCTTCGGCATCTGTGAGTCTCCCGATCAAATGCCTATCGCCTTGGCTTTGGAAAAGGTCAGGAGCCGGGCAAGCGCGTTCATGAAAATTCAGTACGAGTGCTTTCACAACGAATTCCTGCCTAAGATCAAAAAGGAGAGGGTCAACCTCGTCCCCTTTTCAAGCTTGTCTCCGAAACAAAAAAAGACGATGCACCACATTTTTTTAGAGCGTATCTACCCTATATTGACGCCACTGGCGGTTGACTCATCCCATCCGGCTCCGTTTCTCAACAATCTGTCGGAATACCTGCTGATTGAATTCATGGGGGCCATGGAATCCCTTATCGGTTTTGTGGAGATTCCCTCCATCATCTCTCGACTGATTCCGTTAGAGACGGAGATAGAGGGCGAGTTTAATTTTCTTCTCCTGGAAGATTTGGTGCAGACCCACATGAACCAACTGTTCCTCGGCCTGAAGATCACGAAATGCACCCCCATTCGCGTCACAAGGAACCTTGACTATACGCTTTTGGAGAACAAGGTTGTCGACCTTCTGGAGTCGCTACAGAACGAGATGCAGAACCGAGAACTGCAAGAAGTTGTGCGCCTCGAAGTGTGTGGTGAGTTGTCGAAGGAAGTCATCAACAAACTGGTCAAGCTTCTCAATATTAGAAATGAAGACGTTTACAGCGTTTCCTCTCCTCTCTTTATTTCCGGCCTGCAGGAGCTTTACAGCCTTCCGCTGGATCATTTGAAGGACGCTGCTTTTAACCCGCGTATTCCTGCTTGGGCAGCGTCAGATACACGCAATATCTTCTCGATCATCAAGGAGAAGGACCTTCTCGTTCACCATCCGTACGAAAGCTTTTATGTTGTTGCCGAATTTATCAACATGGCTGCGAACGATCCACAGGTGCTTGCGATCAAGCAAACTCTCTACAGATGTTCCGACGATTCGCCAGTCATAGACTCCCTTATCAAAGCGAGTAAAAACGGTAAGCAGGTGACCGCCATCGTCGAGTTGAAAGCAAGGTTTAACGAAAAAAGCAACATCCTCTGGTCACAGCGCTTGGAAAGTGCAGGCGTCAACGTCGTCTACGGCTTTGTGCGGTTGAAAACACATAGCAAAGCTTGCCTGGTCGTTAGAAAGGAAGGCGACAATATCGTCCGCTATGTCCATTTATCCTCAGGGAATTATAACTCCCAGACAGCCAAGCTTTACAGCGACATTGGACTGTTTACAGTCTGGGAGGAAATCGCGAAGGACGTTTCTTCCCTCTTCAATTTACTGACCGGATTTAATGTCCTAAGCGACGCCATTCCTGACACACAGAAGGAGACTCTTCCCCAATTCGACCAGTTGTATGTGGCGCCAATTAATTTGCGAGAATCCTTTGTAAAGGAATTGAAGACAATTATCGAAAAACAAAAGAATGGGAAGAAGACTTCCATCTCTGTCAAAGTCAACGGATTGGTCGATGAACCGATCATCCACTTACTTTACGCTGCTTCCCAGGCTGGGACTGTCATACGCTTGATCGTGCGTGGGGTGTGCTGCCTGCGACCGGGTGTCAAGGGTATAAGCGAAAATATTCAAGTGATCTCTATTGTCGACCGTTTTTTGGAACACAGCCGCATTTACATTTTCCGAAGCGAGGATGAAACGAGGGTTTTTCTTGGTAGCGCAGACTGGATGCCGCGTAATCTCGACCGTCGCGTGGAGATTATATACCCCATAAGGGACGAAGATGTTAAGAAACGTCTGATTGAGGAAATTTTCGAGACTTCCTGGAAAGATAACGTCAAATCGAGGGTTCTGAAAAGTGACGGTACCTACGTGCTTACAAGTCCCCCCAAAGATGCGAAGCGGATCCGTTCCCAGACCACTTTCATCGCACTCGCTCGCGAGGAAGGCATAAAATCCATTCCCTACGAAAAAGCAATCCGCTATGATCTCCTGAAAAAGAAGGGCATGCGGCCCATCGCCAAACGCATCGCTCTCAAGAAAAAAGGGAGCCCCTCATCAGGATGACCCATGGCAAACAAACAAAGCTCGGATCATATCACGATCGCGGCTATTGATATCGGGACCAACTCTGCCCACCTGGTTATCGCCGACGTTGATTCTCACGGACACATCAAAATCCTCGACACCCACAAGACAGTCATCAAACTCGGCGCCTATATAGACCCACACAAAAAAATCCTGAGCAAGGAAGGCATCGCCGTCACAGTCGAGGCCCTCCGCCACATGCGGGAAATTGCTATAGGCTATAAACCCATCTTCCGTACGGCATGCACCTACGCCATCAGGTCAGTAGAAAATCATGAGGAAATTTTCGACACCATCTACAAGGAAACTCACCTGCGCGTCTCCCCCATTGACGGACTGGAAGAAGCTCGCCTCGCTATACTTGGCATACAGTTCGGCCTGTCTCTCGAAAACGAGACCTTTCTGGGCGTGGACATAGGAGGGGGGTCGACTGAAGTCGCGGTCTGCCAGAAATCAAAACTTAGCTACGTAACGTCCATCCAGCTCGGCGCCGTTATGCTTTCCCAAGCTTTCTTCGACGGGAAACAAATCATCAGGAAAAAAGATATCACCGACCTCGAAAACAGAATCACCCTCAACATGGGCCCGATCAAAAAAGAACTTGAGAAACTGAAATTTGAACAAGCAATCTGCTGCTCAGGTGCAGCAAAAGCATTGGCCGCTATCCACTCACTTATTTTCAAAGGGGAAGAACTGAACGACCCCCACGGTTACAAACTCAAAGCAAACGATGTCTACAGTATTAACAAACTTATACAAGACCTGCGTAATCCGCCCCAGATTCAGAAAAAATTGAAGCTCGACAAAAACCGCTCGGAAATCATCCTTGCCGGATCAGCGATTTTCACCCGCCTTACCCAGCTTTTAAGGATCAAAGAATGGACCGTCTCCTCTTTCGGTCTGCGGGAAGGTCTCCTCCTCGATACCCTGACACGACTCAAGCCACATGCCTCCCGTGTTCCGGTAAAAGACATTCGTTGGACGAGCATCCTGAAATTGGGGGAACGGTTCTCAGTCGACACGCCGCAAGCAAAGCGAGTGCTCCACCTTGCCCTCCAAATCTTCGATGCTATCGCCCCCTTTCATCCAGAAAAGGAAGATCCGGAAAACGTCCTCCTCCCTAATCGCGAAATCTTGAGGGCAGCCGCTTGGCTTCACGAGTGCGGAAAATTTATAAGCTTCCCCCGCTACCACCACCACTCCACTTACCTGATTGCCAATAGCCAACTGATGGGCTTCTCGCAGAAAGAACGGCTGCTCATTGCCCTGGTCGCCCGCTACCAACGAAAAGGCCAAGCATCCCCCCGCAGCGCCGAGTGCCAAGACCTCAACGAACGCGAACTTGACACAGTCAACTTCCTGGCTAGTATCCTGAGAATCGCCTGTGCAGCATACCGCACACGTCACGGCTTCAATAAGGACGCCGTTGTACTCGTGCGGGGCAGGTCCATAACCATTCAGTTTTTCTTTCCCTCCCACTCGACACCAGAGATAGAAATTACAAAAATGACACAGGAAAAAACTTGGTTGGAAGAAATTCTGGGGAAAAAAATTAACCTCGAATTTGAAACCTAAACTATGGCACGCAAATCCCCCTACCTGACGTTTATGGAAGGCCTGCAAGGCGCCCTCGAACCCATACGGAAACGAGAAGCCTCCTTTCTAGTCGCCTGGGGTCCCTGCGAATATTTCATCCACAAAGCACTGAGCGCCATACGAACCGTCTGGAAAACAATTGACAGCTCTCCGCCCACCCAATGGGAAGGAGAGGAATTTCCCAAGGAAAAACTGCTGGAGATCTGGGAGCAAAAAAGCCTATTCGAAAACGCCACCCTGCACATCATCAAGCGGGTAAAGAAGCAAAGTGAATACGCAAAATGGTTGGCCCAAGTCACGTCCCAAAAACAAAACATCGTCCTCCTGACTCTGGAAACCAACAAAATTTCAACAAGCCTCGCTAAAGAGATGAAGCGACTAGGTGCCACGGAAATTCTGTGCCAAAACCCGTTTGCCAACGATCTGCCCACTATGGCTACACAACTTGCTAAAAAACGCCAAATTAAGCTCGAACCTCACGCTCTTAACCTTCTTCTCAAAGTGGCTGGAGAGGATATCTACTTTCTGGAAAATGAAATCGACCGACTCGCCCTTATCTTCCATCAGCAGGAAACAATCACAATCGATCAATTGCGTCCCGTCATGTCCACCGTATCGCAAGCCGAGGCGTTCAAACTCAGTTCGCTCCTTCTCAATCATCAAATTTCCACCGCCCAGGTCTTCCTCGACCACCTTCTGGAACAAGGAGAAAGCCCCCTCGCTATCGTTGGTATCCTGGTCTGGCACCTAAGGAACGCACTGAAACCGCAAACAGCAAAATTACCGTATAGCCTGACGAAAGGTTATAATCGTTATGTAAAAGAAACGAGCAAAAGCAAACTGATTAAGGCTTTGAGCGAATGCCAAAAAGCAGATGTCATCCTAAAATCTTCGCGTGTCTCCCCGTCACTTGCTATTTCCCCTATTCTTATGGCTTTGTCCTAGCCAGCTTCCTTTGTGCAGTAACGCCTTCTCATGCGAAACCAGAACTTCTCACGGCACGGGAAATCCCTCTCTCCGCCATTCAATATACTGAGATGCATCGAGATATGCCCGCAAGGGACATTGGCATAACAGAAAGATCTCAGCTCTGGATCCTGGGACAAGAGTCTCTTTGGCATTGGAATCTCGTTTCCAAACGTGTCAAACAAATCAAACTCCCCACCTCCCGACCACTCAAACACCTTCACATCTCGGACTCCGTAGTCGTTAGCGATGACATCAATTTATTTTCCATTACTCCCGACCCTCTTAAAGTTCTCAGTTTCCCCCTCCCTGATAAAACAAAGGGCAGCTCAATGGGAATCGTGAGCTACGGCTCCCAAACCTTCTGGATGAGAACAGATGGTATTTACGTGATCGGTGAAGGGAACAAGAATCTTGTCAAAATTCACTCCCATAGTTTCAGCCCCCACGCAGCGACGCTCTACCAATATATGCCTCAGCATCAGACCCTGTGGTTCGTGCAAAAGACCGCTTTATTCCGCTTTCCCTACAACGGAAAGATGAAACTAGTGGCCAATCTCCAAGACCCGATCCTCCACACCCAGGTTTTTAATGACGAACTTTACGCACTCACCCCCAATGCCATTCTACGTATTTCTGCAGAAGGAAAACTCCTTCAAACCGTCCCCGTCGAAGGAAAAAGACAGATAGCCCTCGCCAGCTTTGAGCCAGAAGCCCACACGTTTCTCTTCCACGACGGACTGCTGGAACTCCTTGTCCCAGGCACGCAGAACTCAGTTCACTACAGCCTGGATCTCCCTGTCTCCCAAGCTTCACGCATGGCCATTCGCGGATCGTTCCTGGTCCTGATCCTGGGAGGGAACCCCCGAGCCTTCCAACTTTCCTCGGGGAGGCCTTCATGAAAGCCAGGGACAAGCCCAGGGAGAGAGGGGGTTGGGGGGGCGAGGGAAAAGCCTGCCCTGAGCAAAGCGAAGGGTCGCCTCCCCCAAGATGGGCAGTGATGCTGCTTAGCTTGCTTGTTTGCACCGGACTTAAAGCAAAGCCTCCCTCCGAATGGCAACGTCTGAAAACAATAATAGCCGACGACCCTCTCCAAAAAAAAGCCATCCAAGACATCGTCGATTATTGGGAAACCCACAACACCATCCCTCCCCCTCCCCTTCGAGAAAAAGAGAAAAGCAAAGCAGCAAAAGTGATCCCTCCTCCTAAACAAAAAGGTCCCCCTCCCTCCGACCTCATGCTCGTCAAAACTTCGCAGCAGTACTGCGAAACATCCAATCGCGATCAGTGGCAAGCGTGGGTAGCCACCCTAAAAGGTCCTCTTGAACTTTACTGGCGAGCGCTTGTGACCCGCTGTTCTCAGAGTGAAAAACAGGCCATCTCCCTTTTCCAAACAGCGCTCGGGCCACTGATGGAAAGCAAATCCCTCCATGCCTACTCCCTTGTCGGCCATCAATTGCTCGTCTCTATGCAGCGTCGAAATGCTATGAGGAAAGAGGCCGCAGCAACATACTTAGACCTCATTAACCAGTGGGAGCGTGATTCCCCTCGACCTCAAGACATGGGTCTAACCTTGCCCGAGTTTATGTTCAGAAAAATCGACGACTATCTATTCGCTGCTCGGTACCGCACCCTTGTCGGTGACTACCGCAAAGCGAGAAACCTTACGGAAAAAGCGCTGACGATCGTGGACGCCTCCCGTAGCTCTCTTACAAAGACAGCAAAAGATCGAGAGGCACTCATCGCATTTGAAGCAGAAGCCCTGCACATTTTGGCCCACCGTATCGCGGTGGAAAAAAAGCAGTATAAGAAAGCAGTAGCATTTGCCGAGCGTGGCCTTGCCATCGCCAAACTTCCCCAGGAATGGGAAGAACGCTTTCTGTGGTTTCAAGGGCTATACCATTACATGGACAAGAACCTGAGTCTGGCAGAAAAAAAATGGACTGCCCTGCTGGCAAAAACAAATTCGCCAAACCTTCTGCCTAAACTCTATTTCTGGCTTGCGCGCATAGCCGCAGAACGCGGAGACCTTAGGGAAAAGGAAACGCTTCTGACAAATCTTGAAGAAAAATTCCCCCTCGACTTTTACTCAATCGTTGCGCCGGAACTTGCAGGGATCCGTAGTCAGGAGCTTTGGCAGAAAGCCTACGGAGACCCCAAAGTGCTTGCGATGCGTTTGAATGCCAGCCACGACTATGACCTCGCAATCATGCGCAGCAACCCAGAAATTAGCATGGCTCTACTCCGGGCGGAAATCTTCGTCGCGGCAGAAATGTTTGACTGGGCAGAAGTGGCAGCTGAAAAGCTTTACTCCCTCATGACACGCAAGTTCCCCGTTGCCAGGCATAAAGATGCCTTTCTCTACCTCTCCCGCCTCCTGTATGCGGCAGGACGTTACCGCAACGCCATTCATGTGTCGGAAATGCTGAACGAAGTCCAGAGTGCTTTCTGGCGCACCTCACCTGAGCAACTTTACATTTACTTCCCCTCATCTTACACAGACGTTTTTGTTGAGAGCGCCAAGGAGAGTTCTGTCGATGTCGACCTCTTGTACGCGATCGCGCGTCAGGAAAGCCTCTTCGAGAAAGACGCTGCAAGCTATGCAGGGGCGCTGGGCCTCATGCAACTTATTCCCACCACGGCTCGCGATGTCGCAAAAGAAACAGGCTTGGACTCCCGTCTTGTCGAGCGTCTTTTTGAACCAGACGTCAATTTGAAGCTCGGCTCTCGTTACTTGAAAAAACTTGCTGCAAATTTTTCAAACAACCCACCGGCTGTGATCGCTGCCTATAATGCAGGAGAATTTGCGGTTGACAGATGGTTGACACAACGCCAGCATGAGGACACTCTACTTTGGGTGGAGTTGATTCCGTTTGAAGAAACGCGCCATTACGTTTCTGCGGCATGGCGAAACATGTATGTCTACAAATTCCTCAATGCCGTTAATGAAAAAGTTGTGATAAAAAGAAGCGTCGATTATATAAAAAATCTGCCGTCAGATCTTCCCGAAGGAGCGAAGCAATGAGCAAACCAAAAAGAGACCCGTGGAAGGAAAACCTTGGTTGGCTACAGTTAGCTTTATTGATTCTTACTTTTCCCGCTTTATTTTTTTTCTGTGTCTTCTTTCCCATATGGATGGGTTGGACACCTCGTTTTCCCTAAACCTTGATAATGCAAGGAGGTGGTTTGGAGGAAACTGCGCAGCTGGTTCCTCCAAGAGTTCCCCTGAGGGACACCACCTCCTTGCTTCTGAATAGAGAAAGCTGATCACATGGAAGTCCGCAAATTCGGCACCCAAGCCTTAGGGCTAGCCTCACTTTGCTTTGCCTTGATGGTTCTTGGCTCAATTGTCAGAACGACTGATTCTGGGCTTTCCTGTCCCGACTGGCCCATGTGTTTTGGTGCCCTGGTTCCGTCAATGGACATCCAGGTTTTCCTCGAGTGGTTCCACAGACTCGTTGCCCTCTGCCTCGGTATTCTGCTGTTTTGGATGTCGGTGAAAGTGATCCGTTCCCCTATCCTACGAGTCGTTTACAGCAAGGAAATCGCATTTGCCCTGGCTTTATTTCTGTTCCAGTGTGTGTTGGGGGGGCTAACTGTATTGAGACTTTTGGATCCATCTGTTGTTTCTTCTCATTTATTAACCGCTCTTATTTTTCTGAGCACCTTACTCTGGATGTGGAGACGTTCTACATATTATCAACTCGATACTGGCAAACATTATGCCCCCAGAACTTTGATAACGACCCGCTTGCTCTTGACCATTGCTACGCTATTGCTTTACCTCCAGCTCGGCATTGGCGGCATGGTCTCCAGTAATCATGCCAGTCTGGTGTGCCCCGACTTCCCAACTTGCTTCGGACAGTGGATTCCTCCCGCCTCTTTCCACTTATGGGTGCAGATGATTCACAGGTTTGTAGGCGTTTCTTTATTCGTTTTTGCCCTGTTTCTTGCTTTACGACGGAAGAGCGGTCTTCCGCTTTTGACAGGATTAGCGATCAGATTTTTCGCCCCCCTCATGGCTGTGCAAATCGTTATAGGCGTGGCGTCGATCTATTACGCCCTTCCTCTCTGGGCGGTTGCTGGGCACCACGCGAACGCAGTCTTGATTTTCAGTTTGCTGATCGTGGGAACCATGGAACTCTACCTTACCCCTCAATTAAAGAGAGGAGGGAGCTTTGGGAAGACGAGGAAGTCTGCCCGGAGCGTAGCCGAAGGATCGCTCGGTCGCGAACATCTGGCGAGTGGCCCTTGGAAAGGCGCTCCATGACCAGTCAGACACTCGTGAAAAAGTTGGGACTAACGGACGTTAAGAAGTTCAATGACTTCCTTTACCTGACGAAACCAACCATTACACTTCTAGTTGTAATTACCAGTTTTCCCAGCATCGTGATTGGTTCGGGAGGCTTCCCGGACGGGTTTATACTTTTAGCGACCTTTCTTGGCACAGCCTTGGTTTCATCATCCGCCGCTGTCTTCAACCAGGTTTTTGAGGAAGACCTCGACCTTAATATGCTCCGGACTCAGTCCCGATCCCTACCTTCAGGAAGATTAACCGCGAAGGAAGCTTTTTGGTTTGGACTCATTCTGGGAGGCTTGGGGCTAGGCACTCTTTATTTTGCCACCACCCCACTAGCAGCGGCTATCGCTCTCTGTGGCCATCTTTTCTACATATTCATTTACACACTCTGGCTAAAGAAGCGTACCCCTCAAAATATTGTCATTGGCGGGATGGCTGGGGCGGTCGGTCCACTGATAGGTTGGGCTGCGGTATCGGGTGATCTTGCGTGGCCTGCCTGGGTTCTTTTTTTCATCATAACACTTTGGACACCTCCCCACTTCTGGGCACTGGCTCTCAAATATAAAGAAGATTACAAAAAGGCAGGCATTCCCATGTACCCTGTCGTTCATGGTGACCATAAGACCAGAAGAGCGATGATGCTTTACTCACTTGCACTTATCCCGTTTGTCCTAAGTTTATACGCTTTTGGGAAGGCGGGGCTGCTTTATGCTCTGGTCGGCTCTACGTTCGCAATCAAATTTGCCTGGGATTCTATTCGAATTTTCCGCTCCCGCACTAATGACCAGGTCATGCCTTTTTTCCATTTTTCTTGTGCCTACACCTTTGCTATTTTCGGTGCCCTTGCCCTTGATAGCTTGATCTTTAATTGAGGGGCGAGACATCGTGATGGGCCTGATTAGGGAGAGGGAGGTTTGGAGGGGCGAGTTACTATGTTGAATAGTAGTAGCGACCTGGCCCACAAAAAAGGAAACTCCTAGATCAACACATCATAGGAGTTTGTATGAGAGTCTCTTATCAAGGAAAAACTGTCAACGT
>JACPKR010000069.1 GCA_016186945.1 Deltaproteobacteria bacterium | reverse complement strand
GGAGCGACGGTTCCCTCGCCCCCCCAAACCCCCCTCTCCCTATTTGCCCCAAGTGGCTTACGCATTACCTCCGTATGACGAAAACAATTGTCAAATAGGAATATATATTCCACAATAGAGAATATATATTCCCATTAAGGCCAAAAGATGAAAACGTCCCTGAACATCGCTGAAAACCTTTACAAACTCGCTAAAAAAGAAGCCTTGGAAAAAGGGAAAACGGTCAGCGAAATCATAAGTGGCTGGGCAGAAAAAGGTCAAAGACTTGAGGCAATGGAAGGGGGAAAAAAGAAAAAAAAGACATTCCGGGCAAGATCTCTTGGCAAGCCAAGAGTAGACCTCAATTCTCGAGAGCATTGGATGGAGGTGCTCGATGATCGGGATTGATACCAATGTGCTTGTCGCCATCTGCGTTTTGGAACACGAGCATCATGCGAAAGTGAAAAACTGGGTATCTTCAGTCGGTGATCCCCTAAGCACGACTCTCGTCAACACGAGTGAATTTCTACGCCTTCTTACTCATCCACGAGTGTTCCCTAAGCCTCTAAAATTCAGAGACGCATGCAATATGTTGGATGAACTGATTAACGCTTATGACCTTCGAGTGTTTAGCAGTTCTTTCAACTGGTGGCAAAATGGTTTGGAGAAAATCCCTTCTGGAGTGGGAGGAAACTCTATATTCGATTTTCAAATCGCGTACACTTTCTTTGAAAATGGGGTGAAAAGAATTAGCACATTTGATAACGGGTTCAAAAGATACTCTTTTATCAAATCATTTGAGCCTGCATAGGGAATTCCTTGGAGGAAGCAGCTGCGCAGTTTCCTCCCAACCACCTCCTTGCTACAGGCGGGTTACGCATTACAGATCACTCTTTGTCTTCGCCGAAGAGAGTCTTCAGATTGATGGTCATCTCGTTGAAAGGTGCAAGGCGGGCTTCTCCGTCTTCTCGTCCGAAGATTTTCAGGATTCGGTAGTGCTTTGCGGATTCTTCCAGGTAGAAAATTTGGATCATTTCCTTCTCTGGGTCAACGATCCAGTAGTAGGGGACTTTATGTTTTTCGAGCATCTCTCTCTTATGGTTCATGTCGTTATACCAGTTGGAAGGAGAGAGGATTTCGCACACCCAAGTCGGTTTAGAGCGGACGGGTCCTTTTATTGACAGAGGGACTTCGCTTCTAATGAATGCCGCGAGATCGTGAACAAATGAATTATGTCGGTCGTAGAAGGTCCACGCCTCCGCGATGACGATCCATGATTCGGGCCCCTTGGGTCCCTTGATTTTTTGTGATTCGCAATAATTCCAAAGAATTGACGTTAAACCCGAGACAAGCCTGGAATGCCTGAAGGAGGCTGGGGCCATCATCACAATTTCTCCCCCCAGGAGTTCGGCCTTTTCCCCCTCGGGAAGACTCGCCAAGTCATCTATGGTTTTAAGTGCGTCTCTTGTCTCTACTGTCTTTCTCTGGGCTTCCATACAGTTCCTTATTGGGTTTTTTGAAACTTCACCAGTCTTTGGACGAAGCGGTTGTGCTCGTTGAGGTTCTTCGAAAAGTGGTGTCGTTTCTCGCTGCCGGGTAAAAGTACGTAGAAATAATAGCCTTCCGTCGTAGGGTTGAGTACAGCTTTGAGAGAGACGAGCGAGGGGGCGCCGATAGGAGTGGGGGGAAGGCCCTTATGGATGCGAGTATTATAGGGGTTGTTTCGGTCTTTCAAGTGTTGTGTGGTGATGTCCCCTTTGTAGTCTTCAATCCCGTAGATGAGGGCTGCGTCGATGCCAAGAGGTGAGTGGTCCTTGAGTCGGCGCCATATGACTTCCGCAACTCTTGGTTTTTCGTCGTCCCACTGCGTTTCTCTCTCGATGAGTGAGGCAAAGATGAGGCCCTCGTAGAAGGTGAGGCCTTTTTCCGTTAAGTCTGTCTCATAATGGATGGGGATTTTGCTAAAAAATTCCCGAACGGCTCTTTCAAGGACGTCCTGGACGCTGACTTTCTCTCCGTCTCCATAAAAACGGTAAGTCGCGGGGTGGAGGAAGCCTTCGAGGGTTTTTGCTTGCACTCCCAGAGACGCCAGAAATTCGGAATTTCGCACCAGACCGTCAAATTCATCGCCCTTAGCCATACCAAAACGCACAAGTTTTTCCTTAACCTGGGTTAGGGTGTAACCCTCGGGAATGGTGAATTCGAGAGCAAGGGGGGTGTACGTTTTCCCTGCGACCATGGTTTGAACAATGTCCTGCGGCGATACAGTTTCCGAGAAGCGGTAGTGGCCGGCTTGAAACTTCCCATAGTTGCCTAGGGCTTTGACCAAGACGCGGAACATGAGGGCGTGGTCTATGAGGTGTTTGCTTTCCAGTTCGTCGGAGAGCTGCTTGAGAGAACCACCCTTGGGAAGATTCAGCGTGACACCGTCGGGGCTAAGGGGGTGTTCCGCTTGTGACCAATAAAGGAGGTATAAGGCAAAGGCCAAAATCAGCACGCCAGGGAGTAGGACAATTGTTTTTTTTGTCATATGGTGCTCAAGATAATTAATTTGGGGACAAACTTTTTGAAAAAAGTTATTTCCCCAACCCCCTTTTCAAAAACTTCAGTATTTAAAGTTTTTTGGGGGGGGTGTGGAGAGTCCTCACTTCGATTATATACCACAGTCCCTAATGACCTTGTCTCAGGGGCACTCTTTCGCTATGATCCCGCCACCTATGAATCAAACTGACGACAACTTTAGTTCATCCTGGCAGGAACTTCTCGCCGCTTATCCGGAAGAAGCTCAACATATTCATGCCTTAGCCGCTAAGTTGGAGCTAAAAGACCCCCAACTTCTCTTTGAGGCCCTCACTCACCGCTCCGCCGTCGACTCTCTTCCCAGGGCTTTGCCTTGGAATGAGCGACTGGAATTTCTGGGAGACTCGGTCCTGGGTCTTATCATCGCCACCCTTCTTTGGAAAACCCAAAACGATCTCACAGAGGGCCAGCTATCCAAGCTGAAAGCCTGCCTCGTCAGCCAGGCGACTCTTGCTCGTATTGCCAAGGATCCGCTTAAGCTCGACAAATGCCTTCTATTAGGGTCAGCAGAAAAGAAAAACGGCAGCCATCAAAATCCAGCGCTGCTAGAAAATGCCCTGGAAGCCTTGGTAGGGGCCATCTATTTAGATAGTTCTTTTTTGCGAACATGCGATGTCGTGAAAGATTGGTTTACTCCCATCCTAGAGGGGACGACGGGAGGCCCCGGTACAGACGTCGATTATAAGTCTCAGCTGCAGGAGTTAGTGCAGGGCAAATACAAAGAGACGCCAGATTATCAGACAGTAGAGGCGCAGGGGCCAGCTCACCGCAGGGTTTTCACTGTGAAGGTGCTTGTCGGTGGAAAACAGATCGCCGTAGCAAGGGGAGCCAGCAAGAAAAAGGCTTCTCAAGCTGCTGCTGGGTGTGCCCTTCGGGCACTTTTTTCAGAGGGAGCGACGCTTCCCTCGCCCCCCCTGACCCCCCTCTCCCCTGTGAGGAAGGAAAAAACTATATGCGAGGGATAGTCGCCATCGTAGGCCGGCCCAATGTCGGCAAATCAACACTTTTCAACCGTCTCACCCGCACTAAGCAGGCGATCGTAGGGGACATGCCTGGAGTGACACGAGACCGTTTGTACGGTAGCGCTGATCTTGGTGAAGGCCAGGGTTGTATGATCATCGACACAGGGGGATTTGAAAAGGACGAGTTGTCGTTCCAACCCTTCGGTGAAAACATCGTATGGAAACAAACCCAGATGGCCGTGCGAGAAGCAGACCTGGTCGTCTTCCTCCTCGATGGCAAGACGGGCATGCATCCGCACGACACGGAAATTTTTCAATTCCTTCGTGAAGCTGACAAGCAGATTCTCTTCGTAGTCAATAAGATCGACTCCCCAGAAGAAAAACATGCGGTTTGGGATTTTTGCGAACTAGGCGTTGACGATTTTTATGCCGTGAGTGCGGTACAAAAAATGGGCTTGCGTGACTTGCGCGCCCTCATGGCAGAAAAACTTCAGGGTCAAGGGAAAAAAGTAAACTGGACAGAAAAAGGTATCCGTCTTGCCCTAATTGGACGACCTAACGTTGGCAAGTCTTCCATCCTCAACCGTCTGCTCGGCGAAGAACGCAGCCTGGTAAGCCCCATTGCCGGGACCACACGCGACAGTATTCACACGACTTTGACTTATAACGGAAAACCTTACGTCATCATCGACACAGCCGGTATTCGCCGGAAGGCAAGGATTCACGACACGCTCGAAGAACAAAGCGTCGTCCGCAGTCTGAGCGCCATTGAGAAAGCAGACATTGTCCTTCTTGTCATCGACGCTGAGCTTGGTTTAACGGATCAGGATTTGCGGCTGATTAACCTTTCTATCGACAGAGGTCGAGCCGTCCTACTGGTCGTCAATAAGTGGGATCTGCTCCCCGCAAAAAGTGCCAACACGATCCGTGATGTGGAAACTTCATTGCGTCGTCAACTCGGAGACCTCGCTTATATTCCTATTCACTTCATCTCTTGTCTGGAGAACCAGCGAGTCCATAAAATTTTAGCTCGTGTAGAGGAGCTTTCTCAGCAGTTTATGCTAAAATTTCCTGAGGAAGATTTACAGGCAGCTCTGGAAACGATCACGAATCAGCGATCGCCTGATGTGAAAGGTACGTCACGGAAACCTGTTTTGTTTTTCTCACTGCGACAGGCACCGCAAACACCTCCAAAATTTGTGCTGACCTGTACGCGGGCAAAGCATATAAAAGAGTCTTACAGACGCTTTATTAGCAATGGGCTGCGAAGACAATTGGGTCTTACGCAGGTTCCGATGGAGTTGGTACTCAAGTCGAAGAGGCTTGCGCGTAATAGACCGTAGGTAATGGGAGGAACCAGCTGCGCAGTTTCCTCCAAACCACCTCCTTGCGGCAAGCAGTTTCCTCCAAACCACCTCCTTGCGGCAAAGATGTTTGAGGAGCCTCATGAACTACCGGATAGAAAAAGATAGCATTGGCGATGTCAAAGTTGAGTCGAAGCGCTATTGGGGAGCGCAGACACAACGTTCCCTGGAAAATTTCAAGATTGGAGGCCACCGTTTCCCCCGGGCCATGATTCAAGCCATGGGGATTGTGAAAAAGGCGGCCGCACTGACGAACCACCAATTAGGCACCTTGGAAAAGTCGAAAAGCGAACTTATCTGCAAAGCCTGTGACGAAGTTATTGAAGGCAAATGGGACGAACATTTTCCCCTGGTCGTTTGGCAGACAGGATCGGGCACGCAGTCGAACATGAATGCCAACGAAGTTATTTCCAACCGTGCGATTGAATTGGCAGGTGGGGAGATGGGGACCAAAAAGCCGGTTCATCCCAACGATGACGTCAACAAATCACAGTCGTCAAACGACACCTTCCCCACGTACATGCATATTGCTGCTGTTATGGAAATTCACCATTCTCTACGTCCGGCTCTGGACCGACTTGCGGAGGGGCTTGAGAAGAAGGCAGAAGCATACCGCGATATTATCAAGATTGGACGAACGCACCTTATGGACGCTACCCCGCTCACTCTCGGTCAAGAGATAAGCGGATGGGCAGCCCAGCTCCGTTTTGCAGGGAAGGAAGTCGAACGCTCGCTTCTTGGTCTTTACGAAATTCCTCTGGGTGGCACGGCTGTAGGGACGGGGTTAAACACGCACCCGAATTATGCTGAGCTGGTCGCGGATAAAATCGCCCAGCTGACGGGTCTTCCCTTCGTCAGTGCGGCGAACAAGTTCGCGGGGCTTGCCGCCCACGATGCTTTTGTGGCATGCCACGGAGCGTTGAAAACCCTGGCCGTCGCGCTGATGAAAATTGCAAACGATGTCAGATGGCTGGCAAGTGGTCCCCGCTGCGGAATTGGCGAGCTTTTCATCCCTGCGAATGAACCCGGGAGTTCCATCATGCCGGGGAAAGTCAACCCCACCCAGTGCGAGGCGCTCACCATGGTTTGTGCGCAAGTTTTGGGGAACGACGTCGCTGTTAACGTTGCGGGAAGTATGGGAAATTTCGAACTCAACGTCTTCAAACCCGTTATCATCCACAATGTTCTAGGGTCACTGCGCCTTTTATCCGATGCCATGACGAGTTTCCATGAGAACTGTGCTCAGGGAATCGAGCCAAACAAGGAGATGATCCAGCGGCATCTGAGCAATTCCCTCATGCTGGTCACGGCCCTCAATCCTGTCGTGGGTTACGATAAGGCAGCGGAGATAGCGAAGAAGGCCTACAAGGAGGGGCGCACCTTGAAAGAAGCGGCGGTGGCTTTGGGCTATCTCTCCGCAAGTGAATTTGATAAGCATGTCAGACCGGAAAAGATGGTTTCACCTTCCCAATAAAGGATAAAAAGATGCCAAAGTCTACACGTCGAGAGAAAATCAAATTGGTTTCCACTGCGGGAACTGGCTACTATTACACAACGGCCAAGCTTAAAACCAAAGAGAAGATGGCGCTTAAAAAATATGATCCCAAAGTTAGAAAGCATGTCGAGTTCAAAGAAGCGAAGCTTGTGAAATAAGCTATAGTGTTCAAGATAATCAATTTGGGGACAAACTTTTTGAAAAAAGTTATTTCCCCAACCCCCTTTCCAAAAACTTCAGTATTTAAAGTTTTTTGGGGGGAGGCGTGGAGGGGAACTTTTTTTCAAAAAAGGTCCTCTCCACAAATTCTTTTTCTCAAATACTCTAGTGGGAGACAAAGTCGTCTACACGGTCTTCTACCTGAATTTTGGAAAGTCGCTTGTAGAGTTTATCTGTCGATTTTTTTCCCGTCCAAACCAAGGCTTGCAGTAAGACCTCGTCCATGTGGGAGACAGGGATGAATTGAATGTCTTTTTGCACTGCTTTTGGGATTTCGTACAAATCCTTCTTATTGTCTATAGGGAACAGCAGTTTTTTTATGCCCGCTCGGTGAGCAGCGAGTGACTTTTCTTTCAGGCCGCCGATGGCTAGGGCTCTTCCACGCAGAGTGATTTCCCCTGTCATAGCGACGTTTTGATCAACGGGCCTCAATGTCAGAGCGCTGGTCAGAGCGGTTGCTATGCAAAGGCCCGCCGAGGGGCCGTCCTTGGGGATGGCGCCTTCTGGGATGTGAATATGGATGTCGATTTTCTGGTAGAAGTCTTCCTCCAGTCCGAGAAAGGTTGCACGTGAGCGAACATAACTCAGGGCTGCCTGGGCGGATTCCTGCATTACTTCTCCTAGTTTTCCTGTGATCGTAAGTTTTCCGTTTCCTGGCAGTATCGTCACTTCGACGAACAGAATATCCCCACCCACGGAAGTCCAGGCAAGACCTGTGCAGATACCAATTTCGTCCTTTTCGTTTTGTTTGCCAATGCGGAAGCGATGCGGACCAAGATATTGATTGATAAGTTTGGGGGTAATCTGTTCCTTAATTTTGAATTGAGCCTTATCGAAAGCGGTTGTGTCTTCCTCGGTTTTCTTTTCTTCGGTCGTTGCTGGTTCTTCAGCGGCCTTCTTTTTATCTGTATGTTTCTGCATATGCTTGCGGGTGACTTTGCGGAAGACGGAGGCGATTTCTCGCTCCAGGTTTCGCACACCTGCTTCTCTTGTATAGAAGCGGATGAGTTCCAAGATAGCGGCTTGTAGGAAGCTGATATTTTGCTCGCCTAGTCCGTTTTCCTTTTGTTGTTTGGGGACGAGGAAACGTTGGGCGATCTCCAGTTTTTCCCCCTCCGTATATCCTGCGAGGGGGATGGTTTCCATCCGGTCGAGGAGAGGGAGCGGGATTCCATCGAGCGAATTGGCAGTTGCGATAAAAAGGCACTTGGAAAGGTCGAAGTCGAGGTCGAGGTAGTGATCGTTGAACTTATTGTTTTGTTCTGGGTCTAGCACTTCAAGAAGAGCCGATGCGGGGTCTCCTCGATAGTCCATTCCCAGCTTATCAACTTCATCGAGCAGCATGACGGGGTTTGCTGAGCCTGCTTTTTTGATCGACAACATGATTTTGCCGGGCATCGACCCTATGTAGGTTTTGCGATGGCCTCTGATTTCCGCATGGTCGCGTACGCCACCGAGGGAGATGCGGACGAATTTTCGACCGAGTGATTCTGCGACACTGCGCGCGAGGGACGTTTTTCCCACACCGGGGGGACCAATCAGGCACAGGATGGGGCCTTTCAAGTCATCCGCCATGTTGAGAACGGCCAGGTATTCGAGGATGCGCTCTTTGATCTTCTCAAGCCCGTAGTGATCCCGGTTGAGTATCGTTTCTGCGAAGTTGAGGTCCTTGATGTCGGTCGTGTATTCTTTCCACGGAAGGGAGAGGACCGTTTCGATATAGTTCCGCACAACAGTTGCCTCTGCGGACATGGGCGACATTTGTTTCAGTTTCTTGACTTCGCGAGTGAGTTTATCCCTGGCCTCGTCGGAAAGATGTTTCTTGGCGATCAGCTCTTCCATCTCGCTGATTTCTGCTCGACTTTCGTCTTTTTCTCCAAGTTCTTTCTGAATCGCGGCCATCTGCTCGTTGAGGTAGTATTCTTTCTGAGTCTTTTCCATCTGGCGTTTGACACGAGCGCGGATCTTCTTTTCGACTCGGATGATTTCAATTTCTGACTGGATGAAACCGTAGAGGATTTCGAGACGTTTTTGTGGGTTTATTTCCTCCAGAAGTTTTTGTTTGTCCTCCAGTTTCAGGTTGGGCAGATGGGCAACGAGAGTGTCGGAAAGCTTCGACTCCGACTCGATCTGAGCAATGGACAGCAACATTTCGGGAGGAATCCGTTTATTGAGCCTCACGTAGTTGTCAAAGGCAAGCTTGACGGTTCGTATGAGTGCTTCGTTTTCCAGGCTGGGTAAGTTTGGTTCGGGAAGTTCCTGGGCTTCCACGAAAAAAAAACGGTCAACCTCCAGAAATTTTGTAATCCGTGCTCGTCGTAAACCTTCTACGAGGATCTTCACGGTGCCGTCAGGCAGACGTAACAATTGGAGGACGTTGGCAACTGTTCCTACGAGGAAGATATCGTCCTTTCCTGGTTCGTTGGTTTTAGCTTTCCTCTGGGCTGCCAGGAGTATTTCCTTATTCCCCGCAACCGCATGTTCAAGAGCCTGAATGGACTTCTCCCTCCCCACGAAAAGAGGAACTACCGTAGCTGGGAAGACGATGATGTCTCGCAGTGGCAGCAAAGATATTTTCATGTCGTTTTTACGGTCTGAAACTGGCTCTCGGTTGTTGCCCATGCGATCTCCTTGTTTTCGATAATAAAGCCCTCTGTCATCCCGCGGCTTGACCGCGGGATCCAACTTGTTCGAGGAAGACTGCCCCTTTGGATCCCGCGGTCAAGCCGCGGGATGACAGTGCAAAAAAGGCATCCCGCTTGGTTGAAACGCCTTCCTTTATGTCCTCTG
>JACPKR010000068.1 GCA_016186945.1 Deltaproteobacteria bacterium | reverse complement strand
GTTGAACTGGCAGCATCACGCAATAGACTCTGGTGTTTTTAACCAGCGAGTAGGTCAAAAGATAAATGTTATAGAAAGTACTGTTGCAAGAATTGGTCTTGTCAACTAAATCTTAGCAGACACAGATTTTACGACGGTCCCCCTTGACGGTAAGTCCTGCTGATACCTATATGCACGAGGCGATTGCCATTAAACTTACGCATTCGATTGCCAACAGCATGGATGCAAATTTCGCCATAGATATCTCGTCTGATCTGTTCATACGTTGCAATCTTAACCGCATGAAGGTACTTCAAAAATTCGATGTCCCGAGGATAAAGATACATCCCTTTAAGCCTGAAGGTCATTTTTTCCCTCCACTACGACATAAGTGTCATCCTGTTTTTGACTGGTCGCTTCCCATTGGGCATCACCAAGCATTTTTCCAAGGATTTTTCGTTTACCCGTCTTGAACATGTCCTCGATGCCTTGGCATCTGCTTTTAACCGTTTTCTCGTCGACAAATGGTGCCTGGACGATCACTTTCCTTGTCCCGAAGCTCCAGATACCGCGACCAGGGATTTCAGGCAGCTCGCAAGCATCTTTCGTACCCAGCACAATTAAACTTCCTTGCAGCGAATTGGCCCTAAACGCCATACGTCCCGAGATGTTTTCAGATACGGACGTGGGAATAACCTGTCGGTCAAGTTTTTGGGTCGCGAGCAAAAGGTGAATCGCTGCCGCACGGCTCAGTTTCGATATCGAATCGGCCAATCTTCTTGCTTCAAGTGCTGCTTCGTAATCTGGATCGTGCCTGCTGCGGTTCATATACAGCACAGATGCCTCATCCACACCAATGATGACGCGATCTTTGTTGTCGATTTCGGGAACGATCTGCTTCCGATTAACCATTTCAAGATACGCAAAGCGATCTTTCATTTCCCTTTCCACAAGCCCAAGGACCAGCACAGCTTGATCAATATGCTTTATCACTTGGACGTTGGGGGCTTTCTTAAAGTCGATCATCTCCAAACCCGACTTCAAATCGATCAGATACATTTGCAGGTGGGGTGATGATTCGAGCAGCCCCAAGAGGCATTGCTTGAAAAAGACAGATTTGCCCCCTCCTGTGGTACCGGCAATTAACATGTGTGGCAGCGCGGCAATCTCTTGGGTTTTAACGCCTTCAACGGAGATTCCGATATAAAAACTCTCTTTCGGGAGGACTTTCATGGTCACGAGTTCGTTAAAATGGAGCTTCTCGGGGAATATTTGCTTCGAAAACGTAACGGCAATTTGCCCTTTGTGGGCTCCATACTTGATCGTCTCGACATTCGACCTAAAATGACTTTCTATTTGCTCCTTTTTCCCTTCAAATTCGCTAATCCCTATGCCATTCGCATCAAAAAGATACAGTCGTCGTTCTTTATCGATTCGACGTTCTCTTATCAGTTTCGGTGTGTCCCCCAGGCCATTGACCAGGCGGGCATTTTTAAAAATTCGTTTGAATTTCGTACGTATACTTCGCGCCCAAATTCCCATGACAATCACAACGGGGAAGGCGAACAGCGCAAAGAGGATACCCACGTGATACATCATGGGAAAAGTCCACAGCCAGTTGACCCTGGACGCTGTGAACAGTCGCGGCTCCAGCTCGTACAGATACACAAGATGCTGCGCTTTGGACCCGATCCGGTAACTAACCCATCCGATACCGGAGATCAGCGGTATTGTGATGATCCCGCGCTTGGAAAAAATGGACTTCAGGAGGTGCCAAAACCCTATGGACCCTACCATGATGGCTTCCTGCAATACTTCAGTTACGAACTGACCTATTGCGTCAGGCTTTGAGGCAAATTTCGAAAAACTGTCTTTGTTGTTCGGATAGTTGGACATATCTCCTCCGCTAGACTTTTTTAATTGCAGCCCCGGCTGCCCCCGACACACCACCTGTCGCTGCGCCAATACCTACGTCCCTGGCTGCCGTGATAACAGTGGGCGTTTGTTCCGTTTCCGAGTCCTTTAGGAAAGCTGAGAAAAGACCGTAGCCCAGCACCAAAGTTGGTAAGGGACCGACGATCAATTGCAACCAAGAATAGATCGCATAGAATTGGTAAAGCTTTGCGGTTATGAAGCTTGACGCATACAAAGAAACCCCATCGTTAATACGTCCGAATTCGGCTAGGAGTTCGTTAGACAAGGCAATGCTCGTCATGAGGTGATAAAGCAGGCTCCAAATCGGAGTCCACAAAAGCACCGAAATATAAACCGCAAACCAGGAAACTAAAACCCTCCATCGACCCGCAATCACGAAAAAAATAAGCCATGGAAAGATAGCTATGAGAAAGAGTTTAACCATACCCTTGAGATGGGGAGCCCTTTGCAGATATTCCGAGAACTGCGAAGCCCGTTTTGCCGTAAGAGCGGCTCCTACCTGATCTCCTTGGCCGATCAGATTCAGAAACCCATCAAAGGACCAGAATCGACCCCAGTCCATGAGTAACTTTGCCAGGGTCCCTTCCACCTGGGCACCGGAAGCTGTACCTAGGGAATCCTCGCTTTTCGAAAGGTAATGGTTTACCAATGCGTTTGAGGCAATGAGATTTTTTTGCACATCATCGTACTCCACCCGGTGAATGCTAACTTTGCCGTGGTAGTACTTGCTAAATTGGGCGCCTTTTTCTTGGGCAAAGGTCAAAAGCTGCCTGCGCGTGTCTTTCTTAAGGTCAAGACAGGTAATTTTGCCGCCGTCCTCTGTGACGATCGGGATCAGCTTAAGTTCCTGATCGACGACGCCACTTTCTTTGAAGAATTCATCGATACGGTCGGTGTTTTTGGCTTGTCCCAAAATGGGTAGAACTTTATCAAAACAGTTGTTGGTATAAACATCTATCATGTCCGTGAGACCGGGATCGTCGATCGTTTGCGCTCCCGCAAACATCACAGCCCGATAGAATGCGGCTGGAGCGTCTAGTTCAGAGTTGGTTTTCTTAAAGAGAAGGTCGACAATTTCGGTACCGAGTTTTGCAAATTCCTCCGCGGCTCTGGTTAACAGAGAGAAAATAAAGCTCACCTGATAACGATCATGAACAGCAGGCAACCTGGAGTAAATATAGGGATTTGACGACCATGATTCTCGTTGAAAGCTTTTTACAGTTTCGTGGGTGTCAACTTTTAAGAGCGAGACACCAAGGAGAAAGCAGGCGAAGATTTTTACGAAAAATCCAGCTCCCCCCGTTCGGCCACCGCCAATTATTCCCGGCATATACTTTGAAAAGTAGCGCCAGGTGCCCAACATAAAGGTACACCCCAGGATCAAAAGCATGAGGGCCATGAGAACTTCCTGGGATGTAATAATGGCGATCGATGCTTGATGTAGGTAAAGTCCAATATATGTATAGAAAGCTTCGTATGCTGTTGAAGCAAACATGAATCCTCCTGAAAGCCTTTATCTGAACCTGAAGGCCGAGGAATCGCAGATGGGACTATCAGGCTCAGAATAACTACGGCTTGTTTTTAACGATGTTGATACTGACAGCCTACGCCGTCAGCGCAATCAAAGAACAGATTGTCGACTTGCTTGGAATGAACAGATTCACGTTCATTATCAAGTTCCCTATCTGACGCAGTTTTCAGGTACTTCATGCCTTCCTGATTGATCTGGAAGAGAACCTGATTGATGGGGTCACTGTTTTGGCTCTCTAACGATAGAGTGATTTCTACGTGATCCTTGAACGCTCGACGTTTTAACTCCGCTTCCTTTTTGTGTTTTTCTGGCAGATGCGGGTTGCTCTGCAAAGTGGACGAGATAAAGTCGAGGGCTTTGCCCATGTCGTTTGTATACGTGCCCATGGCGAGGGCATCGGAAAGTTTGCGACAGGCTAGATTTCTTTTCTGATACGGCATGTAGGCCAGCGACAACATGGTCTGGTGATCGAGCCTGATATTGTTCGATCCACTTACGTCTTTTAGATCGCTTTCGCTAATAACCTTGTAAACATTAGCGCGGTAGCCTCCTGCTCGCACGAGTTTGGGCAAAAGCTCACTGCAAAGTTTCTTAAATGTAGTCGCCTTCACCTCCATAAGATAGGTTCTAGGCGTAAGTTGTACCCGCCTTGGACCAAAGTCGACATGGATTTCGCCTTGTCTGACAATCGTGTCTCCAATGAAAGCCTTGGTAAGGTCAACAATGCGTTTACTTTGCTCGTCTGTCATCTTGGCCCATCTTGCGGTGGACTCGATGAGCTTCTTCATTCCATTTCCCTTTTGTCCACCCCAGTCTTTGATGTCGAAATCGGCGTAGTTTTTACAGGATTCCATCGCCTCCTCGAAGTTTCCGTCGTATTTTCTAATCGCACCTTGCACGCAGCGAGAACGGTCCTCGTAAAAGTCGGAAACCCGTTGATCGGTGTATTTGTCGATTAATCCACATTGATTGAGACGAAATTGAGCCAGAAGACCGGCTTTTAGCTGTGCTTGCTTCAAAATCGCACACCACGTCGGACTAAAATAACAAACCATAAGCATGGGACTAGCTGCCATAATATCTCGACCGATCGCACCGAGATATTTTGAGTCGAGTATATTCTTTAAAGCAGCCCGCAAAGTGTTGCGGATGCTGATGCGTCCGCAGTCGGAATTGACCCCAATGTCGATATCAAGGTCAATGGTTCGGTACTGGTCAAACACAGGATCACCATGGGCGCCATTGGATCCGTATAAGTAGTCGGAAGGCTCAAAATAGTTGGTAGAAAAGTATCCGATATCTTTTGCTAAGATTGACGATGCCGAAATCAGCACTCCTAGAGCCGCTATTCCGACCCATGCCAAACCCCTATCTCCTAAGAGAAAGTCCCGTAGAATCGATCCTGGAACACAAAAAACTTTCTCAGTCTTGGTTTCAGGGAGCATAGAAAACCTCGCAATTTGTTTTGTCTATTTGAGTTATTGGGGAACGGCGCGCGGGAAGGTTGCCGCAAGATACTCCAGCGCCTCCCATTTGTTTGGAAACTTCTCCAGCGCCCTCATCGCTTCCAGGGCATCCAAAGCATTGGTCGGACTCATCCACCGATCATAAGAGGTTTGTCGAAAGCGGAAGGCACCTTGCCTGTTTTTGCTCTTGTTCATGTAAAACACATCGGCGTACTGACCTTTCTTCGTTCGTAGTGACCGGATGATTTCCCGGTTCGCTTCGTCAAGAAGAGAAGACTTCTCGGCAATGTAATCGACGTTATCGGAACTCATCTGCAAAAAAACAAAGTTGTCGGCAACGCCCCAGAAAGCTTTGCCCACCTCCAGATCAAAGTAATTCTGTGGTCGTGGTGTCAGGGTTATCAACCAGCAGCCCCGTTTGCGCATGGTTTCCGCAAAGTCGATGGCAAAATCTCGGAAAGCTGGATTGTTGCGTCCAAGCATGGCAAATTCTTCCATGACCAAAAATCCTGTCCGTCCTTGATGTTGTGGCAAGGACAGAATGCAGCGAATTTCTTCAATAACACTCATGGTCATAAGTGTCTGCAAAGTGGAATCACCGTCAAGGGCGTCGAGGTCATAGACATAGAAGAGCTTTTGTTTGTCGTCCCAGCTTTTGCCTTCTGTGAAAAACCTTGCATAGGTGCCATCCCCATAGAAGGGTTTGAGCTTTGATACTAAGGGCGATACGAAATCCTGATCTTGCGTTTTATCCTTGGTCAGGCTTCCCAGTTCGACCACGAAATCGTTCATGCTGATGGCCACCTGATCAGCCTGTGACCTTCTGACAAACTCACCATCGACGTATTCTAATCCTTCTCGTTCGCACTTTTTTAGAAACGCTAGTTTCAGAGCCTTACTGATTGCGGTCTGGTGCTCGCTTTCGACAACAAACGTAGGGGAGGTGAGTTTGACGGCCATGACGATCATCTTGGTGAGAAACGCGATTTTTTCGTCATTGTAAATTCCCCGAAATGGTGAAAACGGAATCTCCTTTCCTCTGTCAAAAACGGTCAGATCGCCACCGAAATACTGGCTCAACATCCCGTAGCTCGACTTCTTGTCGATGACGAAAACGATCGGCTCTGGACTGAGTCTCTTTGCAGCTTGAATGCAGTCGATGACAAATGCTGATTTGCCGGATCCCGTATCAGCGAGAACGACGGTGTGATTGGAGGTTTCATTTTCGAGGAGCGAAAACGAAACCAGGTTGTTTTCCCTCGACAGATAAATAGAGAGCGGATTTAGAAGCCCTTTAAATGAATCAAAGAGTGGGATGAAGGTCATGATGTCTGATTTTAAAATCCTGATCGCCCGTCTGCTAGAGTAGTCAGCATCGGGAGTGTAATTGAGTGGAAGGGTGTTGAGACAAAGCCCAAGTCCGATGTCGTCTTCCTGGATCGCCTCGCATTCCAAGTCGTGATGAAAAACCTGGCAGATGCGGCGAGCACGTTCGTCCAGTTCCTCATCGTTTTTCCCTTCGATGATTGCAGTAAAAGTCATCTGAAGAACACGATCGTCTCGTGCCAGAGCTTCTCCTATCGCTTTGATCTCCTCTTGTTGAATCTTGGCCCGCGCTGTCATGGCGTTTTCGAGGAAAAACTCTTTCAGGGCCAGAAACTTCTTCACTTTCCCCAACGTAGGAAACGAGATATTGATGCCAATACGAAACGGAAAATCAAGAACAACAAATTGTGCCATGCCTCCCGGGTAAGAAAATGCAGGCGAAGTCTTGAGAGTTATGGTTCTCGTTTTAAATCCCTCTCTCGTGATTCCGTCAAAATCAAGGACGGGTGCTGCGTAAACAACCTGATCAGCAAGGGTCGTATGGTCATTTACCGGGGCAAATGATCGCTTGTAGTAGGTGGACGGATTAAAGAATTTGCGTAAGAACTCGCATAACCCATGATTCGACAATGGTATAATTCCAAATTGAACGCTTGACGCGAAACTTCGCACATGATGAAGAAAGGTTGCCAAATCGTCTTGAAACCCCTTGATTTGCGAACGAAGAATGCCATGCTTGCCCCGGACGGGTTGTCTGAACGTCGTTTTCGTTCCAAACGGAAAATAACGAATCGAGACAAAAAGGAGTCTTTCCATGGGTGTTTCAGGCCCCTGCTGGTGGCATGACGTTTTGAGACGTTCTACCTTTTTTTCGAACAGGATTTTTGCAACCTGGTTTGCCTCTGGATAACTTTTGGCGATCTGCGTCAGTCGCCTGTCAAGGGGCGAGTAATAGGACGAGTCATAGTGGAACTGAAGAACGAAGCGCTCGGGTAGGCTAAACCAGCTTTTCGTGGAGTGAACAACTTTGAGAATTTGCTGCTCCGTTAGCGACTCATGCTCCACAAGATGGATTTCGAAGACTGCACCCAATGAACCATCCTTCATCACAAACACCTGGTGATCCGGCAGGTATTCGTCATAAGGTAAAAGCGCGGCAAGAGACTGAGGGCGTTGGGACAGTTCCTTGGTCAAAACTGATCTGTTCCGCAAAGCGTTACGCATACCAGGAGACTGGTTTGTGCTACTCATGCTCATGATGGCCCTTTCTCTTTTGTTTTTGCTCGTTCCCTATCAGAAGGGGTTTAGGTTCATCATCAACTCTCCACCCCGATCGGGTTACGACAGTACGAATCCAGGCGCCGCGGAAATAGTCCCCATTGGGCAACTCATGAGGATGGACCCAGATATCCGCAACGACAGGCTCAGTGCGAACAGGTACAAGCAGGGGGTTGTCTACGGCCTGAAGGGATGTTTCGATTTCGTTGATACCATCAAAGTCGGCGCGCTTTTCCAGAAGATTCAAGCTTGGAGCACGGTTCAGAGCACATCCTTGAGCAATAATAAGGAGAATGGCTGTGAGGGTACGCATTTTTTGTCCTTTCTTAGTCAACAAGTTTGCTTAAGAAACCGAATTCACTGTGAGTTGTGGAAGATTTTTTGAAATACCAGTTAGGAAGTTCGACGGACTCTTGAACCACGACCCAAAGATCTTGACCGGAACCAATGTTGATCGTTGGCAACAGGTTTTCAGCGTGTTTTAGGTACCACTGGGTGACGGCGGAGGCCGCGTTACTGGCACCACTGGCAGCAATGTAGCTCTGTTGGTCGCCAGTGATTGCCAGCGTGGATCCTCCGTTAGTGCCGGGGACGGCGCTTGTTTGAGACCGGGCAATTGCACTGCCGATGCCTTCAACGATGGACGACAAAAACGCCATGGTTGCCACGCGGTCCTGCTTGCTGTTGACATCTCCCACAACTGCAAAGGAATTGTCCTTGCTATCAGCTACAAAACCGCTGATCTCCCGTTCAAACATTCGCCCCGATTTGGCGACACAAGATATCTTGGTAGTCTGCATCTCGACACGTTCAATGGACAAGTTTCCCGTTGACTTAGCGATTAAGAAGCAGCCTGAAAGGTCGACCTTGGCTTTATTAGGCCCGACGAACGCATAGTCTGCTTGCAGGAGGACGGGAAGAGCTTTTCCCTCGGGGGCCTCAACGCCGGTCAAAAGCTTTGCCCGCACAAAGGATCCGCTAGGAAGCGTCACTCCCATCGGACCATCCTTCGTTTTTGCCTTTACCGGAAACGAAATAACCACTGGTCCTTCTGTCGGGGGCAAGGAGGGAGACGCCTGTCTCACAAGAGGGACTTCCTGAATTACCGGCACAGGATCATGAACTTCATTGCTGAAATGGCGAGGCTGTTCGTCAAATGCTCCAGGAGGGGTATCACTCTGGGGAGAAGCAGGAATCACTGGCTCCCCTGACTCATCCTGTGTCTTGGTTTTGCTTTCTTTCAGCAGGGAAATGTCGTCTTTTTGTTCCTTTAAAAGTTCGGTTAACGAATTTATTTTCGCCTCCATGTCCTCCAACTTGTCGCTAATAACACGATCCTTCTTCTGATAGATGTCGATATTGGATGATAGAATGCGGCCACTTGTGAAATCGGGTTGCTCGTGATTGTAATAGGACACAACTTTGCTGTCTTCTTTTTTACCCAGAATATAGATCGCTCCTAAAATGATTGTGACAGCTACAATTATTACCAAAGAACGATTGTTTTCGATAAATGACACGACTTTTCTGTGATTAAAGTTTTTCAATAACTTCAATACGTTCTCCTTTTGTTTTT
Organism: Deltaproteobacteria bacterium; assembly: GCA_016186945.1. Lineage (GTDB taxonomy): Bacteria > Bdellovibrionota_B > Oligoflexia > Oligoflexales > Bog-1112 > BOG-1112. The sequence continues at coordinate 1,370 of JACPKR010000068.1, read as the reverse complement.
TTAATGTTTCTATTTTTGCTGAATCGGCGCTACGGGAAGAGTCACGGTATAGTAGACCGAGGATGACTTTGCAACGATGCGCAGAAACGTTGAGGAGTCCCTTCCGCCTTCTGAACCGTGTGGCGCAAGGATTTTTGTGTCGACTTGGGAAAGGAGTGCAGTGTTGGGTCTGCCAAGGGTCAAACTTTTCAGATCAACTGCATAACTCATACTGCTAGAAACGTTGCTCACTTTAAAGATGTAACCGTTAAATTTAGGCCCTGTATAGACCTTGACGAGCTTTGCGGTAATCCCTTCAACCCCCGTGTCAACAGAACGAATGATGGCTTTAGCCTCGTAGCCGATAATTTTGTCAGATCGGATCATGGCCTTCATCAATTCCAATTCCGACACATCAGAACCCTGGACGGAGTCTTTGGCAGGATCAATGCTAAGCTCTTTGGCTTTCAGGTCGTAAAAACTGTCTTTTTTCTCCGGAACGTGACTTGGCACAGTGACGACTTGCAGGTTGACAACTGTATCATTTGCAAGGATGAAGCTCACAGAATCCTTGCCTTCAGGAACCCTTGCTTTGATGGATAAGAGGCGGTAGTTAGGATCGTTTTGGTCAGCGGGTTCAATGATAAATTTCGACGCCTGAGAGATGGTCTTCACCTCCTCATCAAAGCGTAATAGGGTAGCGGCTCCATAAGCAATAGTGAGAGTTTCCGTCTCGGAGCCGTAGTAGATCATCTTAGCGAGTGCTAGGTCTGAACTGAGTGAGATGCTTAAGCTTGTGAGCATCATCAAGATTTTTTTCATGTTTATTTCCCCTATTTTGTAAGGTTTTGGTAGTCCGATCGTTTTTGAAATTTCTCTAGCTTGCTCCAGGTAAGACTCGTGATTTCCAGGTACCAGCGCTTTTTTCGGTCGGGTGGCACGAGTCTAAGTTGCATTTCAACGACTTGCTCTTCGTTACCCAGATACTGACCGGCCATGTAGAAGTCGGCTCTGGCAAAGGCTGTGACCTGATAGGCTCCTTTTTGGTCGGAGATGATTTCCTTTGATTTGATCTTGAAGATTTGTGCGAGGTCCTCGTTTCGAACCTGTCCAATCCACTCCCTCGTCTCAGCGTCAAACTTGATCCGAAACGTATCGCTCATAAACTGTTTGAGTCCGTCATACTCTTGGACGATGTTTGAAGCGTTAATGTTTCCGAGGGACGAAATGAAGTCTGTCACAGCATTACTAACTGATGTTACGCACCCTGCAGTTTTTGTAGCTGAAAATAAGCCTGCTGAGTTGCTGTAAGCAACAGTTTTACCCTCAAAGCAAAATGATTCATCTTGTGTTTTATTTTCAGGCATTCGAGTTTAAAAACAGCGCAAATC
>JACPKR010000070.1 GCA_016186945.1 Deltaproteobacteria bacterium | reverse complement strand
CACCATCTACCATCGAAGACAAGCCTGTTGCCGTGGTGGGGCCAAAACTGCTAATCAAATAATCAGTGTAAAGCTCAACATCCTGTTTTTTCATCCCTATTGTTTAGCAGAAATATACGGAGTGCGTAACATCAGTTACTAATATAGTCGTCCGGGACGGATTGGGGCGAAACAGTCGTAAAATCCTGAACTCCTGGGGCTAAGATGTATTCTTTGGTGCGAAGCTGTTCGTAAAGGTTAGAGATTTCAAACCTGGTTACTGCAAAGTGAACGGCAAAAAGAACCATCAGAGTTGCAATAACGTACGTGAGAACGAGCTTTTCCCTTAAAAGGGCAGCCTTGTAGGCAATATACTTAGGCAGGAACTTCAACTCCTCTCTAGATGGTGGCGGAGGAATCCGCATCTTGGTTCCCCCGATATTCTTATCCTTTCCATTGATCATCATTTGGCTCCTAATCTGAAAAACGTTTATGTCCTCCTGGATTGACGAGACCCGGAAGTGACATCCGCAAGTGCCTGTACGGTAAATGAAGAAAAATGCCGGCCTTATTGCGACGTCGAATGACAGGTCCGATTCCAAGGGTAACGAACAAGCTTAGAAACATCAGCTTCCAGGAATAAATGACGATTCCAAAAATCATCATCGCAAGTAAAGCCACCATCATTTCTCCCAGCTCGAAGTAATCAAAAATAGTTATGGGGCTGTCGATAGTCTGGCAAACCTTCCGGACATGCTTTTGTTTCATGGAGTCATAGTTATGCACTGTAATTTCCTTATTTAGGGGGCGCGAAGATACTGCCACCACCGATCGAAAAAATGTTGCTGATCCACATCGGAACGGTCGCGATGACAATGGCAGCGACGACACAGATCACAGCGGTTGCAAAACGTTGTTCTTTAAGATTCCATCCCGCGGCAAGAACACACAGGCCAGCCATTAAGCGCGCTCCTACTCTGAAAACGAAACTATCGAGGGTTTTGAACAGGTCTCCGGCTGCGGTCAGCTTGTCAAATTGATCGTTGCCGGGGAGCCTGTCACATAGAACGGGAGAAGCAAACAACAGGGCCAAGAGGGCAAATCCCAAAGGAACCAAAAATTTTGCTCTCGGATGCCGGCTAAAAAACAACATCGACTGGGCTATCGCATGATCACTCATATCATCTCCTTTACGTTTGACACTATTTTGTGGATAAAATGGCCAAGACTTGATCTTGGGGTAGGTAACCGTTGATACGATAGGTAAGCTTTTTTGTGGTATCTGCTACAAATAGAGTCGGCCACGACGAAATATTGCGCTCTCGGATATCCTTCTCAGAAGCTGGGATGATGGGAAATGGCACGGAATATTCCGGTACCCTTCGATCTATTTGGTGAACCTCCACATAGTAACCCAACTCTTGTAGCTCCTTCATGGTTGCGATCATGTTCTTGCAGTGGGGGCAGCTTGAGTCAAAATAGAGCCTGAAACGAAATCGCCTCACATCATGGTTGCCGATTTCAAGGCTTTCTACTTTCCTTTCTACGGTTGTTTTTTGTTCCTCAGTCAGAGTTGTTTTATTAGTTTGCAGGTATTCGGTAAACCTCTCCTGTAAAGCTGCCATCAGTTTGTTTTTGGTTTCAATGATCCTAAACCAGTTGCGAATATTTTCATCGCTTGGATTGCGTGCCAGCTCCATCAAGGGTTTCGGAGGAGTATAGTTACCCTCTTTGAAAAACTCATCGCTTTTTGGGTTGCTGTACTTGGACCAATCAAAGGCAGGTGGATTCGGTTTGTCGGGTTCTTTTTCCCTCAGTGGAGGGTTGGTAGTGCGATCACTGCCCCAGTAGTCAATTTTCCTGTCAAAGTAGTTAAACGCAAGGATCGATTGGGCAATAGTCAGGAAGATTAAGATAGTGACCAATCTCATTTTGAAAGCTCCTTTCATGCGTAGTGAAGGGCATCCCGGATATCAATCAACCCCGACTTCGCCAAGTCCAGACATTCGTCAAAAAGCGAACTTGAGACACACGGGGTTGAGTTTCCCATTTTGTTAATCTCCTCCCTGCCCAAAAACTCGATGACGGCCCTTCGGCCCGTCACTCCCTTATAGCAGTGCTTGCATCCGTCTAAGTTGGTGATGCGAAAATCTTCGCTTTCAAGTGTTCCGAATTTTCGTTTGAGTGCAAAGGGAGCTACCCGACTACAGTGGGGACAAATCGTGCGAAGAAGTCTTTGCGCAACTGAAAGCCTGAGGTTGGAGCGAACTGAAAAGCTATCGACCCCTAGACTTGCAAGACGATCAACGACCTCCACGGCGCCGTTAGCGTGAATGGTCGAAAGGACCAAATGCCCAGTTGAGGAGAGTTTCATGCTCAAATCAGCAGTCTGCGCGTCGCGAATCTCTCCCAGAAGAATGACATCCGGATCCTGGCGCATCAAAGCGCGCTGAAAACTGGCAAAGTCGCGGTGATCAGAGATATCCGCTTGATTGATTCGCGGAAGTTGTTTTTCTACTGGATTTTCGAGGGTCGAAATGTTTTTTCCGAGTCGGTCCATTTCTTCGAGCAACGCATACAGCGTTGTTGTCTTACCGCTGCCAGTTGGTCCCGAGATTAGAATCAATCCATCACTTTTACCGATGCTGTCCAATAAGACCTGAAGTTTTGCGTCAGACAAACCAAGGTCACGGATGTCGAGCTTCTTGTCTCGGTATTGAAGCCTCAGAACGATCTTCTCTCCACCGCTGCTGACTGGCATAGAGCTAGCTCGAACATCGATGCCAAGCGTATGAAAGCCGGCCCTTGAATCCTGGGGCATACCGACCACCGCAAGATCCATATTCACCAGGTGTTTAAGGCGCGCCGTCAAAGGCTGTACATGATCAATTGTTAACCTCTTCCAATCGTTTAGCTGACCATGGGTGCGAAACCGGATGAAATATTCAAGATCGAAAGGTTCAAAGTGGATATCGCTTGCCCCAAGGTCTTTCGCTGCTTTGACACATTCCCAAAGAAGTTTTGTATAGGGGTTATCTTCTGTGAGTTTGTCATCGTCATGAACGGTCTGAGTAACCGTTATCAAATGTTTGGTCGTTATTGTTTTCGTCGTCGGAGTTCGTGCAACCAGATCCAACAGGTGAGGTTCCACAACCGCAAATGTCACTGATCTTTTAAATCTGTCTTCTATCTCTTCAATCAAAGCGTCCGCGAATACGCATCCAATAATAGTGATCTCGCCATCCGTGAGTTCGATTGGCACGATATTCTTGCTTCGGAAAAATTTCTGATCACTCTCGTTAGTTTTAATTTTTGAAGCCCTGATTTTCAATTCCTGAAATCCAAGCTCACAAAGAGGTTTCAAGTATTGTCGTAACAAAACATCGAGATCGGACGGGGTCAATTTTCCAAGCTCGACTAACAGTCGCCCCAACTTTCTCTTTCGATACCTTTGCAGGGCCAAGACCTCACGAATGTCCTGCTCATGGATGATTCCCATTCTGAGTAGGTATTCTCCAAATCTCATTGTAAAACCCTGCATGCCGTTGCAATTTCACCCAGCCAAAGTTTTGCTTCCCAAATGTGGGGAATGTCCCTTTTGCAAGTGGTCTTTTGCCAGATTGCGTAGAGGTAGTTTTTTATATTTCCTGATAGCCTGCCGACCTCGGTAACACCCTTGGTTCGGAGAAACGCAACGTTTTGCCCCTCCCTGAAAGGCGATGACATTTGTGGGAAGACCATCTGCCATTTTTCATCCGGCGATATACTTATGTTTTGAAAAACCTCGGCTCCCAGGCTTTTGATCCTCGAAGCAATGACTAAAGAACCTGTCGTGGTGTCAGAGGACGTCACGGTACCTGTACGGGGAAAATGCACGCCCCATCCCGTGCAGATCGGTTGTAGCGATGGCGGATACTTCGGTATCCATTGCAGATTGAACGAACAGCTTTTCACATCCTGACCGAGGCCTCCGCTCCAACTGCCACTCGTCGATGTGGCGGCTCCTGCTAGGAGGCAGGCTTTCGGGCTTTGGGACCAAGCGAGAAACTTCAGTTGCGATAGGTCGGCAGCACCCGTTTTCCAATTTAATCCCAGATGCTCACTCATTGCAGAAAAACAAAAGAGGTCGGGAAGTTCACCCGAACATGGCATTCCTTCAAACGCCCAACTGGCAAATGGTACCCGAATCGCGTGGGCTTGATAAGAATACGATCCCATATCGTCATCGGTGCCGGTGGGAAGACCTCCCGCCGTAAAGTTGAGTTGCATAGCAACACCTGGTAATTCGCGAAAATAGGTTTCTTTGGGATTGCTGACAACCTCGATGAAGTACTTGGGAAGGTAATAGCTGAATCTGGCACAGGGCCTCGAAAAGGGAAAGCCTTCACAGGTAGTGTAACTGTAGCTGTAGTCAAGCGCGTCACGAAACTTATCAGACCGAATAAGGTCGCAAACATTGGGAAACCCTAGTGACGGTGAAGACGCCGTCGCCAGGGTCAGAACAAAAGCTAAACGGAACATCGTTGTTTTCTCCATTGGGGGATTGAAGTATTCATGAGACGCGCCATAATTTTGCTTTTGAGCTTGGCCAGGGTTGTTGTTAGAAGCTTTTTCACGGCTCTTTCCTCCATCCTTGTTTTCCGACCGATTTCATGGAGAGTGAGGTCTTCCCAATAGCGCAAGTGAATGATTTCCTGCTCGATTTCATCTAATCCACGAATCATAGGCCAGAGATTTTGTCTGACTTTGGGACTTAGCATCATTCGAAAGTCGGCATCCTTGTAATCCTCCTGTTGTTTGCGTAAATAGGAATCGAGAGCATGTTTGTCCGCTATGCGATTCAAAGAGGCCTGATCCAAATAGGAAACCGGAGAGTTTAGGTTCATCATTTCATCCCCCTGCGTTAGCTATGAACTCATTGCGCGAATCATCGCTAATTGAAAAAGCGAGGCGGTACGTGAATCGGGAGTGCGAAGGGTGTAAGGAACCGTTGCTCGCCAGCATGGTTTGCTGATTGTAGGACCAGAGAATGGCCTCAACTTCGTTGCAAAGACGATCGGCGATGTCGCAATTGTTTGCAGAAATTTCTACACGAATCTGTTTGTGACCTTGTTGTTGAATCAGTGACGGGAAAAATTCCGGCCTGTGCTCCGAAAAACGCTTTTTTAGCTGAAAAAGATCCCTTTCAAGAAACAGGACCAGCTCTTTCATGCTGAGATCCTTTGTCTGCGGGTAGCGAACACCCTGACAAGTTAGGGATTCAGGGAGCCGGTTATCGATTTGGATCAGGTGTTTCATCGTCTCCTCCGTGAACTTCTCTTGAGTGATAGTTGTATTTCGCTCCTACCTATGGGTTTTTTGGCTAAAACCCGTGGACAATTTTTTCGCTTGTCTTGGCTAATCCCTTGGGAGACATCATGTTTTGGACGAATAGCACCCCTAATTTTTTCAGGGCACGATCTCGGTAGTTGCGAACGGAACTTCTTCGAATGTTCAAGTCGCGGGCAATCTCCGCTTGTCGCTTTCCCTGCCAGAAGATGCTGTAGATGACAAGGCGTTCGCGGATTGTGAGCCGCTTCAGCAGAGAGCGCACATGTCTGCGGAGATTGGGGTTACTGCCGGCACTGGACACGATTTCTTGATAGTTGGCGCGGTAGCCGTCCTCGAGTTCTTCGATTGATTTTACCTCCGACAATGTTTCCTGAAGGCGATGGTCAACGGTGGAAGATAAAAACTCTTCCCAGGTACTTGCCCCCCAGGTTTTCGCCTTCTCGTGAAGTTCCATTTCTGAGACGATGCCGCCGTCCTCTCTTAGCCAAGGCTTTCGGTGATGTTTCATAGGCACCCCCTGCGTTAAATGAAGGTTTGCTTACCAATTGCGGTCGTTAAGTCCCTGTAATCTCTTGGATTACGGATTCAGAAGCGATCGTATGGATTTTTTATATATTTGATCGTTGTTAAACAATGTTGAATTCATATAGTTTTTGATTGTTTTTAAATCCAGTTTGGTAAATTCATATAATTTACTGATGTTACGCACTCCGTATATTTCTGCTAAACAATAGGGATGAAAAAACAGGATGTTGAGCTTTACACTGATTATTTGATTAGCAGTTTTGGCCCCACCACGGCAACAGGCTTGTCTTCGATGGTAGATGGT
>JACPKR010000062.1 GCA_016186945.1 Deltaproteobacteria bacterium | reverse complement strand
ACCGAATGCCCATTAACATTTTGTCTTGCTCCTATCTTGCAACCAGCATACTCACGGGTAGGAAGAGAGGCCAGTGAAAATGTACGCTCACCTTCGCTATTCGCTCAGGATCACGCATGCTCGCTTGACCCGCCCCTAAAGAAGCGGGATTGCGCGCGCATTTTGTTCAACCCTGTCACTCTTGCCGGAAAATTTTGAAGGAGAAACTTGCACTTTTCTTCCAAATTACGGTCGATTAGCATACAAACGGGCCTATATGTAAATTTCGTCTTGTTCCCTCGAATTTTACATAATTAAACGCCGGGTGTAAATAGATGTCTCGCGGGTCCCCATCAGATCGGAGCCTGGCGATTGCGAACGTGTGGAATTTGTTCGGGCACTGGGTCGACCAGCTCATCTTTCAACTGATGAAAGAGGTGGGTGGACAAGGTCGACTGCATCAGGCTTCTGATTTGTTCGCAGGTGATGGAGGAGTTGAAAACAGATAAGGAAGAAAGAAAGTCGCGGTGGCTTTTTCCTTGCCTGTAGTCAGGTTCGCGGGACGGGTGCTTGAGGTAGCGATCAATGAGGGGTAGCTGAGTGTCTACGAGAAGGGATGCCTGGTAGAGTAGGTAATTTCTGCTGCGGAAAAGTGAGGTGCCTGCCACCTTACGTTTTTCAAAGGTCAGGTCGCTTATTCCCTCCTGCTGAAGTGCCGTCAGCTCTGGCCATTGGTGAGCGAGTGTGTTGATCAACGCTTGGTTGATGAGACGAAAGTAGGTACCACTCTTATAATAGTGGGACACCCAAGTTCCCACACTGACGATGACACAGCCGGAGTGTAAGACGACAGCTCCCCCGCCTCCTCGTCTTCGCAGGATCGGGACGCCATCTTTTTCGCAATGCGCAGGCAAACATTCACTTTCGCGATCGTTCCCTCGTCCCAGGATGACAAGGGGATCTTCAGGAATCCAGGAGACTACCGTTAAAGGTTGATGACATTGCTTGAAAACCAGGTCGTCGATCCACATGCGGTTTCCTCCATGACTGCTTTGAATCAAGCCGTTTTCCTAGCCACCCATTTTGCGAGTTCACGATAGTAATTGTGCCTATCGTCTGGGCCAGTTAAGAGTCGGGGGCTGGTGATGTTGATCTCAGAAACTTCCTCACCGATGATGTCGAAGCCGACGAAGTAGACCCCTTGAACTGCGAGTTTTTGGGACAGCGCTTCTATTTTGGTTCTGAGGGAGGGAGACGGGATGTAAGAATGCAAGGTAGCGCCCGCTCGCGTGTTCGCCAGGAATTGGCCCTTGCGGGGAACTTTCAGGCACCAAGCCAACGCCTTTCCATCGAGGGCAAACGCGCGCACTTCTCCTTGACTTATAGTTTCATCGAACGCCTGAACCAGGCGCGGAGTGGTTCCCTGTGTGCTTGCCTTCCGAAGGGACTCCAAGGCTGTCGCGTCGTCTATTTCTTTCAAGTTGAGTCGGAATATCCCCTCACCCCCATATTGAAAGAGAGGCTTAACGATGGCGTTCCCCCCGCAGTCTTCCTTTATAAAGGTTAGAAGGCGCTCAGCGTCGTAAGCGACAAAGGAGCGTTTGCAGGCTTCGGGAAAGAGGAGTACTGCCATTTTCTCGTTAAAAGCGCGCAGGGCTTGGGGGGAGTTCACAACGAGGCACTCAGCCACATCCAGAAACCATGTCGCGGTTATGTAGGACATGTCAAAAGGAGGGTCCTTGCGCATATGGATGGAGGCAAACTCAGACAAGGGCAAGCGTTGGGGTTCTCCTCCCTGCACTTTTCGCACGTCTTTCTGGAAGAGGAAAGGACGGGCTTGGCAGCTCGGCTTGTTTTTGGAAAGCCAGAAGAGGTCGCCCACTTGACAGAAATGGACCTCATGTTCGAGGGAATGCAGCTCGAAGGCTACGCGCACGCTTGTGTCAAGTTCTAGGTTTAGCTTTCCCAGCGGATCCATGATAAATAGATGCTTTTGCTTCATGAAAACGAGAACTCCCCGGGGGTGCGATGAACTTCAACACAGTAGACAAGCTTAGCTTGCAAAATAAAACAGTGTTCCTGCGTTTGGACTTAAATGTCCCCCTTGACGGCCAGGGGAACATTACGGATGACACCCGCATCGTAAAAGCTCTGCCAACTTTAAGACACATCCTTAAGCAAACCAATAAAATAGTTGTGGCAAGCCATCTGGGGCGGCCCAAAGGAAAACCTGTTCCAAGTATGAGCCTTGAACCTGTCGGGCGCAAACTTTCCGAACTTCTCAACCTGGAACTTGCTTTCGTCAAAGACTATGTGCAAACCCCCGTAGACCAGCTTCTCCATCAGCTCGGCAAAAACAGGATCATTCTCCTGGAAAACTTGCGCTTCTATTCGCAGGAAACAGAGAACGACAAGGAATTTGCCCAAGTTCTGGCGAAAGGTATTGACTACTATGTCAGCGATGCTTTCGGTGCCTTGCACAGGGCACATGCTTCCGTTGCCGCTCTCGCCGAACGGTTTCCCAAAGAAAGGCGAGCGATCGGCTTCCTGGTGGAACAAGAACTGAAAACTCTGGACAAGCTGAAAAAAGGGAGCAAGGCGCCTTATACCGTGATCATCGGTGGGTCAAAGGTAAGCGACAAGGTGGGGGTTCTTCTCAACCTCGTGAACCATTGCAATCATGTCCTGATCGGTGGCGCGATGGCTTATTCTTTTCTGAAATTCCAAGGGACACGAGTGGGTACATCCCTCGTGGAAGCAAACGTGGGGAGTTTGATTTCCTCCATCTACGAGAGTGCTGAGGCTCGCAAAGTGAGCATTCATCTACCCCTCGACCATGTCTGTGCAAAAACAATGGATAGCACAGAGACCAAAGTTATCGAAGGGGATATACCCGATGCTTACGCAGGGTTTGACATAGGTCCCCTGACGGTGGACGCCTATAAGAAAGTCATTTTTGCCTCAAAGACTATCTTTTGGAACGGCCCTTTGGGCGTGTTTGAACGCCCAGCTTTCCGCACGGGGACAAGTGCGATCGCTAAGGCTATTGCCGACCATGATTGCTACTCGGTAGCAGGAGGCGGGGATTCCATCGCTGCTATTAATTTCGCAAAGGTTGCGGATAAGTTCACCCATATTTCCACCGGAGGGGGTGCGTCGTTGGAATACCTGGAAGGGAAAATACTCCCAGGTCTGAAAGTTCTCTTTTTCAAAAACTTCAATATCTAAAGTTTTTTTGGGGGGAGGCGTGGAGGGGAACTTTTTTTCAAAAAAGGTTCTCTCCACAAATTCTTTTTCCCAAATACCTTATTTAATAAAGGGTTGTTTCATGCGCAAATTGATGATGGCTGCCAACTGGAAGATGAACATGTCCCTCGCCGACCTTGAGGGATATATCGACACTCTAAAGAAGAATAGAAATGTACAGAGTGGGGACCGTCTACTAGAAACAGTCCTTGCCATGCCTTACCCCTTCCTTTTCAGAGCGAGGGAATTGATCCGAGGGACTCGCATCAGACTCGGGGCACAGAATGCTCATTGGCAAGAGAGAGGGGCCTTCACCGGGGAAGTTTCTATCGGGATGCTAAAGGAACTCGGGGTCACTGAAGTGATCCTCGGGCATAGCGAACGTCGTCAGCAATTCGGTGAATACGATGAGGTTGTGGCGAAGAAGGTACAGACCTGCATTCACCACGACATGCGCGCCCTCCTCTGCGTGGGGGAGACCCTGGAGGAAAGAAAGAGCGGCCAAACGTTCTCCGTCGTCCAGCGCCAACTCGATGCCGTGTTCAGCGGGCTGGCTGATCTGACCAAACTCGTGATCGCCTACGAACCGGTCTGGGCTATCGGTACGGGCGTGTCGGCATCCTCGGCCCAGGCTCAGGAAGTTCACAGGTTCATCCGTGACAAGGCAAAGCAAAAATTTGGAGACGCTGCGGATTCACTCCTTATCCTTTACGGAGGCAGCATGAATCTATCCAATGTAAGGGAACTTGTCGCGCAGCCAGATATTGACGGAGGGTTAATAGGGGGCGCGTCTCTTGACGCTTCCCTCTTCTCCCAAATGCTCGATGCCGTGCTCAGCTGACTTAGAAGGAGGAAGGTTCTTCTTCTCGCTCATCAATGGCGGAAGTAACCAGCCCGATCAATTGGCTGGAGACGCCGATGATGTCTTTGTCCTGGCACCCTTCTTCTCGGAGGGCGGTATAAATTGAGTTGGCTAGTATTTTTACCGTCTGTTGAGAGATCGCTTTGTTTGCTTTTAAGTCTGCGGAGATTTTTTCTTCTACAACTCGTTTCATTAAAAAACCTTTCGTATGTCTCCTTAAGCTTTTCCAAGCTTTTGATGGATGCAAATTACTATACAATAATTGTGCCAATTCAACCGTGGCGACAATTTGTCCGGCGGATCCTTAACTATCTTTAAAAAAAGGAAGAATCCCTTATAAGGTTTTACTATATTGTGAAAGTTCCGCTATCGAAAGTTTCAGCGGACATATTTGTTGCATAATTGGCACACTAAGAAAAAAGCGATGTTGCATTTTTACTATAGTATTTGGGAAAAAGAATTTGTGGAGAGTACCTTTTTTGAAAAAAAGTTCCCCTCCACGCCTCCCCCCAAAAAACTTTAAATACTGAAGTTTTTGAAAAGGGGCTTGGGGAAATAACTTTTTTCAAAAAGTTTGTCCCCAAATTGATTATCTTGAACACAATACAAAGGAGCCGACCGTGCGCTATCCCCTTCTTTCATTATTACCCAAGAACTTGGAAAGCTACGTCTTAGGAAAAGCAAGCCGTCTTGCTTGGCCACGGGCGTTCACGCGCGTTATGAATGCTGCTCTTGTAAAGCTTCTTAAGATTGACATGTCGGAGGCGGCGAAACGTTTGGACGACTACCCGTCGTTCGAGGACCTTTTTACCAGAGCCCTGAAGGAAGGTGCGCGTCCGATTCAGGGTGACCTATGTTCACCTTGCGATAGCATCTTGCGCTATTCTCAGCCTATAGACCGCGGGCAAGGGATACAGGCGAAAGGACTCTACTATCCGGTAAACGAATTGCTTTTCGCAGGCGGTCCCGTCGACAAAACGTTTCGACCGTCCTGGCTTTGTTCCTTTTACCTTGCTCCTCATCATTACCACCGCGTCCATGCACCTTTCAGTGGGTTTCTCCATTCCGTTCGTTATGTGCCGGGAGAGTTATGGCCCGTGAACGATACTTTTGTTAAAGTCGTCCCGCGTCTGTTTTGCCGGAATGAGCGTGTCGTCTTTGAGCTGACTCAGAAAGACGGAGGCAAAGCGTATCTGGTGATGGTCGGAGCACTCAATGTGGGTAGAATGAAAGTCAACGCGGTGAATTTTTTTGAAACAAATAATCTTTCTCGTCAATTCAGTAACCGCGGCCCAAAGAACTTCCCATTCGCCCATCCGCGTAATATGGAAATTGGCGAAGAGCTGGGCATGTTTATGCTGGGATCTTCGGTTATTATCGTTTTTGACGATATCCTTTCCAAACGATTTCCTTTCAAAAGAATCTCCCAAGGACTGCCCATAAAAATGGGAGAAAAATTAATAGCACCAGTGGAAAAGGCATCATGAACAAACTTCAAACCAAAGTCGTTTGGTCGATGGAGGCACCATTCACCGACTTGAAAGGTGGTGTCAGTCTGAAAAACGCAGAATTCGATGCCTTGCGTTTGATTTACTCTGAGGAAGGTTCAGAGAAAATTGCTGAGTTTTTACAAAACGCCACACAAAAGTTACACAATGACACGAAGCCTCCTGCCATCCTTGTCGACTTTAGCGAGGTGGACCGTATCACCGTTAGTGCGGTCGGCGAACATGCGGAATTTGTTTACGATTCGATCGTCAAAATAGGGTCAGCGGATGCTAAAAAAGCGGACATCCGTGTCACCTGTCAAAAGTGGGAGAAGACATTTACACCGGATGCGACGGTTTACATCGGTTTCGGAGACCTCGTTTTGAAAATCCTTGAGGTGAAAGCAAAAAGTTTCAAAGCGAAAGTGGTCCAAGGAGGGACGATTAAGGAAGGGATGGATGTCTATGTCGAAGAGACGAGAAAAAACCCGACCCTTTTTGATTTAAGTAAAATTAACGTCAACTTGTTCAAAGATACAGAAATTGATTATGTCATTCTTCCGGGTATTTCCAACCCGAGGGAAATTGCCCTCATCCGTAAAAAGATCGAACTGGAGCTAAAAGTCGCTCCCTGGCTGATCTTACGCGTAGATAATAGTCAGGCTTACAGCAACATCCAGGCCCTCCTGCCCCATGTGGATGGGATCATGATTTCCCGCAGGGAACTGGCCCTTTCTCTGGACCCTGCTCTCGTGCCGATTGCTTCAAAGGAAATGATCCATGCTTGTCATGAAAAAGCCAAGATGGTCATGATCGCAAGCGATATGCTTGGTTCCATGCGTTACAACGCCACCCCGACACGTGCCGAAGTCTCGGACGTGGCAAACGCCGTGATCGACGGGACCGATGCCGTGGTTCTTGCGGAAGACTTATCCCTGGGACCTTACGCGGAACGCTCCCTCAGTCTGTGTAAACACATCATTCGCGATATTGAGGACCAGGAAAATATTCACATAAACTGGTATCAAAAAGACTTTGTAGCTACGAATGAGTTCGATGCCGTCGCTTTTCACGCATACAAAACAGCCCAGCGAGTGAAAGCAAAAGCGATCGTCTGCATCACAAAGCATGGTAACACAGCCGTACGCCTGGCAAGTTTTCAGGTTCCCATTCCCATCATTGCGGTAACGTTCTCGCAAAGAACCCACAGACGACTTTCCCTCGTAAGAGGGGTGACCTCACTCCTTCTCGACACAAGCCCCAACCTTGACGAAGTTCTGCCCATCGTCAGCGAGAGGCTTCTAAAAAACGACTGGCTCAAAGCTGGGGACTCAATTGTTTTTGTCACCGTTTCGCTCTCCTCCATTGCCTACGAAGCAAGCAACTTGTTCACCATCCAACAGCTAGGCTAACCCGGCAAGGAGGTGGTTTGGAGGAAACTGCGCCCCCTCAGCAAGGAGGAGGTTTGGAGGAAACTGCGCCCCCTCAGCAAGGAGGAGGTTTGGAGGAAACTGCGCAGCTGGTTCCTCCAAGAAATCCGGTGGAAGCGACGCTTGCTAAAGAAGAAAAAGTCGAGTAAAAACCCCAACACATCCGTGCGTTCACTCTTCTTCAAAAGAAAAAAAAACACGCGTAGCGCTGATAATTTTTAAGTCTGTCTATAAAGCAACCGACGAGTGGATGAACGGGAGAACGCCCATTCTACATTGACAGGGAAGGTAGAATGCTCAGGGACAATGAGCAAAGTCGCAACAAACTGATTCGAAACGTACTGGGTCTGCTCATTCTTAATGTCGCCAGCCTTGCGTTTCCCTATTCCCGCGAAGTTCCCATAAGCAGGATCGTCGGCAGTGCACTCACTGTAGAAACCTTGTTAACCATGGCAGTTGATTCAGATGAGTCTCTCGTGGAAACAGCGCCGCCTAGCTCCCTCGAAGACTACATCGAAGTTGCAAGATTTCAAGACATCAGCCAGCTTTTGAACAAGCCAATGACGGTAGCCACCCTGGTTCACAAGGCTGACGACTTGAAAAAAGATCCCATCCTCCTGGCAGAACGGGCGTCTTCGCCTCTGTCTATGCTTTTAGAAAGTGACGAGCCTGCGAGGAAACGAGAGGCGCCCCCGCAGCAAGTGTCGGATATCACAATTTCTGTCGTTCCTGAGCGGAAAGCTCCCCAAGCGCAGCAGGCCCCCAACCGTGCTGAAATTTTTACACCGGAAGAACCGCTAACCCCGCTGTCAGAAATTCAGGAAAGCGTGAAACCTGTTGTTAACGTGGTTCTTAAGAATAAAGAAATTATCATATTCCCCTCAGAGTTAAGCATCCCCCACACGGGAGATGCGATTGAAGTCAACATTTCCGAGGAAGACGGGACAAGAAGCGAGCTGAACATCTTCGTTCGTAACCAAGACCTCGTTGAATGGCGAGACAATGAAAAGCAAATCATCGGTCGAAAAGAAGGGGCAACCGAACTTTACCTGCATTACAAAAACTCCCTCTACATTTTGCCCGTGACGGTTGGTGGAGAAGAAAATAATGTCGTTCTTCCCAGGGAACTTACCGTCCTTGACAGTGTTAGAGAGATTCGCAGTGCGAGTTATCCGCAGAACTTAAACTTGGAGACCCTGCAACAACTTGCGAGCCTCGGAAAAAAATCTCACCCGAACCAAGAAGAAACAGAACAGATTGAGGAAGCACCTGAGCATGCTCCCGAAAAAGCGACCTTCATCACTACTCCTTCGCCTTATGCCAAACACGTGATCGACCTCCAAATCGTCGATGAACGTTCGGACGAAGAAAACGGAGCACTCTTTCCCGCTAATGGTGTGCAAGTTCGCTTCTTGGGCACTGAAATAGAGAGCGAATCCGATGCCATGGGGGTAGTGAGGGGGGTGGAGCTTCTGCAAGGATCTAGCTTTCTTGTAGAAATCAAAGATCCTCTCGAAAGGTTCAGGCCCACTGTTTTTGAACTGAGCGACCCCATTCCCGACAAGGTGAAGATCACGCTCCTCCGAAACTTCGCCTTCGACACTTACCTTCAATTAGCAGGCAGTGAGAACCGGGAATCTGATAGCTCGGTTTGTGCAAACGTTGTAAGTCAGGACGGAAAACCTCAACAGGATGTGAAGGTCGAGGCCAATGTGAAGGGAGCAACACCCTTCTATTTCAACCAGTATGGCTACCTTGACCGCCTGCAAGACAAAACGAGTAAGAGCGGCCGATTCTGTATGTTCAATTTGGAACCAGGCCCCCTCGCTTTCTTCTTCGTAAACAAGGACGGTGAAGAACGGGGTCCTGTCCCCTTGAACCTCTTCGAAGGGTATCATTCCGAATATTCCTTTGCGTTGGGCGAGAAGCGATATCTGGAAACATCCCTTGCAGCGGTGCCCACCGCCTATGAGCAATGGAACGGGGGTGCTGTGGGTGAGTCTCACTACCGGCCCCTTGCCTATGTGGACGTTTATGCGCTAGGTGAACGAGGGTACCCCTGGGAAGAAGATGCGGACAGGGGCGTTCTCTACAGCTCGGAGGAAACTTACAACGACCGATCCTTCTATTTGACTCGGGCTTCTGAATTTGAAGCTACGCTCTATAGAATGGACAGCAGAACAGGCGATAATCACGTGACGCCGTTGTTTCCTCGTGGTTTTTTGGATGATATTGCGTTTTTCGCAGGACTTGCCGTCAATCGTTGGGAAGGTTCGGTGCTAGTTGAGCATGGCCCTCTAGCGGGTGAGGAAGATTTCGACGGAGTGAAAGTCACCCTGCTCGATCACAAAGGGCAAAAAGCAGGTGAAAAAGTCGCTTGGGAAGGCTCACATTCTTCCCACTTGTTTCTTAATGTTCCCGCAGGAACCTATGCTGTCAAAGTAGCTAGCCCTGATGGCAAGGCGTTTTGGTACGATACTGTTCTTGTTTACGAGGAAACCCTTTCCTATCTTCACACCGGCAGCCCTGTCCTAAGAAGCTCCCAAAGTCCCTTGCTGTCCAGCGCCAGGTGAATTCATTTCCTTCGCTTAGAGCGCGTTGATCCTAGTCTCTCCAGGTGGCTATCTTCTGTTGTACGGCTGGGAGCAGGCTTAGATACTCGGGGTCTGCTGAAGCTTTTTCGAGAAAGGTTTGGTAGGAGTTCCGAGCTTTAGGAGACTGGAGCTGCTCGTAGGCTTTCCCCAGCTGAAGGTATGTGTAGGCGTTGTTCGGGCGTAGTCGCTGGCCTTGCTCAAGGTAGCGAATGGCTTGCTGGAAATTTGCCTGGCGCAAGTAGCAGGTACCCAAGCCGAGAAGAGCACTCGCTAGGAGGGGTTTTGTCTGGAGTGCTTTTTTATACATGAGTGCAGCCTGGGCAATGTCCCCCATCTCAAGGAAGAAGTCGCCCTGCACGCTTTGCACCGTGGGAGTATTTTCCTGCGACCAGTCAAACGTCTTGATGAGGGTTTGAGCGTCGCTAAGTTTCTTAAGCTTGATTTGCGTCCTGAGGAGAACAATGGCTGTCTGTTCATCTTTTGGGTTGTGGGAATATGCTGATTCGGCAAGTTCGAGTGCTTTGCTGAAGTACTTTATTTCAAAGAAGGTCCAAGCCAGCGCGCGCAGCACTCGATAGTCGTTTCTCTTTATCCGGTCTGCCTGTTCGTAATAGAAGATCGCTTTTGCATGATCGTCTGTGATGCGATGGGCTTCCCCCAAAAAAAAGTTGGTTTCGAAGTGGTCTTTAAAGTAAGGAAGTGACCGGTCGAGGTGGGCGATCGCACCAGGGTAGTTTCCTACTTTGAGAAGTAAGGTGCCTAGGCGATTATGAGCCAGGAGCTTATCGGGGTTTTTTGATAGACTTTTGCGATAGCTTGAGATGGCTTCTCGATACAAACCTTTCAAGGCGAGTGTATTGCCCTCTTCGAGAAAAACGGTATCTTGCGTCGTGACGCAGGCGTGAAGAATGAAACAAAGAGCAAGGTATTTCATTATTCCACAATATAATATTCTTCGTAGAGCGACCAGCAACGATTGTCCATGGAGTAAAAGGAGAGGATGATTTGCAGGTCTTGCCAGTCTTTGTAGGTCGCGGCGTTGTAGGTGTAGTAGCGCAAATTCAGTGCCCCTGAGCGACCCGTGACCATGTTATTCGGCGCGGGCATAAATTCATCCAGAAAGTAACATTCGTTCGGTGTGTTTTTGATGAAGGGGACGACTAGACCTTCTCCCGTAATTTTCCGGGTACCAAAAAGCATCTGGCAGCCTGAAAGGAGGAGCGCGAAAAAAGTCGTTGAAAGCAAGAACCTCATATGAAACCTTTTGGTTTTTGTCCAACTCTATCTGGGTTTCGACAGCAAAGTTGGAACCTTTAGCAAGAATATATTGCCAAAAGTGTAAGTAAGGGGCATTTCATGAAAAGAATAGAACACTTAGGCCATCTGAAATGGCAGACCCTGAAACTTTTTGCCGGGGACATAAAACTAAGCCACAGCATATTTGCCTTACCCTTTGTCATGGCCTCCCTTGTTTTCCTGCAATTTGAGGGGCCATGGTGGAAGCTAGTCTGGATCATTTTGTGTATGATCAGCGCGCGCAGCTATGCGATGGGCTTGAATCGCTACCTCGATAGGGAGGGAGATGCTAAAAACCCGAGGACGTCTGCCCGCATGATCCCGAGCGGTCGTTTGTCGCCCCAGAGTTCCCTTGCTTGGTCCCTTTGCTTTGGCTTGCTATTCTGCTTTTTTGCCTTCCAACTCAATCCGCTCGCGGGGGTCCTCAGTCCCTTTATTCTATGTATACTGGGCTTCTATCCTTTTATGAAAAAGCTAAGCTGGCTCACCCACTGGTATTTAGGCTTCTGCTTGGGTTTAAGCCCGCTTGCCGCCAGTGTGGCAATTAGCGGGAAGATTGAGGAGGATCTTCTGCTTCTGGGGCTTGCCATCATGTTATGGACGGGTGGGTTTGATATTATTTATGCTTTACAAGATCAGGAGTTTGATCGTTCTCTTGGGTTGAAAAGTTTTCCCGCACGATTTGGAGTTAAACACTCGCTTATGATTAGCCGTTTATCGTTTCTCATGATGCTAGTATGTCTGACCGTATTAGGGGTTAGAACGGAAACCGGTTTATTATATTACACAGGGCTTTTGCTGATTACCCTTATCCTGGTAAGGGAACAAGTCCTGGTCGGGGACTCCCGAGAGGGTGCGGTTTCGAAAAACATTAATGCAGCTTTCTTTTCGATAAACGCCTGGGTCGGTGTCATCTTCTATATTTTTACACAGTTGGATGCATGGCTAAGTTGAGGTCCAATCAAAATTCGGCTCAGAAAGCATTAAAAATTGCTGCGTGGATGAGTTGCGGCCTAATGCTGCTAAAGCTAGGTGCCTATATTCTCACAGGCTCGGTGCTTATTCTGGCGAGCCTTTTGGACTCTGCTGCCGATGTTTTTTCCACCCTTGTCAATTTGTTCATCAACAAGAAGTCGTTGGAAGATGCGGACAAAGAACACCCTTTTGGCCATGGTGGATTTGAGGTGGTAGGCAGTTTGATACAGGGGATGGTCATTACTTTTTTTGCTGCCAGTCTTTTTATCGAGTCCGTGCGAAAGTGGTTCGAGGCTGACGTAACGTACATTGTACATTCCACGCTTCCCCTTGGTGTAGGTGTTTTGGCTGTTTCCGCTCTAGGTGGGTTTTTGATTCATCTCTATTTAAAAGCCCAGATTCGCAAGATGGAGGAGAAAAAGGAGCGTTCTCTGTCGCTTATTGCCGATCATGCTCACTATTCGGGCGATGCTTACGCCAACGCTGCAAGTGCGCTCGGTGTTTTTCTCGTTTATGTGACGAACCTTTGGTATCTCGATGCTGTGTTGGGGTGTGTCTCCGCATTTTTCCTGGCTAGGGCAGCCTACCCCATTTTGTACAAGACCTTCCGTGACATCGTTCACAATGAGGCTCCCCAATCCCTACAGCAGGAAGTTGTCAATATCGCGATGTCGGTTGACAAGCGTATCAGGGGCTTGCACTTGTTGCGATCCCGACAGTTTGGCCCTTATTTGTTTGTCGATTTTCATTTGAAAGTCGCGGATGATTTGGGGATCAAAGAAGCACATGCCATTGCGGACAAAGTTGATCGTGCGATTAGAAGGGCGATTCCGCGTACCGATATCCTCATCCACCTCGATCCCGAAAGTGAACCCGACCAACGTTACTGGGATCCTTCCTACACCATCCCCCGAAGTGATGCCTAAGTCATGGAGGAACCAGCTGCGCAGTTTCCTCCAAACCACCTCCTTGCCCCAAGGCATTGCCCCAAGGCATTACAAGGGGGAAATTTTTGACGATTGGTGACCTTACAGAGACCTTCTATCCTGAGAAAAGGGATAGCAGTAAGGGAAGCCTTTGAGCGTCGTTTGGCTAATTGAAAATCTGACTTGCGGAAAAAGTCCGCTTTTCGAAGCCCTAGCGGGAAACTTTGCTGTTCGCCTTTTCGCTTCACTTTCCTCGTTTCACTCTCTAGCGAAGGCGGAGAAGGTGAATTTCCCCCGAATCCTGATTTTCAGAGGGGGAAAAAGTGAGCTGGGAAAATTCTGCAATGACTCATGGTCCCCATTTCCCGATGCGTTCAGGGTTCTCATAGACGAGAAGGGGAAAGACCCGGCTTGCCAAGGTCCCAGCCTTTCCGAGAAAGTCTATACCCTTCATTCCGAAGAACCGCACTTCGAACTCAACCGCTTCCTGAAGAAGCTCTCGCACTTGCTTGCCAACACTGCAAATGTAATTCGACACAGCGGTCTAAAACTCAATATGGAGACCTTGGAGTGCTCACTTGAAAGCGATACTGAACCCATTCCCCTTTCGCTTAAGGAGGCTAAACTTCTTCGTCTCTTCTTGCAGTCAGCAGGAAAGCCGTTCAGCCGCTCAGATATCATGTCCGTCATCTGGGACAACACGAAAGTTTCTCCCCGTACCATTGATTGCCATATTTCACGCTTACGTAAAAAACTCCTGCACTCTCCTCTTTCCATCGAAGGTATCTACGGTGGGGGCTACGTCCTAAGGTAAACTGTTCACTGTCATGTCGGATTTAGTGCAGCAGGAGTTCAACCGCTCGTCGTGCAGCAGCAGAGATACCCAGCGATCCTTTTCGGACCTTGTTTCGAAGAGGGTCAATGAGTTTTTTCACATGCGGGTTGTGTCCCATTTCTTCTTTTAGGCACCACACGAGTTCCTCTTCAAACCAAAACTGGTTCTGCATTTTGCGCCGTTCAAGGAACTGATGGTTACTCTTTTGTCGAGCGATGAAGTGTTCCACTTGCTCCCCAATGTTTCCTACACCCTCGTTCTCAAGTGATGAGCATGTAAGTACCGCTGGGTGGAAGCCTTCCTCATGGTAGGAGAAGGAAAGCTCCAGCATTTTTTTCATTCTTAAAGCTTCCTGCTTCAGTTCGCCATCTGCTTTATTGACAACGATGAGGTCGGCAAGTTCGAGGATTCCCTTTTTGAGCGTCTGCCACTCGTCCCCAGTGGAAGGCATTTGCAGAAGCACAAACGCATCGACCAGTGACGCGACATGCACCTCACTTTGTCCAACCCCGACGGTTTCAACGAAGATAGTCTCGAAACCTGCTGCTTCCAGAACTTGGATGCTTTCCCTTGTCCCGCGAGCTAGGCCGCCCAATGTCCCCAAGTTAGGGGAAGGACGTATGAAGACGTCCGGGTGTCGCGCAAGTTCCTGCATACGGAGCTTGTCCGCAAGAATGCTGCCCCCTTCGAGGGGAGAGGACGGATCGACGGTGAGGACCGCGATTTTTCTCGCCTTTTTCTTGCTAAGGAGCCAGCTTCCCAATTGAGAGATGAATGTACTTTTCCCCACCCCGGGGATGCCACTAATGCCGATGCGTACGGTGTCTTGTGAGTGGGGCAGGACGCCTAGAAGCTCCTCGGCTTTAAGCCTGTGGATGGGGAGAGAGCTTTCTATCAGCGTAATTGCCTGTGCCAGAGCCTTCCTGTCGGAGGCAAGGATTTGTTGGGCGAGAGTTTGAATATCCATCATGTTTGGTTTTCAAGAAGGTTAAGAATAGCAAGGGCACACTCGGGAATGGGAGTCCCCGGACCAAAGATGGCTCCCACTCCCTGAGACAACAGGAATTCATAGTCATGGGGAGGGATGACACCTCCGACTACGGTTTTGATCTGGTGTGCTCCTTCCTTTTTGAGACAGTCTATGAGTTGCGGAATAAGCGTCTTGTGACTTCCTGCCTGGGACGAGACACCGATGACGTGGACATCGTTTTCGATCGCTTGTCTGACCGCTTCTTCCGGGATTTGAAAAAGGGGTCCGATGTCGACATCGAAGCCGAGGTCGGCAAGTCCTGAGGCAATGACCTTCGCTCCACGGTCGTGCCCGTCCTGACCGAGTTTTGCAACCAGGATGCGGGGTCGGCGCCCATGCTTACGATTAAACGCATCGACTCTCCTGTGGGCTTCCTTGAACTGAGGGTTGTCTTTCATAAACTTTCCATACACTGATTTGACACTATAGCTGCTAGCCTGATAGCGACCAAAGACTTTCACCAGTGCCTCTGTTGCCTCTCCCACGGTCGCTCGTGCGCGCATGGCTTCCATGGTGAGTTGCAAAAGGTTAGCGTGGGGGTCAGAGGCTCCGGCGCTGAGTTGCATAAGCGCGTTTTGAACTTTCTTCTCATCGCGCGTTCTGCGAAGGGTCTCGAGGCTTGCTTTTTGAGCCTGGAGAACTTCCTTGTTGTTGATGTCAAGGATCTTAAGAGCTTTGTCGGTAGGGGCAGTGTATTTGTTGACTCCGACAATGGTGTTGGTGCCGTTGTCGATCTTGGCCTGTTTGCGTGCAGCGGCTTCTTCAATGTGAAGTTTGGGGATTCCTGCAAGGATTGCCTTTGTCATGCCCCCAGCTTCATCAATTTCCTTTAAGAGCATTTTCGCCTTGTCGATCAGCTGTCGGGTGAGGGTCTCCATCATGTAGCTCCCACCAAAGGGATCCACGCAGAAGCTCAGGTCGCTTTCCTCCATGAGAATGAGCTGAGTGTTGCGGGCTATGCGAGCAGAGAATTCTGATGGAAGTGCCAGGGCTTCGTCGAGCGCGTTTGTGTGTAGGGACTGCGTGCCACCGAGGACAGCTGCCATTGCTTCAATGGTAGTGCGTACGACGTTGTTGTAGGGGTCTTGCTCAGCGAGCGAATAGCCGGATGTCTGGCAATGGGTGCGCAAGATGGAAGAACGTGGGTCTTTGGGGTGAAAGACTTGCATTTTCTCATACCAGAGCGTGCGCGCCGCCCGTAGCTTGGCTATCTCCATCAGGAAGTTCATGCCTATACCAAAGAAAAATGATAGACGGGGTGCGAAGTGATCGATGTCCAGGCCACGTTCGGTTACCAGACGGACGTATTCGATCCCGTCTCCGATGGTGTAGGCAAGTTCAATTGCTGAGTCGGCGCCAGCTTCCTGCATATGATAGCCGCTGATGCTGATGTTGTTGAACTTTCGCATGTGCTGGGAGGTGTAGGCGATGACGTCGGCAACGATGCGCATGGAAGGTTCAGGTGGGAAAATATAGGTGTTTCGCACCATGTATTCTTTGAGAATGTCGTTTTGAATGGTGCCTGTTAGTTTTTCCTGGGGCACTCCCTGCTCTTCAGCTGCGACGATGAACGATGCAAGGACGGGGAGGACAGCCCCATTCATCGTCATCGAGACGCTCATCTTGTCAAGCGGGATGCCGTCGAACAGAATCTTCATATCTTCAACGGAATCGATTGCCACCCCTGCCTTCCCAACATCACCTGGCACGCGGGGGTGGTCCGAGTCATATCCTCGGTGCGTGGCTAAATCGAAAGCAACGCTCAAGCCTTTCTGTCCGGCTGCCAGGCACTGCCTGTAGAAGGTGTTCGACTCACGTGCCGTGGAAAAGCCCGCATATTGACGGATTGTCCAGGGTCGGTTGAAGTACATCGAAGCGCGCGGGCCTCTTGTGTAGGGAGGCAATCCAGGGAACGACTCGACGAACCCAATCGCGTCCAAATCATCCTGACTGTAAAGCGCTTGGATGGGAATGCCCTCCTGACTTTCACGAGAAAGGCTTTCAGCCCCCTCTCTTCTCAGTTCGTCTTTTGCCAGGCTTTCCCAGTCGCTGCGCCAAAACGTCTTCATAATTGGATCGCCCTATAGGGTTCAAGATATTTAATTTGGGGACAAACTTTTTGAAAAAAGTTATTTCCCCAACCCCCTTTTCAAAAACTTCACTATTTAAAGTTTTTTTGGGGGAGGCGTGGAGGGGAACTTTTTTTCAAAAAAGGTACTCTCCACAAATTCTTTTTCCCAAATACCATATGTTGGTTCGAAAGGTTTTCTTTTCTTTACATGGAAACCTAGTTTTCTTGCGCTGGCAAGGAGGGAATCGAAGTCTTCGGAAATATGGGCGCCAGCCTTTTCCGTCACCTCGTCTTCCAAGGGGAGGTCGAAGTCGTCGGCTCCGTATTTCAAGCCCAGGAGCGCATCTTCGTTTCTGGTGAGCACTGATGTGCGGATGTGTTTAAAGTTATGAAGGAAGATACGGCTGACAGCGAGCCAGCGGAGGTATTCCTCGGTTGAAATTTCCTTCCCCCCCAACTTTGTGTTGTAAGGTTTGTAAGTCCAACAAAGGAAGCTCGGAAGTTTCCTCCCCGTGTCGTCTTGAAACTTGCGCAAAGTTTCGAGGTGAGACAGTCGCTCCTCCAGGCTTTCATCAAAGCCGATCACCATGGTTGCTGTTGAACCAAGTCCTGCTTCCAAGATCGCTTTCTGTGCGGAGAAAAAATCGGAGACCTTATATTTCCCAGGGCTGTGCCTTTTGCGAAAATCTTCGTCCAGAACTTCCGCTCCTCCGCCGGGGATCCACCGTGTTCCAGCATCTTTCAATACTTTCGCACCTTCGTCGTAGGAAAGTTTCGACAGTTTGCATGCGAACATAAATTCCGCGACCGTCATGTCTTTGAACCCAAGTTCAGGAAAACGCTTGTGGATCATGCGAAAAAACTCAGCATAGTAAGGGAGGCTGAGCTTCGGATGGAAGCCACCGTTGAAACCTACGAGCGTGCCACCAAAGCTGACAAGGCGTTCCACCCGCTCCACGACTTCGTCGAAACTCTTTAGATAGGCCCCCTCTTCGTGGGGGAAACGGTAGAAAGCGCAGTAATCACATCCAGCGACGCAGATATTTGTGTAGTTGATGATTGCCATGATGAGGTAAGTGGCTTCGTGGGGGCTGTGGTAGCGGTTCCGGACCGCGGTGGACAGTCGAGAAAGGGTGGGGAGTTCCGACTCAGTATAAAGCCAGCGTGCTTCCTCACGGCTAATGGGTGTTGTTTGCCCGATCTTCTGTTCTATACTTTGTAACATGCGTGCTCCTCTCTGTAATGCGTAAGCCACTTGGGGCAAGGAGGTGGTTTGGAGGAAACTGCGCAGCTGGTTCCTCCATGAAATCCGGGGGAGGCGACGCTTCACTCGCCCCCCCAAACCCCCCTCTCCCTATTTGCCCCAAGTGGCTTACGCATTACGATTGCCCCTAAATGAAGCCTTGACGGTCGAAGGGGGATAGGATATCTAGGGAAATCCTTATCATTCTGCGAACTTTATGAAAAATACAGGTTATGAACAAGTTAATAAGATCTTTTGAAACCCGCGTGTTCCCTCAAAACAAAGTTCACCCAGCCTTCCGACCTGGCGACACCGTACGTGTCCATTACAAAGTCGAAGAGGGTGCGAAAGTAGAGGGGGGCGAGAAAAAATTCCGCATCCAGCTATTTGAAGGTGTCTGCATCCGTTTCCGTAAGGGAAGTGCAGGGGCTTCTACCTTTACAGTTCGTAAAATCGGGGCCAACAGCGTGGGTGTAGAGAGGGTTTTCCCCCTCAATTCTCCTTACATTGAAAAAGTCGAGCTAGTTGCCGCCGGCGTCGTGCGACGTGCCCGGCTTTACTACCTCCGCAATTTACTGGGTAAAGCCGCCAGGATTCGAAAACGTAGACTTCCCGATGCTGCGGTCATGGAAACAGCTCCTCAGCAGCCTGCCGAGTAAGCTTAAACCCCGACCCAGTAACGGATGACTCTCTGTCCTTTTGCCCGGCTTACGATGGCGAGGTCAAGGCGACTGTAGTCCCACGTGGGGAGGCTTCGATCCCAGCTTAGGAAGCAGACCGCTCCTCTCTGAAGAGCGTGGCGCTTTCGAGAAGGAAGAAGCTGCTCCAGGTCTCGTCCCGTGCAGGGAAAGGACTGTCTTTCCTTCACTTCCACGAAAATCAAAGTTCGTCCCTTGTGGGCGATGATGTCAATTTCTGTTCCGACTCTGCGGAAATTGCGGGCAAGCACCTTCCACCCTTTTGCTTTCAAGGCACGTGCGACAAATTCTTCTGCCCCACTTCCTTTTTGCATCGCCTCTCCGTCTGATCCCATCGCCAAGCTTCCTACACAGAGGTCTGTCATGGCACTGACATTTCAGTCCCCGAACAAAGAGTTTTGAGCGCCTGTAAACGGGGAGAAGTTTTTGCGGTGAAGGGGGCAAGCGCCTTGTTCGCTTATGGCATCCAAGTGCTGGCGAGTACCGTAACCTACGTTAGCGTGGAAGTGGTAGTGGGGGTAGAGGGAAGACTGTTCGCGCATGAAAGCGTCACGTGCTTCCTTCGCCAGGATGGAGGCAGCAGCTATAGAGTAGGTAGCATTGTCTCCACCGATGATTGCCTTCTGCTCCCCATGAAACTCAGGGAGGGGAAATTTTCCGTCTATGAAAAGGACGTGAAAGGCATGACTCAGTTTTTCTAATGCACGGTGCATGGCAAGGAACGTGGCTCCAACAATGCCGAGCGTTTCTATTTCCAAAGAGGAGGCGTGGGCAACGGAGTGATCCAAGGCGATCGTTTCGATCAGGCAAACCGCTTTTTGTCGTTGGGCATGCGAAAGAGTTTTTGAATCTCGGATGAGGGAGCGTTCATTTTTTTTCAGAGCATCTAGCTTGTTGAAGTCGAGGATGGACGCTCCCGCGTATACAGGCCCAGCCAGTGCTCCACGCCCAACCTCATCAATGCCGGCAACCCATATTTTTTGATGGAAAAGTTCTTTTTCTGCTTTTTTATAGTTAATGGATCGTTCGGTTAAGCATGTCGACAAGTTTTGCTTTGGGGACGGCTCCAACAATTGAGTCAACGACTTTTCCATCTTTGAAGACAACCATGTAAGGAATTGAGCGAACGCCGTAGGTGACAGGTGTATTTGCATTCTCATCGACATTCATTTTGGCAATGATCAGTCGCCCTTTAAAATCTTTGGCGAGTTCTTCCAATGTGGGAGCGATGGCGAGGCAGGGGCCACACCACGGGGCCCAGAAGTCTACAAGTACGGGTGTGCTTGCCTTTAGCACTTTTTCGCTAAAATTATTGTCGTCGACGATAATCATATGTTCGTTCATATCTTCACTCCCTGAAGCTCAAATGAAAACATTGAGGGTAATCCTCTTTTTTGGGTTTGACAAGTCTCGCAAGAAGAGAAAAATGGGGACGAAATTTTTTCATATGGAAGAGGAAATTGTGGAAAAGAAAACTGTGGGACGGCAGCGTTTCAGTGAAATTCTAGGTCCGTCGGCTGAAAGAGTGTTAGCCAAGCTGGAGTCAGTCTCTCCCGATCTTGCGCATTATGTTTTGGGTTTTGCTTATGGTGACTTGTATGCGCGGGGGGGATTTGCCGACAAGTGGAGAGAGTTGGCGGCGGTGTCGTGTTTGGTGGGACAGGGGAATACTGGCCTTCCTTTGAAGTCACATTTGGAAGGTATGATCAACGTCGGTTGGAAGAAGGAGGAAATAGGGGAGCTTCTCCTCTTCCTTATCGCCTATGTGGGCTTTCCATCCATTGTGGAAGCATTTGGAGTTTTGCGGGAACTGACCAAGAGCGAATAGTCAGTAGGAGACGACTGAACTATTGTGGTTTTTGTATTCTCGGATTTTCTTTAGTACTTTTAGTTTCAGTCCCCGCAAGGAGCGTGCTCTCTTTTTCTTCGCGAAATACTCGGGTAAAATATCAGACAAGATTAGAAGCAAAGCGTCTCCATCTTTTTCTATTGCTTCCAGCCAGCATTCTATGAGTTCAAGGTCTGTGTAGGGCAGTGTTGTCTCATCGTTCCGACATTCCATGACGTAGTGGAGGATAGTTTCTTGAGGAGACAGGGTTGTTAGCTCAAGAATGCTCATGGCTTCAGCCCTTGGAGGCGGTGCTCGATATCTTCCACCTTTTTTTGGAGTGTTTTTACTTCGTCTTCGTAACGCTGCAATTCGTGGAGATGATCATGGATGCGGAGGAGGTTGGCGACACGAATGGGCAGTGACTCCATGTGTTGGGGGTGGATGATGTCGAAGTACCAGTTCATCTGGTAGGCAGCCTCCGCCATCTCGTTGAGCCGCGAAAAATCCAGGGGCGCGAATATTAGAGCTGGTACAGGGATGTTTTTTTGCCTTAAGATTTTATGAGATAGGCCCAGAAGCCACTTGGGAAATGCTTCCGTGGGAATATGCGAAGCATTTAATACGAGAAGATCGCAGGGGAGAAAATTCGGGCTTTCGATGGAAGGAACCGTGGCGAGTTCGAGTTGACCAAGCAGTTTGAGCCGTTTTTCAAAAAAAGCAAGATCTGCATCTAAAGTTTTTGGGTCAGGGTTAACGTAACAGACCCGTCGTTTCTGTGAAGACAAACGTTTTGCCATCTTTCGGACCTATAGTATTTGGGAAAAAGAATTTGTGCAGAGGACCTTTTTTGAAAAAAAGTTCCCCTCCACGCCTCCCCCCAAAAAACTTCAAATACTGAAGTTTTTGAAAAGGGGGTTGGGGAAATAACTTTTTTCAAAAAGTTTGTCCCCAAATTGATTATCTTGAACACTATATAAAGAATACGGGAGTTCATGATGTTTTCTATCGTAGCGCGTGCGCCTACCCGAGTTGACCTTGCGGGAGGAACTCTGGATTTATGGCCGTTGCATTACATTCTGGATGCGACGGCAACTATCAACATCGGCATCGATCTATTTGCAAGTGTTTCCATCCGATCTTCTGAGACTAAAGAGTATCATTTGGAAAGCACTGATCAAAACAAAATAGCCTGCGGTACGTTTCAGTATGTTTGTGCCAATAAGGATTTGGCACTGCCGGGCTTGGTACTTTCTGCATTGTGGCGCGAGGACTGGCCGCCCCTCACCATTAAAACCAATGCGCTCTCTCCTGCTGGTGCGGGCCTAGGAGGAAGTTCAACTCTCGCGGTCACGCTGGTAGGGGCACTCAATGAGTTGCGTGTGCGAGTGATCGGGGAAGCTCGCCTACCGGAGGACGTTCTGGTACGTCTGGCGGGCAATGTTGAAGCCAAGCTTTTGAAAACACCCACGGGTGTGCAGGATCATTGGGGTGCGCAGCGGGGGGGGCTTAATGTGATTCGCTATCCTTTGAAGGGGCCAGAGGTCACAACCTTGCGAGGCCAAATTTTAGACGGGATCGCCGAGCAGCTCTTGGTCTGTTACAGTGGGCAGTCGCGCGTGTCGGCGGTTAACAATTGGGAAATTTACAAGCGGGCGTTTGAAGGAGATCAAGAGACGATAGGACGTCTTTCCTCAATGGGAGAAGAAGCGCAGGCTGCGGCAGAGTCCGTGTTGTCGGGGGATGGGGATGCTTTCCTTGCTCACTCTTTGCGGGAGTGGGAACTTCGGAAACAGCTCTGGCCTGGGATTGAAACTAGGGTGACGAGGAAACTCCAGGAGCTTGCATGTTCGGCTGGTGCTCGGCTCAGCCGTGTTTGCGGTGCGGGGGGCGGGGGAGCGATGCTTTTCCTGACTTCACCTGACAGACGCCAGAAACTTGCAGAAACTTTGACAAACGGTGGAGGTCGGGTGCTGGATGCGAACGTTGCACGAGAAGGGTTTCAAATCTGCAAAATGGTGGGCGTCTAGCATGCCTTTGTATTCTATAGTGTTCAAGATAATCAATTTGGGGACAAACTTTTTGAAAAAAGTTATTTCCCCAACCCCCTTTTCAAAAACTTCAGTATCTAAAGTTTTTTGGGGGGAGGTGTGGAGGGGAACTTTTTTTCAAAAAAGGTCCTCTCCGAAAATTCTTTTTCCCAAATACTATATAATCTTCCTTTTTATTCTTGCCGGGTCTGCTTCTGCAGCCTCAGACAATGAGGTGGGAATTGTTGATTGGCCGATACCGCACCTTGGTTTTTCCCAACCTGTGTTGTGGCTGGGTAATGATCCGGTGCTGGGTAGGATGATCTGTCCTCCTTTGACCCGTCTGGATTTGGAGCGAGAAGCTTCTGAGCCTCTCATTTTCAAGAGCGTCGATGAGGTCAAGAAGGAACAACAGCACGTCTGGAATCTGACTTTACGGTCGGGGATTTTTTGGTGGAATGGTGAGGAGGTGACTCCCGTCCAAATTCTTGAATTTCTCAAGAAAGAACTCCCCAACATCATAAATGAAAAAGGCTCTGGACTTTGGACTGAACGGCCTGTTCATCTAAGCAGGGACGGGGAGAGCATTCAAGTTGTGTGGGGCAAGGCTCCTCCCTTCGGCCCGTTTGTCTTGAATGGTGTCCCACTATGGCGGGTGCGGGGAACGGAAAGACAGGGACAGTTTGGCTTCGAATGCGTGGGTCGTTACGTTCCCGTCATTACAGAACGGGGAATTGGTTTAAATCCCAACGAAAAATATGGGATCCCCCGGGCTTCCTTTCTTTTTCAGAACAGCGAGCAAGCTCAGACACACAAGGTGAAAGAGGCCCTTCGATTTTCGATGGCTGATGTATTGTCAGCAAGGCCCGAAGAACGGAATCCGCACAACGAGGGTCAGTGTTCCGCGCTGATCAAGTTACCCATGGCGAGCGTCGTCATCTGGAATCTTAAAAAGCCGATGCTTCAGAACCCTCATGTTAGGAATGAGATTGCGGACTCGTTTCCGAGGGATACTTTGTTGCTGAGCGGTGCCGGTAATTGGGGTACCACCTCTAGCTCTCTGATTCCTGAGGGCCACCCTGGTTACTCTGCCGTCCGACGCAAGAAGAGGCCGGCAGGCTCTTGGAAACCGGATCAGGCTCTCAAATTTAGCTCGGTACGGGGCGAGATGGGCTTGGTGGAAAAGGTACTCCTCGACGGTTTGAAGGCCAGGGGTATAGCGGCAAGCCTAATTCCCATGAATGATGGTGGATATGATGGTTTGATGACAGGGGTTTTTTTCCCCTGGCCCGAGATGGATCTTTTCGATCGCTTCCATAGCCAAGGTCTGAGCATAATAGGTGGTAATGATGCCGCTCCTCAGCAAGGACAGCTTGACAGCCTTTTAAGGGACTATCGAACGTCGCTCACCCGGACACATCCGGACTTTGCGCTGCTTCGGAAAATCAGCCACTTGCTGGGGGAACGGGAACTTGTGACGGTACTTATTCATCACAAGGCTTGCCTTGAACTCCCAGGCATGATTAAGAGGAACGCAGATATTCGAGAAAAGGATCCCGACTGGTTTCTGGCACTTCTCGCCCAACTTAGGAGCACGATTTGATTATTATTAAATCTGAAGAAGAAATCGACGCGATGAAGCGAGCGGGTCTTTTGGCTTGGGAGCTAATGGAGGCTGTCGAGAAAATGATTGCACCAGGCATTAGCACAGAGGACATCGACGTGTTCGTCGAAGAGATGACGCGCAAGCGAGGAGCGATTTCTGCGCCTCTTCACTATAAGGGGTTTCCCAAGTCGATCTGCACTTCTGTCAATGAGGTGGTGTGCCATGGGATTCCCAGCAGGAAGGACGTTCTCAAGGATGGAGACATCATTAATGTTGACGTTACGCCTATCGTAGATGGGTTTCATGGGGATTCTTCACGTACCTTTCTCGTGGGGAACGTGTCCCCCTCTGCAAAGCGCTTGGTGGAATGTGCCCGTCGCTGCCTTGATTTAGGGCTGGCGGCTGTACATGATGGATGCCGCTTGGGGGACGTTGGTGCAGCCATTCAACGCCACGCAGAAGGTCAGGGATTTCAGGTTGTGAGGGAGTTTGTCGGACATGGCATAGGCCGTGAATTCCATGAAGACCCGCAGATTCCTCACTACGGAACAGCGGGAAAAGGGTTGAGGTTAACCCGCGGCTTGGTGTTTACCATTGAACCAATGATCAATGCAGGGGATTGGCGTTGTGAAATCCTCGAGGACGGGTGGACAGCTGTCACCATCGACGGGAAGCTGTCAGCACAATTCGAACACACAGTCGCCATTCGGCACGATGGCCGTGTGGATATCCTGACTTTACCTTGATCTCGTTTCTCAGGGATAAGTCCCCGGCTGGCACAACCTTGCGGCTACCAACTTTTGATAAGAATCTGCTTTTGCCTTATCTGGTTGAGAAAATCATCATCATCGATCTCAGGAGAACTGATCAAAAGATCGATTTTTTGATCACCGATGTTCTCCTTCATCTCAACAAGAAAATCGAGATACTGATCTTTCGCGTGGAAGAGTTTGTGATGAGGAACTTCGAAGTGAAGGTCGATGTCCCCCCCTCCCAGGGATTCGTCTGTACGACTTCCGTAAAGATAAAGTGAGCACCCTTTCATTGCAAAACTGGAAAAGGCTTTAATAATTCCTTCAATTTCCCCTTGGCTAAGTCTCATCGTTTGATAAGCTCCTTAATAGAAATAATATGAGGAGCGTATTTAAGAAGGAAAGAAATGTAGTCGTCAAATGCTTGGTTGTTATACTCATGAGCCACGGTATTACGTAATTCTCTAATTTTCAGCCACGTGGTTTCATCTTCTATAAAACCTAATTTGGCGCCTTGGTTGAGCATGTCACGGAAACTTCCTCGAAACCCAGGGTCACTTTCAAGTATCTTGCCTCGAAGATACTTGCCTAGGAAGAGATCAGACGCTCGCGCGAATCGCGCTGCAAAACTCTTCCAGGTTTCAAGCGACTCGTGGTCTAAATCTTTTACATGCTTAGGTAGCGTTTTAACCTTCTCGAATGAGTATTCGAAATATTCGAGAGCTTTTTTCAGATAATCTATATGGGTTTCCAAACTCATTCCTTTTTTTTAAGGTCGTCCATCTTCTCATCATTATTATGAGTGAAAAAATTTTCTTATCAAACTGTTACTTGAGTCGCAAGGAGAAGGTCGTACGAGTGCCCTGGGCTGCCAACCCAGCACCAGCAAGCATGGCAGAGGCCCCAACTGGGGATGCTGCACAAGCGGTCGTTGCGCAACTGGCAACTATTTCAGCACCTCCGGCTCCGATCTCAGCACTACAGAAAAGGGATGTCGATTCCCTTCTCCTTCGCGACGACGAGGGCTTCTTCGTAACCTGCGTCCACATGCCGGACGACACCCATTCCCGGGTCTGTCGTCAAAACGCGAGTCAGTTTTTCCTCAGCATCCTGGGTCCCATCAGCGACTATAACCATCCCGGCATGCAGGGAGTAGCCGATGCCTACGCCTCCCCCATGGTGGAAGCTCACCCAGCTTGCACCGTTCGCAGCATTTATCAAAGCATTCAGTATGGGCCAATCGGCGATTGCATCGCTACCGTCTTTCATCCCTTCGGTCTCTCGGTACGGTGAGGCAACGGAACCGCAGTCGAGGTGATCCCGCCCGATGACGATCGGAGCCTTGACTTGGCCTTCCCTTACAAGGCGATTGAAGAGAAGCCCTGCTTTTTTCCTGTCTCCGTACCCCAACCAGCAGATGCGGGACGGCAGACCCTGGAACTTGACCTTCTCTCTTGCTGCACTCAACCAACGGTGGAGTTTCTTGTCTAGTGGGAAAGCTTCAATCATAGCTTTGTCGATGACAGCAATATCTTGCGGGTCGCCCGAGAGTGCGACCCAGCGGAAAGGCCCCTTGCCTTCGCAGAAAAGGGGTCGGATGAACTCGGGGACAAAGCCTAGAAACTGGAAAGGGTCGGCAAGACCGCCTTTCTTCGCCTGCGCACGGATGTTGTTACCGTAGTCGAAGACGATCGCACCCTGCTCCTTGCAGGCAATCATAGCCTGGACGTGTGCGACGATTGAAGCGAGAGCTTTCCTTTTATAAGTTTCGGGATCTGCTTTGCGAAGTTTCAGTGCGTCGCCGAAACTCATCCCTCCTGGAACGTATCCGTTCAGTTCATCGTGAGCACTGGTCTGGTCGGTGACGATATCGGGGATGGTGTTTCGTTTCAAAAGTTCTGGAAGGATTTCCGACGCATTTCCAACGAGGCCAATGCTTAGCGCCTTTTTGTTTGCCAGGGCATCATGTACGAGTGTCAAAGCTTCTTCCAGGTTCCTGGCGATTGTGTCGAGGTAACGTCCCTCGCGACGTCGTTTGATTTTTGCTTCGTCGACGTCGACACCCAGAAAAACTGCTCCTGCAATAGTGGCAGCAAGGGGTTGCGCGCCACCCATTCCCCCGAGGCCTCCTGAGAAAATCCATTTGCCGGAAAGATCACCGTGAAAGTACTTCTCCCCACAGGCGACGAACGTTTCGAAAGTCCCCTGCAAAATCCCTTGCGTGCCAATGTAAATCCAGGAGCCTGCTGTCATTTGGCCGAACATGATAAGGCCTTTTTTCTCCAGTTCCCAAAAGTGTTCCCAGTTTGCCCAATGACCGACGAGGTTCGAGTTAGCAATGAGAACACGGGGAGCGCCTTCATGGGTTTTGAAGATAGCAACAGGTTTCCCCGACTGGACCAGGAGGCTTTCATCGTTTTCCAAACGTTGCAAACACTCGACGATTTTGTCAAAGCAGTCCCAGTTGCGAGCTGCTTTTCCCGTTCCACCGTAGACCACTAGCTCGTCAGGGTTTTCAGCAAGTTCCGGGTCGAGGTTATTCATCAACATGCGGAGAGCAGCTTCCTGAACCCAACCTTTGCAGGTTCTTTCTCCTCCTCGGGGGGCACGGATCAGACGTTTTCCCATCGGTTTACCTCTTCAGAATGGTTTGAAGTTGGGGAACGAGAGACTCCAAGTTGATGCCTTTTTGCTCCTCCCCCGCTCTCATATCCCGAAGGGAGACGGTACGGGAATGCTTTTCCTCCTCTCCGACAGTAAGGACGACGGGGAAAGCTTTGCGGTTGGCGAATTTAAATTGCTGGCTTAATTTCTGCTGCTTGAGTGTTGTTTCCACTACAAAACCTTTTCTCCGCAGCTCTGCCGCAATTTGAAACGCATAAGAAAGAGCGTCCTCCGTCGCCACTGCGATGAAGACCTCTCCTTCCCAGCTTTCTTTTGCTCCCTCTTTCTCCATGAGAAGGGCTGCCAGCCGGTCCACCCCCAATGAAGCGCCGATGCCAGGAAGAATTTGTTGAGTAAAGCGGCCTGCCAGGTTGTCGTAACGTCCACCACCGCAGATTGAGCCGAATCCCTCCACACCGTCGACCGTAGTTTCAAACACTAACCCTGTGTAGTATGCCAGCCCACGAGCTATGCTCAGATCGAAGACGATCTTACCTTTGTCAAGCGTACAAAGTTCCCTGAGGATTTGCAGAGTCTCCTGGAAACGTTTCCAAATGGCTTTTTCCTCGGGACTTTCAAAATAAGGGGCGATCGCGGTTTCCCTTGTACCTTCATCGGAAGTGCTCATGAGTGCAAGGAGCTTCTGTCCCTTTGTTTCATCAACTTTAAGCTGTTCTCTGAGAAGAGACAGGACCGAATTGGCCCCCTGCTTTCCAAGTTTGTCTAAGATGATGAGTGCCTGCTCTTCTTCAGACTGTTCCCGAAGTTCAAAAATTTTTTTGATGAGTGTCGATAGGATCTGACGGTCATTGCAGGCGATAGTAAATGAGGACGGCACAATTTGAGAGAGTATGTCGTAAAAACAGGCGACAATCTCGAGATCTGCGGCCACTGCGTTAGTCCCGATGATATCGAGGTCGCACTGCATGAATTCCCTAAAGCGTCCCTTCTGTGGTTTTTCAGCTCTCCAGACGTCACCGATCTGTAGGCGCTTGAAAGGAAAAATCAGGGTGCCAAAATTCTCGGCCGTGTAACGAGCAAAGGGGACAGTCAAATCGTAGCGCATGGCTACATCTCTTTCCCCGCCATCAAGGAAACGAAAGACTTGTTTGTCAGTCTCCCCCCCCACGCCGAGGAGGACTTCTGCATATTCAAGAGCAGGAGTCGCGATTTCGACGAAATTAGCTCGGTGAGCCACTTTGCGCGCCGCCGCTAAAATGGCGAGCCGTTTTGCCATGACGTCCGGCCCATAATCCTGAAAGCCTTTTAGACGACGCGGTGTCACACGTTCCTTCATATTCACAAAGCCCCCCTTAAAAGTGCCTTCCCCCAAAAAACTTTAGATATTAAAGTTTTTGAAAAGGGGCTTGGGGAAATAACTTTTTTCAAAAAGTTTTTCCCAAAATTGATTATCGTGAATACTATAGTAAATGTTGAAGAGGCTGTAAAAGGTATCCGAAAAAGAGAGGAATGCGATGCAAGTTGTACAAACATCCGAGAAAAAAGAGATCAGCGGGAACCTTTATCAAATCAGTGACATCTTCGCGAAAGCGAGGCAAGCACAGAAAACATGGGCCTCGTTCAGTTTCGCAAAAAGAAGGGCCTGCATCGAGAAAATGAGCGACTATATCGTCGCCCATCCGGATGAACTCGTCGACATCCTCGTTCGGGAGACCGGGAAAACTAGGGTGGACGCCCTTGCTGACGAGGTGTTCTCCTGTGCCTTTGCCTGCAAGTGGTACGGTGAGCAGGCTGGGCAAATCCTGAAGCCTAGGAACTTGAAAACGTCGATCTCCCTCATGTTCCACAAGAAGAGCAGGATTTACCGCCTCCCCCTCGGTGTAGTGGGGATCATAAGCCCGTGGAATTATCCACTCTCGATTCCCTTCGGCGAAGTTATTATGGGCCTTATGGCAGGCAATGCCATCCTATTAAAAGGCCCTGACGAAACTCCCCAAACCATCGCTGCGATCGAAAGCATTGTGAAGGCGGGCAATGTGCCCTCGGGACTGTTTACCATTGTGAAAGGTCCAGGAGCAGACGTTGCCGACGCATTTTTCAAACACCGCATTGACAAGATTTTCTTCACGGGTTCCGTTGAGGTGGGGAAAGAACTTATGCGGAAAGCGTCTGCAACCCTAACCCCCCTCTCCCTCGAACTCGGGGGGAAGGATCCCATGATCGTGATGGAAGACGCTGATTTGGAACGAGCCTCGAACGGTGCCGCATGGGGAGGCTATCAAAATGCAGGGCAGACATGCGCCGGAGTCGAGCGAGTTTATGTACACGAAAAAATATACGAGCCTTTTCTTAAACTACTCACCGCAAAAACGAAGGCACTTCGACACGGTCATTTCAGTGACCCCGATGTGGATATCGGAGCGATCACAACACCTCGACAGTTTGCCAAGATCAAAGAACACGTGAACGAAGCTTTGGCGAAAGGCGCTCAAATTGTTGCTCAGTCGCAAGCAAAAAACGTTAGCGAAGGTAACTTCTTCCCTGCAACACTGATCACGTCAGTCGACCACTCGATGACCATTATGAGAGAAGAAACGTTTGGCCCCATCCTTTGCGTTATGAAATTTAAGACCGAAGAGGAAGCAATCCGCTTGGCGAACGATTCCCACTATGCACTAACGTCTTCCATTTGGACGAAGGATTTGTCCCGAGGAAAACGAATCGCACAGAAAATAGAAGCAGGGGTGACGACGATCAACGACCACATTCTAACCCACGCGCTGGCGGAAACCCCGTGGGGCGGATGGAAAGACTCTGGACTGGGACGTACCCATGGGCAGGCAGGTTTGGAGGAAATGACACACTGTAAGGTTGTGAACTGGGACACCCTGCAAACCAAACGCAACTTTTATTGGTATCCTTTTGACCAGGCGACTTACGATGGATTGAAGGCTGCCATGCGTTTTTCTTTTCCTAAAAATGCTGCTGATTATATCAAACAAGGGAAGAAACTCGCTCCGTTTGCCATCAGGAAAATGTTTTCGTCATGGAAAACGTAGGAGCATGGAGGAAACTGCTTGGCTTGTTATTCCAAGAAAATCTTGAGGGAAACCAGCTGCGCAGTTTTCCCTCAAACTCCCTTCCTTGCGAGAAGTTTAAGAGCAAGGAGTATGATGTACAGCTCCCCTGGACGTGCCTTTTTTTGGAAGCGTTGGAAAAAGTTTGTGACCAGCTCGGAACGCACCCCGTGCAATACCTGCTGAAGTTCTTCACGGGTCGGTGGTACGCCGAAGTCGGCAAGGGCCATGGCAGCTCGCATACGGGTCCAGAATTTCCTGTCTCGCAAAGCTTCCCGTAGAATAGGTGCGCTTCCCTCCAAACGAGCATCTCGGATTTCCAGGACGGTTTTGTAACGTTGCCAGGCGTATTTGTGTGTAATACCCGCCCGCCACCGACGTTCGTCATCGGGGTGCAAGAATCCTTTGAGTGGTTCCACCTGCAAGGGGTTCTCAGTCTTCTCTTCTGGCATTCCGGTTAAAGGACCACTTGGCGCTCCGAGGACAAGGAAGAGTGTCACCATCAGAAGAAGAACCCGCTTCTGTGAAGCTTGCGACATAGTACCCCCACATCTTTCTCCTCCTTTTTCGAAGTTCCTTTGAATTTCCTTAAAGAAAATTTGCAAAACTCGTTGATTCTTGAACAAAAAATTGAAAGTCTTCATTGATGGCCAATGCGAGCGGAGAGCGAATGAAAGTTAAGTTTTTAGGCAGCACAAGAACGGTTACGGATTCTAAATTTCTCGTCAGTCATGGAGGGACAAATATTTTGGTCGATTGCGGTCTCTACCAGGGCTTGAAAGATTTGCGCCTGAAAAACTGGGCGAACTTTCTTTTCGTCCAGAAAGTTTGGATGCAATTGTTTTGACCCATGCGCATGTTGATCACAGCGGTGCGATCCCGCTCATTGTCAAGCAGGGGTTCACTGGGCCTATCTACCAATTTGTCGGCAAGTGCTCCAGCTAGAATTTGATTGCGAAGCTTTCAATTGCCCACGCTGACCAGGAGGGTTTGGTACATTGGCTCAAGCGATTGTGCATGAACCCGAAGACGGTTTTTTCTTGTCCATGGAGAGGAGAAGGCGGCTGAGACCCTCAAAGGAAAAATTTCAGAGACCTTAAATTATGCGGTGGAGATTCCTCAACTTGAGGAGGAATACTCCTTGAACTGATGACGTCCCTTACCCGACGATAGCCTTCTTACCAGGTGCTATGACGATGGTTCGGTTTTGTGAAAGCATGGCCGAGAAAGGAAGTTTGCCGATACCGAAAGGTTTGCGGTGCAAGAAGGAGTGTTTTCCGAAGACGAGGATGTCGGGGTCGATCTCTTCGACAGCTTTGTGCAGTTGTTCCTGAACGTCCCCGAAGTAAATTTTCTGAATGTAGCTGCAGCTTGCTGCTTGAAGAAGGAATTTCACCCCGCCCAAACGTAGGTTCATTTTTTCCTTAATCTTGGTCCGCGCTTTTCCTACCGGGTCGGACTTGGAAATGTGTTCATCGTAGGGGATGCGTTCCATCACCATCATCTCTGACATTTTTTCCTGAGTCTCCTTTAGATCCTCTTCCTCAACTTCACAAATATGGAGGTGGTAGAAGTCTGTGTTTTCCAAACCGTAGGCCATTTCAAACCCGACGGTGAGGGCGTCACGACTATGGTCGGTGAGGTCATCAGCATAAAGAACCTTGAGGTTTCCCGACTCGCGTACGGAGCGTACGTCATCTGGAACTGTCATGACGGGACGAGAAGCGTGGGTCATGAGAGACAGGGAGGTCGAAAAGCCTTTTGGAAGAAATTTCGCACGATTGATCCTTGTCCCTACAAGAATGAGAGAGGCACCGGAAGCAACCGCGTCTGCACTTAGCACTTCGGGTGGGGTTCCCATAGATATGTTGGTTTCAACCTCACCTAGACCTTTGATCTTGCTGTGCAGTTCCATCAGTCGTTCGTAAGATTCCTTAAACGTCTGCTCTTGAATTTCCTTCGCCAAGGGTTGGTAAACGCTACCACCGTAAACGGAAGACACCCAGCTGAATTCGGTACCTGGACCTACGACATGAGTTAATCGGAGTTTCGCACCTGTCTTTTCTGCCAGCTTCATGGCATAGGAGAGAAGCTTTTCGTTTCGATCGTCGAAACAGACACCCACAAGAAATTTTAAGTGCCCTTTTTTGAATGACTCAAACATAATCAGTCCCTCCTGTTTTGGTTACGTGCGCAAGCATTGTAGTCTTTCTGCGTAAGCCACTTGGGGCAAATAGGGAGAGGGGGGTTTGGGGGGGCGAGTGAAGCGTCGCCTCCCCCGGATTTCTTGGAGGAACCAGCTGCGCAGTTTCCTCCAAACCACCTCCTTGCCCCAAGTGGCTTACGCATTACCGAATTTAACATCGCCTTTTTTCATTCAGCCAAGGAGAAAACAGGGAACTCCTGCGTTTCTGAAAATGGAATTGAAACAAGATATCAAATACGAGGCAGATAAGCTTAAAGGCAGTCTAAATAAGAAGACTTAGCCCGCACTTTTGAGGCCTATGTTTACTCTCACCTTTTTCATTGTCACAGAGCTAATACCTAGATACTTTTTCTATACCCTGATCCTCGCTGATGTTCTTGTAATCAGTGCCGTGCCCTCGGTTTTGGTTCAACGATCAGGAAAGCCTCTGGGGGCATTGAGCTGGCTGTTTGCCCTATTCACAATCCCCTTTTTGGGGGTGCTGGCATGGTGGACGATTGGTCGTACGCACCTGAGGCGCCAACTCCGAAAGCGATTGAAGGCTACGAAGAAGTTCCTAGCTCTGCAGGAAGGTGTACAGGCTAAGCGTGTTTCAAAAGCGTTCAAGTCTCTTCTTCCTGTGAAAATATCAGGCCGTTACCGGGGGAGTGGCCTTTTCCCCCCGACAACAGGTAACTCTTTTACGATTCTCTCAGATGGCAAGGAATTTTTCGAAGCGTTGAGTAAGTCTATCCTCGGTGCTGAACATTCGATTTGGATTTTGATGTACATCTGGCAAGACGATGAGACGGGGCGACATGTTTTGTCACTTGTAAGGAATGCTGCGGCGAGAGGGGTAAAGGTTAGAATCCTATTGGATGCTATGGGGTCGCGGCCATTCCTTCGCAAATACAAGAGAACTCTTTCTTCTTCCAAGTTGGAGATGCATGCGTTTTTGCCCTATACAGTTTTTCCTTTCAAACCCACTATCAATTTCCGCAATCATCGCAAGCTTATCATTATCGACCGGCGCAAAGCGTTTACAGGCGGGATGAACATTGGGGCGCAGTATCAACATGAGTGGCGAGACCTCATGATCGACTGCCGGGGGCCTATTGTTTCCCAGCTTGAGGAAGTGTTCCTGGAGGACTGGTTTTTTGCAAGCAAGCAGAGCCTGGTACCCGATCGAGTCAGGACTGATGGGGAGCGGGAAGGGAATTGCGACGCCACTCTCATTGCTAGTGGGCCGGATAACGAAGAAGCCTGGATGCATGACATTTTCTTCAACGCGATCGTTGCGGCAAAGGAACGGGTCTACCTGACCACACCCTATTTTATCCCCAGCCGTCCCTTGGAAGCAGCCTTGCGCTCAGCGGCTCAGCGCGGGGTGGATGTCCGCATTTTGATCCCGGCGCAATCGGACGTGTGGGTGACGCAAATGGCGGCTCGTGCTTTTTACAGTTCCCTCGCAGCAGCAGGAGTTAGGTTTTTCGAATTTCGGGGAAAGGTCTTGCATAAGAAAGTTATGTTGGTCGACCAGGAACTTTCCATCCTTGGATCGGCAAACGTGGATCAAAGAAGTTTCAAGCTTAACTTTGAAATTTCTATTGCCGTGCATTCCCGAAGCCACAACGAGCGTCTAACTACCTGTTTTTATGAAGAGCTTTCCCAGAGCGGGGAAATTAAGGGGGAAGAGTTGAAACCCAAACACTGGCTTCCTGTCTTGCTAAATTCGATTGCCCATCTTTTTAGCCCCTTACTTTGACGGACCTTCTAACGTGATCTACTCGGCCCTAAAGGACCGAGCTTCGGGTACTGGGCGGCTTACGCCGCTTTTCTCTTCTTTTTTGACGCTTCGTTGCCACGCGCACGACTGGCTTTCGCTCGCCGCGTCTTAGATGTGGCTCCACGCCCATTAT
>JACPKR010000067.1:64073-64798 GCA_016186945.1 Deltaproteobacteria bacterium | reverse complement strand
AGACTCTCATACAAACTCCTATGATGTGTTGATCTAGGAGTTTCCTTTTTTGTGGGCCAGGTCGCTACTACTATTCAACATAGTAACTCGCCCCCCCAAACCCCCCTCTCCCTATTTGCCCCAAGTGGCTTACGCATTACGGCCCTTCCGACCTGCCAGGGTTCTAGCCTTGTTCTTCTTTTTTTCTAGCGGTGAGGATTCGATCAAACGCAGCAGCAAAGGTTCTGACATCCGATTCCTGTAAGGGCCTCGGCCCTCCTGAGATGATTCCCCCTCCCCTTAGCTCTGTCATAAGATCTCGCATTGACAAGCGATCTTTTATGTTTTCAGACGTGTAGAGTTCCCCCCTTGGGTTTAGAGCCGTTGCGCCCAGGCGGACAACACAGTCTGCTAATGGGATATCTGCTGTGATTACGATGTCAAAGTTTCGGATATTTTCTGCAATGTAGTTGTCCGCTGCGTCGAAATCACGAGAAACGACAACCGAGCGAACAAGTTCACCTTGAAAAGCCCGGATAGCCTTATTGGCCACCAGAATCACCGGAGTCATTGTCCGTCTTGCGGCTTTAAAAACAATCTCTTTGACGGCCCTGGGGCAGGCGTCCGCATCGATCCAGATCGTCGTTCGTTCGCTCATTTGGTCCTCCCGGAGTGAACGATAATCGCTTGTGGTAAAATTTCTTGGAGGAACCAGCTGCGCAGTTTCCTCCAAACCACCTCCTTGC
>JACPKR010000067.1:0-64061 GCA_016186945.1 Deltaproteobacteria bacterium | reverse complement strand
TTGGAGGAACCAGCTGCGCAGTTTCCTCCAAACCACCTCCTTGCTGAGGGGGGCGCAGTTTCCTCCAAACCACCTCCTTGCCCCAGGCTTTGCAGTGCGTCAGTTGTTTGTCCTTTCAAACACAATCGCATCGTTTGCAGTCGATTTTACCGATCCAAAACTCTCAAGCTGGTATCCATTCGTCCCCGTTCCCACACCATAACTATTGCGGAAGATAAAGTAGCCCCCTCCGTCATAGTTTGAGTCCCATTTGTATCCCACAATTGGCATCGAGTGCCCACGCCCCAAACCAACAGGAACACCACTGTCGAGAGATCGGATAATCGCGTTGAATTCTGCGGTGCTGAGACCTTGTGTCGAGCCAATGGGTTTAAGAAAACTCGATTTGAGTTTGAGGTTAGACGCTAGCATGCTTTTGCCTTCATTAATCGTAGTCTGTGGAAGGTTGTAGCCGTTAAACATATAGGTGGATTTGTAAGGCAAACTCGCTTCCCGAACGATTCCATAGGAATTGTAACCGGCAAGGATGTTATGGAAGAAATCGCCATCGTCCGTTCGATTGCTTGCAAGATTCGTCACGTGGTTCAAGTATTCCTCTGAAAGATCATTCATATGAGTTCCACACATTTCTGTGTAAGCGTATTCCAAAAGAAAGTTCATAGTGAACACGGAGCAAGTGCCGCGGGCGCCTTGGTTGCGAATAGCAATGCCACGTCGTGCGATTTCTTGTCGAAAATCTCTTTCTTTGAACTCACTGCTTAGATTATCAAGTGTACCATTCTGAAACGGCTGCTGGCATTTTCCCAAACTTGTACACAGCATCTTACCAGTGGGGTATCCGAGTCCGCTTAGTCCTCCCTTATCTTGCCAGACTCGGAGAAACTCTCCCATGATCGCATGAGTCCCGTGACTCGGATGGTAGTAAACCGTTCCACCCTGGAAAAGCGAATAGCGTCCGACTTGATCGGGAGTCGTCAATTCGTTCGACTTCGGATAGCCAAGCTTTCCGTTTTCCCAAGATTGTGCCGCCCAAAGGTTACGGATCAGTCCGTGAACTTCGAAGGCCCCAATACAAGGTCGCCAGTAAATCGACCCCTGTTGGAAATGATTGTAGCGTCCAACAGTATCCGGAGTTGTTAGCTCATCGGTTACGGGAAAACCAAGAAAACTCGTCAGCTCCCCCGGCGCTTTAAAACGCTGATAGATCGCACCATGTACAGCATACGTCTTATTTTCATGATGAACGATTGTTCCCCATTTGTACTGCTGCGCACATGCGCCGGGGCCTCTGAGACTTTTGAAACCGCTCGTGGCATCACCAAGACTTGCTTTCATGGGAATGTACTTGGCGTTGATGGCTGTGATCGCGGTTGTGGTACACTCTCCTTGAGCGAAAGAACTGAGAAAAAGAGAAAGACCAAAGGCAATACC
This sequence comes from Deltaproteobacteria bacterium, assembly GCA_016186945.1. Taxonomy (GTDB): domain Bacteria; phylum Bdellovibrionota_B; class Oligoflexia; order Oligoflexales; family Bog-1112; genus BOG-1112. The sequence continues at coordinate 62,630 of JACPKR010000067.1, read as the reverse complement.
ATAGAAACTCACTGGACATTTTCTCATCACCGAATCTCCTAAAGTTGAATCGAAAGCAATTTGGAGGAACCAGCTGCGCAGTTTCCTCCAAACCACTTCCTTGCCACAAGCGGCTTACATACGCACCTCACCCGCTTCCACAATACTGTTTGGCGGGACGTGTACATAGTTTTCAATCCGTGCGCTGTCTTCCACAACGGCATATTCCCCTATCTTTACGAAGGCACCAATGGATACGGCTTGCCCGACTTGTGCCCCCTTAGCTATGAGGGAATTCGAACCTACAAAGGTTTTGCTGCCAATTTTGACGTTGTTACTTACCACTGATCCGGAATTTATAATGACACCTTCGTCTAATCTAACGTCCTCCCCGACCATGACCCCTTTCGCTAAAAGCACATCGTTACCAATATAACTGCGGGATAAGACAGCCACGTCATCGGCAAGGGAAGCCCCTCTACAGACATAGGTACCTTCACCAATGTAAGGGACTGTGACTGTTTGCTCACCAACACGTTGATAGCCTAGCTCGGCCCCCCAGGAGATCATACCTCCTGGGTTCCCGTTAGTATTGACAGAGACAAAACCCCCTCCTTCAGGACATTGAGCATACGTCATTTGGGATGAGGCAAAGCCGGCAAGAAGTGCAATTTTGACCAGTCTGGACATCGTAACCCCCTGAAGATAAAGAAATAACATATCTTTTGTTAGCAAGTATCCAGCCTTTCGGCAAGGGGGAACTCGTTTTAGGTTTTTAGGTGGGTGTCACAAGCCCCGATTCAGGAGAGACCTTCTTTTTTTGCGATGATTTCCTTCATTACCTCGTTTGTGCCGGCACCGATTCCCCAGAGTTTTGCATCTCGGAAGTATCGGGAAACTTCGTACTCGGTCATCAACCCGTAACCTCCGAAAAGTTGGACGCACTCCTCCAAAACTCTCTGTAGAATCTGGGCAGACATGAGTTTAAGCATGGACACGGCCTTGGTAATATCCTTGCCCTCATCCACTTTGCGAGCGCATTGATAGGACATGCACTCCAGCATGGTGATTTCCGAGAGCATCTGAGCCATCTTATGTTGGGTGACCTGGAACTTGCTAATTTGCTGACCGAAGACATTCCTTTCTTGAATGTATTGCTTCGTCAGGGCGTAAGCTCTTTGCAAGCACCCTAGGCTTATGCCGACTCCGATCAAGCGCTCGAATTGAAATTGCTGCATTTGATAGACAAAACCTTCCCCTACTTTACCGATCAAATGGTCGGCAGAAATTTTGACGTCGTCGAGGAAAAGTTCCGCAGTATCAGAAGATGGAAAACAAGTTTTGTCGAGGTCCCGGCCCCGACTGAAACCGGGAGTATCCGTAGGGACTACGAAAAGCGAAAAGCTACTGTGTCCTGGCTCATCACTTGTCCTAGCCAGAAGTGTGACGAAATCCGCTTGCATGCCATTTGTAATGAACGTCTTGCGACCGTTGATGATGTAGTCCCCTCCTTTTTTCACTGCGGTTGTTTTGAGGGAAGCTACATCGGACCCACAACCAGGCTCTGTAACTGCAATCGAGCAAATCTTTTTCCCCTGAATAGCGGGGATCAGGTATTCCCTCTTAAGAAACGCGCTCCCATGCCGAGCCAGTGCCGGGGTGGCCATATCGGACTGTACCGTAAGCCCCATCGCGCAACCGAGGGTTCCACATTTCCCCATTTCCTGTGCCCAGATGAAAGCATACATGTAGTCGCTTCCCTGGCCGCCTACGTCCTCGGGGTATTTGATTCCGAGATAACCGAGTTCGCCACAGCGCTCCCAAACTTTGCGAGGAGTACGCCCCTGCTGCTCCCATTCTAGAGCGTGTGGTCGAAGTTCGTTCTCCACAAATTTTGCGGTTTCATTGAGAAAGAGCTGCTCTTCTTCGGTGAGATTGACGAGTTCCATTAAACCTGATCCTCCATTTGAATTAAAGTAGCATGGGCGGAAATGATGTCCCCCGACCGTACGAAAACAGATGCAATCTTCCCTGCGTTGCTAGCTTTTAAAGTTTGTTCCATCTTCATGGATTCCCAAGTGAGGAGCGGATCACCCTTCTCCACTTTATGGCCGGCGCTAACGAACACTTGCAGGATCTTCCCAGGCATAGGGGCAAGGTAAGCACTCTGCACCTTGTCACGCTTGGACGTGGGAAAGCGTTTGGGGACAAGCACTGTGAGCGCTCCGGCAAAATGCTTGGCGAAGCAAAAGAGCGTGGCCTCGTGCTCGGAACTGAAGGGCTCTCTTCTCACAAGGGACCACCTACGCATCGTTTGTTCAATTTCGACAAGAAGGGTCAGCCTGTCACCATGGACGACATGTTCAAGAATGCGCACCGTGAAGCTTTCTCGCATATCCTTGTCGAACGAAAATGCAAATGAACGATGAGAGAACGGGCGGTAAAAAACAATCCGCTCATGACCCTCGACAAAAAATATTGCGGAAGCAAGAGGGTCTCCGACATTTCTCCAGACGGGAGGGAGAAAAGAGAGACGTGGTTCTTCTGTTCGTTTCATTAAAAGCTGCGAAAGAGCACTGACGACCAAGCTAGCCTGAACGTCCTCCTCGTTTGCTGTGTGACTCAGCGTTTCCCTCCGCTGGGGAATGAAGGATGTGGCATAATCCGTGCCCAAGTCTTTCTGTTCAAGAACGGCAGCAAGAAAAGGAATATTGGTCGTGACACCGATTAGTTTCGTCTCTCGCAAAGCTTTCCGCATACGCTGGAGGGCTAAATTTCTCGTCTTTCCAAAGCTTATAATTTTCAGCAGCAATGAATCGTAGAAAACGGGAACCTTCTGGCCTTCCTTTATCCCCACGTCAAAGCGTATTCCTTCGACCGCGCCTGGTTCCCAAATTTCGACGACTCCATCTGTCGGAGCAAAATCGCTGCGAGGGTCTTCTGCATAGACCCTGCATTCCATTGCGTGACCTTCTCTTTTTATCTCTTCCTGCTTGAGGGGAAGGATCTCTCCTCTGTGAATCAGGATTTGCCATTCCACGAAGTCGATCCCCGTTGTTTCTTCGGTGATCGTGTGCTCCACTTGAAGGCGGGTGTTCGTTTCCAGGAAATAGAACGTACCGGGTGATCTGAGGTCGAGGAGAAATTCCACCGTGCCCACTCCTACGTAGTGAGCAGCTTGGATCAGTTTGATGGCGGAATCTGTAAGTTTTTGTCTCGTTGTCTCGGGGAGGAACGAGCAGGGTGTTTCTTCAATGATCTTCTGGTTTCTACGCTGGAGCGAGCAGTCGCGTTCAAAACCATGGACGACGTTTCCAAACTTGTCAGCCATCACCTGGATTTCGACATGCTTAACTTCACGAATGTAGGTTTCAAGGATGAGGCTTGTGTCCGCAAAATAGCGTCTGGCTTCACCTTTCGCATATTGGAGTGCTGAGAGAAGATCTTCCTCTCTTTCAACAACCCGCATTCCTTTGCCCCCTCCACCCGCGGAAGCTTTAATAAGGAGAGGAAAGCCGATTTTTTTCGCTTCTTGTATAAGTTTTTTTTCCGACTGGTCTTCACCTTCGTATCCCGGAATTGCGGGAATTCCCAGCGTATGCGCGAGTGCCTTTGCCCGGTGTTTGGTCCCAAGGTCTCGGATAGCAGAAGCAGGTGGACCGATGAAAATGATCCCTTCTTTTTCACAGGCTTCGGAGAAGGCAGCATTTTCAGACAGAAAGCCATAGCCAGGGTGGATAGCATCCACACTGTGAGTTTTCGCGATGTGAAGGATTTTCTCTATATTGAGGTAAGACTCAAGTGGATCGGATGCGCCGAGGCAGTGGGCTTCGTCACAAGCCTGCACGTGAAGAGCCTGATCGTCAGCTTCCGAATAAACCCCGACGGAGTGGATGCCCATTTTGCGGCAAGTGCGAGCGATTCGGACTGCAATTTCTCCACGGTTAGCGATCAGGATTTTACGCATCTCTCGGCCTTTGGCATTACATGCGAAACACTCCAAAACGTGCTTCGTTGGTTTGTGGTCTATGGCGTTCGATGATAGCAAGGCAGAAACCAGCTACATTGCGTGTCTCCCTAGGATCTATGATAGCGTCGTCCCACAGGCGACTCGTTCCAAAGAATGCGTCGGACTCTGCTTCGATACGGTTTTTCAATTGGTCGAGGTCGAGCAGTTTCGTCTCCGAGCGACCTTTTTCCCCCTCTTTTTGTTTTGCAAGAAGAGAGAGCACACCCACAAGCTGGTCGGGACCCATGACGGCAAGCTTTGAGTTGGGCCAGGTAAAAAGGAAGCGAGGGTTGTAAGCGCGGCCGCACATGCCGTAATTTCCCGCTCCGTAGGATGAGCCAACGATGAAGGTAAGAGCGGGAAGTTCAGAGTTTGAAACCGCGTTGATAAGCTTCGCACCGTTCTTGATAATTCCCTCTCTCTCGGCCTGGGAACCTACCATGAACCCTGTGATGTTTTGCAAATACACAAGAGGAACATTTTGCTTGCAACATAGCTGGATGAACTGAGTTCCCTTGTTCGCAGCTTCGGAAAAGAGGACTCCGTTGTTTGCCAGAATTCCCACCGGAAAGCCGTGAATCTTTCCCCAACCCGTCACCAAAGTTTCCCCATAGAGAGGTTTGAAAGCGAAGAAGCGCGACCCATCGACCAGGCGAGCGATGAGTTCCCTTATGTCGTAAGGTTTGCGAACATCGACAGGAACTATGCCCAGTAAATCGCTCGGGTCGTAGAGAGGTGCTTCGACCTGCGGAGAAGGTTTAAGCTGGCCGTAAATTCCGGGAACCTTGCGAAATTGCCCAACTATGGCGCGGGCGATGCGAAGCGCATCTTTCTCATCATGGGCAAGGTAATCGCAAAGGCCCGACGTATGGGCATGCATGGAAGCGCCCCCGAGGGTTTCATCGTCCACGTCTTCGTTTGTTGCCATTTTCACCAGAGGTGGACCTGCCAGATAGGTACGGGCATGACGATCGACCATCACAACATAGTCCGACATGCCGGGGACATAAGCTCCTCCGGCTGTACTATTTCCGAAGACAAGTGTAACGCTGGGAATCCCTTCCTTCGAACGCTGGGTGATGTCGCGGAAGATCGCTCCCCCGTAGTTGAAAACAAGCGACTGCTGGGGAAGATCAGCTCCGGCCGATTCGTTGAGATAGATGACGGGCAGTTTGTTTTCCCGTGCAATTTCGTTAAGACGTGCAGACTTCTGCACACTGATCTGGTTGAGTGCCCCGCCTTTGACCGTCGGAACATTTGCGTGGATGAGGCACTCGACACCTTCCACCAGGCCGATCCCCGCGACAAGGGAACCGCCCAACGTCATGCCTTTTTGCTCCCATCCTGCTAAGGGGAGAAGCTCCAAAAAAGGACTGTCGGGATCGAGGAGAAGCTGGATTCGTTCGCGTGCGAGGAGTTTGCCACGGGCCTTGTGTTTTGCGATCTGCTCCTGAGGCCCTTCTTCCGTGGCCATGCGAAGCGAGTCGTGCAGACGTTCGACAAGAAGTAGCATCTCGGAGGCGTTTTGCTGAAATTCGTCGGCGCTTCGATCGACTTGGCTTTCAATACGCTCCATCTGTCACTTCCGGGCAAAGTATTAAAGATAGGTTCTCCAAGATCATAGCGAATTGCCAGAATGCGGTCTAGTGCTTCGGGCAAGGAGGGTAATGCGTAAGCCACTTGGGGCAAGGAGGTGGTTTGGAGGAAACTGCGCAGCCGCGGCAAGGAGGTGGTTTGGAGGAAACTGCGCAGCTGGTTCCTCCAAGGAAATCACGCATGACTTCAATTTACAGGTGCAGGGATAGTTCTCGCGGATTGAGAAGACTTCTTCAAGAATAGATAGGGGATTAGACCCAGCAGGTTTAATGCTGCCTGGCCTACGAAAATGCAGTTGAAGACTGTCGCTCCGTGCGAAAGTCCAATGAGCATGAAAAGTTTTTCAAATGCTAAATGCCCTACGCCTAGTCCTCCAGGGGCGATCGGAAGCGCAACCGCAAGAAAACCAAGGGGGAAGACAGCGACAAAATCAGCAATCGGCAGCTCCTGTCCTGTTATGCGGTACGTTACGAGCCAAAAGAAAGTCATATAAAGAATCTGAAAACCTAAGCCTAAGAGGATGGCCCACACTAAGTAAGAAGGTCTGTCTTTCAAAGCGAACAGTGCCTGAGTGATCTTTCGCAGGAACGAGAACCCAGGGTATGGCTTTTCGAGAAAGGCTTGCAAAAGAGGGGCACGTTTTTCATTCGCAAAATAGAAGATTCCCAGGAAAAAAATGGTAATTCCAAAACACCCGAGGATCGCGAAAACAGCGATAGGTTGAAGGGCAGGGGTTGACAGAAATCTGCTTGAAAAACTTACGACAAGAACCGCAGCTACGATGAAAACACAGTAAAGCCCCACCAGGCGATCAAGAAATATAGACAAAAGAGCTGGTGTTCCTTGGCCGCTTTTCTGTTCTCTGAAAATATAGAAGGCTTTGACGAGATCTCCTCCCACCGAACCCGGTGCAACGGTATTGAAAAACATACCCGTCAGACTCATTTGCAAGGCTCTTCTCAGGGGAAGATGCAGCTTCATGCCGATGGCAAGTACCTGCCAGCGCAAGGTGTTGATAAGAGCGGCCCCGATGAGCCACAGACCGACATTGGTGAAAAGAACGAGCGGGTCCTTCCAGAAGACGCTGAGGGCAAAGATGTCCAGTCTTCCAGAATGAATGAGGTAAGCGAGGGCAGACGCAACGATGGCAAGCTTTAAGACAGTTAGAACAGCTTTTTTCATGGGTCCCTTCTTTTTATGGCAAGGCGAATTGTTTCCATTTTACGAAGTTTTTTGCTGGAGTTCCTTTGTTTCTTCAACGATCGCTTCGACTGCTTTCGGGTCGAGGCGGCTGAGAAGGTGTGAGAATGGATTCAGCTCGCCATTTTCCACAGCGTGCTGGCTGCTTTCCCACGTGTAGGGTTCTTCCTTAAAGAGCTGTGCAACCTTCTCTGCGTATCTGGGAAGAATCGGCGCGAGATAGACGGCCACAATACGGAATAAGTTCAATGCGACTGTCAGTATTTCGCGGGTCTTTTCCTTATCTTCCTTTACGAGGATCCACGGTTTATGGTCGTCGAAGTATTTGTTAGCAAGGTCAGCAAGGGAGCGGATGCTTAGCAATGCCTTTGCAAAATTTCGTTCCTCGTAAAGCTGGGCGATCCCTTCACTTTCATGATGTGCTTTTTTGATCAGCTCGGCTCCTTCCCCTCTTGCGGGGAGGTGAGCAAGACGCCCTTCCAGTTGTTTATGGAGCATCTGAGCAGAACGTGACGCTATGTTGGTAATCTTTCCGATCAGGTCGGAGTTGACCCTCCCTACAAAGTCTTCAAAGTTGAAGTCGATGTCCCCCACTCCTTGGTTAAGCTTGCAGGCAAGGTAGTAGCGGAGATATTCCGGGGCCAAGTGATTGAGATAAGTCCGAGCGTTGATGAAGGTGCCCTTAGACTTGGAAAGCTTTTCGCCGTTGACGGTCAGCATGCCATGTACCCAGATACTTGTCGGTGTGGAGAACCCGGCACTTTTCAACATTGCTGGCCAAAAGAGGGTGTGAAAGTAAACGATGTCTTTGCCTATATTGTGGTGAATTTCAATCTCAGGATTTTGCCAGAAATCTTTGAAGTTTAGTCCCCGTTGTTCGCACCATTCTTTTGTCGACGAGACATAACCGATCGGGGCATCAAACCAGACGTAGTAGTATTTCCCCTTCGCGTCGGGAAGCTCAAAGCCAAAGTACGGCGCATCTCTCGTGAAGCACCAGTCTTTTAATTCCTCGGACAGCCATTCCTGCAGCTTATTCGCAACTGCCGCGCTGGTGTGTTGGGGGACCCATTCTGAAAGGAAGGGTCGAAAGTCCTCCAATTTTACAAAAAACTGTTCCGAGGCCCGCACAACGGGTGTGCTATCGCAGATTGAGCAACGAGGTTCTCGGAGTTCTGTGGAATGGTAGACAGCGCTACAGGCTTCGCAGGAATCTCCATACTGATTTTCCACTCCGCACCTGGGGCAGGTTCCTTTCACAAAGCGGTCAGGGAGAAAGATCTTATCGGTTTCGCAATAGTGTTGGTCGACAGCGCGCTTGAAAATATGACCACCTTCCTTCAGCTTCTTATAAAAATGGCTGCAAAGGGCGCGATTCGTCTCGCTATGGGTTGTCGAGTAGTGGTCATAGTGGATCTGGAAGTCGACAAAGTCTTTCGTATGTTGTTGAAGGGTTCTTGCGATAAGTTCCTCCGGGGCTATCCCCTTCTTACGCGCTGCCACCATGATCGGTGCCCCGTGGGTATCGTCCGCGCAGATGGTCAGGCACTGGTGCCCCCGCATTTTCTGAAACCGTGCCCAGAAGTCTGTTGCGAGGTGTTCCACCAGGTGGCCAAGATGAATATCGCCGTTGGCGTAAGGTAATGCGGAAGTCACAAGTCTGCGGGTCATGAGGGTTCCTTTACTTTTTTGGGTCACGAAAGAAAGTCCTATCAATATAAGGTGGGAAATGCAAACCCGCTTGTGGCAAGGAGACAAGCTTTTCCCTTGCCCCAAGTGGCGGCGCTCCCTATTGGCGAAGAACATCGCGCACAAGAGCAGCGGCGAGTTTGGCAGTCCTTTGGTCGATATCGAGCGGGGGGCAAAGTTCAGCAATGTCGAAAGAAAGAAGCTTGCCCGATGTCAAAATTGGCTCCATGAGAGGCGAGACTTGCCACGGATGAAGTCCCAGAGCTTGGGGGGCGCTGACCCCTGGGGCGAAAGCTTGGGCAAAGACATCGAGGCAGATTGTCAAATAAACTTTGTCCGCTGCCGCTACCGCCTGTTTTATCTTTGTGAGGGGATCGGGGGAATTAAGGTGGATGTCTCGTGCCCAGATGCTTTCCACTCCCCATGCGTCAGCGTTTTTCCTGAGTGACTTTGTGTTCGCCCCCTCCTGAAGGCCGATGCAAAGGTAGCGGAAAACCTGAGCATGGGCCCGGCAGTACTCCGCGATCTGGGCGAACGATGTGCCAGAATTTCCTCGCCCCTTCACCAAAGGGCGAAGGTCATAATGGGCGTCGAAGTTTATGATGAGAAGTGAGCTTCCCCCCAAATGAGGTGTCAGTCCCTGAAAGTGTCCCCATGCGATTTCGTGGCCACCTCCCAAGACAAGCGGAGTGATATTCCACTCAAGTAGGCTATTCACAACGTTGCCGAGTTTGTTCTGTGCTTCTTCAAGATGGCGATGCTTGACGGTTATGTCTCCGACATCGAGGATTTGTCGACCCGAATCTGGAAAGCACAGGTTGGCGAGGGCTTTGCGTAGATGGTGAGGCCCACTTCTAGCGCCTGGTCTCCCCTTGTTGCGGCGCACGCCTTCATCCGTGCAGAAGCCTACAATGCCGAAGCGAGGAGGAGGAGCCTCCCGAAGCTTAAAAAGAGAGACGCATTGCACAAGCTGATGAAGGCGTTCGGGACCCTGTCCATCGTCTCTTCCCTGCCATGGATTTTCTGCGCACGCAAATGAGGGGCGGTCGAATTTCACGGGATCTTTCCGGTTATAGTGTTCAAGATAATCAATTTGGGGACAAACTTTTACGGGTCTGTCATCCCGCGGCTTGACCGCGGGATCTAACCGCAGCCTCTCCCTCGAAAAAGTTGGATCCCGCGGTCGAGCCGCGGGATGACACGGGATGACACGGGATGACACTGGAGGGGAACTTTTTTTCAAAAAAGGTCCTCTCCACAAATTCTTTTTCTCAAATACTATAAGATGTTCTTGAGGTCTTTACGAAGGATTTTCCCAACGGGAGATTTGGGAAGATCCTGACGCCATTCGATGATTTTGGGAACTTTGTAAGAAACTAAATTTTCCCTACAGTACGCGACGAGTTCTTCCTTCGTCAGGTCGTCTTGTTTCTTTACCACGAAGAGCTTGACGGCCTCACCCGATTTTTCGTCAGGAACCGCGACCGCACAAGCTTCCAAGACCTTCTCGTGTCTCGTGACGATGTCTTCGATTTCGCTAGGGTAGACATTAAAGCCGGAAACGTTAATCATATCTTTCTTACGATCGAGGATGAAAATCAGCCCCTGCTGGTTCAGCTTGGCGATATCCCCGGTGTGGAGCCAAGCATCATCTGTGAGGACTTTCTTTGTGTCTGTCTCATTTCGCCAATAGCCTTTGAACACTTGTGGGCCTTTCACCCACAGCTCCCCTTCCTCTCCCACCTCCAGTTCCTTGCCACTTTCGTCACGGATGGAAACAAGTGTGCTGGGTAAAGGAAAGCCGATGGATCCCGTGAAAACCTTGATGTCGAGTGCATTGATGCTGACCGCAGGTGAAGCTTCCGTCAGGCCGTACGCTTCGTGAAGGGGACGACCCGTCATCTTCTGCCACTTGTCTGCGACGTCTTTCTCCACGGCCATGCCTCCTCCCAGAGCTAACTGGAGGTGAGAAAAGTCGATGCTCCTGAACCGCGGATGATTGAGGAGAGCCTTGAAGAGCGTGTTCACTCCGATGATGGAGGAAAACTCGGTTTTGCGAAGTTCTTTTATGAAGCCCTTTAGATCCCGAGGATTCGTAATCAGAATGCACTCGACACCCATGGAAAAATAAACGAAACAGTCGGCTAACAAGGCGAAAATGTGGTAAAGCGGCAACGGGCAGATGGCAGGGCTTAGCTTTACGCCCGGACCTTGCAAAAACCACGTGAGCACTTGCAAGGTGTTGGCAACCATGTTGCTATGAGTCAGCATCGCCCCCTTGGCCGGTCCCGTGGTCCCCCCCGTAAACTGGAGGAACGCAACGTCCTCACCGGAAAGAGAGGGACGCTGGTAACGCGACTCGTCTCCCTCTTCAATGGCAGTTTTGAAGGAAAAAACACCGGGCAGTTCAAAATGTGGCACCATCTTCTTGATATACTTAATAACGAAGTTGATCAGAGCTGACTTCGGAAACGGTAACAGGTCTCCCATCCTTGTAAGAAAAACATGCTCCACGAAAGAATCAGGGAGAACCTCTTCGAGCGTCTTGCCGAAATTCTCCAGGATGACAATCGCCTTCGCTTCAGACTCCTTAAGAAGGTAGCGAAGCTCGCGCGGAGTATACAAGGGATTGACATTGACGACGGTCAAACCTGCTCGCAAGGCTCCCATGATGGCGACCGGATACTGGAGAAGGTTGGGGAGCATCAGGGCAATGGCATCGCCTTTTTTCAGACGGATGTTGTTTTGCAGGAAGGATGCAAAGCGTAGACTGAGCCGGCTGATGTCGTTGAAAGAAAGGGAGTGGCCAAAATTTGTGAACGCAATTTTCGGACCATGCTCGCTAATTGCTTTGTCTATAAGTTCCAAGATAGTAGCGAACTGCTTGGGATTAATGTCGCTGGGAACATTTTCCGGATAGTTTTTAATCCAAAACGGTTCCATTGCTAGTTCCTTATGTCAAAGTTGGATGGATGGCATCTGGTGAATAGTTTACTAGAATTTGGGTATTTTTATAATCCCCAAACCGCTTGGGATTTCTTGGAGGAAGCAGCTGCGCAGTTTCCTCCAAACCACCTCCTTGCTCCAAAGAAAGCTACTTGCACACTTCACTTTTGATTTTGTCAACCAGGGTGGGGTCCAGTCCGGTGCATTTGTACCCTTCGATTTCCTTTTTTTTGCGCAATTCGCACATATCGTTGAGGAGTGTGGCTAGTTCGCTGGTGCCAAACGTTAGAAGTCCCATGAATAGTCTTGTGCCACCTTCTTTGATAACCCACCAAAAATCCTTTTTCTCCTCGGGAGGTTTAGGCGAAACACTGAACTGTGTCACGCCAAGAATCTCGGCTTCCACGCCTGCCCGTTCTTGTATGGACTCAAATTCAGTAAGAGATGAGCTTACCCCATCCCCTGAACTTTCGAATGCGGAATCGTTCCAAGTATAAGTGTAAACTTGCCCGTTGGAAGTCCTATAGACGACGATTTCCACGACCTGCTCATCGTTTAACTTTATAACAGGCGATCCTTTGAAATCAGCTAACAAGAGCGGGTCGATCCACGCGGTATCGGTCGACGTTTTCTTGACGTAGTAAACCTTTCCGTCTTTATTAAGAAAGGCAAGGAACATCGTTTCATTCGGCAGTCGATATGCGGAGTAAGCTTCAAATTTCCCGACTTTGAATTTCTCCATGTTCTCGGTAAGGATTTTGAAACTTGCGTCGGTAACTTGAAGCTCGGCTGGTCGGGACTTCATTTTGAAATGAAGGTGGGAAAGGCGCATTCCACATTTATAAAAATGATCAGTCACTTCGTAACCTTCTCGCGACGCGAATCCTTTGAAGGTCTTGTCCGCAATCGCTTGACTTCTTTTAACCTCATCTTCAATGGCGCTGAAGTCATCTTCGAGCGGCGCTGGGCGGATATCTCCATATTTTTGAACGGTTGATTGCTCCGTCTCTGGTCCTTTTTCCGTCTCTAATCCGCTTGGGGAAGAATCGGTTCCCTTGGTCGCGAATTCCTGTGCTGTTCGCTTCGTCGCTTGTTGCGGGGCTTCGGGACTGCATGTGAGCACGAGGGCGACTGGAAACGCTAACACGCCGACGTTATACTGAAATGGTCTCATGGATTCCTTGGTCCTACGCTCTAATCCGTGTATATATCGGATTTCCATTCTGAAAGGTTGAGGTTTAGCTCCTATGCCTATGAGTATATTTGACATTTTCAAAGTAGGTATCGGCCCTTCCAGCTCTCATACGATGGGGCCGATGGTGGCAAGCAATCGTTTCTTGGCTACTTTGCAAAAAACGGGGACCTTCGATGCGGTAGCGGAAGTAATCGTCGAGCTTTACGGGTCCCTTGCGCTCACCGGCTTAGGCCACTGTACAGACAAGGCTATCTTGCTTGGTCTTGAGGGGGAGATGCCTGACACGATTGACCCCCAAAAGATTGACGTTCGTACGGAGGAGATTCGCACTGATAAAAAACTTATTCTGGGAAAGAAAAAACGTCTTCTATTCGATCCGCAGGGTCACTTACAGTTTTTTCGTCGCAAACAACTTCCCCTCCATTCAAATGGAATGATCTTCAAGGCCTTCGATGCTGATGGAAATCTTCTCCTTTCGGATGTGTACTATTCCATCGGAGGGGGACATGTTTGTACTGACGAGGAATTTCAAGAGCTTCAGAAAGCGCCTGCTGACGAAGATAAACTGCCTTACAAATTCAAGACAGCCAAGGAGCTACTGGCCCTTGGGAAAAAGGAAAAGCTCTTCATCCACGATATGACCCTGGCGAATGAGTGCAGCTTACGTGCAGAGGAAGAGGTCAAGCGACGCCTGGATTTCCTTTGGCAACAAATGGACGAGAGCATAGAACGCGGCTGTTTGAGGGACGGAGTTTTGCCGGGACGTTTGCAAGTGAAACGTCGAGCGAAGAAGCTGTTCGAAGAGCTGAAGAAAAGAGGCGACCCTAAGAGCGACCCGCTTGCGGTTTTAGACTGGGTGACGCTTTTTGCCCTGGCAGTCAATGAGGAAAATGCGAGCGGATCGAAGATTGTAACCGCTCCTACGAATGGCGCCTCTGGTATTATCCCTGCGTTGATCAAATACTATGACCGGTTCAGTACGGGTGCTGACGTGTCAGGTATCCATCGCTTCCTGTTGACTGCAGGAACGATCGGTATCCTGTACGCAAAAAATGCGTCAGTCTCGGGTGCAGAAGTTGGCTGTCAAGGGGAGGTGGGGGTGGCCTGCTCGATGGGTGCTGGAGGTCTTGTTGCCGCTTTAGGTGGCACGAACGAGCAGGCCGAACAAGCTGCGGAAATTGGCATGGAACACAACCTGGGCCTTACCTGCGACCCTATAGGTGGACTCGTTCAAATCCCGTGTATCGAGCGTAACGCAATGGGTGCGGTAAAGGCGATCAACGCAGCTCGCATAGCCCTTCGAGGGGATGGCACCCACTATGTTTCTCTGGACGATGTTATGAAAACTATGATGCAGACCGGAGCGGATATGAAAACCATTTACAAGGAAACATCACGGGGCGGTCTTGCTGTGAATGTTGCCGAGTGCTGATTTTACCTTTCGGGTGGGGGAGCGACGGTTCCCTCGCCCCCCCAAACCCCCATCTCCCTTTTTGCCCCAAGTGGCTTACGCATTCCTTACCTTTTCTGATCGTATTGTGGTTTTTGCTTTTTCGGGAGTACAATCACGAAACGAACCCATCGGGATTCAGGATCCAGGAATAGCCACCCGTTGTGATCATCGACTATACCCTTAGCGATACTGAGACCAAGCCCTGTACCTTTTCCAATGTCCTTGGTTGTAAAAAATGGTTGCATGATTTTATCGCGTATTCCTAGGGGAATCTGTGGACCATTGTTGCTGAGTGAAATTTCGACTTCTTCCGCAAGTTCTTTCACTTCCAGAATTATTTTGCGATCTTTTTCCAACTCCATTACAGCATCTTTTGCATTACTGATCAGGTTGAGGAGGATCTGGGCCAACTGAATGGCGCGGCATTCAATAAGCACACCTTCGGAATTTTCGTATGCCAAGTCTATCTCATTTACTCTAAGCCTTTCGGCACATAAGGCGAGTACGTCCTGGATGATGCCGGAAACACTACATTTTACGAACGGATCCCGCTCCCCACTACGTGCAAAAGAACGAAGACCTCGGATAATCTTTTCAATGCGGAGAGTCGTGTTGAGGATTTCATCCACAAAGTCGGGAATTTTTGTCATATGTTCTGGCCGATCCTTGAAAACACGCATGATTTGCTGGGACCTCATCGAAATGACTCCGAGCGGGTTATTGATTTCATGTGCAATTCCCCCTGCCATCTCACCAAGAGTCGCCATTTTTGAGGCATGTTGGCTTTTGGCTCGTTCGATCTCGAGCTGCTTTTCGTTTCTTTTTCTTTCGGTATGATCTGCCATGGCAAGGATGTAGAATGAATCTCGTTCCTCGTCCCCCGCACTATATACTCCCACTGAGTCAATGAATTTTTCATCTTCTTTTTTCGTGATATAGCGAATATCGAAATGATAAGACCTTGAATTATCCGCTTCCGAGAGTATTCTCGAGGCTGTCTGCCATACCTCCTCTCCCACGATGGTGCCAATGTTGCAGCCCTTTAAGACAGATTCGTCTTTTGAAAAAAAGTTAATGAAGTGACTATTGCAGTCGATGATTTTTCCTGAATAGTCTAACTTCACTAACCCGATGGGAGCATTTTCAAAAATAAGGGCAAGGGCATTTTTGCTTTCGCTGAGTTCCCTTGTTCTGATTTCAACAGTTTCTTCAAGGTTTCTTTGGAGCATCTGATTATAGGCTTCCTTATCTTGGATTTGCCCGATCATGTGATTGAATGAATCTGCCAAAACGCCGATTTCGTCGTTCGTTGGTACGTTGGCTCGATGGTTTAAGTCTCCAGCTTCAATATTCTTGATTACGTCAAGAAGTTTTTTGATCGGTCGTGTTATGACCACCCGCATAAATAAAAAAATGAATAGGGCTTCAACGAGTATATTCAAAAAGACGATGAGAAAGACGATCATTTTTATGCGATTGAGAACGGCAAACATTTCAGATTTCGGCGACATTGCTAGGACATACCATCCGATTTTTTCATCCATTTTTGAGAAGCTAAAGAATTGATCCTCTTGGTCTAGTGATCCCTGAGTCATGGAGCTTGTGCGTAAAAAGGTGCCAAGGCCTGGATTTGAACTGAAGAGATTTTCATGAGTAGGAAGGTTTGGATGATAAATGACCCGGCCATCGTTCGCAATCACAAAGAGGAAGCCAGTGTCGAATATGCGATCTCTTTTTAGATCGCCCATTAGGTAGTTATGGTCATAGGTGAGGTCAATGAACCCTGCAAAATTAGAGTCGACCAGTATGGGAATAACGAAGCGCTGCATAACCAATTTTGTTCCTGAATCTTCGAAAGGTCCGAGATTGATAACCCGTTCGTCTGATGTGGCAATCTTGTTCAACTCCGCTTCTGTAAGGCTGGCAGGTACCGACGTTTCATCTCTCAGGATATTTAAGATTGGATTGCCCGTCCTGTCGTTCAGGGCAATGTAAACATAGCTTTGCTGACGGTCGATTAATTTACGAAAGTATGCTCCTGCACTGGCAAGAGATTCTCCTGCTTCGATATCCAATTGGAATTGCCGGAACTTGAAGTAATCGGTTACCGATGGCAGATCAGCTAGAAACTGTAGATCTTCCTGAGCACTCATCAACTTTCTGCCTAATCGTTCACGATATATCTCGGTTAAAGTAGTCTGCTGGACAGTCGTGAGATCGCGAATTTGCCGTCCGGAGAGGTAGTAGGAAATAATCTCAACGGCCATGATCGAAAGCGTGATCATGATCACACTTCTAACCATCATCTTAAAGAGAATTGAAGTCCGTACCTTCATGAAGTATTGCCAATCATTTCAACATCAGCCCTGTTAGTCACTCCAGTGTGCCTTGGACAAAATGTTGTAATTCAAATGCCCATTCAGTCCAAACGTATCTATGGAAAGGCCTTTGTTCACAGCAGCGGTGATGATGCGCTGTGTTGCAAAGATCATCAGAGCCTGCTCATGGATGTAGCGATCCAGATTTTTCATCTTCCTTTCATGCTTGCCAGGGTCAAGCTCCCGCATTGCTTCTCCGTAAAGGCGATCAAATTCAGAGTCATCGGTGAGTGACCAAGGACTGGGAGATGCAAGAAACAGACCTGCATGAAAACCGAGGTGATAGATCGGATTGTCAACGAGATTGATCGCAAGATCATAGTCGGCAGCTTTCTTGTTCTGAATCTTATAGCCAACAATTCGATTGGCCCATTCGCTTCTTGATACAACTTCATCTTCGATCTCGATCCCCAACTCTCGTAGGTTTGTGACGATGATTCGGCCTACAGGTTCAGCTATGTCGGAAATCAAGACTTTCAAACGCAGATTTGTGACCTTCGCTTCCTTGAACAAGCCTTTCGCTTTGTCGAGATCGTGAGAATAGGGCTTAAGAGTTGTGTCCTGCCCGAACTCTCCTTCTTTACCAAGCGATGCCAGGGCCTTGGCATTCCCATAGTCGGCATACCTGACGAGGTCATCTTTGTTCACCGCAAAATTCAGGGCCTTGCGCACTTTAAGATCTTCCAGAGGACCTTTGTTTCTGAGGAGTACCCAGTAACCAGATAAAATCAGTCGTTTGATGATTTTGTTCCCCGCAGCGACTTTTCCTGTGAAGCGACCTGACAAGTTGGGAATAAAGTCCACACTACCAGCGTTGATTGCGTCGACCCATTTGTCTTTATCCATGATTTTGAAGGACAGTTTGCTGATGGCGGGTACCCCCTGCTGCCAATAATGTTCATTCCCGGCTAATTGTATTTCCTTTTTCGGAACCCACTCCTTGAAAACATAGGGGCCGGTTCCGACAGGATGCTTGTGGAAATACTCAATCCCGTGCTGCTTTATATACTGCGGCGGACAGATTGAGCTAAAAATGTTGAACCTGTTTAAAAACATGCCGTCAGGCTCTTTCGTGTAAACATAAACTTTGTAAGGATCCGTTTTATCAAGTTCGACGCGATCAATAGTGCTGAAAATCCAATTGTTTCCAGCATTGTTTTTGGGATCGAGAATATAGTCGAACGTAAATTTTACAGACTGACCGTCGAACGCTTCACCGTTATGGAACACGACATTCTTTCGGAGTGTGAATTCCCACTTCGTATTGCTCAACCGTCTCCAAGAAGTGGCTAATGCAGGTCTTGGCTGCCCATCCAGATCGAAATGAACGAGACTGTCGAAGATCTGTGTAATGACTGCGTAGGAGTCAGGGTCAAACGCAGGGAAAAGTGATGTTAGAGCGGGAATGTCCTGGCTAAAATAGGCAACAGATAGGCTTCTTTTCTCATTTTTTTTCCCAAGCCCAGGTGAAGAGGAAAAAATTGCTACAATTAGATAAATCCAAAAGAATAACTTTGACTTATAGTAAAGGATCTGTTTCATGGTTTCGCCCTTCCTTCATGAGACATCAGCCGGTCAGAGAAATCTATCGGGTGATTTCTTGGATTCGTTAGGTAAATTCCCAAAGGCCGTGTTTAGGAAATTGGAGGAACCAGCTGCGCAGTTTCCTCCAAACCACCTCCTTGCCACAGGCGGATTACGTATGACAGGCCCGTTTCAAATCCCGGAAAAAAGTTGGGTAGGTTTTCGCCACACAAGAAGGGTTGAGGATACGAAGCCTGGGAATCCTTACAGAAAGAACTGTGAAAGCCATGGCAATCCGATGGTCTTCATAGGTCTCAATATCAATGCTTTCTGTAGGGAACGAAGTGAGCGGTTCTATAATGAGACCATCGGCACGTTCCTCTATCTTCGCAAACTTGGACAGCTCCTGCCGGAGTGCCCTTAGCCGATCACATTCTTTATGCCTCATGTGAGCCACATTTCGAATTGTAGTGGAGCTTTTTGCGAATAATGCCACGACCACCAATGAGGGCACCACGTCGCTCATATCGCACATGTCCAGATCGAGACCTTGCAACTCGCGAGTTCCTTCGACTGTCAGGGAGTTAGCATCTCTCTCCACCCGGCAACCCATTTTGGAAAGTATCGTCGCAAACCCCAAATCACTTTGGGGAGGGTCTGAGGGAAGATTTTCAACCGTTATCCGTAGACCTGTAATGGCGGCTAAGGCGAAAAAGTAAGAGGCTGAAGAGGCATCCCCAGGAATAGAAAAAGTAGACGCCCGGTAACACTGCTTGGCAGGAACATGGAAATGCTGTCCGGATTTGCTTACACGTACACCGAAATGCCGCATGACTGCCATGGTCATATCAACATATGTTGGAGATACCAGCGGGCCTTCGATTGTAATCGTCGAGTCGTGCTCGGCAAAAGGTGCGATCATAAGAAGAGCGCTCAGGAACTGAGAACTCCGCTCTCCCGATACAAGAAGCTCGCCCCCACGGATCGGCCCTGCTTGAATGGTCAAAGGCAAGCTAGTCCCCGATGCTTCGATAGAGGCCCCCCAGGAGCGCATGGCCCGTATGAGATCGCCCATCGGGCGCTCTTGCATACGTGGGCTTCCCGTAAGGTGATAATCACCTTCCCCTCGGAGAAGAGCCACAGCCAGGAAGCGAGCACAGGTTCCCGCGTTGCCCACGTTTAGAGGTGTGGCATAGCGTTTCCATTTCCCGTTGCAGCCGACAAGTTCTGTACAATCTCCCTCCTGGCGAAACTTTGCTCCTAAACGTTCGCAGGCTTCCCGCATAAGGTCGGTATCCTGCATTTCACTATAGTATTTGGGAGAAAGAATTTGTGGAGAGAACCTTTTTTGAAAAAAAGTTCCCCTCCACGCCTCCCCCCAAAAAACTTTAGATATTGAAGTTTTTGAAAAGGGCCCTCCTTCTTCCTCAGTTCCGGGCACCTTTAGCAAGCTTGAAATTCCAGATGCTAAGCTTGCTATCAAAAGCGCTCTATTCGTAATGCTCTTGGAACCAGGAACGTTCATGCAAAATCCAGCCGTATGATAGCGAGCACGGTTGAGGGAAAATTCTCCCTGCACATCGGCACGCAAACCCTCATAGTCGGCTGGAATTGAACGGCAAGCGACAATGTCAGTATTTTTATCCATTGTAAAATCGATTCAGGTTGGAAATTGAGACCGAAGATAAAAAACCAGGAACTTATCATGCTAACAGACTTTTTGAAAGTGACAATGAGAAATTGAGTGCGTCATTTTGCCAGCTCCCGAGCATGGTTTTCCGTTTCCAGATAGAGAAAAGCTTGAGATATGATGGTTCCATAAACGCAAACAAATACGGGAGAACAGCATGCTAAGGCGGAGTCGTTTAGCCTTTTTAGTAGGAGTCTGCTTGTTTTGGGCGTCTTTTGGTTTTTCAAAGGGGACGTTCCGGGTTCTTTCCTACAATGTCGAAAATTACTGGGACCAGGATCCTGAAAATACAAGAGAAGCATGGAAAACATTTAGAAACACTTTGCCCAAATCCGACCGTGATGAGCTTGGCCAGCGCTTTGTTCAATACACGGACTACTCCTCGCAACTTTCGAATTGGTATGAGCCAGACGTGCAGGAAGCTAAAGTACGCAACGTCCTCAAAGTCATACACATGGCTAATAAGCCGGAGCTTATTGCCTTCCAGGAGATTGAAAGTGCGGGGAATCGTTCCCAGGTTTTTGAGCCGGGATCGCCACTCCGAGATGGCTTGGAAGCCATGGGTTACACGCATTTTGTTTTAGGACCCCAGGCAGAAAATAACCCTACGTCGGTAACAACAGCTTTCGCGTCAACGATTCCCTTAAACTCATTAGCGTCCGTAAATGTTGTTCATGAGGACCGCTATTCAACCTCTGCTCGCGATATTCAGGTAGTGGAAATCCGTGACGGGGATCAGCGCATGTTGATCTTCAATAACCACTGGAAATCGAAGGCGGGTGGGGTTAAAGCAAGTGAGCCGGTACGCATACAGTCAGCTCACCTTTTGGCAGCTAGGATTGCAGAGGAGAGGGAAAGCGAACCTCTCACCCGGGTTCTTGTCGTCGGGGATTTAAACGCCTCCTATTTTGAAAAACCGTTATTGGAACTCAACACGACGGGTGATGAAACAAGAATGTTGGGGAGAAAGACTTCGACGTTGTACAATCTATGGTTCGAATTGCCAGAAGAAAATCGTTGGGAAAATAGCTTCGATGGTGAGCGTCAAGTCCTTTCCCATATGCTGCTATCCGACAGTTTCTATCACGAACAAGGGTTTCAATATGTGGACGGCTCTTTCACAGTCCTGGGGCAGAAGGGTGACGAGGCAAAAGTGCTGCTGGCCCCCGACGGCAGGCCGTTCCGCTGGCAGGTGAAAAAGGAAGCTTACAGAGCGCAACATCTTGGCCAAGGTTACTCTGACCATCTGCCCCTGATGGCAAGTTTTCGAGTGTCAAACACTGGTTCTTCTTCAAGGAAGGTCAAACTTTCTCGCCCGAGTCAGGAAGGCGAAATATCTGAGCCGAAGCGTTCCGTCATGGACGTAGTAGACCTTTGTTCATCGAAAGAGATGAAGGAACTTGATGATGTCGACTTTTCTGATGCTGCCCACTGGCTAGGAAAATGCGTGAGGATCACGGGAGACTATCCGCTTTTAGGGGAGGACAACAGAAATGCAAATTTCATACGCCTATCGGTCCGGTCAAAATCAGATCATCTTGATCTCGCCCTCGTCATGACCCGTTCCTACGACGGAAGACCTAACGTGGATGACAGCAGGGTAAGCCTCGAAGAAGCTCTTAAGGCGCAAAGCTACCGATCCCGATCGCCTGGTCATCCCAGGAGCAATAAGTGCTTCACCCGAAAGGTGCTTAGGGGAGCCGGAGGAAACCTGCGTAAGGTGGTCGGTCGTCTGGGTTTTTACGACGGAGCGATGGCAGTCTATGTGCCGTCAAGGGAAGAAAAACACATTGTTTTGGAGGACCTACCCGCCACCAAAAGAAATGCCTGCCCTTGGGATAAGTAAGCGGAGGAAACTGCGCCCCCCTCAGCAAGGAGGTGGTTTGGAGGAAACTGCGCCCCCCTCAGCAAGGAGGTGGTTTGGAGGAAACTGCGCAGCTGGTTCCTCCAAGAAATCCCTTGGGGGAGCGACGGTTCCCTCGCCCCCCCAAACCCCCCTCTCCCTTTGCCACAAATAGCTTACGGGTTACCTTTAGTTTTTCAAAATAACTCCGATTAAGCCCCTCAGCGGGAGGGGTTTGTGAGAATCATCAGACCATACTATATAGAGGCCTTCATCCTCTCGATGATTGCCAATGATTTCGAGATTTCTAAAATCTGCGATGCGTGGGAAATCGAGCGAGAAGAGGTCATCACAATCCTCAACACCTATTTTCTGGATATGGGAATCTTTACCGCTCATCCTCTTCAACATGCGGATATCATTCGAAAGGAAATCGTCCACCAACTGAGGATCTCCCCCGAAATCAAAAAGCGTAGAGCGCAAATTCAAAGAGAAATTGCCAAGGCTAGAGAACGAAGCCGGGCCCGTATCGGGGAATAGTTACTGACTCGCCTCATCAGAGACCTTTTGTACAGTCATCTCTCCATCTTTTAAGAAACAGGTGGTGTACTCTCCCGTCCTGCCGACTCCCCCTTCGGCAGTATCAAACGCATCCCCTTTTGCAACTGTTCCCTTGTCTGTTGATTTTTTGTAACAGTTGGGCCTCACCTCTTCAGCATCCTCCTTGATATCCTCTGCTTCCGCGAGAATGTCGGGATTTCCCGCATATTTTATTGTTATAGGCCGATCGGCAAGTAAGACAATGGAGCTAACCTGGTTGTTCCTGATATCCAGGGTTTTTAGCTTTTCCAGTTTGGCAAGTTCGGCAACGCTGCTAATCTGATTGTCCGCAGCAATGATCTCTTCAAGATCGTATAGTCGTTGCAAACCATTGAAACTTGTAAGGCTGTTCTTATTCACCCTGAGTGACTTGAGCTTTTTCATACCACTTAGGTAAGTCAGGCGGTCAATTTGATTCTCGCTAAGGTCAAGCGTTTCAAGTTTATATAGCTGAAAAAGGGGGGTAATGTCTTTGATCTTTGTGTTTTTCAAGTTTAACTCGCGGAGTTCCATCAAAACAGTGATAACATCCTCATCTTTACATTTTGCTGGGTCGATGTTTTTTTTCGTCGCAAGGTAAGCCATAAGAGCTGCGACGCTTGCTTTCTCATCTGCGTTCAGATGCTCGTTCTTTCCCCCGCAGAATTCATAACCACAGATGTCACCTGCCTGACGGTTGGTTTTTTGGGAGCAGGTTTTTTCCCCCATGGGTCCCCATCCAGCGACCAACGGATCATCAACGGGAAGGGGTCCGTCATCTCCCACATTGAGGTCATATAGACCCTCCGCCTTCTTTCCCTTCTGGCTACCCTCCTCTTTTTTGGTGGCCGCGCGGGGATCCTCCGTTCCTCCTTTCCCCTGCGCAGGACTCTCCATACGAGGTGCCTGGCGAGACGTCTGGGTACGCTCCCGTTCCATAGGTGGCGGTTGGCTACAACTCGTCAGGACGATCAGGGAAATGCTGAGTTTGTACTTTAAACCAACCATCGTCGTATTGATCGGAATATCGAGAGTCCAGCTTTACAAGGTAAAAAAGGGAGAGGGGGGGGGGCGAGGAAGCGTCGCTCCCCCAAGGGATTTCTTGGAGGAACCAGCTGCGCAGTTTCCTCCAAACCACCTCCTTGCCCCATGTGTAGTTCAATCATCCGCTCCACAATGAGCTTGGCGACCTGGTTGTAAAGAAGGCGGGCTTCGCACTCTCCTTCCCTTTCATAGACGGAAAGAATGGCATCGGTCATCTGCCACAACATTTGCGGTCCGACCGGAAGTTCCTGGCCAACCTCGTGGGAGCTTGCGTGCGAATCGACTAAAGCACGCAAGCCATTAGGGTTCAGCAGCTCAAGAGGCACATAGGCAGGCACAATCTTAAAATTGTGACTCTGGGAAACAGGAGCAAGTTCACTCCCAAAAAACTCGATCGCCGTAAGCAAATGGTTCAGACTCAGCAAGCGGGCAGCAAAAATAAGGTCTCCGTGATCGAGATCATTTTCACACCCAGGTTCGTTGAGGCTGTTGTTTCTGTAGTTTACCAATAGATCTCGAATCATCTGCGCATAGCTGAGGAGGTGGGCCTTTTGCTCTTGAGGGGAATTCTGAATGGCCTGTGGAGGCTCATCCTCACGGCTTTCCACGTTCTCAAGCAAGTAGAGCTTTGCGGTATCGGATAGTGTTTCCACAGGAAGCTCAACGGAAGCACGATCAGGTTTTGCAGGTAGAGCGGTCCGACAATGGGAAACACTTATAGAGACTAGGCTAAAGATTAGAAATTTAATCGACTTTGCAAGGTGACGTCGAAACTTTTTCTGAACATTCATGATCGTTTATCGGCCGATAGCCATTGAACCTTAGCCTAATACGTAAGCCGCTTTGCCACGCCTTGCCACACAAGGCTTGACTTTCCGGCGGTCTTCTCTACTATCGGTCGACCGTTCAATCAATTGAGAGGAATACCTGTGAAAAACGTTTTAAAGATGAAGAGGCTCCTTGCTCTTGTCATATTAGGATCTGTAACTCACTTGTTTCAAGCTTGTGGGGTCTTCCAACCAAAAACAGAGGAACGAGTCCGTGACGTTCCCGAGTTTTTCACCTACAAACATATCAATGCCGCCCCTAAGAAAATCAGTGAAGCTGCGAGAGCAGTTGTCAGAATTGGCACTCAGATGGGGGCCGGAACAGGTTTTTTTATATCCCAAAGCGGCTTGCTGATGACCAATAACCATGTCGTTGGCACTGATAACTGTTCGATAGAAGGGTGTTACCTACAACTGACCTTTGGTTTTGAACGGGGGAACAAGGCCGATTCAAATACATACTTTGCGGAACCTTTATTCTCCGACACAAACCTGGACGTTTCTGTTTTTCAAATTCGAGACGAAAAAGGGGGCCCTGCCTTTCGTCCTCCGCATTTCTTGAAAGTCGTTCATAAAACAGCCCCGGCATTGATGGGCGAGCGCCTTTATTTTGTGGGACATCCGGGAGGCGAACTGAAGAAATGGGTCGCTACCGAAGTTGTTGATTACGATAAGATTAAGTTCAGTACTGACAACTTAGCTTTGGGTGGGTCAAGCGGTTCTCCATACTTAAATGCAGATGGAGACGTGGTAGGAATCCTTCACTCTACTCACATTGGATCTGACAATCTGACTCGGCACGGGTATAGCACGGTGTCTTTTGGCACAAGTTCCTCTGCGATATTAGAGGCTCTCGGAAGTGATAGCGGAAGTCTTTCAATTTATCGTGCAAATCAAAATCAGAGTAGCTTTAAGAATCCCAGCGTCTTGGAAGTGAATGAAGATAATGCTGAGCTTATTCTTACGATTCTGTCAAATTCACGAAAAGAGCTTCCCAGCACATCCACCGTTCAAGAAGCAGCACTCCTTGGTTTTGCCGAACAGAAATGTGATGATTTTCTAGGAGAAAATAAGCCTATAATTGAGAAATTGACCCTCTATTGCTATCAAGTTCCTATCCAACACATAAAGACGCTGACCCAGGATAGAAGATGGAAATGGGATGCTCGCATGTCCCGATTTGCAGACGTTTTACATGATGCCAATCATTCTAGCTCAGCTCTTAGGGTTCTTCAAAGCATTGACCAGGCGATTGATGATGACTCGAAACTAGTAAGGAGGCTCAAAAATGGGTTACAGAGATACGGAGTTCCGTTAAGTTTCGAACTAGCAGAACAATTGACTGATGTGGGGATTCTAAATTATGAAGGCAAGCATCTTCAGTCATATATTGAAAACTACTCTCGGCAGGCTCATTTTGAAAAATACTACGTTAAGATCATTTTTTCTATGTTCAATCTGAATCAACTCAGGCTTCTTGGTGGTGATGTCATCAAAAAAACGGTGGCGAGAGCCCTCGGGGACGGGAATATAACCCTTGGGGATTACTTGATTGTTGAAGCGTTTGCTTACCGCCACTTCCCTGATCTTCTAAATTAGGGCTGCTTACTTCCGAATGCCTGACCCGTATCAGCGATGTGGTACGATAAATGTGGATCGGTGATTTCCTGGAGAACGCAATGAGACATGAAGAAGTCAAAGCTTTCCTGCCGACCTACAATTTGAACCTTGCCATGAAACACTGGTGGACTTCTCCTTCGGACGAACCCGTCCTTGCTCTTCATGGGTGGTTGGACAACGCCGCATCCTTTGATGTGTTGGCAAATAAATTGAAGGATCGACAAGTCTACGCGCTTGACTTTGCGGGTCACGGATTTTCGGATCATTTCCCACCTGGATTCTATTATTCACAGACAAGTTTGGTTGAGCATCTGGTGGAACTCTTGGACGTCCTAAAGTGGGATTCCGTTCACCTGTTAGGGCATTCCATGGGGGCCTGTGTCGCCACTCTTTTTGCAGGTCTGCTACCGGAAAGAGTCAAGAGTCTAGTTCTCATAGAAGGTTTAGGGCCTTTTAGCGCGGACGATGAGAAGATGCCGGAACGTTTTCGGGAATATCTCCCGACCTTCAAAAAACGGAGCCAGACGACGCCGAGAGTGCATCCGTCGTTTGAAGAAGCGGCAAGGGTTCGTGCTCAAGATTCGGAATTTAGCAAATTGACAATCGAAGCAGCCCGTCTTCTTGCTTCGCGAGGTACAAAGAAGGTGAACGGTGGGTTTTCTTGGAACAGCGACCCCCGACTTTTGATCCAGACCCCTCATCCATTCACGGAAAAACAGGTGCGCGCATTTTTGCGTAACATCATTTGTCCGACGATCGTTATTTGGGCGGAAGAAGGGCTAGCTATCGATCCCGTCATGTGGGACGAACGCCTGCTCCAAATTCCCAATCATAAAGCGGTGCATGTTCATGGTTCTCACCATTGCCACATGGAAAATGCGGAACTTGTAGCGCTTCCTATCAACAAATTTTATAGCAACTTAGGTAATGCGTAAGCCACTCGGCGCAAGGAGGTGGTTTGGAGGAAACTGCGCAGCTGGTTCCTCCAAGAAATCCCTTGGGGGAGCGACGGTTCCCTCGCCCCCCCAAAACCCCCCTCTCCCTTTTTGCCTTCTAATAGCAACGTAGACCCTCGCAGGTGGAGGGCATTTTGTAGAGTTGCTGGAGTCGGAGCACTTCAGTCTCCAAATTAAGCATAGCTTCACGTCCAACGATTGTGACCTCCACACGCCTGTTCTTGGCTAGGGAGATGGCGTCCTCAGCACCAGCCACGGGAGATTCAAACGTGCGCAAGTCAACCTGGATTTTTTGCTGAGGAACCCCCTGACTTGCAAAAATTCCTGAAACAGCCCCTGCACGGTTGGTGGACAGCCGGCGATTCAATTCGTAAGATCCTCTTTTATCCGTGTGACTGATGATGCTGATACTTTCCCACTTGTCGGCATTCTGTTGAAGGTACGTACCGAGAGCACTCAGGTAGGCTCTCACCGAAGGGTCAATGTCATACTTCCCTGTCACAAAGTTTATAATCCCAGCTATGAGGATATAGCGGTCTCGCTCCTTTTGAACGATTTGAACT
The DNA here is from genome assembly GCA_016186945.1 of Deltaproteobacteria bacterium. Classification (GTDB taxonomy): domain Bacteria; phylum Bdellovibrionota_B; class Oligoflexia; order Oligoflexales; family Bog-1112; genus BOG-1112. The sequence continues at coordinate 35,539 of JACPKR010000067.1, read as the reverse complement.
TCCTTCTTAACCTTGATTTTGGTTCGATATTCGACCCTTTCTTTCACAACAGTTTCCGGTCTGGCAAGGGGCAGCCCTAACGCTGCGTGGACGGTGAGGAAATAGATTTGGCGTTCGGCTATGGAAATATCAGTCAGGAACCTTAAGCCGAAGCGACTAAAAATCCCCCGGTCCCCGAATTCGTTTTGCAGGAGCATTTTTGCCCCTAGATAGACGTGGGGAGTCAAATCCTCCTCCTCCAGTTCCGATCCGCTGAAACTCGTATCGGTACCGAACGTCATGTTGGCCAAGACGCCCACCATGAGCTTGTCAAATTTTCGACTCGCTGCGATTTCTGCAAAGCCGTAACTCGTGTCGATGGTCTTAGCCTTCAAGGCTTCGTCCAAGGTCTCATCGCCAGTACTTCTCGTACTGACTAGTGTGACGATCTCATTCTCATCAGGCACACTAAAAGAAGTCATCGCCCATCCAGCACCTATATCGAACACGAGGTCAGTGTGCTGCAAGGAAAAAAAGCCTCCCAGGTCTAAGATGTACCCTTGCTTTGAAAGTTCGCTCTCCTGATCTGCAGCGAGAAATCCACCGCCGGCGTCAATGTTAAGCCCTAGTGAGTACGTAAGTTTTTCTCCCGCTTGCTTCAAGGTGACAATTTTGGATTTTGGTGGAATGGACTTAGTTTCCTGTTTTTTCTCCGTTGCTTTTGGCTCTGCATTTTTCTTACCTTGCGCACGAAGGGTAAACCCGATAGCCATCACTGAAAAGGCAAGGAAAAGTTGGCAAAACTTTGCGGAAGTCAAAATGAACGCTCCATCGTGAGTTCTTGCGTTGGTTCTATCGGAACAAAGTTGGCAAGATTGAGTTCGTCAAGGAATTTCTTGGAGGAACCAGCTGCGCAGTTTCCTCCAAACCACCTCCTTGCAACCGAGCGGCGCCAACTCAAGAAAAGGTCGAGAAAACCCGATGAGCTTACGAATGGCTATCCTTTGGAGATCTCATGATTATAAATAGACCAAAGACCCTTCTCCTTTTATTGTCGATTGTTTTCCAGCTCGCTTGTGAGCAGGAAGCCCCTCAGGAGAAACGACGCACGGATTTCAAGAGTTCCCAGCCGGAAACAACCAAGAAAGAGGAATTGCCACCTTCCCATGAACAAAAAACTCAAGAACCGAGTATTCCGAAATGTCCCGAGACTTATGAACTAAAAAACGGAATGTGCCTGATCAAAATCACGCAGGTTACCTCATCGCCAACTCCGGAAATTAAGGAAGACGAGGAAGTTCATGAAGAAGTAAAGGAAGAAGTTCACGAAGAAGTAAAGGAAGAAGAGGAAGTTCACGAAGAATTAGTGGCAGAGCTGACTTGTCCATCCGGTACAGAGAAAAACGCTAACAATGAATGCGTACCCATTGTTCCTCAATGTATAGGTGGCCAAGTTTTGAGTGCGGATCATGTTTGTGTATGCACTGATCCAAAGATGACGTTCGCGGGCAACACTTGCGTTTGCCCAATTGGACAAAATATCCAGAACGGCTCGTGCGTGATCGGTGATTGCCCCCCCAATACAGTTCGCTACGAAGGTGAAGAAGTCTGCGAGACGGTCTCTGTTCAGCCCTGTGCCGCTGGACAGTTCCTTAGTGGTGTCAACGAATGCATTTCTATAGAAGAGGGTGGAGAGAAAATTGTCCTTCCCGCGATTTCCACAGGGCTTTGGGTGCAAGAGTCGGAGCAGCAAATTTCGCAAGTTGCCACCGGCTTGAGTGGAGATTGGGCAATCGACCAGGAAGGCGGATTCTATAAATACACAAACTCGCAATGGGTTACCGTTTCGGGAACAGATGAAAATAATTCACAATTTATCCCATCTCACATTTCAAGCGGAAAAGGTGGCGTCTGGTCGGTCGAGTATAAACAATCAGATTCAAGTGGAAACATGCCACCCCGCAAAGTGTACTTTAGCAATGGAACAGATACCAAGTGGATACCGATTGCCGATCGCTTCACAAAGATTGCAGACGGACCCAATGGTGTGTGGGCGCTCAATGAGTCTAACCAAGTCTTCAAGCGAAAAAACGAAACTTGGGAACTTAAACCAGGGCTTCTCAAACATGTTTCAGATGGGATGTACGGATTGTGGGGAGTGAGCCGGTCGAACGAGGCTTATAAATGGAATGGTTCGAATTGGGATTCTAAATCCAGCAATATCTCAGACATAAGTTCTGGATTTTACGGCGTGTGGGCTATCGTTGCTTCCAATAATACAGTTAGCATATTTCAATACCCGCAAATATTATTCGGCTCCTCCAACTATTATCATAATCCACAGACTGGTTCTACTCCCCAATTTTATGGGGTGGACACCTACTCCGTACTTAACACAATCTCGAGTGGTGACTATGGAGTTTGGGGAATCAAAGGGACTACTGCTGAAGTGTATTTCAGATACGATATTGATAAAGGCAATCCTTCGGAGTTTTCCGGCTGCTCATTTCCGCCTTGCCGTTGGAATCGGGGATTGTCTTGGGGTACTCCCGATTCCAGCAAACGGCTTACCCAAATCTCAAGCGGTAAACAAGGTGTCTGGGGTTTGGACCAAAACCGACCCTATCAGAGGACAGGTGTCGTTGGCGGTGGAAGTTCCCCGTATATAAGTGGGGGTGGATGGGCTGAACGTAGCACTCCACCCAATGGATTGATTTATGTCGAAAGTGGAAACACTGGTCTTTGGGGGATAGAAAAGGAAACGAACAAGTTGTACTTGAGAAAATCTGACGGAACCTGGGAGCTAAAAACGCCGTTAAACCTCAGGAAAATCTTTGCTGGACCCTACGGAGTATGGGCGCTGGATGACGAAGGAAAGGCTTTTTTCCGCAAAGGCAAAGGGGTAGTGGCCGCGGCACAAAATCAGGGTGTTTGGATAAAGATCGGCGAAACGCCCTTGTTCAAGCAAATTTCCGTTGGAGACTTTGGCGTATGGGCAATTTCTAAAGAAAACACGATCTATTTTCGATCAGGCGCAGTGAAAGAGACAGACACGACCCAAGCTTTAGAAGGAAATAGTTGGACGCAAATTCGGGGTCAATTGTCCTACATATCAAGTAGCAGTCGCGGAATTTTCGGAGTTGACAGCGAAAAGAGGATCTTCTTCAGATACGGGGCAAGCGAAGCAGACCCGCAGGCAGGCTCCTGGATAGAAATGACACCCCCTGCCAAGCTAAATCTAGTAGCAGTAGAAGCAAGTAACAGTCGCATCTGGGGGATCAACGATAACCACAAACTTGTTTCCACAAGTGCTCCCAATCACCAATTTGCAAATCGAACCGGTACAAATGGGAATAAGGAGTTTCAGAATAAGGCTCTCAAGTCTATATTTGCTGGAACTGTCGAAGCCTGTGCCAAATTATGCTCGGAAACGGTTTATTGTAACGGATTTAGCTTCCGTACATTCGACGGTGGGAATGTCTCCGCTCAGAACGACTGCAAACTAATGGTAGAGATGACAGGCACTCCCATAGATGTCCCCAACGTCGAGCTTATGCATTATCGTAAGATCTTCAATTAGGTACAGCAGGTTAAACATGGGCAAACGTTATCTAAAAATTAAGAAGGTGTAAAATCCACCAGCTAAAGCCTGCGACAAAAGCGGAAGCAGGGATCGTTAGAATCCAGGCCCAGACAATATTTTTAGCGACACCCCAACGTACTGCAGAAAATTTTGTAAACGAACCGACACCCATAATGGAACCACTTATGGTGTGGGTTGTCGAAACAGGAATCCCAAGTCCGGTTGCCACAAATAGAGTGATTGCTCCCGCCGTTTCGGCACAGACGCCCCCTATCGGTTTCAATTTTGTTATTTTCATCCCCATGGTTTTAACAATACGCCAGCCGCCAAAAAGAGTACCCAAACCCATTGCACCATGACAGGAAAGCACAACCCACAAGGGGACACCAAATGTTTCTCCCATCATTCCTGTCTGAAAAAGCAGGACAGCGATAATACCCATCGTTTTTTGCGCATCGTTACCCCCATGACCTAGGCTATAAAGTGACGCGGAGACAAGCTGGATGCGACGCGACCAGCGGTCGACCATACGAGGTGTCGCTCGAAAAAGCATACGGGAGGCAAGTGCCATGAAAATAAAAGCCAAAATAAACCCGAAAACAGGAGAAAGAATGATCGACACCCCTATCTTGGCAATTCCACCTATATTTAAAGAATAGACCCCGGCCTTAGCGACTGCTGCCCCACCTAAACCTCCAATCAAGGCATGGGAAGAACTGGAAGGAATTCCATACCACCAGGTAACGAGATCCCAAACGATGGCGCCGACTAAAGCCGATAAAATGACCTCCGGATCAACAATCGAAGGATCGATCACACCCCGTCCGATGGTATTAGCCACTTTTAATTCAAAAACTAGAAAAGCAACAAAATTAAAAAAAGCAGCCCACAGCACCGCAACATTAGGCCGTAAAACCCTCGTCGAAACGATTGTGGCAATTGAATTAGCTGCGTCATGAAAGCCGTTAATAAAATCAAAAATCAACGCAACTGCTATTATAGAGACAATAAACGCCATGCCTGAGTCCAAACCTACCTCCTTGTGTTAGGCATACTCGAGAACAATCCAGTCGATAATATTCGACACATCTTCGCAACGATCCGTGACAGTCTCTAAAAGTTCCAGTATCTCCTTCAATTTAATCAACAGTCGTAGGTCCGGCTCCTTTTTGAACAATTTTGCAAGAGCTGAACGCAAGATATGGTCCGCTTCATTTTCAAGTTGGTTGATTTGAATGCAATATTTCGAAATTTCATTGGGGTGTTTCATGCCACGAAGCAAACGCACGGCTTTTTTGATGATCTCAGCCGCTTTAAAGCAAATATCAGCCAGGTCCACGACTGCCTTTGGCGCCACTTTTATTTCATACAAGTGGGTACGGGTGGCAGCAGAATCAATGTAATCCACAATATCGTCCATTTCGCAAATCAGCTGATGAATGTCTGCACGGTCAAGAGGGGTAATGAAGGTTTTGTGCAGGGCTTCTATGGTCTGGTGGGTGATAGTATCACATCGGTGTTCGATCTCTTTGATTCGTCGAGCATGCTTGTCTGAATGTTGCAAGTCCCCGAGCATTTCTTGAAATGCTATGGCAGCTTCAAGAATCAACTCCGCAGCCTGTTCAAAAAAGTCAAAAAAATTTTCTTCTCGTGGCATAAATTTTTCGAGCATAGATCCCTCTTTTTTTAATAGTATTTGGGAAAACGAATTTGTGGAGAGGACCTTTTTTGAAAAAATTCCCCCTCAAGGTCATCCCGCGGCTTGACCGCGGGATCCAACTACAGCCTCCCCTTGAAAAAAATGGCTCCCGCGGTCCAGCCGCGGGATGACAGACCCGACGATTATCTTAAACACTATAGTATCGCATCTGGCCTATCTGTTGATAGAGGGCTATCCCGACAGAGTTAGCGAGGTTTAAGCTTCGTACTCCCGGGTGAAACATGGGAATCTTGTAAAAATCCTCCTTGTATCTTTCCCGTAAAAAGTCCGGCAAGCCGGCAGTCTCTCGCCCAAAAACAAGGATATCGACGGGGGGGGTGTCCCACAGAAGTTTTTCAGCCTTTGTGGAGAAAAAAGCGAGTCGTGGAGCTGTCGGAAACGTTCCCAGCATTTCATCGAAGCTTTCATGCACATAAAATTCCAGAAATGGCCAATAGTCCAAGCCTGCGCGCTTGAGGTACCGATCTGAGAGGGAAAAACCGAGAGGTTTGATGAGGTGAAGTTTCGTTCTTGTGGCAGCAGCGAGCCTTCCGATACTTCCCGTGTTTTGCGGAATTTCAGGGTTTACAAGACAGATGTTCCTCGTTGGAAATGTATCCATCTACTGGATATCCTTACCTGCCACATTGCGTCCATTATTAAGACGCTTCATTGCGAAGTAGTGTTTCATAAGAAAATTCAAGTTCACAATGGTGTGGACAGTAAAACCAGGTACAAGACTTTTGGTGTGCTCGAAAATCACACCCAGTAGCATTGCCGTCATTAGACCATAGACGGACCAAGCGGTGAAGGTACCCTGTGGGCTAAAATGCAGGAAACCAATAAGTACGCTGCTTAACCCCAAGCCAAGGAAGGGTTGCAGTGCTCCACGAAAGAGGAGTTCTTCGCCCGCAGCCGCCACTAAGGACAGAAGTACAGCTGAGAATAGGTTCAAAGGACCGATCAGGCGATGTGTCTGCTCCTTATGAAGGCGGAACGATGGGAACCAGGCATCGAACAATTGACTTGACGCAACAAGAATACCAACGCCCAGAAGGACGAGCGTCCCCTGCTCCAGCAACGCCGCAGAGTCAAGCGGGAGATTGAAGATGCTGCTCAGGTTTTTTTGCACGAAAGCACAGACGAATAGGCTGCAAAGCATCATCAGGCCATAGAGTTGAAAACTTTTAGCCCCAAGACTGTGTTTGTGCGGGGTGTCAGTCCGGTTGTTTTTAGCAGGCATAACGTGTCGTGGGTAGGAAGACCCCACGCCTCTCCTCTATTAATTGAAAGGCTTAATACTCCGTCCCTTATCATTGCCGCCTCTCCTGCGCAAGTTCCAAAGCCTCTCAATCCTCCAGTGTACTGAGATCGCCGGAAATTTTTTCCCCGGAAGCAAGCGCCCTTAGGACCCGACGCATGATCTTGCCTGAGCGGGTTTTGGGAAGACTGTCGACAAGGCATAATTCGGAGGGCCGTGCCAATGCTCCAATCTGAAGCGCGACGTGCTGCTTCAATTCTTCAACAAGGCCCTCGCTTTTTTTCTGCCCGTCTTTCAATATCACAAAGCAGGAAAGCGCTTCGCCCTTGATCGGATCGGGTTTACCAACAACCGCTGCCTCTGCGACCGCCGTATGGCTTACGAGGGATGATTCTATCTCCATCGTTGATAAGCGATGGCCCGAGACGTTTATGACGTCATCGACACGCCCCATGATCCAGAAGTTCCCCTCAGCATCGCGTCGCGCACTGTCCCCTGTGAAATAGCTTCCCGGGATTTGTGACCAATATTGCTCACGGTAACGCTTCCCGTCTCCGTAAATCCCACGCAACATATTGGGCCACGGCTTTCTGATGACAAGAAAGCCACCTTTGTTGGGGGGCAGAGCCTTACCTTTCTCATCGACCACTTCGGCCACAACTCCGAAAAAAGGCACGCTCGCCGATCCTGGGTGTGTGGCTGAAATCCCCGGTAACGGAGCAATCAGAATGCCTCCCGTCTCTGTCTGCCACCATGTGTCTACGATGGGGCACCGCTTTCCCCCAATGACTTCACGGTACCAGATCCAGGCTTCTGGGTTGATCGGCTCTCCTACTGTTCCCAGCAGCCGAAGTGACGATAGGTCATAACTCTCGGGCCATTTCTTCCCTTCCCTCATAAAGGCACGGATAGCAGTGGGGGCAGTGTAAAGGATGCTGACCTTATGCTTCTCAACGATCTTCCAAAAACGACCGAAGTCCGGGAAATTCGGGGACCCCTCGTAAATAACAACGGTCGCACCGGCAGACAGGGGACCATAAGTCACATAACTGTGTCCTGTCACCCAACCTGCGTCAGCTGTACACCAGAATATATCCTCCTCTTTCAAATCGAAGATCATCTGCATCGAGAATGTCGCCCCCAGAAGGTAGCCTCCTGTCGTATGCAGGATTCCTTTCGGTTTTCCAGTACTCCCCGACGTATAAAGGAGGAACAAGGGATGCTCTGCGTCGAAGGCTTTTGCCTTATGATGCTCCGAAGCTTTCTCCATCAAATCCATCCACCAGAAATCTCGGCCAGCAGTCATGGAAATTTCAGCGTTTGTCCTTTTTAGCACCACAACTTTTTCCACTGTATCGGCCTGCTTCAGACTCTCATCGACCGTAGCTTTCAATGGCAAACTCTTGCCTTTTCTAAACCCGCCGTCCGCTGTGACCACGACCTTTGTGCGGCTGTTATTGATGCGTTCTTGTAACGCTTGCGCACTGAACCCCGCAAAGACGACGTTGTGCATCGCTCCTATGCGCGCACAAGCCAACATTGCAATCAAAAGCTCAGGGACCATCGGCATATAAATCGTGACCACATCACGTTCGCTCACACCTAGCTTTGTAAGCACGTTAGCAAATTTACAGATTTCTTTGTGAAGGTCTCGATATGTGAGTGCTCTGGTCTCTCCCGGCTCGCCTTCCCAGAGGATGGCGGTTTTATCGCCTCGATCTTTCAAATGCCGATCGACGCAATTCGTGCATGCATTTAATGTTCCCCCGACAAACCATTCAAAATGACAGTTCTCCTTTTCGACGAGCACTTGGTCCCACGTCTTCTCCCATTTGAGGTATTTGCTCGCTTGTTCTGCCCAGAACGTTTCCGGCTCGTCCTTAGCAAAGTTCCACAAGCGTTTGTAGTCTTCCTCGGACTGTAGGTTTGCCTGCGAGGAGAACTCCGAGGAGGGGGGGAAACTGCGATCTTCTCTCAAAACTTGGTCGATGGATATTGTCATGTGCTCTTCCCATATTGTCCGACGCAAAAAAAAGAGTATAACCACGGTACTGCATTTGAGGCAAGGAACACGATGGGGGCTAGCTATGTTGCAAACGGTATCCGATGAAATCATGCGCAAACTCAACGACAGCGGTTCCAAGAAAGTTAAAGTAGCTATCGCCGATATAGACGGAGTGCTGCGCGGGAAATATATCCACCTCAACAAATTCGAATCTGCGAGAAAGAACGGTTTTGGCTTCTGCAATGTCGTCTTCGGTTGGGACAGTTCCGATACTTGCTACACGAACTCGCAGTACACCGGTTGGCACTCTGGTTATCCTGATGCGGAAGCACGGATCGACATGAACACCTTGCGTTTCATTCCCTGGGACGAGCGTACACCTTTTTTCCTCGCGGACTTTGAAAGAAACGGAGAGCCGCTCCCCATTTGTCCACGCCAGGTTTTGAAGAGGGTTGTCCGGCTCTTGGACAAGATGGGCTTGCGCGCTAAAGTGGGCTGCGAGTTTGAGTGGTTTGCCTTCAAAGAAACCCCCACGAGTCTGCGGGAAAAAAATTATAAGAACTTGACAAACCTGTCGCCGGGAATGTTTGGCTACTCCATTCTACGTTCTTCCCTTAATCAGGAGTTTTTCAAAAACCTGATGGGGATGATGCAGGACTTCGATGTTCCCCTGGAAGGTCTACATACGGAAACTGGTCCCGGTGCTCTTGAAGCTGCTCTCATCGCTTGCGATCCTCTCGAAGCTGGTGATAGGGCCGTCCTGTTTAAGACAGGGGCGAAAGAAATTGCCAACAAACTCGACGTGACAGCAACATTTATGGCCCGCTGGGACAACTCCAAACCGGGAGCGGGCGGGCACATCCATATGAGCCTGATGGACAAAGAGGGGCAGCCTCTCTTTTACGATGCGAAAGATCGCTACCATATGAGTCCCCTGTTCCAAAGTTTCCTGGCAGGACAACTCACGTACTTACATGAACTAATGCCCATGCTTGCTCCTACAGTGAACAGTTTCAAACGCCTTGTCGAAGGCTTTTGGGCGCCTACACGCTCGACATGGGGGATCGACAACCGCACGGTTGCCTTGCGTGTCATTAACTCCCAACCCGGAGCGACAAGGGTGGAGGTGCGTGTGCCCGGAGCGGATATGAACCCCTACCTTGGCATTGCAGCAGCATTAGGCGCAGGTCTTTTGGGGGTGAAAAACAAGCTATCTCTTGCACAAGCTCCCGTTATTGGCAATGGCTACATGGCGAAGGATGCGAAACCTTTCGCGTCCAATCTTCGCGAAGCTGCGCAAAAATTCGAGCAGTCATCTATAGCAACAGACCTACTCGGAAAGGAATTTGTCGAGCACTTCGCAGCAACACGAATGTGGGAATGGGAGCAGGGTCAGAAAGCGGTCACTGATTGGGAACTACAACGATATTTCGAAATCATTTGAAAGGTACGCCGATGGCAGTCACATTTCGTTTTCCAACATTCATCCATTTTGGTGCAGGTGCCATTCAACTGGCTCCGGAACTTCTAGGAAAGGCTAAGGTTCGACGTCCCCTCGTTGTCACCGACAAAGGGCTTGCCTCATCACCTCTCATTGCGGGAGTCCTGAAGAATCTTAGCACCGCAGATTTTCACACCTCGCTCTACGCAGAGGCGGAAGGAAACCCGCTCATCAGTCATGTCGAAAAAGGCGTGGCTGCATTCCGAAAACACGATGCTGACAGTGTCGTACTGGTGGGAGGCGGTTGTGCTCTTGACGTCGGGAAAGCTATCGCGCTCATGTCCAAACACCCTGGTAACTTGCTCGACTACGAAGACGACAAAGTCGGAGCACTTCCCATAAAAAAGGAACTGATCCCCATGATGCTTGCTGTTCCCACAACAGCTGGTACAGGCAGCGAGGTGGGAGGAAGTTCAGTGGTCTCTCGTGACGATAATCATCAGAAAATCATCGTCTGGGGCCACGAACTCGTCCCCCCTCGCGTTATAGCAGACCCGGAACTTACGATCAGCCTGCCCCCCCATCTCACAGCAGCTACCGGGATCGACGCCCTTACGCACAACGTCGAAGCGTTTCTCGCGAAAAACTTCCATCCCCTGGCGGAAGGTGTCGCTCTGGAAGGGGTTCGACACGTACACAAACACCTGGTGCGCGCATTTACAACGCCGAAGGATTTGGAAGCGCGAGGAGGTATGCTCCTGGCTGCCATGATGGGGGCAACAGCCTTTCAAAAAGGCTTGGGTGTCACACACTCCTGTGCACACGCCCTTTCCACCTGCTACGACTTACACCACGGTCTGGCAAATGCTTTAATGCTCATCCCCAGCCTGGAATTCAACCTCGAAGTCGTCCCTGAGAAATTTGTTCGTCTGGGAGAGTGTATCGGTCTGGCCGGGAGCAACGAAACGAAGGCTCAAGGCTTCCTCGCTTGGCTTCGCGAGTTGAAGAAACAACTTAAGATCCCTTCATCGCTCCGAGACTTGAACGTGAAACTGACCCCTCGCCTCGTTGACGTTGCCGTCAATGACGCCTGTCACGCCAACAACCCGCGACCCTGCACTCGAACCGACTTTACAAACCTCTTTAAGAAGGCAGGAGCCATGACATGAGGGAACGCATCCGCATTGGCCTTTCATGCTGCATCTTCCACGAAGATCGAGAACGGTTGATCTTCAACGGTCGCCCTCTGCTCTACGTGGAAGAATCTATGCCCCACTACCTTATGGCAAAGGGCGCGCTTGTAAGCCTGCTTCCCACAATGAAATACAGCAGCGTCTCCTACAGAGACCTGATTCAAAGCATAGATGGCTTGGTCCTTCATAGTGGAGTCGATATGGCACCGGAAAGCTATGGAGAAAAGCCACTGAAAAGGGAATGGGCTGGTGATCGCAAACGAGACGAATACGAACTGTCTCTCGTGAAAGAAGCACTCGCTCTTGATGTACCGGTCCTGGGTATATGTCGCGGGGCACAACTTATCAACGTGGCGCAGGGAGGCTCGCTCTATCAGGACATCAATACACAACTTGAAGGAAAGCGTGTTCACAGGGATGCGCGACTTTATGAGAAAAATCGACATCGCGTGAATTTCACACCTGGAAGTACTCTAAGCAAAGTTTATCCAGGCATTTCCAATGCGCTTATCAACTCAGTCCATCATCAGGCAATCAAAGAACTCGGCAGGTCTCTGAAAGTTGAAGCCCTTTCTGAGGACGGAATTGTTGAGGCCGTCCGCTTCGATCCCGAAAATCCCAACGCCCCCTTTTGCTGGGGCGTGCAGTGGCACCCTGAGTTTCAAGACACGAGAGATCGGGAATTGCTAGACCCGTTTCCCATTCTGGAATACTTTATGGCCGAACTTAGAAAGAGGAAGAAGTCATGATTGATGTCATAAACCCCGCTACGGAAGAACTCATTACCTCTCTTCTGCCGGACAACGAGGACGAGCTGTCCAGGAAATTCAGTCTTGCCCAGGACGCCCAGAAAGAATGGGCTAGTACGTCTCTAAAGGAACGCAAAGCAGTCATCGCTCGCTTCGACAAAGTTCTTAGCAAGCATAAGCAAGACTGTGCCCGTACCCTGACAAAGGAAATGGGCAAGCCCATCACGCAAGCTCTGCATGAAGTGGAGGGGACCAGCACGCGCATAAGCTTTTTCCTCGAACACATGGAAAAAACATTGCAGGATGAAACTGTCCTGAAAAGCGCTTCTATGGTTGAAAAAATCACCTATGAACCTCTTGGGGTCATCGCAAATATCTCTGCTTGGAACTATCCCTACTTCGTCGGTAGCAACGTGTTTATCCCCGCCTTGCTAACGGGAAACGCTGTTCTCTACAAACCTTCCGAGTTTGCTTCCCTCACCGGAGGAAAGATAGCCCAACTTTTTGAAGAAGCGGGCCTTCCGGTAGGACTCTTTCAAGTTGTGATCGGGGGTGGAAATACAGGTTCCATGCTACTTGAAAAACCTCTTAATGGCGTCTTCTTTACCGGCTCGGTAGGAACTGGAAGGAAAATTTCTGCTGCCGTTGCCTCCCGTTTTATAAGAGTCGGACTTGAATTAGGGGGTAAAGATCCCGCCTATGTATGTGACGATGTCGATGTCGGAACCGTTGCTGAGAATCTCGTAGACGGAGCCTTCTATAACGCGGGACAAAGTTGCTGTTCCGTGGAGCGGATCTATATTCATGAGAAAGTTTTCAATAACTTTACGGAAGCCTTTTGCGAGAAAACAAAAAAACTCGTCGTAGGAGACCCCCTTCGAGAAGAGACTTACATCGGGCCTCTTGCTCGCAAAACACAGATCAACTTTCTTAACGACCAAGTCGCAGACGCGCAAGGAAAAGGCGCCCTTATTCTTGTGACAGGAGGGGCGAAAGAAGGAAAAGGCTGGTATTACCGTCCCGTAGTTTTGGGCAACGTTGACCACAGCATGAAGGTTATGAGAGAAGAATCGTTCGGACCCATCATCGGCTTGATGCGAGTGAAAAACGATAGCGAAGCTGTCAAGCTTATGCAAGATACGACTTACGGCCTGACAGCAAGCGTCTACACAAAAGACGGCGATCGTGCTAGCGAGATCCTGGGCGACATGAACACGGGAACCGTCTACTGGAACTGCTGCGACCGTGTAAGCCCCGCTCTTCCATGGACCGGCAGAAGAGATTCCGGGTTAGGGAGTACGCTGTCGAAAATTGGCATTCTGTCGTTCGTTCAACCGAAAGCCTGGCATATGCGCAAAACATAAAGGAGCTTGGTATGAAACTCGAACACACCGACATCATCGACGCACCCCTGGAAACAGTTTACTCCATCGTGAGGGATGAACTTTCCAAAGTTGCCGAATACCTCCCCAATATTCGGGAAATCAAGGTTCTCTCCTCCCAGGAAAAAAGTGGAAAGCTCCATGTCGTCAACCAATGGTTTGCGGAAGCGAACGTTCCCAGCCTGGTGAAAAAATTTATCAGAGAAGAACTGTTCTCCTGGAAAGATACAGCGGAGTGGGATAACAAAAATCATAAGGTGAACTATCAGTTGGAATCTTTTTTCGCCAAGGATATCTACGAGGCTAAAGGCACGAATTACTTCAAGGCCAAAGATGACAAGACGGTTCTGACATTAACGTGTGAGATCAATATTTACCCGGAAAAAATACCTGGTATCCCCCGCCTTCTCGCAGGAAAGATCCGCCCTGTTGTGGAGCAAATGATTGAAAAAATGCTTGCTCCCAACCTGACAAGTCTGGGAGAAGGAATACGGAACTACCTGAAAGCACAGAGCTGACAATGAACAAACCTGTCTACGACTGCGTCCCCGATTTTCTTAAAGAAGCTGTTTGTAAGACGATGAATTCCTACAGAGGGGATTTGATACCTGCCGCTTTTTTGGATTTTGATGGGACGCTCATTCATGGAGACATCACCGACGGCTTACGGGAAGGTCCCGAGACCTACAAGGGACTCCTGGAATTAGCCATCCTTGCCGGCCTCCTCCCAAGCTACAAGGGGCCAGAAGGTGTGAGTCAGATGCTGAAAGACTTGCTGCTGGAAGCACAGGAACGCAACGTGCCCTACATATACGCCGCTAAGCCTGTCGCGAACTTGTCTTCAAAAGACGAAGCAGCTCTGCAAGCTCTCGTAGTCCATGAGCTAGGGCAGATGGTGGAACGCTACCTTTTCTCCTTTACTCATGACCTGTTTTCTTTCTTCAAAAAGGAAGGCATTGAACCGTACGTGGTTTCTGCAAGCCCTCACGTGTTCGTCTCGGAACTCTATCAATTCACTCCCATTCCGAAAGAAAATCTTTTCGGCGTCAACCTGAATGTAAAAAATGGCAAACGAGTCGACGGGATCGACAACCACGCAGAAGGCAAAGCTGAACGAGTTTACGACATGTGTATGTCTCGCAATCTTTACCCCGTGCTCTCCCTGGGGAACCGGTGGAGTTCCGATGGACATATGTTGCAGCACGTTTTGGATCATGAGGGAATTGCAGCTCTCGTCAACGAACCAGACAACGGGCACATTGCCCACGATCGCCTGTTTCATTTTCAGATTAGCTAGTGGCAAGGAGGAGGTTTGGAGGAAACTGCGCAACCCTCCTGTGGCAAGGAGGTGGTTTGGAGGAAACTGCGCAGCTGGTTCCTCCAAGAAATCCCTTATTTCGTGAGTGCGGTTAGTTTGTCTTTCGCTTGTTTGAACTTGGGAAATTTCTTGACGAGACGGCGAAGGATTTTGATGGCTTCCTTCTGTTTCTTCTGCTCAATCAGCATGATTGCTTTATTGTACTGTGCTTGAAAATTCTCAGAGTCGAGTTTGATCGCTTGATTGTAAACTTTGTTGGCTTCCTCCATATCTCCAGTGGCTTTGTAGGATAAGGCAAGTTGATTGAGGTATAGGGAATTCTGATTGTCTCTGCTTAACGCTCTCTTGATATATCGGATCGCTTTTTTGTATTCCTTCAAGTAATAGCAGGCCTGACTTAGGTGATGAAAGATATCAGGCGCAGAGACATCTTTGGCAACAGCCAGTTCGAGAAGTTCGACAACGGCCTCAAATTGTTTATATTGATTCAATATTTCTGCGCATTTAATGTAACGAATGGGGTTTAAAGGGGAGATGTCGATTGCCTGCTTATAGCTCGCCAACGCCTTTTCCGGCTCCCCTGCATCGAGCTGTAGATTGGCCCTTTCCGAGTAAAGATGTACGTAATGTGGGTTGTTCCGTTCAGCCTGCATAAGTAAGTCGAGGGCATGGTGTTTCTGAGCACGCAATTTCGCAACCTTAGCCAGGCCGACCCAGGGGCGTGCGGATTTCGAAAGATCGGCAAGGTTTGTGTAAATCCGCTCCGCCATTTCGAGTTCATTCGAACGGAGATGTCTCTTTGCTAACTCATAAAGTTGGTCAGGGTTGCGTGGATTGTTGAACGTGAAAAATGCCTGTTGCGCTTTCACCATAATGTCGGACAGAGGAAAGGGTTTGACAAGAATTTCGTCCACGCCCTTTTCAACAGCTAGCATAATCTTATCTTTATTCGCGTTGTACATGGTCAGGCAGAAGGGAGGTCTATTGACAGAGGTCTCCTCGCGAATCTCATCGAGAAATTCCAGGCCATTTATATCAGGGAGTTCTAAACTACAAATCACAAGCGACACATTTTTGTAATCCTGAAGCATCTGGTAACCCAGCAAACTGTCCCTCGCTTGCAATATATTTTTAAATTTAAGAAGGGAAAGTTGATGGGCAATAATCAGACGAAGGTCGTCTTGGTTATCCACCAAGAGAATAGGCAAATTAGCGTCTATATCCTGAGGCAAGTCGATATTGTTTGTGATAGACGACACTCCGACCCCTTCTGGTGGGTTCTGTCACAGCTGGTATCGGATGAAATGGGGGGAAATTTAGCTGAGGAAAAAAAATTGCAAGGAAGGGGGCTTGGGGGAAAACTGCGCAGCTGGTTTCCCTCAAACTCCCCTCTTTGCCGACAGATTCAGGCCCTTGTAAAACGCCTTTCGATCTTCCACACGATCACCAAAAAATTCCATGATATCTCGGTTGCTTAAACCTTTACTTCTAAGAAACTTGGCTTTTTCCAAAAGTCTTGACTCATCCGATTTAGCGTCAGTCTTCCCTGGATCGATCATGAGAGAAAGTTCTCCCTTGAGGGACTTATGGTCCTTAGCCCACTGCGAAGCCTGCGCGACGGGAAGTGTGTGAATTTCCTCAAAGGCTTTCGTCAGCTCTCGTCCGACACAGACGAATGCAGAAGGAAGCTGCTCGGCCATCAACTCAAGTGTGGCAGCCAGGCGTTTTGCCGTCTCAAAAGCGACAATTGAGGCCCTTACGTTTCGCCACGACTGTATTTCCTCACGGAGTGCTTTTTCCTTCCTGGGAAGAAATCCAACGAAAAGCACGCGGTCACTAGCTAAGCCAGACGTGCTTATAAGAGTTGCTAAGGCGGAAGGTCCAGGAATAGGGATCACGGGGATTCCCCTTTCTCTTGCTTTTTTCACGAGCCTATAACCGGGATCCGCGATACAGGGGGTTCCCGCGTCACTCAGCACGGCTAACGAAATCCCATCATCTTGTACGCGCCGAATCAGTTCCTCTGCCCTTCGTTCTTCCACTTGGTCGTAGTAGGAGATGAGTGGCGGTCCTTTGATTTCAAGCGCTGCAAGAAGTTTCCTTGTCACGCGGGTATCTTCGCAAGCAATGAGATCGACAGAGGCCAATACCTCCTTCATTCTGAGAGAGCAGTCTTTCAAGTTTCCCAAGGGCGTCGCCACAATAAAAACCTTCGGCCCCATTTTCGAACTATTTTTCATAGCCTCAACTTTGCTATAGTAGGAATGAGCTTTCCCGCAGCACATTTGCCGGAGAACCTACACTTAAAGTTAACGGGAACCTAACCGTTTCGTGGTGTGCAAGCCTTCCCTTCCCCTTGGGAGGATGTAGAGGGACGCCTAAAACGGACGCGTGGTACCCACTTAGTTGCACCCGGTTCTCACCGAGCAACTTAGCGGGAAGGCTCACCTAGCCACTTGGGGCAAGGAGGTGGTTTGGAGGAAACTGCGCAGCTGGTTCCTCCAAGAAATCCCTTGGGGGAGGCGACGCTTCCCTCGCCCCCCCAAACCCCCCTCTCCCTATTTGCCCCAAGTGACTTACGTATTACCAGGCCTCCGATAAAAGGATTGCCAAAAACTCAATAGTTTTGTAGCTCCTTTAAGGACTTGCGTGATCGGTTCTCAGAACTAAAGTGTCTTTTTCCTTTAAGCGTCTGAACTCACAGAAAAAGTTGATGATTATGCTTCACATACTCCAAAATCTGGTTTGGGGGCCTGCGCTCCTCCTTCTGCTGGCGGTCGCTGGTGTTTACCTCACAATCATTTTAAAAGGTCTTCAATTAAGGCATCTTCCGCGCGCTCTTCTCCTCGCCTTTTGGAAAGGGGAGGAGGAGGACGAGGCTGCGAAGAAAGATGGCGATCTATCCCACTTTCAAGCTCTGATGACCACACTTGCTTCCGCCATAGGCACGGGCAACATTGCCGGCGTGGCAACAGCCGTAACTATGGGGGGTGTGGGGGCGTTATTCTGGATGTGGGTCATGGCGTTCCTGGGTATGATCCTTCGTTTTGGCGAAGCTCTACTTGCAGGGAAATTCCGTGTCGTCAACGAGAAGGGCGAGATCGCGGGCGGCCCGATGTATTACTTGGCAGGCGGAATGAATCTCCCCCGCCTCGCTCTTTTGTTCGCAGTTGCTGGTGCGATTGGTGCCTTGGGAACCGGCAATATGGTCCAGGTCAATTCTGTGGCGGACGCCTTTGAGGGCAGTTTTGGCGTGTCTCGCTTACTTACCGGGTTTATCATCTGCGGTCTTACTGGCATCGTCCTGATCGGAGGCGTGAAAAGTATTGGGCGAGTTGCAGAAGTGCTAGTCCCCTTCATGGCTCTCTTTTATTTAGGTGGCTGTCTGATTGTGATCGTTCAGCATGCCAGCGTCATTCCCCAGGCTTTCACCGATATCCTCTATAGTGCTTTCAACGGCCAGGCGGCTGTTGGTGCTTTTGCGGGAGTGACGGTGATGAGAGCAGTACAAATGGGCTTTGCTCGTGCGGTATTCTCCAGCGAAGCGGGGTTAGGAATTTCCTCAATTGCGTCCGCGTCAGCGCGCTCAGACCATCCAACCAGGCATGCTCTTGTTGCTATGACAGGTGTCTTTCTCTCGACTATGATTGTCTGCTCTGTTACTGGGCTGACACTGGCAGTAACGGGAGTGTTGGGTGAAGTGGATGGTGCGGGAAAATTGCTGACGGGCACGAATCTCGTCATGAAAGCTTTTGAAAGTTTGCCTTTCGGTAGCTGGATTGTCACGATCGGTCTCATCCTCTTTGCTTATTCCACGATTCTCGCGTGGGCTTTTTACGGCGAAAAATGTGTCGAATATTTTGCCGGTGTGCGTGGAAGAATGTTTTATCGCATTATCTTCATCCTTCTTCTTTTTCCTTCGTCTATTTTGGAATTGGAATTTGTGTGGTCCTTCGCCGACATTTGTAACGGACTGATGGCGATCCCCAACCTGCTTGCTCTGATGCTGGCAGGTCCTATAATCAAAAAGGAAACTGACGACTTTTTTGCAATGCTTGCCAAGACGAGAGAAAGCAGACGTGAACACTATGAGCTTAAAAAGAACATATGATGTCCCTTACCTGACGTGTGACGAAATCCGTAACTCTTACATCGAGTTTTTTAAAGCCCGCCAACATCGTTTTATCCCTTCGTCTGGACTGGCACCCCAGGATGACCCCACTCTTCTCTTCACCAATGCCGGGATGAACCAATTCAAGGCTATCTTCCTAGGTGATAACAGCCAAGGCATTAAACGAGCTGTCAATATGCAGAAGTGTCTGCGAGTCTCGGGAAAACATAACGACCTCAACGAAGTGGGAAGAGATAGCCGGCACCACACCTTCTTTGAAATGATGGGCAACTGGTCGTTCGGGGACTATTTCAAAAAGGAGGCTATTTTCTGGGCATGGGAACTTCTCACGAAAGTCTGGAAACTTCCTAAGGAACGCATCTTCGTGACTGTCTACAAAGATGATGATGAGGCGTTCGACCTTTGGAAAAACACGACTGACATCCACCCGTCACATATACTTCGCTTCACGGAAGACAATTTCTGGGAAATGGGAGCCATCGGTCCCTGCGGACCTTGTACGGAAATCATCTTCGATACGGGTGATCTCTCCACGCAAGAAATCACGTTCCGAGACCCGATTCACGGAATCAACGGAAAGAACGACCGCTATCTGGAAATCTGGAACCTCGTTTTTATCCAATTCGAACGTAAGGATGATGGCTCGCTCAGCAAACTTCCGCAAGGCCACGTCGACACAGGCGCAGGACTGGAAAGACTTTGCGCGGTCATCCAGGGACTTGCGTCCAATTACGAGACGGACCTATTTTCCCGACTCACCTCAAAGATCGCTGAACTATCAGGCACTCCCTATGAAAAAGGAGAGAAAGGCTTACCCCATCGCGTCATCGCAGACCATGTGCGAGCTGTGAGTTTCGCAATTAGCGATGGCGTCACACCGGGCAACGAAGGCAGAGGCTACGTCATCCGACGCATCTTGCGCCGCGCATCTCGCTTCGCCCATAGCCTGGGGCAAAAAGAGCCATTCCTCTACAAACTCGTGCCCACGGTCGTTGCACAAATGAAAGGTGCCTACCCGGACCTCGAAGTGTCTCAAGCCTATATTTCACACGTTGTTGAGGCGGAGGAAGCCCGTTTTCTTCGCACCCTGGAGCAGGGGCTTGCCCGCTTTGCGAAACTGATAGAGAAACTTAACAAGCAAGGTTTAAACAAAGTTCCTGGTGGAGACGTTTTCCTTCTCCATGACACCTACGGATTTCCGGTTGACCTGACGCAAATTCTCGCGGAAGAGGCCGGGCTAAGTATCGACGAGGAGTCGTACCACGCTCACATGGAAGAGCAGAAGGAACGCGCTCGCCAAGCAGCTAAGTTTGACGCTTCTCTCGGCCAGGATATGAACTGGCAAATTCTGATCCCGATTCGGGATACGAAGTTTCTTGGTTATGAAACTCTCTCCTCAAGGGCGAACGTAACCCGTTACCGCGAAGACGGAGACCATATTTTTGTTTGCCTGGATCAGACTCCCTTCTATGCAGAAGCTGGGGGCCAAATTGGTGACATCGGAATTCTTGAAAACAATAACCTGGAACTCCGGGTCGAAGACACCTTCAAGGCTTTCGAACTCCATATCCACCGTTGCAGCTTGCTCAGAGGTCTCCTGTCTCCCGATAACCTTCGCGATCTGACGGCGCAGGTCGACCAAGAGGCTCGCTTTTTCACCGTCCGCCACCATTCCGTGACACACCTTCTCCATGCGGCTCTGAAACAAGTCCTGGGGCCACAATTGAACCAGAAAGGTTCCTACGTGGGACCCGACCGTCTACGCTTCGATTTCACGTTTCCAAGAAAATTAACCAGGGAAGAAATTGAGAGAGTCGAAGATATCGTCAATCTCGAAATACAGAAAAATAATCCCATCACGACCAAGATTAAAAAACTCGACGAAGCAAAGGAGGAAGGAGCGCTTGCTCTTTTCGGAGAAAAATATGGGGAAAGCGTCCGGGTACTCACGATGGGGGACTTCAGCAAGGAGCTTTGCGGAGGCACCCACGCTAAAGCAACTGGTGACATGGGAGTCTTCACAATAGTGTCTGAAAGTTCCATTGCAGCAGGTGTGAGAAGGATAGAAGCTTTGGCGTCCGTCCCCGCTTTCACTCGACTGCGGACGCAAGCGAAATTCGGACAAGAAGCGGCAGACGCTCTCAAGACAAGCCCCGACCTTCTTGTGAAACGAATAGGCGAAGTTCAGGCACAGATAAAGGCCCTGGAGAAAGAACTCACGACTTATAAGAGCAAAGAACAGAGTGAGTTGATGGGAACCCTGTTCGCAAAACACCGAAAAGTGATAGGCCCCTACAGCACAGTGGTCACCAGTCTGTCTTCTATCGTTCATGACAGCACCCAGCTCAACGGTTTTTTAAACCAAGTCGCGTCGCATCTTGACAAAGACGTAGCGATCCTGACCCACATTGCCAATAATCGCCTTAACATCTCTGTTCTTGTAGGCAAAGGTGCCCTTGGGAAAGTGAAAGCGCCTGAAATACTTAGCGAACTGTGCAAGGTTTGCGAAGGTCGGGGAGGGGGACGTCCCGACCGTGCCCAAGGAGCCTCCCCCCGTTCCGACATGGAGACGTCCGTGCTTGACACGGCTACGAATCTTCTGGCACAAAGACTGACGTAAACACCCCCACCCCTGATAACGTCGGTAAGATTTATGACAAAATGTATTGGCGCCCTCCTTGTGCTTGCTATAGCCCGGCCTGGATTTGCGGAGTCAGCGGGAGCAGGCCAAACCCAAACTTTCGTCCAAAGACAAATCATCTCACATCCCGATTTCGTGAATGCACTTGCCCTAACCCTTGTAGGGGCCGCGCAGGGAAACACCTACAGGAAGCCTGGTGTAGGGGCATTTGTTGGGTTATGTGCAGCCGTCATTGACCAGGCTTTGATACACCTGGGCGCCAGTTCCCATCACTACCTGAGCTACGGACTGCTCGGGGCTAGCACCTTGAGTACCCTACCCCTCCCCTATCATTTGGGGGAAGCAGTAGGAGTGGGTGTCGGCATCATGGTCCCCGCGGGTATCCTTCCTGCTGAGAAGCTACAAGCACCACTCATGGGCGCTGTTACAGGCTTTCATTGCGGGGGGAAGGAATACGGGACTTTACTTGCCGGTGTAGGGTTCTTGGGGGGCGTATTTGATGAAGCAATCGCGAGCGTCGGACTGTCACAAGCACGGCTGCTGACCACTCTTTTCGAAAGTCTTGCGCTTTCCCGAATCTTCCTCCCGCGCTTTCATTCTCTAGCAACAAAGGTACCTCGTTTAGGTCCGTCCTACCAACGTATCGCTGGCAGCAGTCAAATACCCGCCAGTGCTATAGGCGTGCCGGTCTTTGCCTTGATTTTGTATATGAGGGGAACCAGTCCTCAAAAATGGTCTGCGATGGAGTTGAATGACGGAATATCGAATACAACAGCCGCCGTTATTGGAAAAGAACACTTTGAAGATATTCATGAGTACCAGTTTCTATTGGTACTTGAAACCCGAATGCTAACCCTACAATTGGGGAACAAAATAGCAGATGTTCAACAGGTTTTTTTTGGGATGTTTGAATCATTGAATGTTCTCACTGATGAAAAGTGGGAGCGGTTCACAGATGCCACCTATCGGTTTGTTCTATATGTGTTCCCGTATTTCATAAACAAATTCTCCTCATCCTATATCACTGCCGCCTTTGAACAGACCTTGGCACAGGACTTTGAAAACGGTCTGAGGTCCAAATATCTCCGAGAGGAAATGCCTCTAAAATTGTCGCAGAACAATGAAACAGATGCTCTACTCGATCATATGAACAAGCATATATCCGAACTTACAACAGTTGGATTTTCACTGATTTCTTCCGGCGTCGATCGTGCTGCGGAGGGGATCTACGGTATCGGGTTCCTTGGTTCTAAGCACTCCTTGGATTTAGGCGTGTTTCTTCTCATCTACAACAAAGGAACAGAGTGGGTGACCCTCTTTCTCAATCAAAAGGCGCAGAGCAATTCCGAGACACTCAACAAACAACTCACCCAAATAACCGATCTTGAAAAAGAGTTCCGCAAAAACGCCGAAGTGATTGCTCAAAACGATAACCTGCCTCTTTTAGCAGCTAAATTGAACAGGGCAGTGCTTGCCCGCACCCTGCTGCAGCATGATGCGGAGTTTTGGAATCTAGTTTCTTCTGGTTGGTTTGATTCCTTGGGATTTTTGAACTTCCTTGTCACAAACTTTATGATTGCTTCCAAGATAAAGGCGGGAGATCTGGATTTTGGCTTTCGTAACCTTATCGCCATGAGAACACATAGTGCCTCCAAGCTGATGTCGTGGGAAGCAGAAAATGCTGCACAAATACTGCGAGTACGAAAGGCACTCAAGTCTCTCGATGAACTTATCGCCGCAATGGAAGCTAAAAACGAGGCTTGTCACAAGTCCCAGACTGTTTATAGGCAGAGTTCCCCCCTTTCAATCTCGTTTGAAAATTTCGAAGTGGGACTTACAGATAGAACCCTCGTGCAGATACCCCAATTGACTTTGGAGAAGGGCGTCTATGTTCTTACAGGGAAGTCAGGTTCTGGTAAGTCGAGCTTTCTTTCAAAGATCAAGGGGATCGTCAATAACGGGGTCTGTTCAAAAGGCACTCTCACATTTTCCAATCCCTCAGGGGCTGCTCCCAAGATCGTTGCGGCCAGTCAAAGCGACTATCTTGTCCCTGGTGCGAGCGCTTTGGAGCTGCTTGTGGATCGTGATTTGACAAATGCTTCTCACGAGGAAAAAAGCGAGCTTATCGAAAAATCCTCCGCCCTTCTGACGGAAATCGAGATTGATAGTATAGAAGCCGAGGGGCAAGGAATTCTGTCCAAGCTTGACGAAGCAAAAAACTGGGAATCCATCCTGAGTGGGGGACAGAAAAAAAAGCTTGTCATCATCAGAACGATTTTGAAACGCCCTGACATTGCGATTTTGGATGAGGTCTTTAATGGCTTGGATCAACACTCGATCCGTGTCGCTCAGCGTATGTTGAAAGAGTATTTGCCGGACACTTTATTCATCTTCGTTGACCATCATGCGCACGAGCATAACTTTGAAGGTTTTTTCGATTACGAGTTGCATCTGGGGCAAGGAGGTGGTTTGGAGGAAACTGCGCTGGTTCCTCCAACAAATCCCTTGGGGGAGGATCAAAACCTGTGAGTTAATTGCGATCTGAACTTGAGGACGAAGATCGACTCGCTGGCCAATCCTGCTCACCTGCACAATGTTCCAGTCTGTAGCTGTCAAGTTGACGACGTGCCCCTTCTTGTTTTTTGATGGCAAGAGCTGTTTTTCCAAAATTGTAAAAAAGTCCGGAAGGGTAGTTGTTCAAATCTCTCTCGGTGTATTTGTCGGAGCCGCTGAGAATAGATTTGGCAATGGCAGATGACTGCATCGCTCTGACAAGTTTCTCCTCGCTTCTCATGCGAACGGGAATTCCCAGGACGCGGAGATAGCGTGGGTGCATACTGGACCATAGGTCGCTGTTGGAACTAAGAAAGTCGTAAGCGTATTCAATTGCTGAGTTTGCAGAGTCCCAGACTTGAGAGATTTCGAAAGCATCGTGGCAGGCCCATGCTTTCTCAAGGGGTGATTTTTTCTTCTCTGTCCAAGTACTGTACTGCCTAGTAAATCGTTTGTTTTTCTTTTCCGCGTCGTTTATTAGAAACTTTAGAAAATGCCAGCCTTTTCGTCCCAGGACTTCACTACGAATTTTTTTATAGGACTGGTGAATGTCGAAGTAGTTTTTATGCCCATCGTCATAGCTGTCGAGGGTTCCGAGATTCTCAATGCGCCCTAGGTTGTGGATCGTCATGGAAAGGTCTGTTTGCAACCCTAACAGTGAGCTGCGAAGGCTTTGGTAAATCGCTTCGTTCATGGAAATCACTTCCTGATTCTTGCGCTCAGGATCGAAGTCATTTCTGTCTAAAAAGGCTTTAGCAACCTTTTCGACGTCTGAAAATTCATCCTTTATCAAGGTCCGGATGTGAAAGACAAGCGCCTCAACGTAGGCTAGGCTCCATGTCCGCTCGTTTAGAGACAAAAGTTTTTCTGTTGAAAGGTCGGCCCACAGGGAGAGGATTTCCAGGACTTTCGATTGGGGGTACTCACTCAGGAGAGTTTCGAATTCCCGTTTGTGCTTCACAAAAAAGCTGGTAATGGAAAAGCGTGCGATGGCTGTTTCGCCACTCGCAGCACTTGAGCCGAGGACACCTAATCCCTGTTGAAGCAATGCAAAGGTTTCGCTGCGTCTGGCCCCTACTTTGCCAGAAAGGAAGTCCATGAGTTTCTGCCGTTTCTCTTGCACCCAACGATCATAGTCGTCATCTAACTTCTCGCTTAGAGTCTCCAGTTGTCGAAGCAAGTCCTTTGAGAGAGAAAGGCGCTGAGAGTCATTAAAGGACTTGGCCAGGAAAAATCCGCTAGATAGGAGTTGGCTCCGCAGGTTGTAAAAGGCGCAATTCAGCAGCATGAATTCATGCCGGTACGTTTCTGAATTCCAGTCCGCCCTGCCGATAAACTTTTCAAGAATCGAGAGGGAGCTTCCCAACGCTAATGCTCCCGCACTCCCGATAAAACCAATGGGGCTAGGAATAATCATACCAATAGAGCCTAGGCGTGTGAGAGTAGATGCTACAGGTTCAATAAGTTTTTTGGCTCGCAGTTCCTCGACACACTCGGGATCCTTAGAAAGCTCGAAAAGGCCGCTGATGAGGGAATTCTTGTTCTCAACGTTTTGAATCTGCGTGTTTGTGATGCTGATGACTATTCCCGGCGAATTCTCGATGAGAGCACCGTCCTTTGGTTTTTTGCTCTCCTCCTCCGGCTCTGAAGAGGCAAATCCACTCATGTTTTGAATTAATTCGTAGTGCTTTTCAAAACACTTTGTGTTTTCCATCCCCGCAATGAGAATGGATAAATCTTTCCTTATTTCATCGAACGCGTTTGACAGCACTGGACATTGGCCAGGCCGCTTCACAGGGACGGGGATAAGATGCTCCTTGACTGTTGTGTTCCTGATGTCTGCGATCTTCTGGCTATGCTCCTCAAGAAAGCTATGCCCAAGGGTGAGGGAGCTGGTTCCGCTAAGAAAAAGGATCGCGACAAACTTACTCTTCATAATACTGTCCTTTCCATGAGAGAGATACTTTCGCCAATCCCAAGCTATAGTATTCAAGATAATCAATTTTGGGAAAAACTTTTTGAAAAAAGTTATTTCCCCAAGCCCCTTTTCAAAAACTTTAATATCTAAAGTTTTTTGGGGGGAGGCGTGGAGGGGAACTTTTTTTCAAAAAAGGTCCTCTCCACAAATTCGTTTTCTCAAATACTATATTTTCTCGCCTCAACTAAACGACAAGAGCCGAAGAGAAACGAGCGTTGACGCCCCATCTGAAAGCCGGTAGTGCGCAGACGACCCGCCAGTGCCAAGGGGGTGTAGAAGGTCCCGACACTTCGGGGGAGGTAGCGGTAAGCCATTCGATCGCTCAGTAGGCCGCCTATGAGAGGAAGAATCTGCTGGAAGTAAAACTGAAAGAGACGATTCAGGATTCCCGAGTCCATCGGGAAGAATTCCAGGATTAAAAGAACACCCCCTGGTTTCAAAACTCGGAAAAATTCCGACAAAGCTTTCTCTTTATTCACTACGTTGCGCAATCCAAACCCGATACTGACGGCATCGAAACTTTCCTCAGGCAAGCTCAGCTCCTCGGCGCTCATTTTTTGAAGCTTGGCAGAGTCTCCCAGCTTCTTCCTGGCTAGAGTAAGCATGTTTTCCGAAATGTCGACCCCTACAAGAGATCTATAGTCAGGACGCCTTCTTGTTATGGTCGTCAAAATGTCACCGGTTCCACAAGCAACGTCGAGAACCGAGCCGTTTTGCCTTTTAGGAAGCCAGCTAACGAGCACGTTCCGCCAGCGGGCATCCTGTCGTAAACTCAGGAGCGCATTAAGGGTATCGTAACGTCCGGCTATACGGTCGAACATATCTGCGATCGTTGTTTCTTGTTCTGCAGGTCTCATGGTAGGCGCTCGATAGCAAGGTTCTGAGATTCAAGCCAGTAGTCCGAACCAAAAACTTGCGAAGGTGTGAGAAGTCCACTGACCAACTCGCCAGCGAAAAGTACGTTTAAGAGCCGAAAGGTAACATCTAGCGTGACGTCAAAATCCGTGACTACCTCCAAGCGAATCGTTGTGGATCGGCCTTTGTAATTCGAAGCACGTCCCCAAACGGAATAACGTTCCGGGTAGAATGGTTTGATTGAAAAATGGCGAAGAATGAAATTTTCTTGCTTCTTAAGCCATCGTTTCACGATGGGAAAATGCAAGATCCATCTGAAAAAGCGGAAAATCTTCAAAAAACGAAGCTCCTTCGTCCCACTTTTTCGGTACACGGTAACGTTGGGGATCCTCGTAGACACCCATGCGGAGAGCAAATCGGCCTGCGGTACGGATACCGTTAGCGACTGACCTCCATTAAAAGGGATGAGAACCGAATCGGCAGCACGCAGAGGTCTCTTCAATTTGCCCCCCTGCAGAACTCGTCCGCCTGAAAGGAGACTTCCAATGAGCGACGATACCGACGTGAAGGACTCCGAGCAAGCAAGCTGCAGGGTATTGGCGTCCTTAAGTTGGGACTTCAATGTCGCTGCAACGAAGTCACTCAAAATCACAGTCGGGTGTAAGCCTGGAAGCAATGACAGTCCAGCAATCTGGAACTTTTCAGCAAAACTTTGGACCCTTTCGAAGGAAAAAAGATCGTTTGTCGTGTCAAAGTAGTGAACC
This sequence comes from Deltaproteobacteria bacterium, assembly GCA_016186945.1. Lineage (GTDB taxonomy): Bacteria > Bdellovibrionota_B > Oligoflexia > Oligoflexales > Bog-1112 > BOG-1112. The sequence goes on along the minus strand of JACPKR010000067.1, from coordinate 8,006 downwards.
TGCAATTTAAGACAAGCTTTCAACAGCTGAATATGTTCCGCCTTCTCCAAATCCTCGCACAGAACGACCACCTTAATATCGCGTAAATATCGAAGTACCGTATCTGGCTCTGTTAACGGGAGAATTCTACACGGCAGCTGGGTTTGCATGGCTAAGTCGCATAGCTCCTGCCCCTGCCCAGATGCCAGAATCGGGCGTTGCCCCAAGCGTAAGGCTTCGGTAAGAAGTTTCTTTCCTGAAAAGGCTGTCGCTCCGTATATCATCCATTCGTGCTGCAAAAAACCCCTCCCCAAAAGATTCGTAACTTGAAATGATTACGGCAAAAAGCCCGCTGATTCAAGATCAAGACACAAAATGCCGAGTCATTGTAACAGGCGGAAGGATCTCTGGGAATCAGCAAAGGAGCCAAGTTATGACGATGATAAAAAGCGCGATCCCTTTTGCGTTCGCCCTGCTTTTTTTAGGCAGTGCAAGTTATGGCAAAAGCGTGGAGGCGAAAAAAGATACGGAAGTGTACGCAGAGGCAACTAAAAAATCGGCAGTTATCGAAAAGCTGAAAAAAGGACAGACCCTCGATGCTGGAGATAGGGAAGGTCTATATTGGAAAGTCAATTTAGCGAACGGGAAAAGCGGCTACGTCCTCTTTCTGCATGTGCAAGCAAAAGCAAGTGGAGAAGAGGATACGACATTGGCCCAGGCCTTACGAAACGCAGTCAAACAGAAAAGAGAAGAAGATGACCCAGCTAATATTCGTGCGCGATCAACCGTGATGGGTGTTCGTGGCCTCGATGAAAGTTCCGAAGTGGCCTTTGCGGGGAATGTACGGCCTAACCTCCGCTCCGTTTATAACATGGAAGAGCTTGTGATTGAGCAAGAGCTTGTTGAGCAAATAGGTGAGACTGTCGCCGCGGAGGTTGAAAAGAAAATACGAGATCGTAGAAATCCATAGCCACTTGAGGCAAGGAGGTGGTTTGGAGGAAACTGCGCAGCTGGTTCCTCCATGAATTCCGGGGGAGGCGACGCTTCACTCGCCCCCCCAAACCCCCCTCTCCCTTTTTGCCCCAAGTGGCTTACGCGTTACTTATATCGCAAGAAGAGTCTTCCCATCCACAAACCCTTTCATCCGCCCTAAGCTTATTGTTCCCGGTGTAGGTTCCTTCTTCCCCCTTGGGGCACAGATAGAAAGGTAATTGCGGCTTTTACCTAATAAGCGTCCTTCCTTGTCTCTTTGCTGTTCCCACAGGATGGACAGTCTCTCGCCCACAAACTGGGAAGAAAATCGGTAGTAAAGTTCGCCTGAGAGTTGACGTAGGACTTTGGCGCGTTCCTTGATTGCCTCAACAGGGACATGGCCGGGAAGTTTTTGTGCTAATGTGTTGGGCCGTTTGGAGTACGGGAAGACATGAAGTGAACCCAGGCGTAATTCGTTAATGAAAGAGACCGTTTCTTGAAACTCTTCATCTCCTTCCTGTGGAAACCCGACTATGACATCGGCACTTATATGAGCATGGGGGAAAAACTCTCGAATGACGTTCACCTTTCCTAGGTATTCCTCTCGGGTGTAAGTCCTTCTCATCAGGCGCAGAATACGGTTGTCTCCGGATTGGAGCGGGAGGTGGAAGTGATCGCACACACGGTCTTCATGCTTTTTCAACAAGCGGAGAAGTGAAACGCTGACTTCGGAAGGCTCAAGCGAGGAAATGCGGAGACGCTTCAATTTGCCCTCTGCAAGTATTTTTTCGATGAGCGTTACAAAAGGTTCTTCTTCCACATTCTCAAAGTCCCGACCGTAGTCTCCCACATGAATTCCGGTTACGACGATTTCTGGAACTCCCTCGTTTAATAAGTGATGAACTTTCTCCAGCACATCTTTTTCAGGTACGCTCACACTGGCACCCCGTGCGTAGGGAATCTGACAGTATGCGCAAAAGCCATTGCATCCGTCCTGGACTTTGAGGAATGCTCGGGTGCGGTCCGATAAGGCATGATCGAAAAGGGTGATGCCTGTTTTGAACTGTGATTGTCGGTTCCCCTCAACGGGGCGCGTGTTTTCAGGCAGTTTGGAAGGATCCGACGCAGATAGTTTGTCCCCCAAAATAGCCACCAAATCGGTCTTGGATTCATTGGGGATGACAAAGTCGACGTCCTCCAACTTTGCTAGACCAGCTGAGTCAATCTGAGCATAGCATCCCGTGACGATACGTTTTCCCTGGGGATTTTCCCGCCGGAAATGTCTCAGCAAATACCGGGTTTCTCGTTCAGCGGCCGCGGTCACACTACAACTGTTGATTACCTGGATATCCGCGTCCGCAGCGTTGGTACTTATTGAGTATCCCTGTGACCTGAAACGATGTTCCAAAACTTGGGAATCAAAGGAATTTACTTTGCATCCAAGTGTCTTGATGTAGACTTTCTGATGAGGATTTGCCCTTGTCACTTGTCTATTGGTCTCTTAATGTTAATGTCTTTGATCAGGCAAGGAGGTGATTTGAGGGAAAACTGCGCAGCTGGTTTCCTCCAAACCCCTTTTCCTTGCTGCTAACTTTCCAGCAACTTAGCAAAGGTCCCAGCCCCCATGCTAGCGGATTATGGTTATTATCTACTCTTACTTGCCTTTCTCTGCAGTTTATACGGCGTGGTCACAAGCCTGCTAGCGGCTTCCCTTCGTCATCGCCGCCTTTTTCGTGCTTCCGTAGTTGCGGCGGTGTCTGGCTTCTTTTTAACGCTGGGTGCTGCGCTTCTCTTGTGGGCGTTCTTTTTCAACCGAGACTATTCCCTTGCCTACGTATTTCGCAATTCGAGTAACGATCTGCCGCTGCGTTATACGCTTTCGGCTTTCTGGTCTGCCTTGGAAGGTTCCCATTTTCTATGGACTTTGCTTCTAACTCTATTTTCCTTGATTGCGCACTTAAGTTTCATTAGGGACAACGAGCATTTCATGCCGTACGTAAGTGCGACCTTGCACAGCGTTCTCGCGTGGATGTACTACCTTGCCCTGACATATTGCGACCCGTTCCTTGTGCAGTTTCCGGCGCCTCAGGATGGGTTGGGGATGAACGCACTGCTACAGAATCCTTACATGGTTTTCCATCCTCCTTCGCTTTTTTGTGGGTACACGCTGAGTGCGATTCCTTTCGCCTATTCCGTCGCTGCACTTGCTTATGGCGACATTACAGGCGCCTGGTTACGAACAGTTAGGAACTGGGCACTTCTTGCCTGGTCATTTCTCACGGTTGGTGTTTTTCTCGGCGGACGTTGGGCCTACGTAGAGTTGGGGTGGGCCGGTTATTGGGCCTGGGACCCGGTGGAAAACTCGAGCTTTATGCCTTGGATTTTCCTTACTGCCCTGCTTCATTCCCTACTGGTGCAGGACAAGTTAGGGCAATTGAAACGCCTGAGTCTTGTCCTTTCTTTCCTGGCTTTCTTTTTCGGGTTTTTTGGCACCTTTATCACTCGATCAGGCATCATCAGTTCCGTACATTCCTTTGCGCAGTCGCCTATTGGGCCAGCGTATCTCGGGTTCTTAGGAGCGATGGTGTTGTTTGCGATTTTTCTTTACGGATTTAGGGCGCCTTTGATCCTTCCTCACAGGGTAAAGAAAGCTTGGGGCATTTCCCGAGAGTCAGCCCTTCTTTTGACTCAGTTCATTCTGGGAACTTTCGGTGTCATTATTGTGGTCGGCACCCTATATCCCATTCTGTCGGAGCTGGTGACAGGGCAGCGTTTCAACGTTCAGGCACCCTATTTTAACACCTTCGCGCCTTACATCGGTTTTAGCTCCATCGCTGCTATTACTGTAGGAAACCTTCTTCGTTACCAGTCGGATAAAATGTTAGGTGGTAAAAAGCTACAGTTCATTGCATCCCTTGGCGCATTACTTTTAACCTTTGTATTTTCGTTTTTGGCAGATGTTTTTCGTTCGTCTGGCTATGCGTTTGCCCTGCAGCTTGTTGGTATTTTTCTCTGTTTCTGGGGGGGGCTATGTTTAGCTTACCAGGCTTGGGTGAAAGCACGTGCGGTGCGAACTTCAGTTCTCAAGCAGCTCCCTTATTGGGGGTCCTTCTTTGCGCACATGGGGGTATTCGTAGCGATCTTGGGGTTTTTGGGAAATTACCGAGGTGTCGACACGCTCGTCACTTTGAAAAGCGGGGAACAGACGCAGTTTCAGGGGTGGGTCTTCACCTTTCCTGGAATCGCTATTGAGCAGCAGGAGAACGCTGAACTTTACAACGCACCGTTGCACCTCGCAAAAAATGGAGTTCCCATGGGAGTCATCAGCCCCGCGCGAGCGAAATATCCGACGAAACCGGAGATGCTTCATGAAGTCGGTCTGCGCGATGGATTTTGGGAAGACATTTATATCGTGCTCTCTGATTTTGCCCAGACCGGGGATGAGGCGACCTTTCAAATTCACATCAACCCAACGGTCAAGTTTGTATGGATAAGTGTTTTTCTCATGGTATTCGGTGGGATTCTGTCACTGCTGGGTCACGTCATTTACGGAGGGAGGACCTCCTGGAAACGTGAGGAGGGCATACCAGCATGAGGCGATTCTTCTTGGTTCCTTTCTTAGTGGTCTCCAGCCTGCCATCTCGGGGGCAAAGTCCTTTGGAAATTAGTCACAGTGTTGAGACATTGACGCAGGAAGAGAAAACTCTTTTTAAAGACCTTACGAATGAATTGCGTTGTCCGACATGCACGGGCTTGAGTGTGTTGCAGTCGGAAACACCATTCTCCCAGCAGATTAAATCCGCGGTCATTGAACAAATCCGCGAAGGCAAATCTCAAGATGAAATCATGACCTTCTTCAAAGATCGCTATGGACTGTGGATTCTGAGGACACCCCCGGTCGAAGGCTTTCACTGGATCGCGTGGCTTTTCCCTTTGGGGATTGCCGTGCTCGGACTGTTTCTTCTGGGGAGGGGGGCCTTGCGAAGGCAAAGCACAAACCTAGGGCAGGGGGTTCGTCTTACAGATGACATTAGAAAGGAATGGGAAGCCGAATTGAATTCCCTACGGAAGGCAAGATGATCGTTCTTCTTTGCATATTGACATCTCTCATGCTGCTTGCCGTCTTGATTTCTCCTTTTTTCCTAGGATCGGGTGGCATCCTTTCTTTTACATCGACGATACGAGACCTTGCCAAATTGAAGGTGGTGAAGACGTCGATTCTTAGAGAATATCTTCTTGAGGAGGCTCGAGCGAAAAAAAGAGAAATATCGGAAAGAGTGTGGTTACAGCGTCAAAACTTCCTATTCAATCGCTATGCCGATATCGCTAGACAGATGGACGGAGTGAGGGAAAAGGGAGCCTAGAAATGAAATTGTTTTGGATCCTGCTACAGTTATTCCTAAGCGCCAAGCTACACGCCTACCCGCAGATGATGGCCGAGCGACAGATTTCAGCCCTAGAACAAGGCACCATAAAGCTTGCAGGGAGTCACATTATCATCTTGCAAGCTGACATAGAGAACATATGGGGATCCTACTACTTTGCGGTTTCTAATCAGACGGGCGGGGAGGCTTCGTTCGATCTGGCTGTGCGCCTCCCACAGGAAACGGTTGATTTTCAGGCCGGAGAAGGGTTGCAAAATGAAGAGCTTCAACTGTTTCCGGACGGCAGACTTGGAGTGCGGAAAAACTTTCCCTCCGGCCTGACTCTCTTAGGTATAAACTTCAAAGTCCCTACAAAGGGAAAAGGCGAAGCGTCACTGACGCTCGTTCCTTCCTATGATATGGCTCAGCTTTTTATTGCAACAACTCAGGTCGATCTCCTGGCGTTTCGTGCGACAGGGTTTGAAAGCGGACTGCCACCTATGTTGGCAGGTGGTCGTTACGCGGGGATAAAAGGTGAAGGCATTAAGAAAGGCCAAACTGTTCAAGTCAATATTCTCGGTATACCTTCTTCCCCAAGAGAATTGCTTAAAATGTTAGGCTGGATGACTGGTCTGGTCTTACTCATTGCCCTTGCTCTACTGACGTCAATGTTGCGCAAAGAGAGGGAGACGGTGGGGGGAAGTATTTGAAAGGAAACTATGCTCATTCGCATCATATTAAGAATCCTCGTCATCCTATTCATCGCCTACCTTACTGTCAAACTGGTACGGCGCGTGCTAGGAATTTCGGGTAAGAACCCATCTGCACGCCTTCGTAAAAGGATGGACGAAGACGTCATCGATGTCTGCCCGGACTGCGGCAGGGTCAAGGATCGTTTTCATCGCTGTCAAAAGTGATAAGATATAGTATTTGAGAAAAAGAATTTGTGGAGAGTACCTTTTTTGAAAAAAAGTTCCCCTCCAGTGTCATCCCGCGGCTCGACCGCGGGATCCAACTTTTTCGAGGGAGAGGCTGCGGTTAGATCCCGCGGTCAAGCCGCGGGATGACACGGGATGACAGACCCGTAAAAGTTTTTCCCAAAATTGATTATCTTGAATACTATAGAAACATGACAAGAATCTTCGATAGTGGCTCCCGTTGGTACAAGGTCGGAAAGATTGGAGAGACTTCTGTCCTCCTTTACACGGAGCCTAGCGACCTTGAAGACCACAAGGATCTTCAGTGGGATGTCGTCAACCTTAAGGGGGTCAGTAAGAATTTTCAGGACACTCTTCCCTATATCAACAAGTTCTTCGGAACCCATTTTGTCATCCAAACTGGCGAAGAACCTGTCGATACCAAAGAGAATATTTACACAAACAAATAGTAGGCAAGTGACCCGAGGAACACGATCAAGACCGGAGCCTTAACTGTTGTCCATCCCCAAACTTTGTGCCCAAAGTTAAGCACGGTCAAGACGACCAGAGCCGGTAAGACCACCTTCATGATGGGGACAAGAAAGCTTTGAATCCCCGTAAACTGTAAGGTCGAAATCGGGAGCGAGATGGCAAGTGTCGCCATCAACGCAGCTCGGTAGCTTATCTTCTTTCTTAAAACACGCTCTGACAAAAATTCCGCGAAGATCAGAGCAAGGGAAAGTGCAGTGGTCAGGCAAGCAAAGGAAACCGCGACACTGACAACAATCCCTGCACTTGGTCCCATGAGCTTAAGGGTCAGCAAACTTAGAAGTTTGTCGGCCGAAACATCTCCCATCTCCTGCCCGTGAAAGGCTGCTACAAAGCACATACCTGCGTAAATGGCCGCAAGTAGGAAAATACCTACAAAACTTGACTTGAAATTCACAGAAAGTAGTTTTTTTGTGTCAGAGTAGTAGGACTCACCGAGGGCGTTTCTGATCCCCATCATGACCACACCCGAAAACATGAAGGACCCGAAAAGATCGAGCGTGTTATAGCCTTCCAGAAGGCCATAAAGGAACAGCGATGAACCGGAAGCCTCGTTTACGCTCAATTGTTGTGGGTCGATCAGGCCCATATAAATAATCGAGAAAAGTGAAAGGAGAAGCACAGGAGTCAGGAAGTAACCTAGTATGTCGAGTATGCGGCTCCTTCGATACGTCAAAAGATAAATGATTACACAGCTTACAAGGCTAAAAGTGAAGAGATCTCCGACCTCAAAGAAGGTGGAAATACTCGAATGGGAAATGACGATACACCGTGGAATAATAGCCAGAGGGCCAATCAGTCCCATAATCGCTATGATGATGGCCCAGGCTGGCATTTTCCCCAGACGCTCGAAAAATTTGAAGTAATTTCCGTCATAAAGCGACATAGTCACGAGACCCGCAAAAGGCACAAGGACGGCAGTGAGCATCAGACCTAGAAGGGCATAGATAGACTGGTTTTGCGCCACTTGGCCAATTACCACGGGGAACGTAACGTTTCCTGATCCGAAAAACATGGAGAACATCGCCATTCCGATCACGAAAATGTTAGGGCCGCGTTTAGCCTTTGTCGATGCTTCTGCAAAGCTTGCTTCTTCTGCGAGTTCCATTTAAACCTCCAAAAATTAAAAGGATTATAGTATTCAAGATAATCAACTTGGGGACAAACTTTTACGGGTCTGTCATCCCGCGGCTTGACCGCGGGATCTAACCGCAGCCTCTCCCTC
>JACPKR010000063.1 GCA_016186945.1 Deltaproteobacteria bacterium | reverse complement strand
TGCGACATCACCTTCAAAAACAAGTCTGCCCCCTTCAGAAGCGGCGCCTGGGCCGAGTTCGACAACCCAGTCTGCGTGGGCAATAACATCAGGACTATGCTCGATGCAAACGATGGTGGTTCCGTCATCGACAAGTTTATGAAGTATTTTGAGCAGAGCTTCTACATCGGCAAAATGCAGGCCACGTGTCGGCTCATCCAACACCAGAAGGCTTGGTGCTTGCTGGTTTCCCACCATGTAAGGCAGAAGCTTCAACCTCTGGTTCTCTCCTCCGGACAGCGAGAGGGTTGTCTGCCCTAGTTTCAGGTAGCCCAGACCAAGTTCGACGGCAGGCTGAAGTTTCCTCGTTATGAGCTTCTGATACTTGAAATGATCACATGCTTCTTCAATGGTCAAATCAAGAACATCAGCGATGGAAAGGCCCTTGTACGTGACATCAAGCACCTCGTCTCGGTAACGCTTGCTCCCACAGACCTCGCAACGTACACGGGCGTCTGCCAGGAATTTCATACTGAGGAGGATTTCTCCCCTGCCCCGACATTCCTCACAGCGCCCGCCTGGGACTTGAACTGAGAAGGATCGTGCGGTCAACCCACGAATCTGTGCGTCGGGAAGCTTGGCATAGAGTTCGCGTATGTGAGAAAAGACCCCGAGGTAAGTTACAGGCATGCTGACACTGCTTTTTGCCAAGGGGCGGCGGTCGATAAGCTCAACCTTTTCAAAACCGTCGCCTCCCGATAACGACTGCACATGAGAAAGAGGGGGGATCTTTCGTTTTCCCTGTACATCCATTTGCGCTTTAATGTTCTTGAACAAAGTGTGGATGACCAGTGAGCTTTTCCCCGCTCCCGAAACTCCGCATACGACGTTGAACGCAGGGCGTCGAAATTTTACAGAGTCAAGTTGAAGATTGTGAAGGGAGGCGCCCCGAAGGTGAATCCACGAGTCGTTTACGTTTGTTGTCCGTTCCGGAAGTGGCAGCTTTAAGGCTTTTTCCAAGTACGCAGCAGTGAGCGACTCTCTTACAAAAGCAGGTGCGTCCTTGGGCGCATACTTCGCAACAATCTGCCCACCCTTCGCTCCTCCCCCTGGTCCCAGTTCCACGATGAGGTCAGCATGTCGAATAAGGAACTCATCGTGATCGACAACAAGGATCGTGTTGCCAAGTGACTTCAGGTGGACCAAATTTTGAACCAGTTTGTCTATTTCATTCGGGTGCAGCCCCTGGCTCGGTTCATCCAGGACAAAGAGAACTCCTCTAAGGCTTTCCGAAAGGATGCCTGTGAGTTTTAGGCGGCCTGCTTCGCCTCCTGACAAGGAACGCACCCGACGTGCCAGGTGCAAATAACCAAGACCGACACGATTGATTCTCTCGCAAAGACTCAAGGCTTCCCCAATGACTCGCAGAAAGGCAGGATTTTTGGCAAGGGATCTTTGGTTGAGAGTTTTGAAGAAAACTTCCAGGTTCTGCAGCGGCATTAGGGAAAGTTGAAGCGGGGACATAGCCCCCAAAGTGATAGCAGAAAGGCGTACGTCTAAACCTGTTCCCATGCATTCTTTACAAAGTTCAGTTACCCGATTCTCCTCCTCGTCTGAGACGAGAGTCCCCAAGCCATCGCATTCCAAACATCGGCCCAGCGAGTTTGAAGAGAAGTAGCGGGAATCTAGTTCAGGCCAACTATACCCGCATGTCGCACACCCTCCCTTCGATGAGATCATGGCCCCGCTTTTAAGGTCTAGTGTCCCCGTCTGATCTGCAACCAAGCACTCCGCGTAACCGTCGCTTTCCGTAAAGGCAAGTTTAAGGCTTCTCATGAGGCGATTCTTCTGCGACTCCCCCACTCTCACAAAATCGACGATGAGTTTGATAGTGTGCTTTCCTTCTTTCTCAAGTTCAGGGATGGGAGTGAGCGGGACCGTAGCTCCGTCGACAAAAGCTTTTAAAAAGCCTTTCTCAGCCCATGCTGTTAACGGTGCTCGAAACTGTCCCTTCTTTTTTTCGACCAGCGGGGCGCATATGGCTATTAGTTTGTTCGAGAATTTGCTTTCGATGAACCGTAGGATCTCGTCGTCCGTCAAAGCTTCCGTCGGCAAACCGTGACGGGGGCAGTGTCTGTCTCCAAACCGCGCAAACATGACACCGAGAAGTTCCGAAAGGTCCGTCAAGGTCCCCACAGTGGCTCTTACAGACGGCGGTGTCTCCACTTGTGCGAGGGAAATTGCGGGAGAAAGGCCCTTCAATACATGGACGTGTGGCCTGGTCGATAGGTCCAAAAACTGCCTGGTGTAATGAGAAAGTGTGTAGAAAAAACGCCTCTGGGCTTCCGCAAGGATCGTGTCAAAGACGAGGGAACTCTTACCCGATCCGCTTACACCGGTTATGACCGTGATCGCCTGCCGGGGGATTTCTAAGTTGACGTTTTTTAAGTTATGCTCAGAGGCTCCCCTTATAATGATGTTAGATGAAACCGTCATAGGGTGACCCATTTTACTGCGAGATCAAAACTTCGTCTCGATGCTAGCCCTTTCAAGAACAGGTCCTGTGCCGGACCGTGATCTGGGGAAAGGCGCAGAAAAGGAAGACCACAGGAAATGTTAACCGCATCGTCGAAATGAACCGTCTTCAAGGGACCAAGGCCCTGATCGTGATACATGGCCAAGACAGCATCAAAGTGCCCGGATAACGCTTTGTAGAACACCGTGTCGGCAGCGAGAGGGCCTGCAATGGTGCCAGGGGAAAGTTTCTCGTCCTGTCGAAACTTCTCAAGAGCCGGGACGATCACTTCCTCCTCCTCATGACCAAAAAGCCCCCCGTCGCTGCAATGGGGGTTGAGTCCGCAGACGGCGATGCGGGGACGTTCAAGTTTGAAACGTTGCACGAGCGTTTTATAGAGGATAGACAGTTTTTTTACGATGAGTGGAGCCGTGATTGCGGGAGAAATACCTTGGACGGCTACGTGGTTGGTAACGAGGCCAACTTTCAAACGCTCACCCGCTAAAAGCATGAGAGCAGAAGACCGGCCAAGGGCTTCGCAATATTCCGTGTGTCCTGGAAAAAGAAAGCCAGCCTCATGACAAGCCTTCTTGTCGATGGGGCAAGTGAGGAGTTTAAGTCCAGGATGGTTCTCGGTGGGGATCGTTTCGAGGACCGTCAAGGAACGTACGGCGATGGCTCCCCGTTCTTTCGGAGAAAGTTCGGAGGCTCGCCTTTCTTCTCCTCCTATGTCAAGGAACGACAGGCCAAGCGGGCGAGCTTCTTGCAAGGAGCGAATGTTTTTCAGAGGGGGAAGTGTCCGAAGTTCCTTTGTTTGATCGTTCCAGTGCCAGAAACTTCCCACAAGTATGACGTTTTCTGTCATGGCAAAACGTGTAAGCGTGTGGCTTTTTTGCGAGAGCGCGGAGGACACCAGTTCGCAATTGATGCTGTAAGGGTCTCCTAGTGTGACTACGAGCATAGATATTCCTGTCGGAACGTTTCAGACACGCTTACCTTAGCACCCTTACTCATTCCATGAGGGAGTATTGGTTTTTCAATTGTCAGGCAAAGTGATTCGATCCGGGGACATTGTTTGAGGATCGCTACGGCAACAGTCTCCACGGCGTTTTCAATGAGTTTCACTTCTCGATCCCTGAGAGTTTCGTCGATGATGTTCAAAATGATTCCGTAATCGACGCTTCGTTCTAAATGATCCCCTATTTTCTCGTTTTCTGCCAAATTGAATTCCGCAGAGAGGGAGACGAGCACTTCCTGGCCCATGATCCTTTCGGTGGAAAAATAGCCAAGCTTCATAAAAACAGGGTATCGTGAAATATGTATACGCATCGTCCGTCTTCATTACCTTAAAGAAAGGAGGAGCGACATGAAAACCATTTTCTTCGCTATGTATGTTTGCACCCTGCTGGGCAGTACTGCTTCCGCGGACCCAGCTTTCGATCAACTGTGGTTTAAGGGTTCAACGGCAGAAGCTTTTTCGGAAGCCAAGGCGCAGAACAAACCCATCCTGCTTTACTGGGGGGCTGTATGGTGTCCGCCATGCAACGAGCTGAAGGCGCAGGTTTTCACCCATCCTGATTTCGCAGCTTTAACATCTTCCGTCATCCGCGTCTACCAGGACGGAGACCAGGAAAACGCTCAGAACTGGTCCGACCGCTTGAAAGTTTCAGGTTACCCCACGGTTCTTCTTTTATCGTCCCAGGGAGACGAATTGCTGCGCGTTGTAGAAAGCGTTTCTTGGGAAGAATTTGCGGAAACCTTCTCTCTCGCTTTGAAAGAGGGCGGAAGTTTTGCAGGGGCATTGGCTCAGGCACTCAGCGGGGGTGAGGTCCCCCCTTCAGTATGGAAACTTCTCGCTTATAGCCGTTGGACACACCCCTTCATGAAGGATGAGGAGAAGGCCCTTCTGCTCCTCGATAGAGAAAAACTTATCGAACTCATACCTGCATCGTTTGCAAAAGAAAAAGCACTCCTCGTCGCGGGGCTTGTCGAAGACGTTGCATCGGAGGACAAAGCATATCACCCATCCGTCGTGGGGCTTTGGCAGCGGACGGTGACGCTGGCACCCTCCTATTTACACACAGTCTTGAATAATGAGGAAAGCATCTGGGCCGCGCGTGATCTGGTCACCTACCAGGCAAAAACCATCCTGGAATGGGCACAGAAACATTTTGAAAAAAAGGAGCGAGATAGCTTGTTCCTACGCTGGATCCGTGCGGCGGAATTTGTGAGAACGCGCGGGCAGGCGTCTGTCGACTTGCAGCTTTGGGCCGTCTACCCGCAACTAGTGATCACAAGGCTGATAGCCACGGACAAGGCCTTGCCAAAGGCATTAAAGACGGCCGTCAGAACAGCAGTCGCCCGAGCAGAAAGGGAGGCCACTACAGAGTTTCAGAGGCATAGCGTTATGTCCGGGGCGGCGTGGCTTCTAGGTGACATCGGTGACTTTGAAAATGCCCGCAGCCTACTTCTGAAAGAAATACGGACCACCGACACGCCATGGTACTACCAAAGTTCCCTCGCTCAGTTGGAACAGAAACAGGGGAACCATAAAGATGCCCTCATTTGGTCGCACCTGGCGAGAGAATCGGCAAAAGGGAACTCCACCCGGCTTCAGTGGATAGAAGCCGACTTGGCTCGGACTATAGAGCTAGCGTCTGACAACCCACATGCGATTCACAAAATAGTGAGGGAATACTATGACCTCGCCTTTTCCCTCCCCGAGGGTTTTCTAGGTCGCAACGCAAGCCGAGCAGCACGGGTGAAAGAAGCGTTGGGAAAACTCAAAGACCCCCTCTTACAGGAGACCTTCAAATTCTACGCGCAGAGATGCGCGCTGAGCGAGGGTCCTCTTAAAGAACGCTGTGAGAAATTCTTCCAGTGAAAATTCATTGGGGGAGCGACGGTTCCCTCGCCCCCCCAAACCCCCCTCTCCCTATGCATTTTTATTTGCGGTATTGGGCTTCCGCTGAGCGGTTTGCATCTTGACCAGTCGTCTTGTGAGGAATGCAATAGAGACGTTGAAATGTTCTGCGATACGCTGGGGTTCTTTTTCCTTCTGCGAAAGCTCCTGAAGCCAGCTTTTGGGTGTGAGAAAGGCTGCAGCAAAGGCGTCTGCTTGCAGTTCGGTTCTCGCGTCCCTTGCATGCAAATCATGTCTAGCTTGTAAGTATCGTTCGTAGGGTGAGTGAAGTTCCCTCAGCCCGCTCGTGCGTTGCGTTCCCGCGGCAATTTTTGCCTGGTAGTCGAGAAAGAAGTGGCCGAGCAGGTGGGCAAGGAGGAATTTCTGCTCCACCCAGTCCATCGCCTGCGGTAGTAGGATAGCGGGAAAGGGCGTGCCTTTCTCGTCTTTGACGAGTAGGGCACCGTGTCGTTCAAGACGGTCGTAGTGCAGTGCAATTCCCACATCGGCAAGGAGGCATTCCCACTCCGGCCGAAGTCTGAGGGGTTCTCCGCTTCCGTGGTAACGGTGAACGAGAAGGGCAAGTTGTTCGATCTGACCAGCCTTAGCGGCACGGATGAGTTCCGGGAAGATGGCAAACATAAGTTATTTCCCCAAGCCCCTTTCCAAAACTTCAATATCTAAAGTTTTTTGGGGGGAGGTGTGGAGGGGAACTTTTTTTCAAAAAAGGTCCTCTCCACAAATTCGTTTTCCCAAATACTATATTATTGTAACGCAGATTGGCGACGAAGTTCACGAGCAGACAATATGGTGCCTACACAAAAAAGAGTGAGGGCCCATCTGACTTCGAAGTCTTGGAAGGCGTTTTGCGTCAGTGCAGCAAGGAAGAGGCAGGCGAAGGTTTGGAAGGCTATGCTTCTTATAGGCTCGGAAAGTTGGGCGAAAAAAGCCAGAAAGCAGATAAGCCACACGAAAAAGACGAGTAGGGCGACTACGCCACCTTCCGTAAGGATTTCAAGATAGGTGTTATGGGCCGGATAGGGCTTGATGAAGTTTATTAATCCAATCTTCGCATAGTAAGGTCTGCGGTAATCGTCGTCGATGCCCCACCCATGTCCGAGAATGGGACGTTCGCCGATCATTCCCATGTGTACATGCCAAAACGCCAAGCGATCGTCGGCATAGTTGCTATGTTTGTCGACTCCTTTTTCCGTGAAGGTGTCCCGGTATTTTCGGGTAAGAGCGTTGTCGGTGGAGAAAAGGAGTGCGCCGGCCAAACACAAACCGGCAAGTGTCCCAACCTTAAATGTCCACGTACTACGTTTGAGAAACACATAGGCTCCGGCAAAAACAGCAACGATTTGAACCGTACGAGACTGGGTTAGGATGATGCCCGAGCAGATACCCAGGAAAAAAAGCCAGGACCAGAGATGGGAGCGATCTCGTTTTATCCAGTTGACAGCAAGGGGCCAGAAAATGACGAGGGTGTAAGCCAGTGTGAGGGGATGGGAGTAAAACCCCCTTGGTCGGGGTTCATCAAATATAAAGGTTGCGCCAGAGACTCTCCAACCACTCAGCGATTGGGAAATCATGACAAGGCCCCAAAGAAAAGAGAGGACTGCGAGAACCTTTCCCAGTGTCCGTATTTGCTCGGTACGAAGGGACGGGGTGGTTTTGGCGAACAGAAGGGGGAGCAGTGGCCAGAAAAGAATGCCGGTGAATTTGCCTGCAAGGGAGGGGTGTGTCAGAGGGTTAACAAGCGTGCTGATCAGCAGCCAAGCTGCATAAGTAAGGCCTGCAAGAGTCGCTCCCATAACGGTAGGGGGAATCGAAAATCGTTCACCCTTGGGAAGACTCACAAAGCGAAACAAAAGAAGTGCAAACACGATTCCTGCGATGAAATTCTGTACGGCCGGCCCAAAGGGAAGCGACACAAGTAGCAGATAGATTGGAAAAAGAGGAGCGTGTAGCAAGTTCATCATGGGGTCGTTTCCTTTGACATCATGTGACGGTAGATACGAAAAACATTCAAAAATTCCTGCCTATTGAAGAAATACCCAGCGAGGAGAAAAATCGCTGCCCCTACAGAGAGGTTGGGCACCAGTCCGTCCAGCTTGAGAAGTTTGAGAAAAAAAGCCATGAGCATGCCAGGGGAGAGTGCCTTTATGATGGCCCCCCAGGGAAAATCCGTCAGGTATTTTTTTGACTCTCTTGCTATTAATAATGTAGCGATCAATTTCCCTCCACACATGCCCCATGCAATGTACAGCAAGTTGCCACTTTTCCCACCTAGGTAGGAAAGGGACAAGCCACTCACAAGACCAAGGAAGAGGGCTTTAGAATATTTTCGCGTCTGCTGATTGACAAGGAGAACCTGCTCTCCGAATGAGACGATGACAAGGCTTAAGGAGGCCGAAAGGAAAAGCCAACCGAGGAGCTTCGCTACCGGCCTAAAATGATCGCCAAAGATTAAGGTGAGTATCTCTTCGTCCACAAACCAGACGCCAAAGATGATCGGAGATAGGAAAAAAAGAAGGCTCCAGATACTGACTTTCATGTGAGTGCTCAGGGAATTTCTATCGTCAACAGCTATCATTTCGGAAAAAAATGCTGTATTGATGGTATTCGCAATCTGCTGAAGACTGTGTGCCAGGCGTGAACAACCTGCATAGAGTCCTGCCCAGACTAGACCCCCAAAATGTTCCGCAATAAAAATGTCCATTCGTTCTAAACAGATGGCAAACAGTACAATGAGAGAAAAGGGCCTGGCATTGCGAAACATGAGTTTCCATTGGTCCCTCTCGGGCATTCTGATACCGAAACGGTGCAGACTGTAAATGGCAGAGAGGAGGTTGACCAGCGCGGGGGGAAGTAGAGACAGAATCGCAAAGAGAATGGCATCGTCTGGATCACGCACAAAAAGGAGAATGAGGATGACACCTGCAAAACGGCACAGACCGACAATGATGTTGGTAACGAAGACCCTCTGACTTGCTGTCTGAACCCAGATAGACTCAATGACACCGAAGGCAAGGACAAAACTCACCGCTGCTATGAGCGAAAAATAGCTTCGGTAAGCGGGAACAAAAAAGAAAAACATAAATAAAAAGACAAGAAGTAGAAGAAAATGGAAACATTTCAAAAACCACATATTGCCAATGAGACGGTCCATGGAGACCTGGTTTTTACCCGCCGCAAGGATGCCAAACTGATTATAACCAAACACAATGAAAGGCGTGACAAGCTCGATGACAGAAATCCCGAACAGAGCAAAACCGAATTTTTCGATCCCCAAACGCTTCTGGGCAAAATGAATGATGATCAGCGGGGCTACCTTATTGAGCATCTCAACCAGCAACCCAGAAAGCACGGCAATGGAAACTCTTTTTTTGTAAATCACATAGAACCAAGCGTTGAATTTTGGCAATTTTTGACAGGGCAAGATACCACGAAAACCTTGACTGTCAAAGCCTATGTAATATTCAAGATAATCAATTTTGGGAAAAACTTTTTGAAAAAAGTTCTTTCCCCAAGCCCCTTTTCAAAAACTTCAAAATCTAAAGTTTTTTGGGGGGAGGCCATAAACGGGTTACGTATTATTTTTTTGTTGTTAAAAATTGTTAAAGCATTTCTCGTGTTGTGTTATGATTAAATTGTCTTTAAGAATTGTCTTTAAGAATTGTCTTCAAATCCCGGTGTCGGGTTTTTTTAAACACTCTTTTCAACTTGAGGAGGATGGTTTTGGTAAAGAAAGCTAGGAAAGCGAAGAAGAAGGCTTCTAGGAAAAAAAAGGCTTCTAGGAAAAAAGCAGCACGTAAACCTGCTAAAAAGGCTAGGAAGGCCAAGAAGAAGAAAGCCGCAAAGAAAGCTCGTAAAAAAGCTGGCAGGAAAGCTTCTAAAGCAGGAAAGCGTAAAGCCAAGAAGAAAGCTTCTCGCAGAAAAAAGCGCGCTCCTAAAGCAGTCGCCGTTAATCCAATGGAAATGGCTGAGATGGAATAGCTTCCCGTTACTGCCTCTCAGTGAAAGGGCTCCCTTTCCGAGGCAGATTCCCTCTGCCTCGCATTTTCCAGAGAAACCACCATGTTCCGAATCTTGCTTCTTCTAAAAATTCACCTATTCAGTTTTGTGCATAGGCTGCGTCACGATTTTATTCGGGAGCTTATTGTGGGCTTGTGCAGCTTGGTATTGCTTGGTCTGTTTTACTATATATTCGATGATTTTCTCAATAGTGAGCTAGCGAAGTTGTCGATGGCCATGCGTGATCGTTTTGCTGAAGTCCTCGCTTGGGGCCTCCTCCTTGGAGGAGCTTTTTCGATCGGGCGTTGGTGCCGGACTTTCTATGCGATGCCGAGCAGCCTTGTCAACAGGATTGAAATTCTGGGAGAACGCCCAGGGGTAATCAGGGTTCTCGGAGTGTTCCACGTCTTCCTTTTGTTCATGGGAGTCTACGGCCCCTTGTGGTGGTTTGTGGACACTGTTCTGGTTGCTTGGATGGGAGCCAAGACGGCCGTGGTGTTCTCCATCTTGCTGCTGGTGAGCCTGGGTTCCTGGCTTATGAAGGAGCGAGGAGCTAGGGAGGGGGGGAAGCTTTCCATGTTTGCGGGTTCTCCGTTGCTGGCCCTCGTTCAATGGCGCCTGTGGCAAATCTTTTTTCGGAACCGTATCACGCAATTTTGCCTGGGTTTGTCTCTTTTGTTTATGGGGATCTCATTTCTTGTCGGTGTAGCGGAAATTCCGTTTGTGGCAGTCTTTGGCTCGTCGTTTATGGTCGGATTCTTGGGGGCTTGTGCCTTAGCGTTCCAATATTCGGATGACGTTCAATATGGGTGGGTTGAGAAAAGTCTGGGGGTCTCTCATAGGCTCTATATGCATAACTTGACGTTGACAGCTACGATCCTTGCGTTGCTTCTGGCAGTCTGTAATGCCTTTGCTTGGTGCATAGGTGCGGCGAATAGTGACGCGGGTCAGTTTTTCGACCAAGGATTGAGAGCGTTCGCCGTGACGTTCATTCCTGTGTGGATGGTCCCTTTCGCATTATTTCAAATCGATGCCCGACGAGCGGCTCTGACGATTCTGCTAACCTTTTTGTCTGGCATTTTTGCGGCGACGGCAGTTTATGCCACTTGGTTTTCTCTACTTTTGATGCCGCTCATAGTGTACTACGGTTATCAGTCCCAGGAGGGGAGGTTTTATCGTGCGTGAGGGAAGTCCCCTGATAGAGGCAGAGTATTTGAAAAAGTCTTTTCCTCCGAATTTTGTATTTGCGGGGAGGGATATAAGTATTGGGTATGGCGAGACAGTCGCTTTTTTAGGGGCAAATGGGTCGGGTAAGTCAACGCTGTTCGAGCTTCTCACGGGTAATATGGACGCGAGTGAGGGGGAGGTTTTCTTCAGGGGTGAGAGGCTCCTTCCGGAGCGATTTCTGTTGAAAAGGCAGATTGGGTATCTTCCCCAGATCATGCATTTGCCGAAGTGGGTGACAGCCTGCGAAATCTTGTCCTATGCCTCATCTCTCTATGGGTTGTCTGATAGAAAGCAGAGGGTGAAGGAGTCTCTCGCCTTCTGGGATTGCGAGGAATTTCAGAAGAGACCTCTGGCGGTATGTTCCTTCGGGATGCAAAAGAGGGTAGGACTTGCTCTTGCCACCCTGCATGATCCCATTTGCTTAGTTTTGGATGAGCCATTTTCCGGACTTGACCTCTATCACATTCACACGTTGGAGCAAGCGATTCAAAGGAGACATGCGGAAGGAAAAAGCACCCTTCTTTCCACCCATATACTTTCATTTGTTGTCAAACTCTGTCGGAAAGTGTTTCTCTTGGATGAGGGGCTTTTGTCTCCTCTTATAGGCTGGGACTCCCTGAGTTCCGAGGAAAAGGAAAAACGTATTGAGAGGCACTTTTTTTAAGCAGGCGGTATGGGAGATCGGCAGGCGTTTTGCTGTGCCTCATTGGCTTTGGTATCTTGTGGGAGTTCTTGCTCTTCTTGGGACCACATGGGTGACGGTTTACATCCCCTACCTTTCCAAGCGGGTAGTTGACGGTTTTTTTCAATTTCGAGAAGCGAATAGTATTCAAGAGACCATTTACCTCATCATAGGCTTAGGTTTCTTGCAGATGATCATCCGCGCTCTGTCTCGACTTTTTCTCTTTTGGCCAGGAAGGCAGATTGAGACGGAAATCAAGGACCACTATTTTGCGCATTTTCTCGATTTACCCCTGCCTTTTTTTCAGAAACGGACGCTTGGAGACCTTGTGTCCCGTCTGGCGAACGACGTTGCGCAGTTGCGAGCCTTCTTTGCATTTGGTGTCTTGCAGGTTGTGAACTTCCTCTTTCTCTTTAGTTTTGCGATTTATAACATGTGGCGCGTTAACCCTGTGCTGACTATTCTTTCCCTGGCGCCCCTCTTTTGCATGATTGCCGTAGCAAAGCTGGCCTCTCCTCTGTTCCACAAATATTCGAAATTGCAACAGTCGACCTTGGGCGATCTGACCCACAGTGTAACGGAGGCATATCGGCATGTGGACATAGTCCAGGCTAACGATGCCGTCGAAAGTTTCGTCCGGCGAATCGCAAGGTCGGTGCAAGACGTCTACGATGCCAATATCAAACTTGTCATGGTGCGTACGTTCACGTTCCCTCTCTCGACTTTTTTTACGGGCTTGTCCTACCTTGCGATCCTGTTTTATGGGGGCCGAGAGATTATCCAAAACAAGCTGACGGTGGGAGATATCCTTGCGTTCAACATTTATATTGCCTTGCTCAGTTTTCCTCTTACGGCGATTGGCATCATACTCGCTTTGTACCAACGTGCCCGGTCGGCAGGTGAACGATTGAACGAGCTGGAGGAAATAGAGAAAGAAAAGTCGGTTTTGGAAAAAGAAGGGACGAAGAGTCAGCTAGGTGAGTCGGGGCCTCTCCTTTCTGTGCGAAACCTGACGTTCACTTATGAGCGCGAAAGGCTGCCGGTTTTGCGAGACCTCAGTTTTGACTTACAGGAGGGTGAGTTTCTAGGAATCTCGGGGCCGATTGGAACGGGAAAGAGTACACTTCTTCATTTATTGACACGCCTCTATGATCCTCCCCCTGGGACGATCTTTTTTCGGGGGCAGGATATTTTAGAAATCCCACTGGGGAACTTGCGGGAGAGCTTGGGCCTGGTGTTTCAGACACCCTTTATCTTCTCGGGTTCCATTGCTGAGAATCTTGCGATGGGAAGGGACGTGTCCGGGGTGGAACTTGAAGACAGTTTGCGGAGAGCGCAGATTCTTCCGGAAATTCAAAGGATGGATGAGGGGCTGGAAACTCTCGTGGGAGAGAAGGGGGTCCGTCTATCGGGGGGACAGAAGCAGCGTATCGCCTTGGCGAGGCAGTTTCTCCGTAAGCCTCCCGTCTTACTGCTAGATGATGTGGCAGCAGCTGTCGATCAAGAGACGGAGAAGCGTTTGGTAGATGAGCTGAGGAAAATGGGGAGCAGCGTGATTCTTGTGAGCCACCGGCCCATCTCACTTCATGCTTGCAACAAGTTCCTCATTTTAAAGAAGGGAGAGGGGAAGATCGAGGGGGGCGAGGAAACCGTCGCTCCCCTCGAAAAGGAAAAAAATGCAACTTCTAAATGAATTAAAAGAATTAAAGAAGCTCTGGCCTTATGTCCGTGATCAGCGTGGAATTTTGATCCTTAGTATATTTCTGATTCCTCTGATTTCTGTAGTCCAGCTTTTCCAACCTATCGTTTTGAAATATGCGATTGATGACGGTGTGATGATCAATGACATCACTGCTCTCGTTTATTTTTCAGGGATCTTTCTGGGCTTGATCCTTCTGGAATATGTTTTTCGCGGGGTGCAGGCGATAGGATCAGCTCTTGTGGTCCAGCGAATGATTAGGAGTTTGCGGGGTGCGTTGAGCAGGCATCTATTGCGACAGTCGCAGCATTTTCACCACCGGCATCTGAGTGGTGTTTTAGTCACCAGGACGACAAGTGAGTTTGACGCACTGTCGGATTCGTTGACTCAGGGAACCTTGCAGTCTTTGGTCGACATAGTGGTTCTTCTGGGCTGCATCGTGGGTATGATTGTTCTGCATCCCTTCCTGGGAGTTCTTGCGTCCCTTAGCTTGCCTCTCGTGTTGGTCATCGTTGCCTGGTTTTCGAAAAAGATAAAACATTCTTACCTGGAAGCAAGGAAGAATTTGGCCTTTCTGAATGCGTTTACGCAAGAAAGTTTGCAGGGCGTGGCCACGATAAAGCTAACTGGTTCCCAGGGGGCTATTCTCAGGAAGCACAAGGACTTAAGTGCGCGTTTTCGAGATGCGCAGATGGTGTCGGTAGTCTTCGATTCATTCCTCTTCTCGGTTTTGGACGGCATAGCGTCTGTTACGATTGGTATGATTCTCTGGTTAATATTCATGCGATTTGGGGCGGATCCCACACTAACGGCAGGGGTGGTGGTGGCGTTCGTACGTTACGTGCAGCAGATTTTCGACCCACTCAAACAGCTCGGGCAGACGATTTCGACCTTGCAGGGCGTGTTTACGTCGATGGACCGCATCTTCAAGTTGATGGACCATAGTGAAGTCATCGGAGGAGAGAGGAAGCTTGCGAATATTGCGGGGCATGTCGAGTTCTCGGACGTGAATTTCACCTACCCGATGCGTAAGCGGGCAGCTAACAGCGCTGACTTTTCGCTCGAGGGAATTAACTTCGAGCTGAAGCCAGGAGAGTCTTTGGCCCTTGTGGGACCTACGGGAGCAGGAAAATCGACGGTGGTTAAGCTTCTCACCAAGCAGTATGAAGGTTACCGGGGACACATTTACATAGATGGACGGGAACTTGCGGACTTGGAACCCTTCGAGCTGCGAAAACGAATCGCCATTGTACCGCAGGATATTGTTTTGTTTAACGGGACTGTGGCGTTTAACATCAGCCTGGATCATCCGGAACTTGACAGAGAAGGAATCGTGGCTGCTGCTAACTTGGTCGGAATTCATGAATTCGTGACATCACTACCCGGTCAATATGAGGAGTGGGTGAGGGAAGACGGTTCGAATCTATCACTTGGACAAAGGCAGCTTATCGTTTTTGCACGTGCCTTGGCACGCAATCCGGACCTTGTTGTATTAGATGAGGCGACGTCAGCTTTGGATCCTGAGAGTGAGCGCTTGGTGCAGAAAGCAATCGACAATATCTTTTCCAGGAAGAGTGTGATTGTGATTGCCCATCGCCTTTCCACGATCGAACATTGCAAGAAGATTCTTAGATTTGAACGGGGCAAGGCGGAACTTGTCAAAAATTTCAATATCTAAAGTTTTTTGGGGGGAGGCGTGGAGGGGAACTTTTTTTCAAAAAAGGTCCTCTCCACAAATTCTTTTTCTCAAATATTATAGCTAGGGAGTGACTTCGTGGATGAGTTCCTTGGGTGGTGACTCTGGTTTATCCAAGGGTATCTCGGTTTTCCTTGGGCTGGATTTTTTCTTCTCTGCGGTTTTCGTTGCTTCCTTCTTTAGGCTTACGATTTCCAGGTCACTTAGCTTTTCTTTTTTAAGAAGCCTGACGTAGTCGGTGGCGATTCGTAGAGTTTCTTGAAGGTGAAGGTCGTCAGACAGTTTCGTTTCGACATCTTCATCTTCTTCCAGCTCGGCTTCCAGTTTTTCTGTTTCTTTGCCTTTTTCTTTCTTCTTTATCTTTAGGTCGACAAGGTAGCGTTCTTTTTCCTTCTCTTTGTATTCCTTGATGGCTTCTTGAATTTTCACGAACCCTTCGTCAGCTTTCAGTCGCTTGGCGCTAGCCAGTTGTAGGGCCGAAAGGTGGCCGCGGATCATATTGAAGTTGCGGTGGGGGACGGGTTTGATCATCTCCCACGGCAGGGCGTA
Source organism: Deltaproteobacteria bacterium (assembly GCA_016186945.1). Lineage (GTDB taxonomy): Bacteria > Bdellovibrionota_B > Oligoflexia > Oligoflexales > Bog-1112 > BOG-1112. The sequence goes on along the minus strand of JACPKR010000063.1, from coordinate 23,875 downwards.
GTCGTAGAATTTTTCTCCGATGTCGTAATGCTCGATGATCGACGGCAGGACGATATCGGACGCTACCCCTTTGAGTTGGGTGGAACCGCCCGAGGCTCGGTAGAATTTCGAGATGGTCACTTTGATCGCTCCCAGTTTGGGGTCGAGGTCGTTCACGTTTTGCACGGTCCCTTTACCGAAAGTGTGGGAACCTCCGACGATCAGACCGCGTTCATAATCCTGGATGGCAGCAGCCATAATTTCGCTTGCGCTTGCCGACTGCTGGTTGATCATCAGGATGAGAGGGCCTTGGTAGATTTGCTTCCCCGAGTAGGTGTTAATGTAGGGGTTTCCTTGCGCTTTCTTAACTTGCACGATGGGGCCTGGGCCGAGGAAAAGACCCGCGATGTCTATAGCTTCATCAAGGGCGCCTCCTCCGTTTGAGCGGAGATCGACTATGATGGCGTCGGCTTTTTGCCCTTCCAGTTTCTTGATTTCCTTAGCAATATCGCGGGAGGAGCTTCGAAAGTCGTCCTTTTTTGCATGCCTTCCCTCGAAGTCTATATAAAAGGAGGGAAGGTCGATGACTCCGATTTTGTAAGTTTTTGCAATTTTTTCATGCCTAGTTTTTTCATGCCCTCTGAGGAGTGGGCCTTGGGGGCTTGCCTTCATTTCCTGGACTTCATGGAGGACTGACTTTGTCGCGCGATCTTTGAGTTCGATTTTTTCGCGGATGATAGGGGCGATGAATTCCGACCCGTCTCTTCGGATGGTAAGGCGAACTTCAGTCCCCCGTGGGCCACGGATGAGTTTGACAACCTCGCGAAGGTCCATGTCGATAACGTCGACCGGGGTTTCTTTTCCCTGAGCAACGGCGACGATCTTGTCACCGACCATGATTTTGCCTGACTTTTCGGCTGCTCCGCCGGGAACAAGGCTATGGATGCGAGTGATCCCTTCTTCGCTTCGCAGGAGAGCGCCGATACCTTCCAACGATAGGCGTGTTGAGATGTGGAAATCTTCCAGCTGGGAAGGCGAGAAATAGTCGGAGTGAGGATCCAGGGCTGTCGCCACAGAATCGAGGAATATCTCGTAGACTTCGTCCGAATTGATTTCGTGGTGACGTTTGAGTTGGAGGTCGTAGCGTTTGTATAGCTTTTCTCTGATTTCCTTGTCGTCGGGGATAGTTTCCTTGAGCTGCATGTGTTGGAATTTGATTCTTGTTCGCCAACGCTCTTTTAGCTCCTTGCGATCGTTAACGTAGGCGAGTGATTTTCGGTCGATGTTCATGTGTTCGTCGAGCGTAAAGTCGTGCTTTAAGTCAATCAGTGGTTTGATGTCCTTGAACCCTTCCTCGAAGCGTTGGGAGTAAATGTTGAAGATATCGTTAAGCGCGCTACAGTCCGATTGCGCAATCATTTGGGGCAGTCTTTTTTTGTAATCGGCGAAGAAGCGTTCCACATCACTCTTCAGAAAAACGACTTTCCCCGGGTCCCAGGCGGTGATGAAATTTTTAAGGGTCCGCTCGCTGATTGTTTCATCCAGGACATGCTGGGAAAAATGGGTCTGGAGGTAAAGAGTCGTGATCAGCTTGACGCTTTTACAATCCAGGGCAAAAAGCGGGAGGCTGACGGCGAACGCGACAAAGGTGAAAAGCCACTGTCTCTTCAGAAATCCGGGAATTTTAGTCACAATCGTCTCTCTTACTTGAAAGGGGGAGTGCTTTTACTATTTTCGCACATTTTTTCCCCTATGGTATTTGGGAAAAAGAATTTGTGGAGAGGACCTTTTTTGAAAAAAAGTTCCCATCCACGCCTCCCCCCAAAAAACTTTAGATATTGAAGTTTTTGAAAAGGGGCTGGGGAAATAACTTTTTTCAAAAAGTTTGTCCCCAAATTGATTATCTTGAACACTATAGATGAGAATTTATAGTTTAGGAAAATGGAAATTTTAAGGAGAATGTTGTGCGTTCAAGCAAGATTTCACCCTTCTAAGAGTGGGAGCCAAACTTAACTCATCCCTCCGCTCTACCGAAGCGCTAACTGATAGCGAACTTCGTAGGGATTTTCACTCGCGTGTCGCAGGGAAAACAGATCATCTGGCTTCAGTTGGACGCTTCGGACCGCCATTTGCGCAAGGTCAGAGCTTTGGAAATGGCGGGGCGGGAAGTCACAATTGCAAGTTCTCTCAGTAATTTTCGGGAAAAATTGCAGCAAAGGAAATATCCGATCATCCTTCTGGGAGATGGCGGCGACGATAAAAAGGTTCGAGAGAGCATCATTGGTATACGGGCTTTGCCGGAGATTTGGGGGGCACGCTTTATATTGATTGTCGAGAAGTATGATGCCGACCTTCTTGAATTAGCGGCAAGTCTGAATTTCCGAGACTTGATCCCTCTGAATCTTCCTGAGGACGAGTGGGTGTTTCGGATTGGCTATTCGAGTGCTGGCAGGGAGCGACCTTTTCCTTTGCCGACCGGTCAGATTACTTTAAAGAGCATTGCGAAGCTGGATTTACCTGCGCGCTTGATTTGGATGAGTCCCACGCGGATGTGTATTGAGACGGAGATATTTCCTGCAGTAGGGTCCCGCTTGGCAGTGGTGGGGAATCTGGCGAGGGAATTGCGGGTCCCGCATATACTGTTCGTTGTGGAGGGGGTTAAGCATGAACAACTGAAGTACCGCTTTTCAACTGCTGTCGTGGGGCGTTGGCGTGTCGAGCCGGCGTTTCAGGCTCATATCGAGGCGGTTCTGAAGGGCTTGCGGAACAAAGCACCCTCTGCGGGTCATCGGGTCTATATCGCGATGAAAGACAAGGTGCGGAAACATTTTCTAGCCGACTACTTCGAGGGGCAGCTGGGTGCCGAAGTGAGCATTGCGCTCTTCGTGAAGAGTATTGGGTACGAGCCGAAGTTTTTTACTCCGGACATCATCTTCATGGACGCCGACCTCTGTGTGGAGAACGGATATTTTTCGCAGATGCTTGCGGTTGTTAGCAAGGAACTTCCCATTATAATAGTCGACGACGGAATTCACGCAGAGAAAATTAGAAGGGTGGGGCCTGAGCATCATTTGATCTTCATGTCGGAACTGACGACAGAGGTGCTGGATGCCTTGGCAGGCGAATATCTTTCTGAACCGTCAGTGAAGAAAGCTCTGGACGAGGACGCCTTTTATTTCGAAAAGTCGTCCGACGAATCGTTCGCGATGGTTTCATGCCCTGCTCGTCTGAGCAAAATCCACCCATTTGCAGTTGAAGTGTCCTGCCCCTACAAGGTTAAGCGCTTTGCACTTGCTCACCTCAAGTCCCCTCTTCTGCAAAAAATATTGGGCCGGGACCTTTGGATCAAGGTGACAGGAACACGTCCTGCTGTTAGTCCCGATGACCCTTCTTTCCCAGAGCGTTTGGAGGGAATCCTTGCCGACATAGAAATTCCTAAGAGAGAGGCCCTCGGCCAAGCGCTCGGTGATTGGATACACAAGCATTTGACATCCTATCAATTTGACCCGCACAAAACCGAATCATCAGTCTTCGAGCAGGAAATAGAGGAAGCAAGTCACCATGCCGCCTTAGAGGAACTACTCAAAGCGCAGGCAGGAGAAGAAGGCAAGGAACTTGAAATAAGACCTGTGGGTGAAGCAGGCCCGAAGCTGGTACCACCTTTCATTGCCCCTGTCCCTTCGTCTGAGGAGGAAGAGCAAGAACCGATCCCTATCCGACGACCCATCCCGCAGCCCTTCAGCGAAAGACTCGTCGCTGCTTTAACGTCCGACTCGTTCAAAAAGTTCCTCATCTTCCTCGTCATCAGCCTCGGCCTCCTCATCCTCCTCACCCTAACCATCCCCTACCTGGCACAGCATTACGAAAAGTCCGGCGGCGTCTATTCCGAGCAACTCGAGAGGTTCAAGGAAATAGAGAGAGAGAAGAGGGAGAAGGGAAACCAAACGCCGTAGTCTTTCGATGATTCATGGGACCTTTCTCTATTGACTAAAGAGCAGTTTGTCCTTGGGGAGAAATTCGGAAACCAGGTAATGCGTAAGCCACTTGGGGCAAATAGGGAGGGGGGGGTTGGGGGGGCGAGGGAAAAGCCTGCCCTGAGCAAAGCGAAGGGTCGCTCCCCCAAAGGATTTCTTGGAGGAACCAGCTGCGCAGTTTCCTCCAAACCACCTCCTTGCCCCGGTTGGTTTACGCTTTGCGAAACCCGATTAGATTCGCTTGCGGGAGAGTGCTTAAACTGCTAGCCTCGATTAAAAGCAAGAGCAAGGCAGTCAAGGAAAAATCGTGAGTACTAGTAGAACATCTGTTTCTATTTTGGCGAGAGACAAAGGTGTCAGTAACTATTTGAAAGTTAGGTATACAAAGGAGCGTCGACCTCAAACCAAGTACCCGGCTCAGTTGTGTCGGTTCCTGTATCAAACCTACATTAGAGACAGAAATTTAAAGAGTCTCCTTGATCTCGGTTGTGGGAGGGGAGACTTTCTGAAGGAATTTAAAAATTGTGGTCTTAATGTTACAGGAATAGACAATTCGAACCATCCCGATCACTTGTTAGCCTCCCAAACGGTATGCGCAGATATTGACGGAAAGAAGTTGCCATTTGAAGATGAAAGCTTTGATGTCGTGTTTTCGAAATCGGTAATTGAACATATTCATGATACAGATACCTTGCTTTCAGAATCTTATCGACTATTAAAACCTGGTGGTATTAATATCATTATGACCCCTGATTGGTCCACTCACTATCGGAACTTTTTTGATGATTATACGCATGTCAAGCCCTTCACAAAAATGGGACTTGATGATGTTGTATTGGCACATGATTTTACAATTTTGGAGTCAAGATATTTTCGTCAACTTCCTTTTTTGTGGGCACGGCCGTATTTTCGTGTTTTTTCGGATATTTTGGAATTGCTTCCCGACTATTTTAAAAAAAGCAAGGTAGTTAAATTTTCGAAGGAATGGATGTTGTTGGTCGTTGCAGAAAAACAAGTTGTGGAGTGATGACGCATGTCAAATGCTAGGATGAATGAGAGTAAGATCTGGTCTAGTTATAATGAGCTTCTCTTGTCCGCAGACATAGATAGAATAAGAAAGCTCCTGGTCAGGTATGATTTGTTCCAGTTAGCTAAGAATATTCCTGGTGATCTTGTCGAATGTGGTGTGTTTAAGGGAACGGGCTTTATCTACTGGTTAAAACTACTTGCAATTTACGATCCAGGTTCAATTAAAAAGGTTGTGGGCTTCGATACATTTTCGGAATTCGCTAACTCATACAAACCATATGAACAAAAAAGTGTTGATGCATTTGTAACTGAAGCGGAATTTTCTGGAACGAGCAAAGAGGCTATTATGCAGAGGGCAGAGGATCTTGGTTTGACCAGAAGGGCTGAGTTGGTCGTTGGTGATCTTTTAACCACAGCTGGAGATTACGTCATTCGGAATCCTGGATTCCGAATTTCACTTCTTAACCTGGATGTAGATACATATGAAGGAACGAAAGTTTCCCTTGAAAAATTTTATCCGGTGGTGTCAAGAGGTGGTGTAATTGTCCTAGATGAATATTCCGCGCGTGGATGGGGAGAATCTGATGCGGTAGATGAGTTTTTCAGAGAAAAGGCAATTGAGATCAAAACAGTTCCATTTAGTAGTCGTCCAACTGCCTATCTAATAAAACCGTGAAATTACAGAAACCAAAAATAGGTATCCTTCAGGGTAGATTGGGCTGCACAGATGAAAAGGAGTTCAGTTCGGCCAGAAGACTTGGATTTCAATGTTTGGAATTACGTTTATCTGAGGGAGATACCAGGAACCACCTTTTCTGGTCGGATCTTGGAATCTCGCGGCTACGGCAGTGGTCGTTAGAACATTGCGTTGCGATTCCGTCTATAAATGTTGATCACTTCAAACTTGGCGGCCTTACTCATAGGAATCAGCAGGAGAGAGAGACCAATATTTCAATTTTGATGCGGATAATTGAACGGAGTAAGTCTCTTGAAATTGAAAGAATTTTGATTCCTCTTTTTGATCATGCGGAAATTCATGTCAATGAAGATGCAGCAATTTTGAGGTCTTCTTTAGAAGTCCCTCTGAAATATGCAGCTGAGATGAATGTCGAGCTTTGTCTCGAAACGACTTTGCCAGCTCATAAGAATCTGTTTTTGTTTCAACCGGTCTGGGAAGTACCACTAAGATTCTATTACGATATCGGGAACTCGGCAGCCTTTGGATTTAATTTGGATGAGGAATTAAAACAGCTTGGGCCATGGATTTCCGGGGTACATATAAAAGACAGAGTTTTTATGGGCGGAAACGTTCCCATTGGTGAGGGATCCGTCAATTTTCGAAAAAGCTTTAGAGGCCTTCTAAATCTTCCCTATAGAGGTCCCTGGGTGCTTGAGACTACCCCTGGGGATTCACCAAACAAATTTGCGAAAAGACATATTTCTTTTACTATAAATTTGCTTGAGGAAATAACGGGTGTTTAAAATAGAAAAAAATAAAGTTCTAGCACTAATTCCTGCACGCGGTGGGTCAAAGGGAGTTCCGAGAAAGAACATCCGTCTCCTTGCCGGAAAACCATTGATTGCTCATTCGATTGAAACAGCATTTTTGGTGAAAAATATTAATCGAGTTATTGTCTCTACAGATGATGAGGAAATTGCGCAAATTGCCAAAAAATTTAAGGCCGAAGTGCCTTTCTATAGACCGAAGGAATTTTCGGAAGATCTGAGTCTAGATATCGACGTATTCAAACACACACTCACCTGGCTAGGGGAGCACGAACAATCGGTTCCCGAGATTATCGTTCATTTGAGGCCAACCTGCCCAATTCGAAATGTAGATCTGGTAGAGAAGGCAATTGAGGAATTCAAATCTCATCCCGAGGCGGATTCAATGAGATCGGTCACCTCTCCCAAGGAAACACCGTACAAAATGTGGCGATTCGAGGAGGGTTTTCTAAAGCCTCTACTCTCGTTTTCAAATTATCCAGAACCTTTCAACCTTCCACGGCAGGTGCTTCCTCGCATCTATTGGCAAAATGGCTATTTGGATTTAACACGTGCAGCGACAATTTTGAACGGTTCTATGAATGGAAAAACCATCTTGCCTTTTTTCGTGAGTGAAAGGTCGGTCGATATCGACTATGAGGAAAGTTTTTCTCATGCGGAAAAGCTTCTCTGCTCTATACAGAAGGGAGAGAAAACGCCTTTTTCTGTATCGTACAGGGATCCTTCATGAAGATTGTTATTGTCGGACTGGGATCTGTCGGTCAGCGTCATGCTCGAAATCTGAGAGCGATCCTCGGAGACGACCTGGAATTGTATGCATTAAGAAAAAAGAAAAGAAACATCGTCATCAAGGAGGGAATGATTGCAGAAGAGGGGGATCCTGAAAAATTTTATTCAATAAAGCCTCTTGTTGATGTCCAGGATGTAATTAATATTCAGCCAGAAGCAGTCTTTCTTACAAATCCTTCAAGCCTTCATGCCGAATATGCCATTCCCATTGCTAAACAAAATATACCTCTTTTTATAGAAAAACCCCTATCTAACAATCTTTCCGATCTAAAAGCTTTACAAGATTCTGTAGACAAGGGGTCTTTAATCTATGTAGGTTATCAGCTTCGCTTCCATCCAGCGTTCGAGAAAATTGAGGATATCCTACGAGGCCAGAAATTAGGAAATATAATAGCAGCCCATCTCCAGTTTGGCGAATATCTACCGAATGCTCACCCCTACGAGGACTACCGGCAAGGCTATGCTGCTAGAAAGGAATTGGGAGGTGGTGTCCTACTATGTTTCATTCATGAACTGGATGCCGCGGTTAAGCTTTTCGGAAAGCCGGATAGTGTCTATTGTGTAGCGTCCCATTCAAGCAGTCTTGAACTTGATGTGGAGGACTGCGCTTACATTCTCGCTGAACATACCAGCGGAGTGCGACGGTTTCCAGTTCAAATCTCCCTCGATTTCATTCAAAAAAAGAAACAAAGGATTTGGAATATCACTTGCGAAAAGGGTTCGATTCAGTGGGACCTTGTTAGAAATGTACTGGAAATTGCGGATGATTCAAAAAAAGAAACGATGGTTGAGGAATTCGCAACAGATCGAAATTTTGCTTTCATCGAGGAAGTCCGACACTTCCTGGATTGCGTTCACACCAAAGCTTTGCCAAGAGTGACTTTTGAAGACGCGAGAGCGAGTTTGGAGTTCGCTGCCGCGGCGAAGCGTTCCTCGGAACTTGGTAAAGTTATAGGCATAAGTGATAGTTTCGAGGACCAAAGCAGCTAAGCTAGGCGCGAAGCAGGTCAAAAGAAAGTCAAGTTAAGACATAGTTGGGAATATGGGCACGTAATTTTTTTGCGATGGGAATCTCGTCAGGAGTAATTTCGATTTTACCGTCACCCATCGCCTGCTCAATTTTCCTGACAGCGTCCACAAGCATTTTTAGTCCATTTGGCTCTATGGACGCTGACTGATCTGAACCGTACATTGAGCGATCGAGCGTAATATGTCTTTCGAGGGAAGTGATCCCCAAAGCTGCAGCGGCGTATGAAATGGCAAGACCAGACTCATGGCCACTATACCCTATCTTACAGTTAAAATGATCTCTCAGCGTTTTAATTGAATTTAGGTTAGCATGCTGCGGCTTCAGTGGGTAAGTCGAAACGCAATGCATCAATTCGAAGGGGCACTGGTAGCTTTTAAATATGGAGACGGCTTGCTCGATATCACTCATCGTGCACATTCCGGTCGATATGAATGTATAGCGACCAAGTCTAGCATTTTCCTCAAGAAATTCCTTATAGGGAACCATTGCAGAAGCTATTTTGTTGTATTTGAGAGGGTATTGCTTTAAAAAACTGACGGAATTCATGTCCCATGCTGATGCAAACCAATAGATATTTAATTTTTTACAATAGCGATTGATCTCGTCATACTCTTCCTTACCGAATTCAAGGGCAAGTTTTTGGTCCCTCTGACTGGTGCCCCAGGGACTATCGCGAGGGGAATCTAGAAAATCCTTCGTGTAGACCAGCTCAATGTCCCTTTTTTGAAACTTCACCGCGTTGCATCCTGCATTCGCAGCTACATCTATTAGTTTTTTGCAATTCTCCATCGACCCATTATGGTTGATTCCAATTTCAGCGATAATGAAAATAGACATCTTATTGTTCCTTTATTCTAAAGATAGAAGATCATAGTGTAATATCGATTCCAGTATTTCCCTCGCGACACCCTCACCTCCCTTAGTTTTCAATTTATATTTAGCAAGATCTTGGATCATGGGGTGGGCATCCGATGGACAGGCTGTAAATCCACATTCCTGCATCGCCTTAAGGTCATTTAGGTCGTTGCCGACGTAAAGTGTCGTTTGAAGGTCAATGTCAAATTCAGTACTCATCGATTTTAATTGCTGAAATTTGTCCCCAACACCTTGAAAGACGGGAACGCCGAGTTTTTCGCATCTTGCTTTAACGCATCCGTTTTTTTCAGTGGATACAACAAAGACTTTATATCCAATTCTTCTGAAAGCGCTGAAGGCAAGGCCATCTCGTCGATTGCATGCAACAAATTCCATCCCGTCGGCATTCACCCAGACATGATCGTCCGTGAGAACCCCATCAAAATCGAAAACCAAGGTTTGAATATCCACCATCGCCCCTTCAGGCATTTAAGAAGCCCGAAAAAAAGACTTAACTTGGCCACACACGTATTCTTGTTCCTCTGGCTTCAAACCCAATCCGCTAGGAAGGTAGAAACCACGCCTTGCCATGTTTTCCGCGACAGGGTAATGTTCATTCTTGTAAAAGCCCATCTTCCGGAATACTGGTTGTTCATGAACGCACCAAAAAAAAGGACGGGTCCCAACTCCCCGTTTTTCTAGTTCCGATATTGCGAAAGAGGCATCAAAGGAATACTTTCCACCGAGAATGATTCCAAAAACCCAATATATATTGTCGCTAAAGTCTGTTCTTTGACGGGGGATCTCAATGCTAGAGATGTCTTTTAGAGATTCATGATAATACAGACCGATCTTTCTTTTCTTCCTGATGGCATTTTCGATGTTCTCCAGTTGGGCAACACCAATGGCCGCCTGCATGTTTGTCATCCGATAGTTCCATCCAAGTTCTTCATGAACAAACCTTCTTGGTGGAGCAAAAAATAGGTCCCTCGCTTGCGCGCATCGTCGAGCTAATTTGGGGCAATTGGTAACGACCATGCCGCCTTCACCCGTGGTGATATGTTTGTTTGGATAAAAGCTGAAAACACTAAGATCACCGAAGGAGCCGCACCGACGTCCTCTGATTTCCTGTCCATGCATCTCGGCAGCGTCTTCTATTATCCGAAGATTATGTCGGTCGGCAATGTTTTGAACTCTTTCCATATCAACAGGTAAACCATAGGTGTGGACAACCAAAATCGCCTTTGTCTGTGGTGTAATCTTTGCCTCGACCTCATCTAAATTCATGTTCCAAGTACTTGGTTCGCAATCAACGAGGACTGGATACGCGCCGCTTTTAAAAACAGCTCCCGCGCACGAAATAATTGAAAATGTAGGTAGAATGACCTCATCTCCCTGCTTGATATCGAGAGCCTTAATCGCAACTTCTAAGGCAGCTGTTCCGTTGGAAAGCGCAATTCCATATTCTCTCCCAACGTATTTTGCAAATTCGCTTTCAAATTGAGCAACGAAGGGACCTTCACTTGAAATCCAACCCGTCTCAATACATTTCATAAGAAATTGCTTCTCATTCCCCTCAAAGAGAGGGGTGTTGACGGGTACAGTGAATCGCGGACGATCCGATTTTGACCATTCTATTTTCGACTGGTGCAAATCTTGTTTTGTCATTTTCTCCTGCATAGGGCCCCTGTTTTACCTCAATAATTTCCGCATCAGATAGAATCTCGAAACCGTGCCCGCCAAAAGCGAGAAAAATGACATCTCCTGTTTCGAGAATTCGACTTTCTATGTATTCCTGTGATTCTCTATAAAAATCAACTCGTAGCTGCCCGGAGCGGACAAAAAGAACTTCCTTTGTATAGTTTACCACACGCTTTACTGGATTATGGATATGTGGCGCGATCACGTAACCTCTTGGCCGCTTCATGTAGGCAAGCTGTTGAGAGTATTCGTTTGGGGTAAAGAACTTGATTCCTTCGTGCGAAAAGTGCGACCTGATGATTATTGCACACAGCTTGTTTTCAAATACAAACTCTTCGATCATATTTGCACCAAAAAAAACCTAAAGTTCAACTCCCGTTTCCGTTTTTATCCCTCGTTCCTTTAGAACACTTAATATATTTTCAGGGTAAGCATCATCCGAATTGAGACTCAACTCTTCGATGGAAAATTTATTTCGTCGAATTTCGCTCAGCTGCCTTTCGGCGCGAAGTAGATCGGTAATCACCATTTCCCTGCACATGTCATTGAGCGAAATCTCTGGGACCCATGACAGTTGATTTCGAGCTTTGGTGGCATCCCCTATAAGGAGGTCTACTTCTGTGGGGCGATAATACTGAGCAGACACCTTAACAAGAACTTGTCCGGTCTGTGTGCAAATTCCTTTTTCTTCAAGCCCATTACCAGAAAAATCTATGTTACGTCCAATAACAGAAAATGCCATTCGTATAAATTCTCGAACGGTCGTTGTCTTTCCCGTAGCTAACACATAGTCGTTTGGTTTTTCCTTTTGCAACATCAGCCACATTCCTTTGACATACTCCTTTGCATGACCCCAATCACGCTCTGCATCGAGGTTTCCCACCTCGATTTGACGTTGCAGGCCCAAACAAATCCGAGCTACCCCTCGTGTTATCTTGCGGGTTACAAATGTTTCACCCCTGATGGGGCTCTCATGGTTAAACAGAATGCCATTTGATGCATGAAGATTGTAAGCCTCCCGATAGTTGACGGTAATCCAGTAGGCAAAGAGCTTTGCGACGCCATACGGACTTCTTGGATAAAAAGGGGTATGCTCTGTCTGTGGAATCGCTTGGACTTTGCCAAACATTTCGCTGGTCGATGCCTGATAGAATCTGACTTTAGGGATCAAATTTAAAATTCGAATGGCCTCAAGGATTCTCAAGCATCCTAATGCATCAGCGTTTGCCGTATATTCTGGAGTTTCAAAACTAACCTTGACGTGACTTTGGGCTGCTAGGTTGTAAATTTCATCAGGTTGTACCTCTTGAACGATTCGAATCAGTGCAGTCGAATCGGTCATGTCTCCGAAATGCATTGAAAATAGACCGTCTTTTCCGTAGTTGCCCTCGATAAGGTGATCAACCCTTTGCGTGTTGAAGGAACTTGATCGTCTCTTGATTCCATGAACTCTATAGTTTTTCTTTAGCAAAAAAGAAGCGAGGTAGGCGCCGTCTTGACCGTTAATTCCGGTAATTAGAGCTACTTTCTGTACCATTTCGTTCCCTGGATAGGTTTTTGGTAGAACCTTAAAAAGTCGAAAATCATAATGGCATTATTACTGTCTATCTTCAGGTATCAATTAGAAGGAGTCAACAACTATTCGATTGAATTGCAGTCCCTGAATAGTTATCGTGGGAAGAAAACCCCTTGCATTTGGATTTGAAATGGACGAAAGAGCAATGGCCAAGCCGGCAGCCAGTATATCGATAATCATCTCAACATTAAATGCTGCGAACCATCTGGGAAGGTGCCTGGAGAGCATTCGTAACCAGATAGTCGAGGCGCAGCTCATCATTATAGATGGCGGATCGACCGATGGAACCATAGGTATTATTAGGGCCTATGAAAAAATGATTCACTATTGGATTTCAGAACGAGATACCGGGATCTATGATGCCTGGAACAAGGGGATTCGACAGGTAACTAGGGAGTGGGTCTATTTTCTGGGATCAGATGATTGGTTTTACTCTGAAGCTGTACTTAAAAATGTGAACGATATTCTCAAAGGCCTTCCCGAAAAGCAACTTGTTGCCTATGGCAAAATATGTTTATTGAGCCAGCTCGGCACTGAGCGCACGGTTGGGGAAGACTGGGCGAAAATAGAAAAGAGATTCAGGTTTCAGATGTGTATTCCTCATCAGGCCGTGTTCCATCGTCTAGCTTTATTCAATAACCTTGGTTATTTTGACTCTAGCTTTAGGGTAGCGGGGGATTACGCTATTTTGATCAGACATCTACTAAATAGTCCTCCTTATTTCATGAGTCAAATTATAGTTAGTTTTATGGCTATGGGAGGGGTTTCCACTCAATCTAAACATGCTTTCCGGGTTCTGCTCGAATTCGGAAGAGCATCGTATCCGTATTGGAATCTGGAATCGGCTCTGTGGTGGTTCGGCGCATTCCTTCGATCATGTATAAAAAGCATGTTCTTTTGGATAGTACCTGAGAAAGTAGTTCTCAAGATCCGTTCAAGGCTTCAAGGTTAGTAGAATTCATAATTTTCCTTAACCCAAGAGCTTTTTTAGCTCTGAATTCCAGGTAATAATACTCTCTCTTCTAGAAAAATATTTCCTGTATACGGAAAAACAGTGCGCGAACATTCGTTCCTTTTGGGCTGGTTGTGTACTGAAGGCCATCAAGGACCGAGCATCTTGCGACTCTAGATCCGCACCAAGAACCCAACCTATTTTATAAGCCCTGATCCAGATCGCTAGCGACGAGTTTGAGTCGCCAATGAAGAGAATAGGCCTTCCTATGGAAAGGGCGCCAAAAAATTTAGATGGGACAACAGAACCCACCCATTCCCTCCGTAAACTCACAATATGGATATCAGCCGAACTCAAGCGTTCTAGAAGTCTCGATTGGTCCGCCATTTCGATAACTTTGACGTTTTGAACGTGAAACTTGGCAAGCGCATCAATCAAATCTCTCTTACAGGGACCTCCGACACTGAAAACAATTTTGCCAAAGGCAGCAATTGTTTTCGCCAGTTCAGGTATATGATCAATGCAATGAGCGCGTCCGTAGCTTCCAGAGTACAAAAGAGCAAGTTCCGCTTTTCCAAATACACTTTCCCGTTCAGCGACATCGATCAAAACAACTTTTTCAGGCTCATAAAGAGCCCAGGGAACAATGGTCACTTGCTTCATCTGAAGGCCATAGGAATCCAGCTTTATTTTCATACAAGGCCCCAAATTAACAACAAGATGAACCGACTTGTAAACACGGGTAAGAATCGATCGCAATGTTCTCGTAACTAAACCGGTTTCTTTTAGAATGCGATCGGCAACAGCAGCCTCCGGGTAAAGGTCAAACGTCCATGTTGCCACCTTGATTTTCGGATTGACCAACTTCCAAATAAGGGAAATCATAATACCAAAAATTGGCTCGGTACCGACGATCATAACATCGCATTTACGAGCGTTAGAAATAGCATAAGCAGACCACCCGCAAATCATCCAAAGAGCGTTTATGATACGGCCAAGGCCGGAATTCTGTGAAAAATCAGGTCGCCAAACCCTGTGGATCTCAATACCTCTCCAAACTTCGAAAAGAGGAAATGCGGCACGTTTTGTTCTACAGGATCGATTGCTGGAAAATGCGACAACTTCCCATCCGAATTCCTTCAATCCAAGACAAAGATCCGTCTTTATCTGTGCGCTAACGATTTCATCTGGATAGAAAAACTGGTAAAACACTGCAACTCGCGCCATATTACCCGCCAAAACCTTTTAATAAATTGACTATACTAGGGAAAGGATTTACCATTTTTAGATATTTCAATTATTTTGACAACTTTTTTGGAGAAAATTCCAGTGCCATTGAGGATTTCTGGTTTTGATTTTGCTAAAAAACTAATTTTCCCCAATCTTAACAAGAGCATTTGGAAATTTCGGCGGATAGCGATTCTTTTGGGAGTAGATGCTGTACTCCTCAGCTTCTGCTTTTGGTTTGCCTTCGTGCTGCGTTTCGACGACTTTTTAATAAATAGCTATCAGATCCATTTTCTTAGCTCCCTGCCTCTGGCGCTTGTCAGCTACATAATTGTCTTCCTGGTGGGAGGAATGTATCAGCAAGTCTGGAGATTTGCTAACTATGAAAATGCAATTTTGGTGGCTAAACTTTGTGTGGCGGGTTCCTTGTTGTTTCTGGCGATGAAGTACATCTTTGCCCCAAAGCTAAGCTTGCCAAGGTCCGTTTTTTTTCTACATATGCTTCTCAGTTTAGTCTCCATAACATTCACACGATTTTCGTGGCGACTATACGCAAGTCATTTTGCGAAAAAGAAGGACGGAGAGGGAAGGCAGAGGCACCGATGTGTAATCTATGGTGCCGGATCGGCTGGAGAAATACTGGCAAGGTATGCGAGAGGTAATCCGAAATTCGGCTACTCGATTGTTGGCTTTATTGATGATAACCAAAAAAAACTGGGCCAGAAGCTTCATGGTTTTAAGATTTTGGGATCAGGGGATGACTTGAAGCAGATTTGTGGACGATTGGAAATTAGTACGGTCATCATAGCAATTCGATCCATCGGTGGAAAAACAGCTCGAAAAATCACCAACTTGTGTCAGCAGGCCAATGTCCGTTCCCTAATTATGCCGGAAATGGAAGACTCTCTTGGCGAGGAAGTCATCCGACTTCGGAGTATTAATGAACGAGACCTCCTTAGACGAGTTCCAAAGCCGACGAGCAATGAGGCTATCGAGAGGTATTTGCATGATAGGACCGTGATGGTTACGGGAGGAGGGGGCTCGATTGGTTCAGAAATCTGCACTCAAGTCGCACGGTCGAAATTAAAAAGATTAGTGATTGTGGATTCAAATGAATACAATCTTTATTTGATTGATCAAAAACTTGAAAAATTATGTGGAAACAGACTTGAAATCATTTCTATATTGGGATCCGTGACAAACAGAGGGCTGGTCGAAAAGGTTTTTAAAAAGTATCGGCCTTCGGTTGTTCTACATGCGGCCGCCTACAAGCATGTACCTATTGTCGAAGAAAACGCCGTCGAAGGCATCCGCAATAATGTCAAGGGAACCTATGAGATCGCACGAGCGGCAGCAATGTTTGGAGTTGAAAAAGTCGTACTGATCAGTACAGACAAAGCGGTTCGATCCTTGAATATCATGGGACACAGCAAGCGATGTTGTGAATTGCTCATTCAGTCCATGCAGCTTTCCCAGGCAGGAAACTGCTGCTTTTCCGCGGTAAGGTTCGGTAATGTTCTGGGAAGCTCGGGAAGCGTAATTCCTCTTTTTTTGGAGCAAATAAAGTCGGGAGGTCCCGTTACAGTAACGGATAAGGATGTAACACGATTTTTTATGCTTGCTGAGGAGGCTGTCGGATTGGTGTTGCAAACAGTTGTCGATTCAAAAGGAGGGGAAATATTCGTTCTCGATATGGGTGATCCTGTTAAGATTTATGACATGGCAAGACAGCTTATCCATTTGAATGGAAAAGAGCCGTTTTATGACATTGACATCGATATTATAGGACTAAGAACGGGCGAAAAACTTCATGAAGAGTTGATCATTGACGGTGCCGAGAAAACAACGCTTCACTCCAATATCTATGTAGCGACCCCTGTTCAGATGTCTCCCAAAAAGATCCAAGATCAGGTCAGACAGCTACTTAGATTCACCGAGGATCAGGATGAAGAAGCGTCAATAAGGCAATTGATGGAAATTACGGAAGAGGATTATAAACTGCCCTCGGATTCTCACTCCCACCAAACGACTGCAGAGGATACAGTGAAGGATGCATTCTAACCGGAAATTTGGGAAAATTGCAGTTACAGGAGCGAGTGGCTTCCTTGGTCAAAATTTGTGCTCTTATTTGGAAGATGGCGGCTACGATATTTCAAAATATTCTCGACGAGACTTTCCAGGATTTGAAAAGGTAAACTATTTTGATCATCATCAGCTCGCTGAGAGACTCGATGGAATCGAAACCATAGTACACCTTGCAGGCATTGCACACAACCCAAGCTCCTCTATTGATAAGTCCGCTTACAAAAATGCGATTTACGATACGTCCCTAAATCTCCTAAACGCTGCCTTAGCGACTGGATGCAAAAGAATTATATTTGCTAGCACTTGTAAGGTTTACGGAGAGAGCTCTGGTAATGCTATTTTATCTGAGGACTCCATGTGTAGGCCATTGACTCCTTATGGGATAATGAAGTTAAAGATAGAAGACGAATTAATGCGAGTGCGACAACAAATACATATAAACATTTTGCGCTTTCCACCGATTTATGGCGCAGGAATGCGTGGGGCCATCAAATATTTATTCAAGGCGGCGCGCTATTATTTGCCTCTACCTGTGGAAAGTTTTGAGCATAATCGAACGTTTCTATCTATCGAAAACGCGGTTCGCTTTATAGAAGCGGGTGTTCGAGGTAATCTTGAAACACCTATTCTCATACCCCATGAAGGACAGCCGACATCTGTTGGCAAGTTCTATACTTATTTGTGGTTGGCTGCCCATGACGAAAATATGCCCGAGACCCTCCATTGGAAACTACCAGGAGGGATCAAATCAGCGTTAGAACATCTCCGTCTTCTAGAGCCTCTTTTCAGGCCTTTCGCAATGCGGTCAAAACATAGGATCGACAGCAACATGCTAGCCCTCGTCGCTCCAATAGATAGCATGAGAAAGTTTTTCCATGGATAGTCTGCAATTGTCTCTTGTTTACACGCTAGTCGCAACTACCACTTCCACTGGCTTAATCACCTACTTATTGCTACAGTTCGGATTATTATCTATAGATACTCCGGGGCAGAGAAGTTCTCATTCAACTCCAACCCCAAGAGGGGGAGGGCTTTCGTTTGTCCTTATTGTTTCTTCCTATCTGGCTTGCCTGCTTTTTATTATTGATCGTAAGATTTCTGATTCGTTGGTGATAGTTCTTATCTGTGGGATCATTCTGGCCACGGTTGGACTAGCAGATGATCGAAGGAGTGTTTCTAAAACCACAAGATTCCTGTTTCAATTGACATTATCAATTGTAGTGGTTTTGTGGGGTCTAACTTGGGGAGACTTGGAAATATTTGGCGTGATCTTACCAGAGTCTGTCTCTCCGTTTTTAACTGTTTTATGGATCATGTGGGTCACGAACACTTTCAATTTTATGGACGGCATAAATGGCATGGCTTCATTGAATGGAATCATATTTGCAACGGTGCTGGCTGTACTAGCCTATGCAAATGTAGAGACCACTATTTGTCTTCTGCTGTTAGCTATTGCAGGAAGTTTGATCGGATTTCTTCCATTTAATTTCCCAAAGGCGAAAGTTTTTATGGGAGACTGTGGTAGCCTTTTTCTCGGCTTTCTATTTGCGACAATCCCTTTAATTATTCATTCTAATGGTCATACTTTGTCTGCCTTGGCAACATTGGCGATATATATGCCTTTTCTTTTTGACACATCATTTACCATACTGATTCGGTTTATAAAGAAAGAAAATATTTTCGAAGCACATAGAACACATATATACCAAAGGTTGGCAACAAGATGGGGGCATGGGATCGTCACGCTTTTGTATTCATTGATGTCAACAGTTGGCGGAGTGTTAACTATTTATAAAGCTTCCTAAAAAAATAAACGTTAACTGATGGAGAACGTCATGGATTCTCAAGGAAACGGTGAGTTTTTGACAATTGGGGAAGTTTGGTGGTATTTCAATCGTCTGAAATGGATCCTTTTAGTTCTTATTCTTCTGAGCACGATCCTTTCATGGGTTGCTCACAAAAACACAAACCGCCTCAAGACGAGTATTCAATTCTCAAAAGCTAAAACTCTACCAAGCACCCTTGCTAAGGCGAAAGATATAAATGAAGTCATCTTCGATTTATTCAACCAGCCCTCAAGAAGTCTCGAGTTTATCAAAGTTTTTTTCGAAGACTTGGGTTCAGCAGACGCAAGTGTTAAACAGAGTTTATACAATATGCTTGGTGGATTGGTAGATGACAACAAAGACCCACTGTCGATCGTCTCTAGAGGTATACAAATAGACTTCGAAGAATATTCAAGAACAGGTCCCGAGATCAACTACGCTAGAAATTTTTCCTTTTTGTTTTATGCAGTGGATGTGGGAAACAAGTTCAAGCTTGAGTATATTACGCGAGACGCGAACACCGTGAGTGTTGTGGCACCCGCTTTGTGTCGCTCTTTGAACAGAATGCTCGAATCATATAATAGGAGAATAGTTAGCTCAGAAGACTATTTGAACGAATATACGTTTAAGGTTCTGGAAAAAAGGTACATGGAAAGTAAGACAGCGAATGACGAGGCGCTCTCAGCGTTCCGAGGGCGAAAAATACAAAACATGTTAGATTATTATAGAATTAAGAGACAAATATTGGAGCTGAGTCCGCTAAAAATAGATGGGTTACAGTCGAAATACGACATGCAACATAATAACATTCAAAAAGACATTGATATTAGGATGGGTAGGATTGTCGATGTGTCGAAAGAGTTAAGTGAAGCTGGTCTTCTATTTGAACAAATTCAATTTCTACGCAACAGGCAAATCTTGACTCCGAAAACAGAAAAAGACCTTATTGATTCGGTCAGTCGCATTCTTGCCGAAGACAACAGGGCAGATAGGGAGTTCTCTCTAGCAAATGTGAAATTTGATGAGATCTTCAAGAAATATACGGAAGCTTTATCACAAAGTCAGCTTCCCAGGGGGGGCAATGTGCGAGCTATACCACTTCTTGACGAAGTGGATTTCGATCCTGGCTCGATTATACAAAATGCGGACTACATAAATGAATCTACCTCTGACCTTAGGAAGTTCCTTTTAGGAGGGTTTGCGGCAGGTTTTGCCTTGTTTGTTTTTCTCTGCTTTTTCTTAAATATTTTAGGAAAGACAAGGAGAAATGAATAACAGGCTATCATACCTTGGGGAGAAAAGTTCAGGCGACTATTTGCCTTGGTTGACATTTCTTGCACTTTTCTTTGTTTGCAATCCTTATATATCTTTATTTAGGTTGATGTCTTCAGACTTGCAGCCGGAGTCCGCAATATTTGCTTTGCTATGGATATTGACTTACTTTTTCATTTCTAGAAAAGGACTGAGGGTTTTACAGATCAGCCAATTTCACCTTATTTATCTTGGCGTGGTTGTGTATTCTTTTGCGATTTCTTGCCTATTGGATTCATATAATATCAGGAGTATCGGTAATTATTTGTGCCTATTGCTATTTTCGGTTTTTGGAATGTGGGTCGAAAAGGAAAACCGTTTGTTCTTATTGGTTTTGAAAACCACAGCGATGATTACCTTACTTGTGGGGTTTTTGCAGTTGCTAGGAAATTCATATCTTTTTGACTTCCTGGTTGTCAACACCAGAACAGAAGGCTTCAGGGGGAGTACCGGTTTGGCTCCAGAGCCGTCATATTACGGGATTTCATGTCTTTTTATGATTTTCTCATTTGATATGCTCACAGAAAAAGATAAGATGCAGCGTCTGTTTTTTCAGGCTCTTCTGTTTTTTCAAATCATTTTTTTGGCAAAGTCATTTACTGCTCTGATCGGTTTGGTTCTTTGGTTAGCATCCAAGGTCATAACGAGCGGAAAGCGAGGTTATTTGAAATTAAAAATTGTGGCCGCAACGTCGGGGATACTGGTTTCTGTCTACTTCGCCCTGGTGTCCTTTTCTCATTCAAGGTTAAGTTATCTCCTTCGCATCGCATACGACGATCCTTTCAAAATGTTAATAAAGGATGAAAGCGCAAGAGAAAGACTAGGGCATATTGTTTATTCAATTGTCGGTTTTTTGAAGCAGCTTCCGTTTGCGATAGGTCATGGAACTAATTCATGGTCAGAATTCGGCCTTGATCAAAAGAATCAGTTCGATTGGATTATTAACCAAGGAGGTAACCGCATCATGTCAGGCTATGGAGCAGCCCTTTTTGAACTTGGGTTTGTTGGACTATTAATTCCAATATCAACACTGGCCATACTTTGGAATTGCGGCCGAAACGGTAGGGCTGTTGGACTTACTCTATCTCTCTATTTATTTATAGCAGTCCCACTTGCAACGCCTCTTCTTGGAACTCTTCTAGGCATAGCACTATCGCGACGGCGTGCATCGATCTCATCATAGATACTGACTAACTGCTTCCCAACCTTGGCTGAAGAAAAATTTTCCATGACAAAAGCGCGCCCCGCTCTCCCATATTTTAGAAGATCCCCTCGATCCTTTTTATAAAACCAATAAATACCGTCGAAAAGAGACTCAGGACTAAACGGCTCCGCTAGATACCCTGTCTCTTTATGAATTACGATATCCTTTATTCCGGAGTAATCGAAACCGACAACCGGGGTTTCACAAGCCAAGCTTTCAGCTGCAACCTGACCAAACGATTCAGCTCTTGATGGGACGACTGTTATTGTTGCGGCAGAATAGATCTCCGATAAAATACGATAGTCACAAATTTCCCCAAGATGTAAGCAGGGAATATTTGGATATTCTGTGACCGGAAAAGGCTTTCCAAAGATGACCAACTTTATCGATCGATTCATTTGAACAGTGTCAAAAAGACTGAGAGCTTTTTTCAGAAGATCAAAACCCTTTGGATGAGATAACTTAGAGGACCCGAGACAATACGCAATGATAAAGTCATTCGGTTCAATTTTATATCTCTGATAGAATGAATTTGTTCGCACAGCTTTGAAGGCATCAGTATTTACAGGGTTGGGGACCACCCTTATATCGAAGTGTTTCAACAAAAGGCTTGATTTGGCCCTTTGTAACATCCATGTCGAAGGAACAGTGAATATGACATTCTTTAGATTTTGATAGGATTGTCTCTTTTTTTTCCAAACATAGCGGTTGAGATCAAATCCGATTGTATCATTGTTTTCCCTACCATACCCATCTATAAAACGAGCCGGGGCAGAAAGTTCGATCGCATAATGCTCAGCTCCGCAATAGAACCATTCATCATGTAAGGTTATCACAGATCTTCCCGAAAACAGACCAAAGTCTTTAACTTTGATCATTTCATTGTTGATCCAGTGAATGTGAAGCATTTGAGCGTTCTTTATTTGCGACCTTGCAAAGGATGTCCCAAACAGATTTAATGAGTGTTTGAAATGATTTCTTGTAATCATAAGTTTCGTTATTAAGAATGAGTAGACCCAAGATAAAAGATGGAAAAAGCGAAAAAGAATTGCAGGTGCTATTGTAGACTTTTGATTGCAATAGTTTTCAGGCCGAATAACAACAGCTTTTGTTTTCACTCCAAGAGCAGAAACTATTTGCCGCATTCGAAATGCAGCTTTATCAGCTCCACCGCGATTCTCGGTAAAGGAAAAAAAAGTCACTTCTAGCGGTCTTGGCAAATCCAAAGAGATCGTCTCCTAAACGAAAAAAGAGATATTGTCAAATTCAGTGGAGGGCGAGGTTACACCGCCTGATTCCGCTCACCCACTAAATCTGGTCATACCTCGAGTTGCAGCCCTCTTCATCAATCGAGCCTGGCGTGAGGGGAAAACGACTCTCAAGATCTGCAAAGGTCTTAGTAAAGCAGGGAACCTGCTCACACCAACTTCTTGGAAGATGAGAAAGAAAAAAGTGCTTGAATTACCTACCTACTAATAGAAATTGCCAACACATCTACTGAGCCTTTCGGGTCAATCACTTCACTTAATTTTTGATACTCATTAACGATGCGTGAGCCATTCAAATCTAAAACGACAAAAAGGTCATAACCCAAATCATGCAGAGTCTTCGATAGACTTACCATTGAATTTCCTGCTTTCACAAGCAGGTGTTCTGCATATTCAATAAGTATAAGTGGCTTAAACTTGACGATGGATTTCTTGGCTCCTTCTAGAACATGCTGATCCCATCCATCCGTATCAATTTTTAGAAAATCCAATGAGGACATTTGCTTTTCGGATATGAAGTCATCTAAAGTCACGGTCGGACAATCCTGGCTATCAATGGTTGGGAAATACTTGTAATTGGGTTGTACCACACTAGCCGAGGTAAAATGTCTGTAAAGTCTCTGTTGACCATTAGCTACGTTAGAAACAAAATACGGAGCGATTTCAACTAATTGATCAAATCCGTTGGTTTCTAAGTTCTTCTTAAGGAATTTTTGGAAGGAATCATGAGGCTCAAACACGTAATAATGAATAATATTCTTGAATTTAGCACAGAACGGAATTGTGTCTATTCCAACATTTCCACCAACTTCAATTACATTCCTGATTGAAGGAGCATATAACTCAATAACGGTATCATATTCTTTTGGTTTGAAAGAGCCATAAATATCCGCGTAAATCCCCGGTAAGCATTTATTTGGAAATGAGAAAGTATAATTACCAACGGCAGTTGAAACATCCTCTTCGGGTGCTTCAAGCTCCAGTGCCACTCTCTTGTCATATCTTTTTTCAGGAGGGTAAAATCGGGTATGACTCACCCAGCGGCGATAAACATCTCGAATTCGTTCATGTCTCGTTAACAGCTGCCGACAGTACCCTAAAATCGTCATGATTGCTCCTGCTAGTGCTTTTTACTTGGACCTTGAAACTCGCCACCTCTCTGATCTAACCTCACGCAAGATGGAGTTCCCAAAATCAGAGGACAGTATCTCAAGCGCAGCACAATTCATCTTGGGAGATTATCATGAACGTTGTCAAGGGAAAAACTAACTACGGCGCGTCCTCAATTTGTAGTCAGCCTTAGCCAAGTCTCTGAACAAACGACAGCTACAACGGATTCATAATTTCTTTTTAATTTGTCAAATCTGGTCGCAAAAGCTCGAAATTGTTTCAACTTTGCAAACAAATTCTCGATGGTATGTCGGGACCGTCGTAAAATCTGTGTCTGCTAAGATTTAGTTGACAAGACCAATTCTTGCAACAGTACTTTCTATAACATTTATCTTTTGACCTACTCGCTGGTTAAAAACACCAGAGTCTATTGCGTGATGCTGCCAGTTCAAC
>JACPKR010000061.1 GCA_016186945.1 Deltaproteobacteria bacterium | reverse complement strand
TCACCATCTACCATCGAAGACAAGCCTGTTGCCGTGGTGGGGCCAAAACTGCTAATCAAATAATCAGTGTAAAGCTCAACATCCTGTTTTTTCATCCCTATTGTTTAGCAGAAATATACGGAGTGCGTAACATCAGTTAGTAACTTGCCTATGAATGGCTTCATCAGGGTCGACACACATCACTGATTCCACTCCGTAGGCCGTCGAAAAACTGCTTCGCGTCTCCTTTCCACCTTCCGCTGAAACCGCTTCCTCAAGCTCCGGAATGATGACAGGAATTCCATGTTTTTGATAGTCCGTATTGGCAAGGATCGCTTTTGCTTTCTCAGTTTCTCCAGCCAGGTAGAGGGCCTCGGAAAGTTTGACAAACAACTCCGGCTTATCTGGAAAAAAATTGACAAGACTCTCTTCCAATTTGAGCAAAGGCTTGGGGTCTTCAAGCTCGGAAAGATATTTGCGCAGGTAGTTCGCTGCAATGAAGCTGTGCTGCAAATAGTCAGCAGATATCTCCCCAAGAAGTTCCTTCAGCTCCTGCAGCAATTCGCCCTTTGTGAAAGGCTTGGTGTGGTAGCTGAGCAGGCCCAATTCAAAAGCGAGAGGTAGAAAACTAAATTCCTCCCTAAAAACAAGCAGGCTGACTCTTGTTTTGTGGAACCTTTTGTCTTGCAAAACTTGACGTAAGACTTGCAAGACGTTTGAATTATCGGCTGTCTGAACGCAACTAAGAATCCAGTCGGGAGGTTTTTCCTCGGTTTTTAAATACGTCAACCCATCCTTGACTCGGTCAAAGGCAAGAGAGTTGATGCCTAGTTCTTTGAGGGCGTCTTTGGTAATGGTTCGAATATCCGTTCTTTCTTCAATCACAATCGCATTTTTGAAAACAGCAGACGTTTCGGTCACCGGACTCTCCTTCGCCAAGGGATTTCTTGGAGGAACCAGCTGCGCAGTTTCCTCCAAACCACCTCCTTGCCACAAGCCAACCTTTTTCTGACTATTATAACAGAAACCGGTGTTACAATAAGAAAACAAGCTTTCAATCCAGACTAGGCAGGAACCGATGACTGATAGTAAGAAATTTGTGTTCAAAAAGGAGACATTAGATTCGTCCATCACTGTTTCTCCTGAGAAAATTAAAGACTTCATTGAAATCAACTTCAGACTTCTCCAAGCTCTCGACATTGCAACCGTAAATTTCGGAATTTGGCTCTTGGGGAGTGAGCACATCCTTGAATTTGTAAACCCCGCATTAGACAGGGCAGAAAAACTCAAGCGCAAGCAGCAACTCATCAGTATTGCCCAAAAGATCAAATCCAGCTCGAAACTTCTCATTCTGCACGAAGATGAAGAGAAGATGCATAAGCATATCACCATGGCCCGTACAAAACGGATCGAAGCGTCGGGGGGGGACAAAACATTTGTAAAAGGATATCTGAAACTTGCAGAATGTTCGGATAAAGTTTTAACCTGCATGGAGGAAGTCGACGAAGCACTAGTGCAGGAAATCGAAAGCCTGGCAACTAATGTGTTAGCCAGCATGACTGAAGCTAGAGATATTGTGGATGAGGTGATGTCCATGATTTCTGACGGCAATGCTGCGGACCATTTCACCTTCGTAACTATGATTGCCCTCGCGATTGGAAAAGAACTGAAACTTTCCGATGATCAACTGAAAAAACTGTCGGTAGGAAGCATGTTTCATGATATCGGCATCCTGCACCTGGAACTCCCCAACTGGAACGTTAAAGCGCTGACCGCGTCTGAGATGAAGATCTACGAGACACACCCCACCGTTGGTGAAGAACACCTAGTCGAGCTGGAAAACAAATCCAAGGTGCGCTTTCCCAAAGAAGCTCATAAGATCATCGCAGAACATCACGAAAAATTTGAAGGCAGCGGATTCCCCTTGGGAAAGAGAGGACGCTTGAGTCAGAAAAATCCTGACGGGATCCATATCTTCTCCTCTATCGTTGCCATCAGCGACAAGTTTGTCCACTATCTCGAGTCACGACAAGACAGACCAGCTCTGGACAGACGCACAGCTATCAAAACAATGAATCAGCTGGAGAAAGACTTTGACCCTATTGTGATGAATGTTTTTCGTAAGCTTGCGGGTCTGAGCTATCATCCTTTCTGAGGCGATCTCATAAATTAGGGAGAGGGGGGTTTGGGGGGGCGAGGGAACCGTCGCTCCCCCGAGATCCCCAAATTATGGAAAAGCGACTTAAAACAGCCGTTATACTTACCAACAATCCGAGTCTGCGCAATCAGATCGGCACAGACTTGAGACACACCGGTATCGAGCTTGTAAAATCCACTGGAAATGCACAGATAGCCTTCCAAGCTTTTGCGGAGTCGAGGAAAGAAGTCACTCTCTTCGTCTCGGATCTTAACGTTGCCAATATACCCCTAAAAAACATCATGACCGAATTACGCAAGCATCCAAGAATGAAGAATATCCACGTCTTTGCAATTGCAACACGCGAACAACAGATCAAATACATCGACGCTTGCGTCCCGTTGGGACTAAGCGGTATTATCCCCTTCCCCTTCAAGTCCAACCGCTTCCTGGACAATTTTCTGAATCTATGGGAACAAAGATTTGCTGCGAAAAGTTATTCGAATCTCGCTATTCACAGTGAAATCGCAGCGAATCATTACGAATCTATTAAACAACTCGAAAAGGCTCTTACCTACTACGAAAAGGCATTCAGTCTCAGTAAAGCTGCGCAACCCTGCTTTGATGCGGGACGGCTTCACGCCTTTCTAGGCCACACAGACAAGGCGAACAAGTGTTTTAATGACGTTCTGACTATCGACCCTGCCTTAGCCGAGGACGTGCAGAAATTCCTCAAGCTTCACAAACTGCACCTCATCGCACAACAGCGAGCCATGTCCATCCCCGACATTGCCATCAAGATTTTCGGCTTCCCTCCGGCAAACCTTGGCGACGAGATCTATGGCGTGAATCGATTGAAAAAGGCCTACCTCGTCATAGACTCCATGAACTTGCGATCGAGCATGAAAGTCAGTCTCGGAAACATGGGGATCGAAACAAGTGAGGCGACGCGATCGGGCCGAGACGCAGTTGATTTTCTAAGCAAAGCTGAAGTAGACCTGATTGTCTGCTCCTCGGTATTCAGCGACATGAACTTCTTGCAGTTCCTGGAATTGATGAGTGCCACTAAGCGACAAAATCGCAAGTTCTTTGCCTTGATCGATCGCAAGGAACTTGCAAACCTACCGATGGCATTCGAACTCGG
Source organism: Deltaproteobacteria bacterium (assembly GCA_016186945.1). Classification (GTDB taxonomy): domain Bacteria; phylum Bdellovibrionota_B; class Oligoflexia; order Oligoflexales; family Bog-1112; genus BOG-1112. Next base: position 2,665 of record JACPKR010000061.1, on the reverse strand, counting down.
CCTCGATGGTTTCCTGTTTGTTCCCTTTACTGCGAATGAACTCAGGGAAGCCTTGCATCATATGATGGTCGTCTCTGATCTCACGCGAGAATCTGGGCCCGCTACGCCCTACGCGCGTGCTGCTGCGTTGCTGTGGCTTCACGAGCGGCTTGATAACGCTATAGATGTTGCGCGACGAGGGATGACAGTCTTCCCTGATGGGCCGATCTGTTCCATATTCCTCGGCCTTGGGCTCATACAAAAGCGACAGACTGAGGAAGGCGATCAATACATACAGAGGGTGATGGGAAAACAACCCCGCTTGGCCCCACTCCTCTTGCGATTGTTAGACACCGTTCAGGCTAAACTGCGCCAGAAAGAGACGGAAGGAGCGGAAGAAACCACCGTTGAAGCGACACCCGATGAACCTACCCCCGTCACCGAGACGCCCCTTCCCGAGATAGCTTTGGAGGAGACGTCAGTTGTTAAGGAGGCCCCCGTCACCGAGGCGCCCCTTCCCGATCGACCTATTACGGAGGCCCCATTTCCAGAGGAGCCACGTAAAGAGCGTCCCCCTCCCATTGAATTGACGGAAGATGATTTCAAATTGCCAGCAGATATCAATCAGGAACTTTCCGACTCTCTCGCTCTAGATGAGGGTGAAGCGGTAGGCGACGGTTTTACCGACTTAATGGACCTTCTGAATAGGACCGGGAAGCAACTTTTTGCCTCGGAGAACTCTACTCCCCTGGAAGGTGTCACCTTCGAGGGTCAGATTGAGCCTGAACTTGTTTCTCTTGGCGTCACCCAAGTTAACCTTGCGCAGTCGGGGATGGAAGAACACGTTGTCCGGGCGACTGAGGTTCACAAAGGAGACCAGCAATTCCCTGAAACCGACTCCTCCCCGGTGCAGACTTGGTTGGAGCCGAAGAAACTTGAAAAGCTGGAACTTCCGGCTACAAGTCCCCTTTTGTTCTCTCCTGAAAATCAAAACAAAGTTAACACCTGGGTGGAAGAGCTAAAAAAAAACAAAGCTGATATTCTGACACTTATAAACCAGGCGCAATTGTTCAACACGCGACTGTGGTCTCAGGAAGAAAGGGACCATGACGAAGTCCTGAGATACTACGAAGCCCTTGGGGCCCAAGTTCTGAATCCTCTTATTGCAGCGGAAATTGACAAAAGCCCTAACAACTTCACGCCTCAGACACTGCATCTTCTAAAACTTGTCGGAACAGAAAAGAAATCCGACAAAGCTAACTTGCGAAGCCTGGGTAAAATGACCTTCATGTCCGGTCACGCGAGTGACCTTTTCACGAAAGCGGAAGCCTCCCTAAAAGACATTGCCGCTTGGCCTGTCGATCAACCCGAAAGCCTTAAGAAAATCCACGCAATGATCGAAGCGGTTCTGGCCTTGGAAAAACCCATTAAAGGCCTCCATAAGAAATACTTCCAAGGAAAACAAGAGTTCGAGAAATCCCTTCCCAAAGCGATCGCGACGCTAAAGGAAAAAAGTGGAGAAGAACGCTGGAAGGATTTGAATAAGGCCCTAGACGCGGATCATGATTCGCTGGAAGGATTCAAGAAAATCTTCACGTTCCTCAAAGAGGAAGGGGATGAGGAAGCACTGAGGAGCTTTTTTGATAAAAAATCCGCCCCCTACCTGAAAAATCGGGACACGAGAGATGCGCTGGGAAAATTCCTCATAGCTGTGGGCGAAAATCTGAAAGCAGAGTACGTGTTTGAAACGGTCAACCGTGAATACAAGGACGACCCCGACGTGTTAAAGAAGCTTGCCTTTCTTAGCTATAGAAACGGCTTGTATGAAAAAACTTTGGAGTGGTGTAAGTCGCTCATCAATTGCAAACGTGCTCAGGACATAGAAGATGCCTATAACCTGAGCGGGGCTGCCTACAAGAAACTTAACCGTCTAGGACTTGCGATCAAAAAATACTTGCAAGGACTATCACTCGTCCCCGATTCCCTCAAATTAAACTACAATCTAGCGATCGCGTATGCTGCCAACAATGAGCGCGAAAAGGCTGTGACAGCCCTGAACACGGCAAAGCGTCTGAAAGAATCCCAGGAACGCAAAGAAAAAAGTGCAGCCTAAAAATGGTGCTCAGGAAAATTTAGAAGTGGTGGGCCCAGGTGAGACAGGTGAGACACTAATATCTTCTTGGCCCGAAACTTTCATTTGTATAGATTCACATATTCCTTTGCTGCTTGTTGAAGTTTCTTCGCCGAGTATCTTTTCACAACATTTTTTCCATCAAAAAAGTATTCCCCTTTTATCTTGAGTTTCGCACAGAAATTTCGAACTGCTGGTATCGATACGTTAAACCGCGTTCGAATGTCCTCATAATTCAGTGTTTCAGCACTTCTCAAATGTTTTCCCATCGCAAGATCATACATCCAGGGTGCAGGAGGTCGTCCCATTTTCCTTTTTTTGGCCAAGGTACTTCTCCCAAATTAAATTGACTTTAGTTTTGAGTTCACTTTAACCTATTTTTAGGAATTCAGTACCAAGTTTGAATCAGAAATTTAGGGAGGTTTTATAGAAAGAACTCTAAGGGATCTTTATTGAAAAATTGAGTTAGAGAAGAAGGTCCCACTTACTCGGGGAGTAAGTGAGAACCCATACACAAGGTTAATCCTATCTTCTCCACTACCTCGCGGTAAAGAG
>JACPKR010000005.1 GCA_016186945.1 Deltaproteobacteria bacterium | reverse complement strand
AGAACCTTTTCATGGTTGCAGAGAAAATTTCGACGAATTGCTGTTCGTTGGGAAAGACTTCCGAGCTGCTTTGACGGATTTGTTGCCTTGGCAATCATCATGCTTTGGATCGGAAAAATCTGTTTAGTGAGATAGGTTCATCTGTTCCAATTTTTGCAATCTTCGTGTTTTCGGTCCCGTCCGGGTTGATAAACTTGACTCGACCCTTGATGGCAGCAACCTCAGCAAAAAGAGTTGAACCCGCCTCATACTTCCCATCGACAACCTTTGAAGTGTCAAGTTCGATTTCCTTCTTTACACCGAAGATCTTACCCTCATCATCCAGATCAAGGAGACTCACAATTGTGTAAGATGTTCCTGAAAGAGCTAACGAACTTCGCACGACTGGGAGCACAAGGCTTCCTGCATTGACCGCATATTTTCCGCTCTTATCCGAGTAACCCTGGCCTACAACTTGACCTTTGCCATCTTCCAACTCAACAAGCTGGTTTTCAAACAATGTTTGAGTTGCAGACTCATCTCGATTTTCCAGAGCAAGTTGACCGGTTATGATAACGCTGGTCGTAGTCGTCAGTTCCGTCTCGACAGCGGCCGAAGTTTCTGCTTCCCCACCTCCGGAGTCCCCTCCCCCACAAGACATAAGAAACGTCAATAGTATCGCGATATTCCATTCTCTCGCTATCGCCATAATTGTGTTCCCTATAAAACACCACTTTTATTTATTATCGTATCTTCCCAGTAGTTTCTTTAGGAACGATTTCCCGTTTTTTTGGTAAAATATCGTTTTGAACAACACGATGGAAGAAAGATGAAAAAAGAAGCTATATGTCTTGCTCTTTTGTTGCCATTTGCATCCTGCAAACAACAAAAACCTGAAGACACGGCACCTAAGACAGAAACCCCCGAGCTGCGGGAAGTGGAACGTGTGCAGATGGAACAAGTCGAGGGGGCACAATTTAAACTGGTAACCCCCGACCTAAGTAAGATCGAAACCTGGGAAGCTCCCCTCGTCAGCACTTTCCCCATGCCGACACCGAGAGAGGGTGAGCATGAGTTAGGCGTCCAGTGGTCAGCTCCCGATCTTGTCAAAACATACTCGCTCGTAGCTCTGTGCCTGGCAGATGATTGCATTACACAACTAACGCTGGGCCACATGACCTCCTACCCTGGCTATCCGAAAGCTTGGGAGGGAAAGACCGCCTCCCTACACGTGAAAATTTGTGCCGACGAAGAAACAGCCCAAGCACACTGCACGCCAACGGGGACGACCACAGTAGACTTGAAAGACTTTCCTCGGGGGGATGCCAGTGATGCTCATTTAGAAACCCTCGCAAAACAACAGAAGGCCATCCACTACAGCAGGAAATTCTACGACATGCTCGTTCAATACAAACAGCTTGCCAAGGACCTTCCCGATGCCGATCTGACCTTGTCCCACCAGGCAACTGACAATGCGCTTTCGGCAGGGCGCCTCACCCTCGCTGTATCGGTGTCGCGACATAGAGACATCTTGTTAAGTGATCTTCGAAGCATTTTGCCAGCGCAAACAGGGCTTGCCCTGACCGCGTCTCGGGTGCGCAACGAAAAATGGCTGTGGGTATCCGACTACGACGGATTTGACTCCGCCCGCAAAGACAAATTCGACTATGCGATGGCTCATCCCCAAACATGTGGACACATGCGCTGGAAGACTGAGGAAGGCCCCCTCGTCGATAAGTACAACGAAGAGTACAATAAACTTCGCATGATTGAGTGTATCGACAAGATTCCCCCCAAAGCGGATCGTGAAAGAATAGCAGCGGAAACGGCTCGAGAAGAACGAGTGCAAAGCAGCACGTCCTATGTAACAGGATCTTTGGTCCTCGGTGCAGGTTTAATTGTGGGATTCATTTCTCTTTACGCTTATTCCCCTACATTTCGGGCAATTTGGGGTATCCATAATATATCGGAAGGACGTTATATTTCCGGCGCTGTTGACATATACAACTCAACGTCTGCTTCGTGGATCAAGGGCCGCACAGCACTCATCGGGGGTGGCGTCGCGGTTGGTCTTGCCATCATCGGCATCACCCTTATGGCCCACGCTGAGGAAAGCATCCGCCTTGCCCAAAAGCCGAAGAATGCCGCGAACGACTTTCTTGAAACGGAACTGCAGAAGTTCTTTACGGGGTTAAGAAGCCTTCTATAGTGTTCAAGATAATCAATTTGGGGACAAACTTTTACGAGTCTGTCATCCCGCGGCTTGACCGCGGGATCCAACTTTTCGAGGAAGGCTGCCCGGTTGGATCCCGCGGTCAAGCCGCGGGATGACAGTGGAGGGGAACTTTTTTTCAAAAAAGGTCCTCTCCACAAATTCTTTTTCCCAAATACTATAGCCTCTTAAATAAGTTATTCTCAATCAAATAGACAAGAAACTGTTTCTCGGCATCAGGTAACGATTCCAGGCGTGGTGATTGCCCTGGATAGAGACGGTAAAGTTCACCCAACCAGCGGATCCCAATCCACTCATCCCTCGAAAAAGCATCCATGCCCATGAAGTTGTTCATTACTTTCTTGTCTCCCAAAAGCGACAGGAGCGTAGGGGGAATGTCGGCGTTGGATGTCAGCCGAGACATAGCATGACCTTGCAAATGCTCCGGCAGCTCGGGAACAAAAATGGCGAACGGAATGCGATAAACTTGCCTGATGTTCTCATAGTCGAAGGGGCGGCTGGTGAAAAGATCTCCTTCGTTGATGATCCCGTGGTCACTTACCATCACTACGAGGGTGTGGGGGAAGCTCGCCCGAATCTTATCGAAAAAGTCACCCCACGCTGCATCAACGTAGGAAAGGACCTTCTGTTCGTCATCCAGAGAAGGATCAATGGGAAACGGGGAATCGGAAGGTAAAGTGTAAGGCCCGTGATAAGAAATGGTCAGTACCGTTGCGAAAAATGGCTGCTCGGCTCCTTGTAGCGTCTCAACGGTTTTTTGAAATAACGAGTGGTCGTTCACCCCCCATGCTCCACGGGGGATCGTGTGGTCAAAGTCCTTCTCCTCAACGATCGTTTTTGTATTGTGAGCCTCGTGGAAAAGACGCTGGTTATGAATGGCTCCGTTTTGGCCTACGAAGAAAAAGGTCTCGTACCCCTTTTTTGCAAAGTAATCACCGAGACAGACGTTGCCGAGCTGGGGCTTGTCGATCATTTGAATAACAGGAAGTGAATAGAGAGAACAAAGGATTGCTGACTGCCCTTCCGGTGTAGTCGTTCCCGTTGCAATCGTTTCCTGAAAAGTGATGGACTCCGTCAGTGTCTCGGAGAAATGAGGAGTCAGCTTGGCAAAACGCTCCGACACTGGTCCGAAGGAGGAAAGACGATCCGCTCGCAAACTTTCCTGAATGACAATGATGACGTTCCAGGGACCCTCCTGTTTCGCCTTTTCACGTATAAAGGCCGTCAGTTCAGTCTGGAATTCTGAGTCACCTGTGGCTATCGCGTTCTGAGCTAGAGGGGCTTCCATAGTTTGAGCGTCCCAGCTCCGTTGAGGTGCATAACGTGCTCGGTAGCGCGTAACCTCCCCAGACGAGATTTCATCATAGTAAGTCCGCGTTTTACGGTCTTCCAGGAATGAATAATAAATATTGGCAAAGACGTTGTTCTCCAACTCGGCATAAACGCCAAAATGCTTGCGCATTTGAACGTGTCCCACCTCAAAAAGTCCAGCCAAGAGCAGCCAGGCAACAAAGCGTTTCCAAGGAGTTCCTAACGCAAAGAATCGTGAGTAACGCGACCTTCGGGAAAACTGAGTCGTTGCAAAACCAAGAGCGGTCGCGAGCAAAGTGATCCACCAAGTCCCCTTCGCCATCAACAGGAAGACTGACCCTCCTTTGATGTCTGCGAAGGTTCCCACAAACTGGAAGTGCTCCCAGCGCGTCTGAATCCCAAAATGCTGCGCAAGCCGCAAATTGCCCGCAAGAAACAGCAGCAAGTAAATGGTCGCACCCCAACTCGCGACCAACGCAAGAGTCTGAGGGACAAAGCCTTTTACCAGTCGTGCCCATTCGAGGACTGCCACGATAAGACACACGAAAAACAAGTCCGAGCTAAGCCCGACCGTACTATGCAAAGGGAAATTTTTCTCCAGCGCCCAAGAAAAAAGCGGGTGACTCGACAATAAGATGCGATGGATCAGGAAGCCGAAAAAAACACTAAGCTGGCACCAGGAAATATGCAATGATATTGAAAGCCTATTGGAATTCATCCAAACCCCGATTTCAAGGACTTACAAACATTGAAGCTCAAAAAGAATGTATTAAAAATTCTGCTCATCCTCCTACTTGCCGTCATGTTTGTACCCTTGCTTTACTCGCCATTTGCGAATTATCTAAGTCTTTCCTACCTAAAAAGCAATATCGACGAGATTCTCCTCTATTTTGACCAACACTTTCTCGAAACCATAACCTTGTATTTTACACTTTACGTGCTAATTACCGCGACAGCTATCCCCGGTGCTGGGATTATGACCCTGGCCGGGGGAGTTCTTTTTGGTCTGCTCTGGGGTACGGTCGTCGTCTCTTTTGCCAGCTCGATCGGAGCTTTTTTATCGTTTCTTTTCGCGCGCTTCCTCTTTCGAGACTGGATCCAAAACCGCTTCCGACGCCGTTTGAAGGGCATCAACGACGGGATCAGGAAGGACGGCGCTTTCTACCTTTTCACTTTACGCCTGATCCCCATTTTTCCCTTCTTCATCATCAATCTCATTCTAGGTGTAACCCCCATTCGTTCTTGGACCTTCTACTGGATTTCGCAACTCGGCATGCTGCCTGGGACGATTGTCTATGTCAATGCTGGCTTGCAACTTAGCAAGATTGAATCCGTCCGGGATATTTTCTCCCCAGAGCTTATCCTGTCGTTCACCCTCCTGGGAATTTTTCCCCTGATCGCCAAGAAGGGGATACAAATGCTGAACGCCGTGAAAGTGTTCCGCCCTTACAAAAAACCTCGCAAGTTCGACTACAACATGGTCGTCATCGGAGCAGGGGCGGGAGGCTTGGTGACGTCCTACATCTGTGCTGCTGCCAAAGCAAAAGTTGCTCTTATAGAGAAGGATAAAATGGGAGGCGAATGCCTGAACACCGGCTGTGTCCCCAGCAAGGCTCTCTTGAAGGTCGCCAAACTCGTCTACGATGCAAAACGGGCTGAAGAGTTCGGACTAAAAGGCTCCGCGCTGACTTTCGATTTTGCCGACGTCATGGAACACGTCCAACAGACCATCCGCAAAATAGCTCCTCACGATTCCGTCGAACGTTACACAAAACTAGGCGTCGACTGTATCCATGGGCAAGCTCGCATCGTCTCCCCATGGGAAATCGACATCGACGGAAAACGTATCAGCACGCGCAACATCACCATAGCCGCGGGAGCAAGCCCCCTCGTTCCTCCCTTTCCCGGCCTGGAAGAAATTGACTACCTGAGTTCCGACACACTGTGGAACTTGCAAGAACTCCCGCAACGCCTCCTTGTTCTGGGAGCTGGCCCGATAGGTTGCGAGATGGCGCAAGCCTTCACACGTCTTGGCTCGGAAGTTACGATGGTCGAAATGCTTCCGCGGGTCTTGACCATCGAAGATGAAGACGTCTCGGCATTTGTGAAAGAGAAGCTAAGCTCCGAAGGAGTGAAAATCCTCACCAAGCACAGAGCAGTGAAGTTTCACAAGAGAAACGGAACGCAAACCCTTCTTTGCGAATACCGTGAAAAAACAATCGCGCTCGAATTTGACAAAGTTCTAATAGCCATCGGACGCAAGCCCAACGTAAGCGGTTACGGACTTGAGGAATTAGGGATCGCGCTGCGCCATGATCACACCATCGAAACAAATGCGTTCATGCAGACGAAATTCCCCAATATCTTCGCTTGCGGGGATGTCACCGGTCCCTATCAACTCACCCATGCTTCAGGGTATCAGGGAGAACTTTGCGCCCTCAACGGACTTTTTGGCAAGGTATGGAAGTTCAAGGCGAACTACGACGCTCTTCCCTGGACAACCTTCACTGATCCGGAAGTGGCCACCGTCGGACTTAACGAGACACTCGCCCAACACGGGCATATTCCCTACGAACTTACAAAGTACAGCATCAACGACCTTGACCGCGCCCTTGCAGACAACGAGGCCCACGGCTTTGTCAAAATCCTCACAGCTCCCGGAAGTGACAAAATCCTCGGTGCAACGATTGTAAGCAATCACGCCAGCGAAATGCTCCTGGAATTTGTAACGGCTATCAAGAATAAAATCGGACTGCGAAACATTCTCCGTACAACCCACGCTTACCCCACCATGGGAGAAGCCAATAAATATGCAGCAGGGGAATGGCGCAAGGCCCACATGCCCTCGTGGCTGAGGCTGCTGCTTTGAGGCAAAAGGGAGAGGGGGGTTTGGGGGGGCGAGTGAAGCGTCGCCTCCCCCAAGGGATTTAGTACGGTACGCAGGAGTAGTTTGCATCACTCCAACTGCATCTCGTCGGGTAAGCAATACAGGTAGGTTGCGTACCAAAATAACTACACGACTTACACCCTGTTCCCGTCCAAACACAACCGTAGTAAATATTACAAGTCGCGTCTGTGGTGCCGGCACTACATGTTCCTCCCCCACTTGTGGATGTTTTGCATGTATAGGTTGCCGAATCCCACGTGCAGCCTCCTACAGGGTTACAAGTTACATCCGTGTAATAGGAACTGCAATAGCTCGTATTTGTGCTCGTGCTTGTACTAGTTGAGGTAGAACTTGATTGACACGTCGCACCGTTCCAGTAACAACCGTGAGTGTCGCAGTCTGGCATTGTAATCCAAGAGCTGCATGATGACGACGTCGATGTCAAACATGTGCGTGTCGCCGTGTCCCAATAGCACCCTGAAGTTGTGTTACAGGTCGCATCAGTGATGTAACTGCTGCAAGAAGTGCTGGTACTCGTGCTTGTCGATGTTGAGGTACTGGTGCTGAGTTTACAAGTATATGTACAAAAATCCCAGGAACAGCCGGAGGAGGTATTGCAGGTCGCATCTGTAACAAAGCTACTGCACGATGTTGCTGTTGAGGGTCGCTCAGAACACAGTCCTGTGCAGGCATTCCACAGACAGTTCGAGTAAATGCTACAAGTCGGTCCGGTCACATTTGTACTGCATGTTGCCGACGTTGCCGTGTTTGTGGATGTCGTCCCTGGGGCAGACGAGGTTCGGCAAGAGATGCTGGCATAATCCCAGTAGCAACCTGATTTATTATAGCAATCATACTCTCTTGGGATTTCTTCACACGTTGCATACGAAGCACTTGTACTTGTTGATGTTGACGTTGTTGACGTGAACGGCTCACAGCGAAAAAACGCCCAGTTCCAAAGGCAACCTGGACTTGTGTTACACGTCGCATCCGTCACAAAGGCGCTACACCCGGAGCTTGTATAAGATTGAATAGTGGGGGTACAGCTGACACCATCCCAGGAGCACGTCAAAGCCCCACTTGCCGGACATGTAGCCTGTGTCAGGTAGTCTAAACAACTCGCATAGGCCGCGTTGTAGCAGTAACTACCGTTCCAAGAACAACCATAGTCTTTGAGGGCACTACACGAGTCTCTCTGGAAAGCACTCCAGCAATCGACCTGTGTTTTTTCCTCGCAATAGGTGGATCGCCAGGTACAGCCAGTTTTCGCCTTACAGGTCGCTTCAGTAACTTGGCTATAACAGGAGGAATAAGTCGAAGCCGTTTCGCAAAAAGCTCCCGTCCAGATGAACCCGCTGTCGATGCACTGCTGCTGGAACGCACTACTGGTGGCTATAATCGTACGGTTATCACATTCAAATTTCCCGTTGATGTAAATTAAAACGCCCCCGACACTTTCGCAACTTGCCTGCTTGGCAGGGTCAATCCCTGTGTACAAGGAACGGTCGATGAAAGCAGGGTCAAGTGGATAGCTGCAAGATGCGGTCGAAGAATTCCATTTCCCGCTATTCTTTTCGCAGAAGCTTTGCATCTCCCGTATGAAACTGTCGAAACCACTTGATGCCGTTGTTTTGTAGGCACTTAATTGTCCAGCTGCCACACCGACATCGGCAAGGGCATTGTAACCATCTGCGATGTAGGAGCGGAAGCCGGTCAGCGTACTCTGGTCGAAGCCACCGACGGCCATCCCTTGCATAAGCCCACCCGTAAAGTCTGCTGAGATGGCACCGAAGTCTGAAGATCCGAAGTAAGTCTGTTGAAAATTGAATATTTGCTTCACCGCGGACTCAGTGACTGCTTTTGTAACAGCTTTCAACTCATCAAGGGAAATCAAATCACGGGACAGACGACTGTAGCCGTCCATCATACCACTGGCTATAGCTCGGGAGCTTTCCTTGAACAGCGTTTCGTCGGTTAACCCCATATCAGCAAAGCGGCCGATCGCATATTCACCCATCCGAGTAGACGCGCTCCGGTAAATGTCAGCGGAAAAGCTCAATTTCGCGAACGCATCAACCGCACCTGCTGTCACGTCGTCGAATACGAAACTCAGTTCCTTGGTTTGCAGTTCCACACCCCGAAATCCGCGCATACCTCCGTCAATCATTCTATCGAGTGCGGAATTTAAAAGTGCTGAAGAGCCGAACCCTGCTGTTTGGAAACCTGAGACCGATCCTGACATCATCTTACGGACGGCCCCCTGCATTTTCCCAACGCTTGCAATCCCTACATCTTTCAACCCGATGACCGCCCCCCCGATAAATGGGTCGACAAACTCAACCATTTCCTCCCTTGAAAGGCTAAGCCCCGAAAAGGCTCCAAGAGACTTCTTCATCATAATTTCGAGAGCAAAGGAAACATAATCGGCTCCCACCTCGGAGGCTTTCAACCCTTTCATAGCATTTTGTGACAACGCAATGAAGATTGTGCCGAAGTCGTCTTTTCCAAACCCCCCTCCTTCCAGGTTTGCAATCAGACCGTCCATGAGGTCACCCGCACCATTATAAAGGTCGTCGTCATTAAGACCGGCCTTCTTCAAAGCGCCGACCCCAAATTCTGCCATGTTGGAAGGAAGGGATCGTTTCTGAGATGTCGTCAAATCGCCCACCTTGTCTTTGGAAGATTTGATGATGGATTTGGACATCGTCTTGACAGCTTTTAATTTGATGGAACTTTCGCTAATAGCTGCCTCTGCCAAAGCAAGCGCCTTTACAAGGGCTTCGATCAAGGTTTGAGGAACTTTCGTCATGTCGTTCGGATCAATCTTGTCGGCGGAAAGATGCAGAGCCGTCCCGATGATCAGAGTCCCCGTTGCTGAACTGGTCACTACATCTGCCTGACTCTGTGTTAAGCCCCCCTCTGAAACAAGGGCCGTGTTCACATCAGCAAGGATCTGCTCCCCTTTTGAGGAGCCGATCGCTAGACTTCCCGTAGTGCTTGCAGAGTCCCCTCCTCCCCCACCACCCCCACCGCAGGTGTAGAGGAAGAATGTCAAAAAGAAAAATAACGTACTATAATATGAAAAAGAATTTGTGGAGAGGACCTTTTTTGAAAAAAAGTTCCCCTCCACGCCTCCCCCCAAAAAACTTTAGATATTGAAGTTTTTGAAAAGGGGCTTGGGGAAATAACTTTTTTCAAAAAGTTTTTCCCAAAATTGATTACCTTGAATACCACAGAAGTTAAGAGGAACATTAGGTTCCTGCTTCGAAGCATAGTCGTCACCCCTCCTAATCTCAGACAAAAATCAATTCGGCGCTTTGACCAATTTTCTTAAGTCTAGCTGCTGACAATGTTTTTCCGGTGATCCCCTGGCTCCCCACCACATGGTGAATGAAGTAAAATAAAATAGGGTAACCATTTAGGAATTTATCTATGGGTGACTCAATCAGTACCTTCATCGTCAATTCTGATTCACGACTTCAATACACCGGCCTTTATGTTTTGAAAGAAATGGAGGAAGAGCAACATATTTTTACCCCAGACCTGGAAGATGATGAACTTGTCCTGGAACCTGTCCTCAACTGGTTGAGAGAAATGGGATATATCTATCTTGACGACACACGCGAATACAAGCTTTCCCACAGAGGGAAAGAACACGTCCATTCCTTCCTGAATCGTTACGCCGCCTTTATCGAGGAATTTGACATCTTTTGCGGTGTTGACCTGAAGTCGTTGGAATTTGCTGTGAGCCATTATCACAAATTTCAGGACTCACTCGACTGGTATGCCTTTCTGGAGGATGAACGCTGGCTGGACCTTCGTGTGGCTGTCGCAGAATTCAAGGGTCTGGACGCGATTGAAATCGTCTTCATGAGCTTTATCCATGAGAACCGCTTTGGCAGAAATACTCACGGTTGGTGCTATGAACACTTACTTGGGTCCATCTGGGACGAAATCCAAACCGTTTGCAACAACTCTGTCCGGTTAAAGTCCATGTCTTGCGACCTCGACGGACAACGGATTCCCGGAGAACAAATCATGGTCAAGCTCTTGCAGCTTTGCGAACAGTAGCGTCCTCGGAGCAAGGAGGTGGTTTGGAGGAAACTGCGCAGCTGGTTCCTCCAATACAAGGAGCTTACGCATCCAACGTGATGAGAAGGTCCTCACTCTCGACAAGATCACCAGCCTTTACATTTAGCGAAGCAACAAAACCCGCAGATTTAGCAGTCAGGGTGTATTCCATTTTCATCGACTCAGTTACCAGCAAGACGTCCCCGGAATTTACCTTGTCTCCTTCCTTAACCCTGACTTCAAGAATCTTCCCTGGCATGGCTGCAGCAATCTGCCTGTCATTACCGACTTCTGCCTTGGGGCGCTTGCTGACTTTCGCCTGCACTGACTCGTCCATGAGTTCGATCACCCTGTTGAAGCCGTTCAATTTGAAGAAGACAGAGCGTCGGCCATTTTCGTCAAGATCCGACTTCCCTTCCAGAGAAATGTAGAGGGTCTTGCCTGGTTCCAGTTCGATTGCGATCTCCTCCTTCTGATTCATCCCATAGAAGAATACGGGCGTGGGAAGTTCTGTAACACGCCCATATTTCTCAGATTGCACAAGGTATTCATCAAAGACTTTTGGATACAGGCGCGAACTTAGAATTTCAGCCGTCGTCGGATTTCTATGGAGCTTTTTGTGAAGCCGTTCTCGAACAGTCTCGATTGAATCGCCTTCGTCCAGGGGTTCTTTTTCAGGCGAAGGTGCATCTTCACCCAGAACCAGCTTGCGAAAGTCCTCTGGAAAACCTCCGGTGGGAGTGCCGAGATGGCCTTTCATGAAACTTAGCAGCGAGTCGGGGTAGTCAAGCTGGGGTCGCTTGCTGAGAATGTCCGGCCCTTTCAATCCTTTCTTCTGTAACAGGAGCGCCATATCCCCCACTACCTTCGACGAGGGTGTGACTTTGATGATATCCCCCAGCAAATCATTCACTTCCTTGTAACGTAAGGTCAGGTCGAAAAATTCCTCGGCAGATAATCCTACCTTCTTCGCTTGCTCGTAGAAGTTGGAATATTGACCACCAGGAATTTCATGCACATAAACATCCGTCGATGTAGCCTTAATACCAGGGTCGAACGCCTGGTACATACTCCGCACCCGTCCCCAATAGCGTGCCAACTCATCGACCACGGGAAGTGGCAAGCCCGGACTCTGCGGACTGCGTTCCAAGGAGGCGATCAGCGCATTCAAACTGGGCTGAGACGTCAGACCAGCCATGGAACTCACCGCACCGTCAACGATGTGGCAACCCGCCTCTCTTGCTTGCAACAGTGTCGCCACCTGCGCCCCGGATGTGTCATGCGTATGAAGGTGGATGGGGATATCACTTTGCTGCGATAGGGCCTTGACCAGGCTAACTGCTGCCTGGGGACGAAGCAAACCAGCCATATCTTTAATGCAAAGGATGTGGGCGCCCATTTGCTCCAGGGTCTTAGCCAAGTCCAGATAGTATTTAAGGGTGTACTTTGTCTTTCTGGGGTCGCTCAGGTCGCCTGAGTAACAAAGACAGACTTCGGCAATCGCACCATGTTTCCTGACTTCGTCGATTGCGATTTCCATTTTGTCCGGCTGGTTGAAACAATCAAAAATACGGAAGATGTCCAAGCCGCTCCGGCATGCCTCCTTGATAAAATCGCGAATGACCCATTCCGGGTAATTCGTGTAGCCAACCGCGTTGTCTCCTCGTAGTAGCATTTGCAGGAGAATGTTGGGAATTTTCTCGCGAATTTTAACCAGCCTTTCCCAAGGATCTTCTCTCAGAAAACGCAGGGCCGTATCAAAGGTAGCGCCACCCCAGACTTCCAGTGAAAAAAAATGATGAGCAAATTTGTCGTAAAACGGCGCTATGCGCAAAATATCATGCGTACGAAGACGTGTTGCAAAAAGAGACTGGTGAGCATCACGCATGGTTGTGTCGGTAAGCAGAAGGCGCGGCTTCTGCGCTTTGATCCAATTCACCAGCCCTTCCGCACCTTTCTTGTCGAACACCGATTTTGCCGTTTCAGAAGAGGCTTCGCGAGCGAAAGCCTGCAAATCTTCCTGCTCAAGGCTAACGCTAGGAGCATCGCGCTCGGGACCTCTCAATTTGTCACCCAGTTTATGGGGGTCATTAACGGTAAGCTCTGCCAGGAAACGAAGCAAGCGCGTCGCCCTGTCTTTCGGAGTCGGGTACTGGTAGACCTCTTTATGTATCTCCAGAAAGTCCGTGTCATAAGCACCGCTCAGGAAATCTGGGTGCCTCATTACATTCTTCAAAAGCGAGATGTTGTGCTTGATACCACGGATTCGAAACTCCGATAAACTTCGATGCATCTTGGAAGCAGCTTCCTGTAAATTCCTCCCCCACGAGGTGACCTTTACAAGAAGCGAGTCGTAGTAAGGTGTCACTAACCCACCTGAGGTCCCGTGTCCCTCATCAAAGCGGATGCCAAACCCAGCAGCAGGACGATAGGCAATGATACGACCCGTGTCGGGGGCGAAGTCTTTGCGGGGATCTTCCGTAGTTATCCGGCATTGAATGGCTGCCCCGTTCATGCGAATGCTCTCCTGCGACGCAATTCCAATCAAAGGGTGTTTCAGGGGAACGCCAGCAGCGACAAGAATGGAAGCTTGCACGAGGTCAATACCCGTGATCATCTCCGTCACAGTATGTTCAACCTGGATCCTCGGGTTAACTTCCAAGAAATAGATAATTTCCTTCTTGTCGACCAGGAACTCAACTGTTCCCAAACCCTCGTACTGAGCACTTTTGGCAAGAGCAAGTGACTGGCGCCTAATTTCCCCTCGAACCTGTTCACTGGTCCCTAACGCGGGAGCAATTTCGATGACTTTTTGATGGCGCCGTTGAATCGAACAGTCACGCTCAAAAAGGTGAACAATCTCCCCTTTGGGGCCACCAAGGATCTGCACTTCAATATGCTTGGGGGAGACGATTGTCTTTTCCAAGTACACATCAGACCTCCCAAAGCTGGTCAGCGCCTCGGACTTTGCCCTTTCAAAAGCTGCCTCCAATTCCGACTCGTTGCTTAGCATCCGTATTCCCTTGCCCCCACCCCCCGCGACAGCCTTCAAGGTAACGGGATAGCCAAGCGATCGTGCGAAAACCTTCGCGTCTGCCACGGAAGCTAGTGAGCTTTCACTGCCTGGAATCGGCGTCAAGCCGGCTTTCTTGGCAACGGACCTAGCTTTTGTCTTATCGCCGAACATGGCGAGAACCGACGGTGAAGGGCCGATAAACTTGATCCCCTCCTTTTCGCACAAACTGGCAAAGTGCTCATTTTCTGAGAGAAAGCCATAGCCCGGGTGAATGGCGTCAATCGCAAGCTCTTTAGCTTTCGTGACGATTTTCTCAGGGTCAAGGTAGGCCGAGAGAGGCTTACCGACCTCTCCCAAACAGTACGATTCGTCAGTTTTATAACGGTGCAAAGCGAAGCGGTCTTCGTAGGAATAGATGCTGATCGTTCGTATCCCCAACTCCGTTGCCGCACGAGCTATGCGGATGGCGATCTCCCCGCGGTTGGCAATAAGCAGGCGACTAAAAGGAATCCTGTCCATTGTTTCTCCTAGTTATAAGCCGCTTGGGGCAAGGAGGTGGTTTGGAGGAAACTGCGCAGCTGGTTCCTCCAAGAAATCCATTTTTGCCACAAACAGCTTACGGGTTACATGACTTGGCGAGCTAAGCCGTCTGAATCCCTGTACTTTACAGCGGTTCTTAAAGTTTTTCCCCCAGATTCCGTAATAAAGAATGTAGGGAAACCTCAAAAATTAGAAAGATTGGTGTATGAAAGTGGTACGGGGCTCAATTGTAACCATGTTCTTCGCTGCGCTCTCCTTCAGCGCCTGCGAAAGCCCTGTACCGTTGACCGAATCTTTCAAGACTGAGGAAGGCAATCTAACGACAGAAGGAAGCGTCTCCAGGGAAGTTCCTGTCGACCAAGGCGACCTGATTCTCTCTACGAAAATCGGCGAGAGAAGCTTCGAATTTACAGTCCCGTCTAATGCCCTTTCTCCCAGCACGATCGTCACGCTTCAAGAAGGACGGTCTCTCATCGGCAAAGACCTGGATGTAGGAAAATTGGTGATATCTCCCGTCTTCTCCCAGTCTTCCGCAGTCATTCTTTCCTCATCCAAGAAAGAGAACCCTAAAAAGCCGATAGAAGTTCGCCTCCCGATCCCCGAAGAAGCGTTCCAAGTATTAAAAAACCTCGAACTCACCGGTAGCAGCGTTATCGAAGACCCTCTTTCACACTTGATCGTTGTCTACAAAGTGATCGATTTCAGTGGCAATACGGTCGTCAAAGCTGGTTTCCAAACGAGAAATCAATTCACAGTGGAAAAAGATGAGGTTGTTTACCGAACGATGTACTTCGGTGCCTTTCAATTGGTCTTGACCGTTGACTTACTGGAAACTGCATCTGAACGGATCGCAAAAACTGGTATCGCTAGCAAAGGCAATGAGGTCATCATCTCCAATCCAATCGAGGAAAAAGGAGAGGAACTTCCTGATGAAGTCTTTAAAATCAACCAAGCACCCGCCCCACTGGAGGAATTCCGAGCCTCTCTCGCCAGCTCCCTTGCAGAGGGGGAAATTCGCTTGAATTTCCAATTAGGCGAATTTTACGACTACACTTACGATTATATGGTTGTCTTGCGATCAAAAGGGAATACCCCTCCCCACCCCGACTGCAAAACGGATGGCGAATTTGTGGCAGAATGGAAGTCCTTCCCTATTAAGTCCTTCAGCTACATCGACCAAACAGGCTCAATAATCGGCGAAGCTTTCAGCTACCGAGCATGCATTACAGGGAAAACCGGTCAACTTCTGACTTCAAGCAACACAATCGTAGGCGCCCAGGCCCTGGATACCAAAGCACCACCACCAGCCACTTCCTTCACAGCTAGGACAGGTAACCTTTCGGGCGAAATCATCTTGTCAATCGGATGGCCCGATGACAGAAGCGACTACGCAAAAGCAGAGGTTCGAGAAATCAAGAGCGATTTGCCCCCAGACGCCGCTTGTGGAAAAGAAGCGGGTACAATTGTGGCAAGTATTACAGACTTCAGTAAAAGCGCTTATTCCGCGTCGAGAATTACGAATTCCACTATCGGGGAACGCTTCAGCTATCGACTCTGTATCTACGATAGATTTGGTAATCTGACCGCGAGCAATACAAGCACAGCTCGTGCTTTCGATAATCAGGCACCTGCACCCTTGCTGACCTTTTCCGCAAGTACAGGCACGAACAAGGTTGGAGACATCGACTTTGCATGGACCCTTCCCTCAGACGTTTCTGATTACTATGTAATAAGGATTCTAGCTCTGGCAGGCTCGACATTACCGAAGGAAGATTGCTCCAACGGACTTGAAGCTGCACAGGTGTCTGCACCCTTCCCGACCAGCTACACCTACGCTACAGGTTCCACGAGCGGAGCTGAATACAGCTTCCGAGTTTGCATCCAGGACAGAACCGGCAATTTAACCGCGTCAAACACCGCGTCCAGTGTCAAAGCCAAGTCTACAAGTTCAAGCGGAGGAGGCGAGGGTGGCGGTGGATCGAGCGGTGGTGGTGGTGGTGGTGGTGGCACGGGAGGGGGAGGTGGAGAGACCCCTCCTCCTGACACCACAGCACCTCCTGCGCTGCAAACATTCTCAGCAGCTAAGGGGACAGTTAATGACGGTGATATCATCCTGAGCTTGACATTGCCTAGCGATGTCTCTGACTACGCCCGAGTTGACGTCCGTCGTACCAGCGGGTCTGAAGCACCAAGTTCCTGCACAGTGGGCAGTGTCGTAACGTCGTACACCACCTTCACAGCCTCCACTACCCTCACATTCACCGATGCAACAGGATCCACGATCGGTGATCTGTTCAGCTATAGAGTGTGTATTACAGATCGCGTAAGCAACCTCACCTCGAGTAACACTGCGGTTGGTATCCAAGCACTCGATACGACGGTCCCCGCCAGCCTCGACAGATTCTCCGGACTTGCGGGAACGAACCATGGGCAGATCACCCTTACACTCGATCTTCCTGGAAATGTATCTGACTATTCACAGTTGACGCTACGGCGAGTGAGCGGAGCTTCCGCACCAGCGAATTGCACCAGCGGGACTGCTGTCAAAACCTATACGAAAGCGAACGGAGAATTTGCCACCGATCCGATCGTTTACACTGACACAGCGACGAGCGTTAACCCTCCCGGCTCGTTCAGTTACCGAGCCTGTATCCAAGATACGTCCGGGAATCTGACATCGAATATCGCCGAAAACATAGCAGCGAAAGATGCCACCGCCCCACCGTCTCTGGCTAGCTTTTCGACTGCATCCACAACGATTCTTGGGGAGATTAAGATTACAGTAGACTTCCCCACCGACCGCGCGGACTACGCCTCGGTAAGTGTCAGGCGTGGGACAAACGCATCTGATCCTGCCCCGAACTGCTCCTCAGGAACGCTACTTGCAACGTATACAAGTTTTTCAGTGAACCAAACGATCACTCAGTATGTAAGTCCAGGCGCAATCTATAACTTCACCGCCTGTATCCTGGACTTGGTCGGTCTGCAAACTACTATGACCGTCGCAGCAACTGCTAACAATACGGCCTCTCATCGGATATTTGTGACTTCGAACACATACAACGGTAACTTGGGAGGCCTCTCCGGTGCGGATACCTCTTGTCAGGGTCTTGGTTCTGCACTGGGAGGCAAGTGGAAAGCGGTCCTTTCCGACTCAGCCACTTCAGCGAGCACTCGCATTCAGGTTCTAACGGGAGGTATTAAGAACATGGCAGGCGCTACAGTTGCGATAAACAGTACGGACCTTTGGGACAATACCCTTTCAGCTGCTATTAATCGTACGGAGACTGGCGCTTCTTTCGCCACCGAAGTTTGGACGGGGAGCAATGGCGATGGGACTTTTCACGCAGCCACTTGTTCAAGCTGGACATCATCGTCCGGCGGCTCCATCACCGGAAGAACAGGGGATTCCAGTATTACAGCCAATGACGACTGGGTATCTTTCAGATCCCGGGCATGCGACGGCGTCCGCGCCCTTTACTGCATCGACGGCCAGTTGGCACCGTAGTGCTACTTGTGGCACACCTTGTGGCAAGGAGGTGGTTTGGAGGAAACTGCGCAGCTGGTTCCTCCAAGAAATCCCTTGCCACAAGCAGCCGATTCCCTTGGGCTTGCAATAATTTTTAAAGAACTCCTCAAGTACAAACCGATTGCTGCCGTAATAGTAAATGTAGGGAGAGTAACAAATAAAAGAATTAGGTATGATTACAAGAACTTCATCAATCTTAAGTCTATGTTTTTCTGCTGGTCTTGCGCTTTTGACGGCGTGTGATTCTCCTGTAAGCACGACGTCATTTAAGGTAGCAAGAGAAACAGCGTTAACCAATGATGGAACGGTTTCCAAGGAAGTTCCCCAGGATCAAGGTGACTTGATTATTACCACATCCCTGCAAAGGAAAGATACTGCTGTCATTATTCCTGCAAAGGCGTTTTCCGCGAACTCCATCATTACAGTGCAGGAAGGATCTTCGTTGGTTGACCAGGACCATGATGTTGGAAAGCTTGTTGTTTCGTCTGTCTTTTCGCGTGCTCCTGCGGTTATTATATCGAACTCAAAGCGGGAAAACCCATCGCAGGCGATCGAAGTTCGCCTCCCTATCCCTGAAGCAGCCCTACGACTAGGCTTAACGGGAGTTGTCGAAGACCCCTTGAAACACCTTATTGTTGTGTATAAGACCATAAACTATGAAGGAACGCCAATTATCAAGGCTGGTTACCTGACTCGAGACAAGTTCGAAATTTCAGGGGATCAGGTCATCCTCAAAACCCTTTACCTTGGTTCGTTCCAAACGGTCATCACCATAGACCTTCTTGAGAAGAGTATGGAAGCTGTTGCTCAGAGTGGTATTAAAAGTAAGAAAAACGAAACGATTGTAGACAACCCACTCGAATCGCAAAAAGACTTCTTGCCTGATTCCGTCTTCGATGCCAACACGCCACCTGCTCCGCTGGGAGTTTTCACGGCGTCGCTTTCTCGCAACCTTGAACAGGGCGAAATCCGCTTGGACATCGAGTTGGGTGACCACTATACGATTACTTACGAGAAGCTAAGCATCCTACGTCTTAAAGGTGCAGAAGCCCCAAGTGCTGACTGTCGTTCCGATGGGGAATTGATCGCTGCATGGGATGAGTTCCCCCTGAAGGCGTTCACGTTTATAGATCAAACGGGTTCACGCATCGGTGAGGTATTTAGCTACCGAGCTTGCATCGTTGGGCAAAACGGACAGGCTACCGTTTCCAACATCAGTAGATCGAGGGCTTATGACACGACTCCTCCCCCTGTCGCGGACGTATTCCAGGCAAGGACAGGTGGCAAATTGGGAGAGGTCTTCCTGGCAGCTCAATGGGCGAGCGATGTTTCTGACTACGCAAGAGCGGAAATCATAGAGGTGCAAGGCCCTTCTGCACCTGAGTCTCTCTGCCGAAAGGAAGATACGAAGCGAGGAAGAACAGTTGCTTCCCTGTCCAATTTCGCAATCTCTCGATATTCATCCGCTCACAAGACGGATTCGTCCCTGGGTGAAATCTTCTCTTACCGACTTTGCATCTATGACACTTTCGGAAACTTCAGCAGCAGCGAAGCGAGTGCGCGTGCCCTCGATAATATTGCACCGATTCCTTTGCTAGCATTTTCCGCAGCAACCGGAGTTAGCAATGTCGGTGACATTGACCTTTCATGGAAACTACCATTGGATCTTTCCGACTACTTCAGCATCAGAGTCCTAGCTAAAGCAGGCTCCCAGGCTCCTGGCGCAGACTGTTCAAGTGGAGACATCGCTGCACGGCTCACGTCTCCTTTCCCTACACAGTATACGTTCGCGACTGGCTCTACTAGAGGTGAGGAGTTTAGCTTCCGCGTCTGTATACAGGACCGTGCTGGCAACTTAACGTCTTCCAACACAGTGGCTGGAATCTGGTCGCTGGGCAGCGGAGACAGTGGTAGTGGGGGAGGAGAGGGCAAAGTGGCTCCTCCTCTCACCAGTTTCCATGCTGAGCCTGGTGATACGGACGGAGATGTGAAGCTTACTCTAGTTTGGCCAAGCGATGTGTCGCTGTATCAAAAAGTTGAGATCCGTCGCACATTGGGATCCTCGGCGCCATCTTCTAAATGCGATGACGGTGTGATCATCGCAAGCTTTGCAAGTTTCACTGGCAACGGTCAGGAATCCTTCGTAGATCAGACTGAGTCCCACTCTGGGGAAACCTTTAGCTACCGCGCTTGCATCACGGATAGTGTAAGTATTGTAAAAGGCGACCGAACCGCTTCCAGTCAGGCGTTCGACTCGATCGCTCCCCCCGTATTGGAGTCTTTTGCAGCTGTCTCTGGCAGAAACCATGGGGAGATCGACATAAGCATGGTCTTGCCATCAGACGTCAGCGACTACACTTTGCTCACAGTACGTCATAACGCTGGTGACAGGGCACCCAGTGCAGATTGCCGCAGTGACGGCACAACAACGAAAAGTTTTGTCAACGTATACGCAAACCAGGTGATTGCTTTCACACATAGCGCAAGTGATGCAAACCCACCTGGATTATTCAGCTATAGAGTTTGTATCGAGGACTCCAGCGGGAACCTGACCTCTTCAGACCAAAGCGTCGCAGTCGCTGCAAGGGATAAACAGGCACCTCCTGCTCTCGCTTGGCTTTCAGCTTCGTCAGGCTCTAATTTCCTTGGTCAAATGAACTTAAGCATACAATTCCCAAGTTCAGTCGAAGACTATGCCTCCCTCTCATATAAGAAAGTAGAAGGAACAAATCCCCCCATAGACTGCTCACAAGGAAACGTCATAAGTGGGATTGAAGCTAATAAGTTACTAAGCATTGCGGAGTTGGGAGCACCGGGTAGAGACTACGCGTTCACTATCTGTATCGCCGACCGAGCTGACAACAGAAGTTTCCAAGCCGCTGCTACCAAATCAAACATGAGTGCATCACACCGTATCTTCGTGACCTCTACGCTTTTTACCGGTGACCTTCGCAAGCAGTCAAGCGAAACGAGCGGCCTAGCAGGTGCCTTTGATAAATGTCAATCTAGAGCCGACACAGCTAAGTTGGGCGGTATTTGGAAAGCGATCTTGTCCACCAAATCCATCGTAGTTGATGAAAGCGTTGCGATTGTTTCTTCAGTTGTCAATAACAGGAAAACAGCCTGGGGTGGCCCACAGATGGTAGCCTCTAACGAGCAGGATCTTTGGGATGGAAGTATCGACAATCCCTTAGGTTACAGCGAATCAGGTGACTTTAACTATCTCATTAAGCCTTGGACGGGAACCAATACAGGACCCGGAGACGATGGCCCACAAAGCATAGACATTCTCTCAGGACAAGCCTGTGACGACGAATGGGTCTCCCAATCTAGCGATCGGTCTGGCCACGTAGGAAAAGCGTCCGACAAAACCTATAATTGGCTTAGCAACGCCAAAGCAAGTTGCCATAAAACTCAACCCCTTTACTGCATCGACGGTCAATCTCTCTAAGTCTTCTCCGGTCAATCTCTCTAAGTCATCCCGCGGCTTGACCCAGGGTATGTTCATATGAGAATGGAATGAGAAAAAATAACGTCATTGCGAGAAGGGCGAAGCCCGACGAAGCAATCCAGGTTGTCTGCCGCGGCGCTTACATGGTGGGTAAATTTCAGCCTGGATTGCTTCGCATTCGCTCGCAATGACGGAAATTCTCTTAACCTTTATTCATATGAACAGGCCCTGGGTCAATCTCTCTACGTCATCCCCGGTCAATCTCTCTACGTCATCCCCGGTCAATCTCTCTACGTCATCCCCGGTCAATCTCTCTACGTCATCCCGCGGCTTGACCGCGGGAGCCAACTTTAGTAAAAACCTTCCTCTTTCCTTCGTTCGTGAATCGTCGTCCACGCTTTTCCTGCATAAAGTCTAATCTTTGGATCAAGTCCCAGAATGTCCTTGTCATCCATGCTTCCCTCTTCTCGAATCACAACGTTGACTTGCTCGCATTCCTGCAAAAGGGATGCTATCTTTCCTAAAGATGTTTTGGCTTCGGAAAAAGTTTCGAAGAAGATAAGATGGTATTTCTTTTTTAAAGGACTCATGAACATGCTTGAAGGTACAAGATTAGAAAAAGATCTCACCAAGAAATTGTTTACCAGAAAGGAAGATTCGATGACAGCACAAGGGCCAAACTACCGGGTGGCGGATATGAGTGCGGGAACGGTAAGCTGGGGCCGTAAGGAAATCGAACTGGCTGAAAATGAAATGCCCGGCCTCATGGCCCTGAGGAAAGAATACGCCGCCAAGAAACCGCTCTCCGGAGCACGCATCGCCGGTTGCCTGCACATGACGATTCAAACCGCGGTGCTGATCGAAACCCTCATCGCCCTCGGTGCTAAAATCCGCTGGTCAAGCTGCAATATCTTCTCGACGCAAGACCACGCAGCTGCGGCAATTGCTGCTAAAGGGATTCCCGTCTTTGCGTGGAAAGGAATGACGGAGGAGGAATTCGACTGGTGTATCGAACAAACCCTCGTCTTCGACGACGGCCAACCGCTCAATATGATCCTCGATGATGGCGGCGACTTGACAGCCATGGTCCACGACCGCTTTCCCCAATACCTGAAGGGAATCCGCGGCATCAGCGAAGAAACCACAACGGGAATCGTCCGGCTCAACAAACTCCTCAAAACGGGGAAACTCGGAGCTCCTACGATCAACGTCAACGACTCCGTCACCAAGTCGAAATTTGACAACCTCTACGGCTGCCGAGAATCTCTCGCTGACGGTATAAAGAGAGCCACCGATATTATGATCGCAGGCAAAGTAGTCGTCGTCGCAGGCTACGGTGATGTGGGAAAAGGTTGCGCACAATCCATGTGCGGTCTGGGAGCCCGCGTCCTCATCACGGAGATCGATCCCATCTGTGCCCTTCAGGCAGCCATGGAAGGATTCGAAGTCGTTACGATGGATGAAGCAGCCCCCCGAGGAGATATCTTTGTCACAGCAACAGGGTGCTGCGATGTGATCACAGAACAACATTTCAAGGTCATGAAAAACGAAGTCATCCTCTGCAACATCGGCCACTTCGACTCGGAAATTCAAATCGCCTGGTTGGAAAAAAATCCGGAAGTGAAAGAAGTCAACATAAAACCACAGGTCGACAAATTCATACTCCCCAATGGCCGTGCCCTTATCGTCCTCGCACGTGGACGCCTGGTTAACCTCGGTTGCGCGACAGGCCACCCGAGCTTTGTCATGTCGAACTCATTCACAAACCAGGTCCTAGCCCAAATGGAACTATGGACCAACACAACCCAATATAAGACGCAAATCTATACACTTCCCAAAAGACTCGATGAAAAAGTAGCGAGCCTACACCTTCCCAAACTCAATGCCAAGCTTACGAAACTGACACCCAAACAAGCAGAGTATCTACACGTAGACGTTGACGGTCCCTTCAAACCAGAATTGTATAGATACTGATCAAGATCACTCTGCAAGTCAAGATCGCGCTGCAAGGAGGTGGTTTGGAGGAAACTGCGCAACGCCTTCCTCCAAGATCGCGCTGCAAGGATGTGGTTTGGAGGAAACTGCGCAACGCCTTCCTCCAAGATCGCGCTGCAAGGAGGTGGTTTGGAGGAAACTGCGCAGCTGGTTCCTCCAAGAAATCCCATGGGGAAGGCGGTGCTTCACTCGCCCCCCCTCACCTCGGAAAAAGTTCCTTCAACCGAGATAGACAATCTTTCCCCAACCACGACATCGCAGGTTTGCTCTTCATGGAAGCAATGCGCTGAGCAAATGCCTTCGTTGCATCGAACGAATCTTGTTTGACTTCCGCCCCTTCATAGATCTCCATCC
Organism: Deltaproteobacteria bacterium; assembly: GCA_016186945.1. Taxonomy (GTDB): domain Bacteria; phylum Bdellovibrionota_B; class Oligoflexia; order Oligoflexales; family Bog-1112; genus BOG-1112. Next base: position 37,791 of record JACPKR010000005.1, on the reverse strand, counting down.
AGAGGGGAACACGGCTCTGTTCGCACCAATTCGCCACGACGTTGACCTGCTCTGCATGTTCAGGCTTCCAAAGCTCCCGCACATTCTCCATGAAATATAACTGAGGAGCGTTTCCCTCCGGAGGCAGCAGTTGACTTGCCTGAGAACGGGCCTGGCAGAACAGATGACAGGAGAAGCCAAACCTCCAAGTCGCTATAAACGCAAGGGTCCACAACAAACTCGGACTTGTCGTTTCTCCCCTTTTTCGGATGACAAAACCAGGACTCAGTTGCCCTGCTCGCATTTTCCCTAACCATGTCACGAAATAACGCTTCTGTGCCAGATCGCCTTCCAGGGGAGGATGATAGCCTTCCCAGAGACGATTGTAGTGTTGCCAGAGTTTTTTGAGAGCAGTTTTGCGCTTGCTGAGTTTGCATTTGTAAATGACTTGCTCACTGTCGTCCCAACGGAAAGACCGTCCCCCACAACACGGAAATTCACTGGAGTCAAAGGAGAGTTCTTTGTCATGAATGTTTACACCAGGTAGAACTGCCATCAGGCGGTAGTCTTCCCAGCGAGCAATTGCACACTTCAAAGTTTATCCAACTGGCGAAAATCTTTGCCCTGAATTTCCAAGAATTCTGTCGTTTCCTTCAAACGAGAAAACACCCGTTCCCCCACACGTTCCTCAAGAGAACCAATTTGATTGAAGGCCGGCTGGTCTTCTTTGTCCGCCGCCTTTGCCCGCTTCTTTCCGAGGTAAAGGTTGGTGGATGCCACGAGTATTTTGTTCTCATTATAACGGTTCATAATCAACTGATCGAGGACAACAGCTTCAAACTCAGTGTTCCTACCCTTTCCCAATTCGTCGACGAAAAGAACATCCGCTTTGTAAAGAGGGCGCAAGATTGTATGGTCCGACTTGTTCTCTGAATAGCAAGCACGTATCTGCGAAAGAAGTTGGAAGAAATCTACAAAGCGTACACTCACGCCCTTCTCAGCCACAGCACGCGCCAGAGCTGTGATCAGGTAAGTCTTCCCGACGCCAACCGTTCCGCTTATGATAAGCCCTTTCCTTTTCGGCGATGATAAAAAATGACGCTGCCATTGTCTTACATCGTGAACCACCTTCAAACAATTGCCGCTCATGTTTTCAAACACACCTAGATGAGCGTCTGCATAGCGAGAAGGGATGGCAGCATTGTTGAAAAGACTGACAACTTTTCGAGGCGAGGGGGTTCGGCAGGATCTGGCGACTCCCTTGCTGGTCTGTTGTGCGGTGCCGAAACAGCGCCGACACTTGAGCACGCATGGGCAAAGTTCCGCCTTTGTGAAGGCCCCAACAGGGCGAAAAAGATAACCGTTCCCTCGGCAACAGTCAGATAGGTCTGTCAACGCACAAGGAGCCTCAGGAAACGACCCTGGCTCGGCTGACAAAAGTCCTCTCAGACTGTTCCTGTCTGTAGGTGGCTCCATAGTTTCTCAACCCACTTTGCAAAGGATGTAATATAGTGTTCAAGATAATCAATTTGGGGACAAACTTTTTGAAAAAAGTTATTTCCCCAACCCCCTTTTCAAAAACTTCAGTATTTAAAGTTTTTTGGGGGGAGGCGTGGAGGGGAACCTTTTTTCAAAAAAGGTCCTCTCCACAAATTCTTTTTCCCAAATACTATTAGGAAGGAAACAGCTGCGCCAGTTCCTTCCTGCTTCCACTAGGTCGCAACGCGATTAGCGGCTTACCCTACGTGCATAGTATTCAATCACCAAATGTATATCGATCGCAAAAGGAAATGATTCACGGTCAGGAACCGTAATCATCTTAACAGATTGGCTGCTCTCGTCGTAAGACAGCCATGCGGGGCGAGCTAAAGAGGGATTTTCCATAGCATAGACTACGGTCGGGTTTTTATACCCCTTCGGAGTCAGGGAAATGACTTGGCCGGGGTCAACAGTGTAGGACGGAATGTTGATCTTTTTCCCATCGATAAGGACATGCTTGTGATTGACCAACTGACGGGCCGCAGCAATCGTGGGGGCAAGCCCCGCACGGAAGACTACGTTATCCAAGCGGCGTTCGAGCAATTCCAGAAGCTTATTACCTGAGTGTTCGCGAGACTTGAAGGCCTCAGCCATGAGGCGGCGGAAGTATCGTTCGGTCAATCCGTAGTTGAACCTCAACTTCTGCTTTTCCATAAGTTGAACGCCATACTCACTTTTCTTCTTCTTAAACTGACCTTCGCGCATTCCAGGGGGAAAAGGCTTTCTTTCGATGGTCTTACGAGAAAGTCCGGGGAGGTTCATACCAACCGCACGCATTAACCTGATTCTTGGGCCTAAGTATCGAGACATAAAAAGAGATTCCTTTAAACAGTTCAAGCTATTAGCTATTAAGGTTCGCAGCAGCCGAAAAGAAATAGCACAGATGACGCTCGTAGACAATTCCTAATCACAAGGGATTTCTTGGAGGAACCAGCTGCGCAGTTTCCTCCAAACCACCTCCTTGCTCTGAGAGCGGGTTACGTATTACAAAGGAATCGCGCAGGGGTAAGCTTCAAAGAGAAGGAATCCAGGTACCCCTGGTCCTGAGAGGCCGAGTCGTTGACTTCCAAGCGCCACTCACCGACAGCTTTCTTCCCTTTGGCTAAGACTGTTACATCTTGATCAAAGTGTACGTCGTCCCCACTGCCCTGTCCTTTGAAAACCTGGGCACTCTCCCCGCCCGGGCCTCGAAGATGGACCGTCAGGTCGCCCACGTACGAATGGCGGATGTCGAATTTCAGTGCGGCGTTATAAACCGTCACCCCGTCTTCCCACTCGTCGTTTTGAACGCGAACTTTGGCAATGACAGTCTGGTGATCGACAATGGGAATGGGAAGGCCAGAGGCTACGAAAGCTTGCGGGGTCCCCTGGTTACGCCCAATGGCGAAGTCCTTCACGATACTTATTTCTCTTTGTCCGGAGCTGAGCTTCATTTTCCCTGGGAAAATCGTCCCGCAGCGAACATCCTCGCCAATTTGAAGTCGGGCCTGGTCCCGGCTGGGCTTAGAAGATGCCTGCGGAATAGAATCCCAGTTCAGGGAAGCCTGCTCGACAACAACTCCGCGCTGGCTGACCGAAAGTTCCCCCTTCAAAGCTTCCAAAGTCTTATTAGACGCATTTCGTGCGATGAAACGTAAATCCACTTCCTCCCCAGGCTCCATCACACCATCCCTGTCCGTATCGCTCACTTCCCAAGCTTCCACCGCCGCCAAATCACAGGCGACTTCGTGTTGCGCAATGCCGTGCTTTTCAAACACTTCGTTTAAAAGGCACATATGAGGCGTACCGTTGCTCAAATCCTGATCGTTATCGTCAATCACCAGCAATGCATCGTAGACATCAAGATAGCTGCGTGCAGTAAAAACCATCTTGAAAGCAAAGTTGGAAAGCATCTCAATCGCACGGTTGTCATCGTACTGTTCACGCAGAGCCTCGTAAAGATCCCAGAAAGTGGAACCTATGATAAGACCTTCTGAGTGAACTTCTCCTCTATCACGCGGGTAAACAAAGTCAGGCTCAAGGTCCCGAACGGGGGAATGATCCGGGACTCGGAAGCCAATACCAAGAATGTGCGAACGGGTCATGACCAACGACATGATGTCGCCATATCCTTCGGAAAACGCCCCGTCCTCGATCCCCCCGGTATTGGCATCAAGCCCGTGCCCCCACTCATGGTAGATGACGTCGGAAATAAGACCCGTGTTCGCACATTGGTTGCTTCCGGAATACAAGTTAATCGTGCGCCCATCCCAGTGAGCATTGCAGGTACTGTTCAAGTTGGCGTTGGCGATCAGAGGTCTTGCAAACCAAGGCGTGTCGACAAATTTCTTGGCATAATGAACAATCTCCGTAACCTTGTCGAAAATCATGTGCTGTGCGACCGATTTGTCCAGCCAATTTGACTGTCCACCCTTCATGGCATAAAGACGCCAGACGTCTGTTTCTCGTGTCGCTTGTTTCTGCACATCATTTCCGTTGATATCTTTTACCGAGACATAGAGGCCATTCAGACCATCCACTTTAGGTTGGTCATTTTCAGGCGCGCTAAAAAGACCTTCGAGCGTCGAACGGACCGAAGCTCCCCGCGTCTGAATGTCAAGGAAAGACAGAGGAGCGGCCTGCATGGGCTGGTTGTACCAACGTGGGTAAAGATCAGCCTTTGCCTCTCCCCGAAGGTAGAAAAACTGATTGCTCAGTTCGTGAACTTTACCTGTCATCATGTCTAGTTCGAGTTTGTACCTTCGGTTGTCGGTGGCAACGACTTCATAACTCATCACCTGCGCCAGACGGTAAGCTCCTTTCTCCGCAATGACGCGATAGACAGGACCTTTGGGAGTTACACGCTGAGCATCGACATAGCCAAGCGCTCTGTCATCCAGATCGGTGACTGTTTCCCCATCTTCAGACTTAGCTTCTGAGAAACTTTGGTTGGCAATCTGAACAAGCTTACCTTTTTTGAATCGAAAATCAATGGATGCATCTTGAATCGGAACATTACCACGCCGTATGTGGAATTTGATAAACTGCTCGGTTTTTCCCATATACAAAGCATCGGTAACTTCTTCTACATCCTTTGACTCAACTCCAAACCACTCCTGGTGTTCATCAATATACTTCTTGGCAAAATTCACGAAGGTCTTAGGATTCTTACCCCGTATGCTTTTCACCCCCGGGAAACGGCCCCATAACAAGCGAACAGCACCCGATTCCCTGTCACGAACCATCAGCGGCTCGTCCTTGCTTAGCAGCGAAGATACGTCCCCTTTCTTCATCTCGTAAACAGTTCGAATGACATTTTGCCGGACGACAATGTCATCACGCTCACGGACAATCAAAGGCTTCCTGTCGTCCTCCACGAACGCCTGCACGTTTGTCGCGAGCATGAACACGAAAAAGAAACGAACCACACGTCTTTGCTGCCGATGCTTCATGGCCCCTCCCTTGCACCGAATGGTTTTGACTCACGCAAAACGAGCCGGTCGTGTCAAGTCAAGTGCGTGACTGCACGTCGTTTTGGCTATTCTGATTATCCAGGATCACTGCTTACTATTTTACCAAGAACCGCACAGCTTGACCATTTTTCGTGCAAGTTAAGAACGACAGTACACATGGCGATAGTTTCGACATTTGGCAAGGAGGTGGTTTGGAGGAAACTGCGCAGCTGGTTCCTCCAAAGATTTTCATGGGGAAAACATTCGCTTTCAAATTCCGTATTTTCACTCTATATTGAAATTAAATTCCCATATGTATACAAGGAGCCGCTGATGAACGCTGCACGTACAGCTCTGTCATTGCTCTGCCTTCTGTCAGTTTTGGCATGCCGCAATGACCTTAGTGAAAACGATTCGGCAACAAAAGCAATCACCAACCGTCCTCAACATGAAGAACTTTTTCAACTTCTTCTCTTGAAACTTCGGACTCCCTCTCTCCTGGAAACAAGTAAGTCCGTCGAGGGACGCATCAACATCGACGAACAACAGAAACTATCGCTTCTGCGTGAACAACAAAGCACTATTGAATACTTAGAATCCCTTTCCCCCGACATTAAAATCCTTTTCCCATACCGCTTTGTACTGAATGGACTTTCGATCCTTGTCCCAAGTCCCTTGATTGAAAAGGTGAAAGCCCACAACAGTGTGTTGGAAGTCCACAACGGGCAGCCGTTCCTTCAACCTAAACTTGCCTCCTCCGACAAGGGGACGCTGGGGGAAAACACGTCAGTGAGGTTTATCGGGGCCGAGGATGTACGCACGAAGTTAAAGATCCAGTCCCCGAACGGAGAAACCGTTCCTGTCGATGGCCGTGGGATTAAAGTGGGGATCATCGACACGGGAATCGACTACACCCATAAAATGTTCGGAGGAGAGGGGACTGAGGACGTTTATAAAGGAAACAATCCGTCCCTCGTTGAGGACGGGTCTTTTCCAACAGCGAAAGTTGCGGGGGGAATCGACCTCGTCGGAACAGACTACAACGAGGCTTCACGTGATTTCGCGGCACACATCCCTCGACCAGACTCCGATCCGCTTGACGAAGCCGGACATGGAACCCATGTCGCAGGAACTGTCGCAGGCGTAGGCGATGGAAAGCAGACGTACACGGGAGTGGCTCCCGGGGCTGATCTATACGCCATCAAGGTTTTTGGAAAGGACGGTTCCACCTCAGATGCAGTTGTCATAGCGGCTTTAGAATACGCTGTTGACCCCAACCATGATCTTGACCCTGAAGATCGTCTCGACGTGGTCAACCTATCGTTGGGAAGTTCCTTTGGCCTTCCCTACCAACTTTATGATGAAGCTGTGTCTAACCTTCGCAACGCTAGTATTACAGCAGCAATGTCTGCGGGAAACTCGGGAAATGTGCCCTACATCGTAGGCTCACCTGGAGCAAGCAATGAGGCTATCTCGGTCGCGGCCTCCGTCGACAACATGGATCACAACTGGAAATTCCGTGCTGTTCTCTTTAAATTGCCTGAGGAAGAGGTCACCACAAAAGCAGTCGAAGCGGGAATAAGCAAACCTATCGAAGAGGCCGGAGATGTGAAAGGCAAGCTAGTTTTTATAGGACATGCGGATGGAGACCTCAGCCCTGATCAAAAAGAGGCTGTCAAAGGTAACATTGCCTTGATCGACCGTGGCCTTGTTTCCTTCTCGGATAAACTTCAAAGAGCGGCTGACGCCGGGGCCATAGGTGTAGTCGTTGCCAATGATAGAGAAGGGGAACCCCTCAATATGGGAGGAACAGGATCCTTCAATTTTCCCGCTATCATGATAACCCAGGACCTGGGGAAGAAAGTCAAAGAAGCTTTGGCCACAGGAGCTGAAGTCACCATTGATTTTGAGATCGACCAACGAATCGAGACTCCCGAATTAATCGACCAATTGACGAGTTTCTCGTCCAGAGGACCACGCTCCATTGATTCCGCTATCAAACCAGAAATCACTGCACCAGGCCAAAATATCATCTCTGCACAGATGGGCGGAGGAGACAAAGGGATAGCCCTGAGCGGCACCTCCATGTCTTCACCCCATATGGCAGGAGCAGCCGCTTTGATGAAACAATACCGGAAAGGGATTTCAGAGGAGGCCCTCAAAGACCTGTTCCTTTCCACGAGCAAGACGCTCACGAAGAAGGGGGTCCCCTACTCGGTTGCCTACCAGGGGGCAGGCCGCTTGGACGTCTTCCGTGCCTTGACAAGCCCAGTTTCCCTATCTCCCTCTGCTCTGTCACTGGGGGCGCTGGAAGTTACAAAGAAGAAAATGTTGCGCAGAAACATCACCATCCATAACGTGTCTGACGAACCGCTTTTCCTCAACATAAGGGCAGCATCCTCAGACGGGCTGGCTATCGAAGCCCCCAGCTCATTGTTTGTCAACCCGCATAGCAGTGAAACCGTGTCGCTGAACATCACGGTAACCGCGCCTGACACAACGTGGAAAGAAGTGTCCGGCTTCCTTGATATCCAGAACGACCAGGGACAGCCCGTCGGCAAAGTTGCCATGCTGGCCATAGTCAAACCACTGAGCCACGTCAGACTTACGGAACTCAACGTTCATGCCTCTGGTCCTGAAGATGCCCTCGGAGTGGTTTCGGAAGTGACTTTGAAAAACAATGGCCCGACAAAAGGCCACGCCCTGCTCTTCAACCTTTTCGCAGAAGACGAGCAGCAAGATCCTGTGGGTCCGGCAAAAAGGCTCACCGATATCTGCGATCTGGAGTCAAGCGGCTATCGTATCGTCGAGAAAACGACTAAAGATGGGACCGAAAAACACTTACAGATTGCTGCCAAGTTATTCAGTCCCTTGACAAGCTGGCTTCATTGCGAACTTTCCGTCCAAATCGACGGAGATGGTGATGGGGAAACCGATCAGGAACTGATCGGAGGTAGCTTAAGTTCCCTCGTACCTTACGCCTCACCCTTGGCACTGGTCACTGTCCTGACAGACGCTGATGCGATGCGACGCATCCGCCGCGAATATGAAAGTGGACTTGGCACAGCAAACTACGCAGGCGCTATCCTAGGAGTCGACGAAATGACAACATATGCACACGGTTCGCTCATGGTCTTAAGTTTTCCCATAGCGAAACTGCAAAAAGCCCGCTTCGGCCTCCTGCGTTTGAAACTCGCGTCACTTGTCGCAAACGATCTTGTTGGGGGGCGTGACGACTTCCTCGCTACACAGAAAAAACAATGGCACTCCGTCGATCCTTTTGAAACTGCGAACCCCTACTACGGAATGCCGGAAAAAGTGGAACTCAAACCTTTCGAAAATGTAAAGCTTTCCCTCACCCACGGAGAAAACGACGGGCGCTTGATTGCCTACTTTCCCTTCAATAAAAGCTCTCGTACCGTGGTGAAGGATGACCAGTCTCAAGTGGCAGAAGAAGTTTGGCTATACAAATAACCCAGCAACAGGATTTCTTGGAGGAACCAGCTGCGCAGTTTCCTCCAAACCACCTCCTTGCTAAGTGGCTTAGACCCACTCCGAAAGTAAAGCCCGTTGCTCAGAGGGAGAAAAAAAATAGGCGTCGGGAGCCAACACTTCGCGACACCGCTGCGTAAGAGTATAGAGAGTGATGGCAGCACTGACCGAAATATTCAGACTTTCTACCATCCCGACCATGGGAATCGTAAAAAAACTGTCGACATAAGGCTTCCACTCCTCTGATATGCCCGCATGTTCATTACCAAAGAGCACGGCAAGAGGATGATCCACAGGAACTTGCGACAGACTGTGAACGTTAGGGTCCGGCATAGCAGAAACAATTCTAAACCCAGATTGACGCAAGTCCTCAACGCATGAGGCTATGCTTGCATGCTTGTGTATGTGTATCCAATGCCCCACTCCCTTCGCAACCGAACTGGCCCGAAAGGTCTCACCCAAAGTGACAACATGCACATCCTGCAGACCAAACGCCTCTGCCGAACGCAAGCAGGCGGCAACATTGTGAGGATTGTGTACATCCTGCATGATAAGACGCACATGTTTCGTACGCTGGCCGGCGGTCTTGATCATGCGTTGACGCCTAGCGTCCGTCAGTCGAGGAGACACTTGTGCCCAGAGGTCAGTATCAGCCACCCAGATCCTCACTTTCTCCCTGGTCGTCAACCAAAGACCCCTGCATCGTTAAATGTAGAGCTGAAGCCACAAGCTCTCCTAAAGTCTGTGCTTCTCCTCCGCCTTTTTCTTTGACGATCCATGCGGACAAAAGTTGTAAGGCACGCTCCCAGTTTTCCAAACGCTCCTCAAGCATTTCCTTTTGACCACGCATGACTTTGAAAAAATGACTGTAGTGGGAAAGCTTCCTTCGAAGGCGGTGGACTTCCTCCTCCAAGCCTTTGTTTTTATCCCCGCTCTCTCCTGCCTGACGGCTGAGTTGTTCTTTCTCCCTTTCCAAATATTCCAGACGCTTCTGAGTTTGGTTGATGTCTCTTGTGAGGGAGTTGATTTTCATTTCCGAGCTTGCTTTGCTCTCCCTCAGCTCCGCCTCGGCTTTCAGCTTTAACTCCGCTTTCTCCCGATCAAGCTCCTTCGCCTGCACCATGAGGGCGTCTGCCTGGCTCTGAACATGCTCCAGCTGATTAGCAAGGGAAGCTCGCTCCTCTGCAAATTCCTTCTTTAGACCGAAAAGCTCCGATCGTAAGCCTTCCGCAACTTTATGGAGTTCGTCTCTCCCTCTCTCCAACTGGGGAAAGATTTTTTCGTACTCTCGATTCGCAAGTTGCAACGTCTGCATAGCCTTTAACAAGTTCTGATCTTCAGTCTTCTTGTCTTCCCACTTTTTCGACAGACTTTGATACGCTCTCAGAAAAGACTGCTGGCGAAACCAGAAAATGATGCCCCCCACGGTAGAAAGTACAGCCAATCCGTAACCAACGGCCCCTATCAAATGTTCGCTCATCCCCTTCCCCCTCAGACAAAGGATTGTCCATTAATACCATTTTAGGTAGAATGCTTCTTTCCGAAAATGTTGGAAAGATCAGAATCGACGCGAGGTATATTTATGGTAGAAAAATCTCTGTATCAAGGAAACAGTCTTCGGTGTTCCCAGGAACATGGACTTATCGAAATTTGTTTTGACAATCAGAAGGCTTCTGTCAACAAATTTGATTCCGCCACATTGCAGGAGTTACGTGAGGCAATCGATCGAATCAAGAAGGAAAAGGGAGTTCAAGGCTTGCTCTTCACCAGCGGAAAAGACGTTTTTTTCGTCGGTGCGGATATCACTGAATTCCTGGCTTTCTTCAAGTCTCCCGAGCTGAACGTCTGGTTGGAAAAAACACACGCGCTCTTTAACGACATTGAAGATTTACCCTTTCCGACAGTTGCAGCTTTGAACGGGATGGCTCTAGGTGGCGGTTTTGAACTTGCTCTTTCTTGTGCTTACCGACTCGCAAGTCCTTCTGCGAGACTTGGCTTGCCTGAAACAAAGCTCGGGATTATTCCCGGGTGGGGAGGAACTATACGCCTTCCTCGTTTAACCGGGATTGACAATGCAGTCGAATGGATTGCCTCCGGAAAAAACTGGAAGCCTGAGGATGCGCTAAAAATAGGCGCAATAGATGGCATTGTCTCTGCAGAAAGGTTAGGAGTGGCAGCACGGGATCTTCTCCGCTCAGCATGGGCAAGCAAACTTCCTTGGCAAGCCCGTCAGCAGGAAAAGAAGGAAGCCCTGAAGCTTCTCTCACCGATCGAAAAGGTGATGGCTATTGAAACATCGAAAGCCTTTGTCGCCTCCCAAGCTGGTAAACATTACCCAGCCCCCGTTGAGGCCATCAACATCATTGACAAGAGTGCACATCTAAAGAGAGAGGAAGCGCAGAAAGTAGAACGTACTAGCTTTGCCATGCTTGCAAAAACTTCCTGCGCCGAAAGTCTAGTCACGATTTTCCTCTCCGACCAATATAATAAGAAGAAAGTTAAACAACTTGCCAAACAGAGCAAACCGATTAAACAAACCGCAGTCCTCGGTGCGGGAATCATGGGAGGCGGGATCGCCTACCAGTCAGCATGCAGTGGCGTCCCCATCCTGATGAAAGATGTCGTACCCCAGGCGCTGGAATATGGGATGCAGGAGGCCGCAAAATTACTCGGCAACGACGTGGCGAAAGGTAGGCGTGATCAAGCATTCCTGGCTAGGGTTTTGTCCTCCATAACGCCCACCCTCTCTTACGGAGACTTCAGGAACGTCGATCTTGTCGTGGAAGCTATCATTGAAAATGAAGACATAAAGAAATCTGTCCTTTCTGAACTTGCAAAACAAACAAAGGAAGGGACCATTATCACGTCCAACACTTCGACAATCTCCATCGACCAACTGGCAAAAGTTTTGCCTCACCCCGAAAACTTTTGCGGTATGCACTTCTTCAACCCTGTCCACCGTATGCCACTTGTTGAAATTATCCGTGGAAAAAAAAGCAGTGATGAGACGATCGCAAGCGTGGTGGCGTATGCACTGACAATGGGAAAAACTCCTATCGTCGTAAAGGACTGCCCGGGATTCCTCGTCAACCGCGTTTTATTCCCATACTTCTGGGGTTTCCTTAATGTTGTGCTGGAAGGAGTCCACCCCTACCACATAGATAAGGTCATGGAAAAATTCGGCTGGCCTATGGGTCCTGCTTACCTTCTCGATGTGATCGGGATCGACACGTCACATCATGCTCAGACGATCATCGCGAAAGGTTTTCCCGACAGAATGCCTCTTGAAAATCCTTCCCTCCTCGGCCTTTTCAACAAGGAAAAAAGACTGGGGCAAAAGAACAAGCTTGGGTTTTACAGATATGAAACGGACAAAAAAGGACGCCTTCAGAAAACTCCCGATCCCCAGACCGACAAGCTTCTTTCTTCCGTCGTACGAGGAAAGAAAGACATGAGCGACGAGGATATCATTGACCGTCTGATGCTTCCGCTCATCAACGAATGCGCCCGCTGTCTGGACGAAGGTATCGTCGAGTCCGTTCAAGAGTTGGACCTTGCTCTTATCAACGGAATCGGATTCCCTCCTTTCCTGGGCGGAGCACTCAAGTTTCTCGATTACTACGGGATGGAGCGCTTCTATAAGAAGACTCTCCAACTAGGTTCCTTCGGAAAAGCATACGAGGCACCTGCTCTGATTCAGAAGCAAGGGCAAAGCGGAAAGTCATTTTACAATTAAGGAGTCCACCGTGAAAGAAGTCGTTATAGTCGATGCAGTAAGAACCCCGATGGGTCGTTCCAAAGGGGGGATGTTTCGTCATCGTCGAGCAGATGATATTTCTGCCGACTTGGTTGAGGGCCTCCTCGACCGCAACCCAAATGTGAACCCAGCAGAGATCGACGACCTCATCTGGGCTTCTGTACAGCAGACCTTGGAACAAGGTTACAACGTCGCACGGTCCATACTTTTACAGACACGCATCCCTTTAACTGTTACCGCTCAGACCGTTAACCGCAACTGTGGTTCCTCCATGACCGCTCTCCACAGCGCCGCCCATGCTATCATGGCGGAGCAAGGGGATCTCTTCATTTGCGGAGGCGTCGAACATATGGGCCACATCCCCATGTCGTACAACGTTGACCCGAACCCACGGGGGAGTAAATACTTTGCCAAAGCATCGTGGAACATGGGACTGACAGCAGAGCTTTTGGCGCGCCAACACAAAGTGACCCGCGAAGAACAAGACAAGTTTGCCTTACGCTCCCACCAGCTCGCGGAGAAGGCAACAAAGAACGGAGCTTTCCGGGACGAGTTGGTCAATCTGGAAGGCCACAACGAGGACGGAGTCCCCACCTTCTACGACTACGACGAAATCATCCGGAAAGATACTTCGCTGGACGCACTTGCTAAGCTTACCCCCGTGTTTGACCCGAGAAGTGGGACAGTCACAGCGGGAAACGCAAGCGCCATCTCCGACGGAGCCTCCTGCCTGCTTGTCATGTCGGACAAAAAAGCAAGAGACCTGGGCTGCCGACCCCTTGCCAAGGTGAAAGCTATGGGAGTTGCCGGCGTAGAACCCTCCATAATGGGCTTTGGCCCAGTGCCCGCCGTACAAAAGGCACTCGCCCGATGCGGATTGAAAGTTTCCGACATCGAGCGATGGGAGATCAACGAAGCTTTCGCTGCACAATCTCTCGCCGTGTTAAAAGGTTTGGGAATTTTTAATGGGTATGAAGAGAGTGTCAATACAAGAGGCGGAGCCATTGCCCTCGGTCACCCGCTCGGTTGCTCAGGCGCACGAATCACGACAACCCTTCTCAACACACTCAAACACGACAATAAAAAACTCGGTGTCGCAACAATGTGCATCGGAGGAGGACAAGGCATTGCGACGGTCTTTGAAAGGCTTAGTTGAGCCTAAGTCTCTTTGCTCGAAGAACTCCTGAGGTCCAGATTCTTAGCTTCTTTTTCTTCTGGATTCACCGCCTTTGGATCGATCCCAAATAATTTCAAGGCCCTTGAAATTGTCTTGGGATCGTCATATTCCAAGCCATTGATCATCTCCTGTGAGAGATTACGATAGATAAAACTTTTGATTTCGTCCTCTGAGGCATTACGATGTGCTTTGATGATTTTTACAATTTTCACTTTAATACTCTCAAAATTAAAGTTGAAGGCAGGGAGCAACGCACCAATGAGGAGTTTCTTCTTCCTAAAGAATACCATAGGATTAACACCTCTGTCATTTCGCCCCAGGTGAGGGGAAAGGGGGGAAAGGGACTAAGCAAGACAAGCTGACGGACAAATTCGTATAACGTCTGATAAATTTGCTTGCAGTTGGTGTTTTTCGTGATAACTTTTTTATATTGTGCCTTGTTTCGGTTGAAAGGGTTGGGGTTAGGCCCACCTGCGTACAGTTAATTTTTTTAGGAGTCACCAAATGAATCGAGCTGAACTCATCGACACTCTTGCCAAATCTACGGGTCAAACCAAGGCGGATAGCGAGCGCTGGCTCTCTGCTTTCCTCTCCACTGTTACAAAAAACATGAGAAAAAAAGAAGGCGTAAAGATTGTTGGATTTGGAACGTTTGCCACAGCAAAACGAAAAGCTCGAACAGGCCGCAACCCCCAAACGGGTGCATCCATAAAGATCCCTTCTCGCACAGTCCCCGTCTTCAGAGCCGGAGCTGCTTTAAAAGACACCATCGGCAAACAACGCGTTTAACCCCTCTGGGGCGAAAAACCTCGGCAAGGAGGTGGTTTGGAGGAAACTGCGCAGCTGGTTCCTCCAATTCCCTACTTAGAATAATTCGATGATCCTTTTTCGCTATGTTTTAAGAGAATACTATAAATTCGCAGCAACAACGCTGTGCTTAAGCCTTTTTCTGTTCATCCTCTTCGACTTTATCCACAAAACTACGACATATTTTAATCGTTACAATCCCGACCCCGGCCTGGTCTTTCGCTACTATTTACTACAGGTTCCCTTCGAGACTTTCCAAGCGCTTCCCATCGCTTCCCTTATCGCATCTGTCATCGTCATGGTCCTGTTAAACCGGAGTGGTGAAGTTACCGCAATGAGGGCTGCGGGAATGAGTCCTACGCAAGTCGGACTTCCCCTTGCTCTCGGTGGCCTGACATTGAGCCTTTTCTCTTACGGGATCGCGGAATTCGTTGTCCCCTACTCTGCTCGTCGTACGCGCTATATCACCCAAGTTCTCATTGAAGGGGAGAAAGATATCGGGCTAAGCAATGAGGCTCACTGGGTCCGATCGGAACGCCAGGCTGTGAATTTCCAGACCTTCCACAAGGAGACAGGAACTCTCGAGGGGGTTAAGCTTGTCGATCTCACGGAGCAATTTGCCCCGGCAAAAACAACCTACGCACGCTTTGCCCAGTACCTTCCCGATCAGAAACTCTGGAAGCTTAAAGAAGTCAAGATTCTTGACTTCGATCCCAACAAACAGATCGAAAAGGTCGAAAAGCTGGAAGAACTTAGCCTCGCTCTTCCTATCGAGCCACAGAAACTTACAGTGGAAAGGCGTATCCCCCTGGAAATGAGCCTAGTTGAAATTTCCCAGCTCATTCGCTCCGGAATCCGATCAGGCGTTGATGTTCTTGACTACCGCATTTCCTGGCACATGAAACTCGCCTATCACCTCGCCGCCTTGCTGATCAGCCTTTTGGGCTTGTCCTTCGGATACCGGCATGAGCGTACGACAGAAACAATCAAAAGCCTTCTCATTGCATTTACAATTGGAATTAGCTATTGGTTCCTTCTCAGCATATGTAAAGCACTTAGCAGCATGGGTCACCTTCACCCGTTTTTCTCAGGTTGGCTGGCGAACTTCTGGCTAGCAGCAGTCGTCGCATGGCAACTTCGTGGCCTTCACCGTGAGCAATCATGAAATCGTTTCCTATAATGCGTAAGCCACTTGGGGCAAATAGGGAGACGGGGGTTTGGAGGGGCGAGGGAAAAGCCTGCCCTGAGCAAAGCGAAGGGTCGCTCCCCAGGAATTTCTTGGAGGAACGAGCTGCGCAGGTTCCTCCAAACCACCTCCTTGCCCTGAGTGGCTTAATCTGTCTGATAGCCATATCTTCGCTTGGACAAAGTCGCTCCCTGACGATTGGCCTTCAGGGCACCTTTCAAGCTTCTCACCCTCTCCAGGAAAAGGAAGAAGCTGCCTCCTTCGTTGACGATCTCCTCCACACACCCCTTCTGTTCCTCAACGCAAAATGGCAGTGGAAGTGCGGTCTTTGCTCTGAAGTTCCTTCACTTGCAAATAAACGACTTAAGATCGTCGAGAAGGGAGACAGTGAAGCCCTCGAGCTTAGCTTCAACCTTTCCCCGAACTCCTTCTGGGACGATGGCACTCCCGTTACTACCGATGACCTTCTCTTGACATGGGACCTTGCCAGGCAAGCTCGCAAGGAAAACAGGCCCTCACGCTTTCCTGATGCTATCGAGGATATTGTCGTCGAAGACAAACGCACCTTTAAGATTATGATGAACGTAAGCGGTGAACCTCTTCGGAATGTCACAGAACTATTCCTTGTCCCTCGGCACCTGGAAAAGGTTCTCTGGGATAAGGCAAACTCCTGGCATTCTTACCTCACCCAGAGCTTTTTTGTCACTGACCCAACTCTTCCCGGTCTTTACAACGGCCCCTACTCCCTCAGACATGCAAGCAAAACACTTACGCTGTCTGCCAATGAGCATGGACGCAGCCCCTTTCCCTTTCAACAGATCGACGTACACATGTTTCCCAGCTCTGCTCCGTTTTTGAGTAAGTCCCTTTTGGGCGGGTTTGATCTCATCCCCTCCCATGTCGTTTGGGATGACAACCTGGAGTTCTTCCGATCTTTGGAAACTTCAAAAGACATACAGCACGACATTACAGTAGGAGAGACTCAATTCTTCGAACACATAGACTTCAATTTACAAAACCCTGTCTTTCGAGACGTGCAAGTTAGACGTGCCCTTGCTTTTGCAATTGACAAGGATGTGTTGATTTCCCAAATCCTTGAAGAGTGGGCCATTCCCGCCTTGTCCTTTTGCCATCCGCAAAGCCCCTATTTTGATGAAAATGCCGCCTTCTATGAATTTTCCCTGCCCAAGGCTCGAACCTTACTGTCAGCCTCCCACTGGGTACCAGGGCAGGATGGCATCAGGGAAAAAAACGGCCGTAAACTCACATTTGAATTGTGGACGATCCAAGACAAGCTCCGTGAATCCTTCGCCCACTACCTGGCAAAGACGTGGGGCGAACTTGGCGTGAAAGTTTCCGTTGTACTCCTGCCCTTGAACCGATTTCGAGACGCGGTAGGAAAGCGCCAGTTCCCCGGTATGGCTCTTTACGCTTGGCACCTCAGCCCCTATCAATCCATGCGCGAAACGTTCCACTCCTCTGCCATCCCGTCCGTGAGAAATAGCTATAGTGGCCTCAACACAAGCGCTTGGAATGACACCGAGGTGGATAACCTTATCTCCCAACTGGATACAACGCTGCCTTTCGACAAAAGGAAGAAACTCCATGCTTCTCTTCAAATAAAATATGCCGCCGAGCTTCCCTCTCTCCCGCTTTTTTTTAGAGTGCGCGCAGCCCTGTTGCGCAAGGAGTTTAAAAATTATACGATCATGCCCTCGAAAACGGGGACAGGACAAATTGAACAGGTCCCCTATTTTTAGCCAACACGAGGGTCATATGAAACGAAGTCTATTTTATCTATTCATCATCGCTGGTATCGCCGGTCTGCTTTATTTTTTCTCAGAACAGGAAGATGGCATTCAACCGGTTGAATTGGGCGAACATGGTAAGATTTCTTCCCTCTCTCTCGTGAATCAAAAAGGCGAGCCTTTCAACCTGGAAAACATGCGTGACAAAATCCTCGTCATTAACTTCTTCTTCACAAGCTGCCAAGGTCCCTGTCCTATCATGAGCCAAAAAATGGCGGAACTGCAGGAAAGCTTCGTAAATGCATCAGAAGTAAACCTCATCTCCATTACGGTCGACCCCGATACCGATTCCCCTGAAGTCCTTCTCCAATATGCGGAAAACTACCATGCTCTCCCCGACAAATGGTCGTTTCTCACCGGTGATGAAGCAAACATCGTAGCGTTCGCCCAAGACCAACTGAAAGTCGGTATGGGGGAACACGCTGATTTGCATTCCACTAAATTGATACTGATTGATCAAAAAATGACAATTCGTGGCTACTATGACAGCCATAACGACAAGGATATGACAAAATTAAAGAAAGACGTCCAACGACTGCGTCATAATCCCCCCCTGTCCTAAATTGGCAGACAAAAGAATCCTATTCCACTCCTAAATAAAAAATCGTAAGTGCCGACAACTATAGTGTTCAAGATAATCAATTTGGGGACAAACTTTTTGAAAAAAGTTATTTCCCCAAGCCCCTTTTCAAAAACTTCAATATCTAAAGTTTTTTGGGGGGAGGCGTGGAGGGGAACTTTTTTTCAAAAAAGGTCCTCTCCACAAATTCTTTTTTCCTAAATACTATATGCTTGAAAAGGTTAAAGCATAGGTTCGTTGGTGGAAAAGACAAAAGCACTCATCACCTACCTTTCCGTATTTTGCCTCGGAGCTTTACTGTTCCATCTTTCTCTCTATGTCGTTTCGCTTCAGCAAAACAAAAATCAGATATTGAGTGTGAATCAAATGATGACGTCCGAGCTGTCTTTGCTAGCCAGACGCTTAGAGATGGCACGCTTGTCTTTGGAAGCACTTGGCTCGGAAAGCTTGGCCTTCAACAACGAGGAGTTTCCAACATTCGATCCCTTCGAAGCGCCAGGCCTTTCCCCCTTGCCCCACCCCCTGCAAAATATGAACAGCATCCTTGGCCATCTGGATCACATGCGTGACATCATCCAACTCAGCCATAGAAGAGCCAATTCCATCCCCTCTCTCCTCCCCACACATGGGGCAATCAATAGCGACTTTGGTATCCGGATTTCCCCTATTACAGGTGGAAAGCAGTTTCACAAAGGGTTGGACATCGTAGCCAATATAGGAACCCCAATCTATGCCGCCGCTGCGGGGACGATTAACTACGCCACGCGCAAAGGCCCCTACGGGAAAATGGTCTCCATCGGACACGAGTTTGGCTTCAAAACAAGATACGCACACCTCAACAAGTTCTATGTAACGTCCGGTCAGAAAGTAAAACGAGGGGAACTCATCGCAGCCGTCGGTAACACAGGGCGGGTCACCGGACCTCATCTTCACTATGAAGTCCTGCTCTTCAATCATCACCTGAACCCACTTCCGTTCGTGAAGGAAGCTCACTTCGCAGAAGCCGAGGCCCCGCTAACTCAAAGCTTCCACCCCAAGCTCAATATTCAGAACCCAACCTTCTTCACAAACGAAAACCCAGAAACTCCCTTTCTTATCAAATTGAGTCTTATAGCCGGCATCATCTGCTTTCTAGTCCTCATCCTCCTGCTCCTTCATAAGAAAGTCCGTTTCCTGCGAGCACTAAGCAAACACTACTCCCTCACTCAGCAGAGAAAACATCCTCCCACCAAACAATCCGCAATTCACTACTGGCAGTGATAAAAAATAACGTCATTGCGAGAAGGGCGAAGCCCGACGAAGCAATCCAAACTGTCTGCCGCTTACAAGGTGGGCAAATTTCAACCTGGATTGCCTCGCATTCGCTCGCAATGACGGAAATTCTCTTAACCTTTTCTCATATGAACAGGCCCTTGCCCCCTTGGGGGATGGAGTCGAGACAATCGCAGCCTCTAGCTATTTGAATTGTATTCCACTAATTTTTGCTCTTTCGATATCAGCAGCAGAAAAATTAGCGCGTTCGAACCACCTAAGCAGCCTATTATCTTGATGAAGTCTGTCGTCTTCAAGATAACTTCTGACGACTGGTCCTGGAATCAAGTCTCCTGCCACTACTCTCGGCCGAGGAAAAGGAAACCTAGTGACCACACCATCCGCTGTCACGACAGGACCTGCTTTATACGCTTGCTCAATCTGATTAAGTTCCCCAATAAGTCCTCGAATAAGTCCTCGAAGATCGGCAGCAGGAACCACTCTTTCCGAACTCAGCGCGCAAAGGTTTTCCAGAAGCTGCCTGGTAACATCGATCCAATTTTGAACGTTTGTTGCATATTTGCGACCCACCTCACGGCGAACAGCTGCCACAAGTTCGTTACCATGCTCTTCAACCCAGGCTTCAACAGCTGCTACGTTGATTTCAGCACCACCACCGTTAGCCAAAGCGGCAAGGAGCGGATCAAAAATGTCGCCGGTGGCTGCCGCTGCAGCACCAGCTGCTCCCCCACCTCCGCCCAACGTGTGAAGTGTGAGAATGTTCGTCCGCAAATTTCGAATCAGCAAAGTTGTTGTCAGTGCCCTTGTGGGCCCAGCAGGTTGAGGACCTTGAGGGTTTGAAGGACGCGCGCACAGTCTTCCAAAGGCCCAGCATGTAAAAAGTGTCACCGCTGCTACTGTCGTTGCTAGCGTCATGGGGTCGATACCATCTGTCGGGGAGCCTCCTGGAGTGGCTCGGGAAGTTTCGGCATGCCCCGCAAGGAGAGATAATGAGAGGGCGCCGGAAATGAGTCTAAGTCTAATAGATTTCATGTTTTTCATGTGATCACCTTTAAGTTAAGTTAACGGGAGATTCTCTCTTGAGAGATTTGCGGTGGACTGTAGTAAAAATGCTGCCAAACTTCAATAATAATTCCTCCAAACCACGTAACCCGTAAGGCATTTGGGGCAAGGAGGTGGTTTGGAGGAAACTGCGCAGCTGGTTCCTCCAAGAAATCCCTTGGGGGAGCGACCCTTCGCTTTGCTCAGGGCAGGCTTTTCCCTCGCCCCCCCAACCCCCCCCCTCTCCCTATTTGCCCCAAGTGGCTCCCTCCATCAACCAGCCTTAAGAACCTCGATGGAAACACGGGGCCAGTGGCCTGTGTAACGAACTTTTGGGTAATACTTGAAGAATGATTCCTCCTCCAGAATTTTCCACATTTGGTCCAAAAACCCGGCGACCACCTTTGCAGTGTCGTACACCCCCCCTTTTGCCGTCATGTAATTTTTGGCTGCCCACGGAGATTCAAATTTCAAAGGATGAGCCACAATTCCTGCCATACTGGTGAAAGCCTCTCTTGTAAGAACCCAACTGTTCACACACCTTTTTATTTCTTCATAAGGCACGGGCTTATTCCTGGATTTATAGACTTCAAAGAGATCCGCATAAGGTGCCCATGGCCTCAAAGGCATAATATGAAATCTATGCTCAGTCAGCACAATGACATCCATGTGGGAATCCGTGTATGTCTGAGCCTTGGTCATATCACCACCGAAGGTATGTTTCGCCACTGCGGTGACAAAATAATGGTCGAAATTGAAGTCTGAAACTGAGTGAGTAAAGCTTCCCATGTAGTGGGCTAGCATTTTGTGACAATGCAGAGAACCCATATTTCCTGCACAACGATTGCGTATGTGACGCATGTATGCATTTAAAAAGGTGGCAAAGTGGTTCCACTCCCCCCAATCTACCTTCAATTTAGATTGGTAGCCTACATCTGGATAAATGACTCCATTTTGGTAGGCGGTATAGTTCAATTTCAAAAACATCTTATGCTTAAAACTTTTCAACCTGGCGACTGCAAATTTTCCCATAATGCTATGGGCAAACATGCCACTGGCAAGCGACTGAGGAGAAAATGAAATAAGGCAGAGGAGCAAGGACATTTTTCGCAAAGTGAAAAACCCAACTTGGCACTTAGACATGCGGCCCCCCTTAAATGTAATGTGTAAGCCACTTGGGGCAAGGAGGTGGTTTGGAGGAAACTGCGCAGCTGGTTCCTCCAAGAAATCCGGGGGAGGCGACGCTTCACTCGCCCCCCCAAACCCCCCTCTCCGTATTTGCCCCAAGTGGCTTACCCATTACAACAAAATTATTCCTCCAAACCACCTCCTTGCCGCAAGTGGCTTACGCGTGCTAGAAACCCCTAGACGCTCATTGGTCAAGGAAAGCTCACGATGCTTGCACTATCCCCAGAACAGCGCGAAATTTACCTGAAATATGCAAAATTAAGTGTGCCACGGCACACGTCCTACCCCGCCGCTCCTTTTTGGAAGGACGAGTATCCGGCAGAAAATGTCAGCAAAGCCGTTTCCGAGCTTGCACAGGGCAAGAATGCGTTGTCACTTTATGTTCACATTCCCTACTGTCGGCAACTTTGCAGCTACTGCGCCTGCAATAAGGAGATTTACGGCGACTTGCGCTTGCAAATGGACGACCCACGGGACCGATTGCTAGACAATTTGAAGGAAGAGGTGAAAACGTTCTACAGCCCACTGCGTCACAATCCTGTCCAGCAAATCCATTGGGGAGGAGGCACACCTACCTTTCTAAACCCGAAAAACCTTGAAACGCTTTTTGAAACTCTACACAAACATTTTGATGTTAAACAAAATGCAGAAATTGCAATTGAAATCGACCCTCGTGTTACGACTGACGAACATTTGAAAACCTTGAGACGTCTAGGGTTCAACCGTATTTCACTCGGTGTACAAGACTTTTCCGAGCATGTGCAGAAGGCTGTCAATCGCGTTCAGTCCTACGACTTGGTGAGAAAATCGGTGGAAACATCGAGATCCCTCGGGTTTTCCTCCGTTAATTTCGACCTCATCTACGGACTCCCGTTTCAAACGATAAGGTCGATGGAAGAGACGCTCAGATTGACACTCTCGCTTTCACCCGATCGTATCGCTTTTTACCGACTCGCTATGATCCCCGAAATGTTTAAATGGCAGAGACTGTTTAAACAGAAGGATCTGCCGAGCGAAGAGACAAACTTGGAACTGTTTCTCTTAGCTCTCAACGTATTTACCGACAACGGTTATGAGTTCGTAGGCTTCGATCATTTTGCGAAAAAAGATGAGGCACTCACCCAGGCACTCGAAGAGAAAACGCTGCGCCGCAATTTCCAAGGCTACTACACAGGAGGCAATCTACCTATCATCGGCCTAGGACCTTCCGCTGTCAGCCAGACAGATGATCACTATTGGCAAACACCCAAGCAGACACGTCCCTGGGAAAAACATGTGAAAGAGGGCCCGAAGTTTCGAGGCATGGAACTCGATTCAGATGATCAGATTAGAAAATTGTTCCTTGAACTCCTTTACTGTCAGGGATCAATTGATTGGACGTCATTCGGAGACATGGTCGGTGTAGATGCGCATAGTTACTTCGCCTCAGAAAAGGAAGCTCTGAAAGCGTTTGAACAAGATGGGCTAGTGGACATTCACGCTCGGGGTTTCTCTTTGACTCCGCTTTTGGGAAGGCTCCTCTCCCGCCTCGTCGGTGCCCAATTTGACCGTCACTTGAGACGTTCCGGCTCGCTCATCAAATTCTCGCAGCTAGGCTAAGTCAAAAAAAACCGCCTTGGTTTTCACCAGACGGTTATTATAGTATTCAAGACAATCAATTTGGGGAAAAACTTTTTGAAAAAAGTTATTTCCCCAAGCCCCTTTTCAAAAACTTCAGTATTTAAAGTTTTTTGGGGGGAGGCGTGGAGAGGAACTTTTTTTCAAAAAAGGTCCTCTCCACAAATTCTTTTTCTCAAATACTATAGTTTGAACTGAATGTGAATCAGTGTTGCGATGGATGGGACTTTGACTGCCCGAGTCCTTGGTTAGCTGTTCCCAACCAGAACTTCCACCCTTGCCAACCCTTGAGACGATAAATTCCGTCTGGATGAGCGGGGACATTGTCAGGCTTCGCTTGTCGGCCAGCCATGCCTTGCTTTACGTAAACGCGCCACTCTTTGCGTGTCTTAAAATTCAATGATTTTGCAAACTTGTGAGCATCTGCAAAACAAAGATATTTTTTTGGTTTAATAAATTCGGGAGCTGATTCTTTATCGTTTCGATAACTGGAAATATTGGTTGGGATGGAGGATCCTTCCAAATTTCCTTCATTTTTAAGTACTTCTGACATCTTTGTTCCTTTCAAGAATTCTCTCTAATTAGTCCGTGAAGCTTCAGCAGTCAGCTATAACAAAGATCGCCACCCTATGCAAGACATGGCATTATAATTATACAGCTCGGCGGAAATATTTGCCCCTTGGCAAATGGGAAAAGAATCCTAATATATAAAAGTGTTGGTGAGCAAAAAACCCTGATTGTTAGCATCTTAGACGCATTTTTGAAGAAATCTCAAACGGTTAGTAAATTGATCGATTGAATATAAAGGGGTAAGAGAAACTGTGACCCTCGCGAATCAAGGCGTTTAGAGGACAAAGACTATGAACATCATTTCCGTTGTACCTTCTCCTTCGTTAGGATCTCCCGACTTTTTCAACTTTCTTCACAAGCGACAGCGTGAAGGAAGGGTGACCGTACGGGAAGACCGGCAAAACTATCTTGTGTCTATGGATCTCCCTGGATTCATAAAGGATGACATTAACATCAATTTTTCCAGGGGCATTTTGAATATCTACGCTTCGTCCTACGTAATAGGACCTTCCTATAGAGCAGCAAGGAGCCTGGGGCGCCGCCACATCCACAAATCAGTAAAAATTGCGGGAAAGGTGGACGAAGATCACATTTCCTACCTTTACGAAGATAAAACCCTTCGCATTTGGCTTCCGAAAAAAGATACCAAGAAGATGTCTTTTAGTCGTTTTCCCCGTGGCAAGGAGGTGGTTTGGAGGAAACTGCGCAGCTGGTTCCTCCAAGGATAGAGCTTACCCTCCCGTCCCACATGTTTTGACAGAAAAATCGGGCTAAGTTATCTTTGCTAAGTTTAAGAAGTGAAACATTCCGCTAGTAAAGACAAGCACATGGATTACATCCCGTTTGAAAGACCTCTTGCTGATTTGGAAATACGCATTCAGGAACTCAGGCGCCTCGCCTCAACTCAGGCGATAAACTTGAATTTCGAGATCGGGGAACTGGAAACTCAGGCTTTATCGCTTCGCAACACCATGTTTTCCAAGCTCACCCCCTACGAAATCACGCAAGTTTCCCGCCATCCCAAACGACCCAACACCAAGGAAATCATAGGGCATATTTGTTCTTCTTTCATTGAGCTTCACGGTGACCGCAATTTTTTCGACGACCCCGCGATTGTGGGGGGCCTTGGCAAACTGGAAAACCATTCAGCCGTCCTGATCGGTCATCAAAAAGGCCGCGGCACAAAGGATAATATTGCGCGCAACTTTGGAATGTCGCGACCTGAGGGTTACCGGAAAGCGCTACGCCTGATGTCACTAGCCGAGCGTTTCCACCTCCCTATCATCACTTTTATCGACACCCCCGGAGCTTACCCCGGCATTGGAGCAGAAGA
Organism: Deltaproteobacteria bacterium; assembly: GCA_016186945.1. Classification (GTDB taxonomy): domain Bacteria; phylum Bdellovibrionota_B; class Oligoflexia; order Oligoflexales; family Bog-1112; genus BOG-1112. Next base: position 13,014 of record JACPKR010000005.1, on the reverse strand, counting down.
ACGTGGGCAGTCGGAGGCTATCGGAAAGAATATTATGGTCATGTCTCGACTGAAAGTTCCCATCATCTGCATTGTCCTGGGGGAAGGCGGAAGTGGTGGGGCCTTGGCGTTGGGAATTGGGAACCGCGTACACATGTTGCAATACTCAATTTACTCGGTCATCTCCCCGGAAGGATGTGCGTCCATTCTGTTGAAAGATCCGTCGCAAGCAGATGCCATGGCCAACGCCCTTCAACTTACTGCGTCGTCCGCTTTGAAGCTCAAGGCTATAGATTCAATCATAGAAGAGCCTCAAGGAGGTGCCCATCGCTCGCCGGAACAGACTGCCGCCAACATCAAAAAAGTCCTTTTGAATGATCTTTCGGCCCTGTCTCCCCTTTCAGGCGAAGAGCTAAGCACCCATCGTATGAATAAATTCCTTAACATGGGCGCCTTTGAAGAAGGAATCGCATGACTCAACGCATCCCTTTTATTGTTGCCATTGATGGACCCGCCGGTTCGGGAAAATCATCTCTCTCAAAACTTATCAGTGAAAAATTAGGATGGACTTACCTCAACACGGGAAACCTTTACCGCCTCATTGCCTATCTCGCTCAAAAGCACTCAATCGACTTCAAAAACGAGGAAGAACTGGCAAAACTTATCCGACAAACTAAGGATGATATCGTCTGGCGGAAAGAACGTTTTTTCTACAAAGGGCAAGACGTATCCGAGGACCTCCATAGTGAGGTGATTGGAAATCAGGCAAGTACCCTCGCTGGCTTACCTATGGTGCGAGACTTGCTTCTTCCCATACAGCGCACTCTAGCGCTCCAGGCACCTAAGGGCGTACTCATTGATGGCCGTGATATTGGAACCGTTGTATTCCCCAAGGCCGATCTTAAAATTTTCATGACGGCTGACCTCACAGCGAGGGCTGAACGCCGATACAAACAGCTCGTTGAGAAGAACGTTCAGCCTCTCCCGGCTATCAAAGAGCTGATCGAGGTTCTGAGGGAACGCGATCGACAAGACGCGGGCCGTGCCGTAGCTCCCCTGCGCAGGGCTGCCGACGCTATTGATTTCGACACCAGCAGTATGAGCATAGAAGAGACCGCTGAAGAACTTTATAAACTCATACGTAAGAACCTTGCCGTTTGACGAGTTCAGTCAGAAAGTTGTCAGGAAAGGCAAAATCACTCATAAGCAGATCAAGGAGAAAGGGTCGATTGGCAAGCTCTGAATGAGGGATATTGAGCGCGCCACATTCAATGATAGGTTTGCACAAGGGGAACGGCTTCTCTTCATCACGACAGGCCAGCAGGATGTCGATGTCAATGACCCTGGGTGCCCAACGTCGCGTGCGGTCGTGACCCAGCGTCTCTTCAATTTTTGCAATGTCCTTGTAAAGGGAAGCAGGTGGCAATGCTGCTCTGACTTCTAGGATATAGTTCAGGAAGTCCCCATGGTCAGACGTATCATAAAACGGGGAGCGAAGAGGTTCAGTCGTTAGGTGTCGAGACGTCCTGAGGATCGAGGCAAACATGCTCAACCCCCTCTCGGCCTGTAACGCGTTATACTCGCGATCACCAAGGTTGGAGCCAAGCGCTAAAATGTAACGGAAACCTTTCAATTGATCCTCAAGACGAATTCATTCTCAGAAAAACGGATCCGTTGCAATCAAATGATGCGGTTTTAAAATTGAATGGGCTAAGTAACCAGACTCACCAGGCAATTCGACTACCTGAAGATCAGATGGCGTGCTTTTCAAAGACGCAGGGTGCCTTGTCGCAAGAATGAAACTTTCACCAGGAACACTAAACCACCAAACCTTCACAAAACCAGCATCATGAAAGGTTTGAGACGCTATAGCAAAAGCCTGGGATCCAGAGGCCTCAAGCAAGGGGTAATTCGCTACCACAAACCCACCTGCTGCTAATGCCTTTCCAAGCAATTTGTAAAATTCAACTGTAAAAAGCCGAGAACTCTCCCCATCAAAGGGATACGGAAAATCCGCAAAGATTGCGTCAAAGCTTCGGTCCGTCGTCTGGAGCCACCGAAACGCATCCGCAACAACAATGTCTACACGCTTATCGCTTAGCGACTGCTGATTAAGAAGCGACAAGGGCTCTTTTTTTGCCTCTTCCAACATTAGAGAATCAAGTTCGACGAGGGTTATGGACGCGTCGTTGTACTTAAGAAGTTCTCTCACCAGGAGACCATCTCCTGCTCCGAGAACCAAGGCTTGCTCGGGTATTTTCCCCACTAGCGCAAGGGGGGCATGAACCATCGTACGATGATAATTTTTCTCACGCGCAGAGCTGAACTGATAATGACCGTTGAGGTACAAAGAGAAGGACTCTTGGTCTTCGGAAGCTGGCTGCCACACATAATCTATGAATTGATATGGGCTTCGCACCCTCCTTAGCGGGCCTTGGTGCGACGCAAACTCGGGGATGTCCCCAAGTCCTACGGGTCCCTCCCACTGAATCCCCTTTTCATCGTGCGAAAATCGAAGGTGGTTGTAGTAGAAGTTTTTGAGGTGCCATTCGTTTATTTTGCCTTGAGTCCACGCGAAGGCACCTAAAGCAAGGAGACTGGCGCCTAAACTCCACCAGCCAATTGAAGTTTTTAAAAACCCCCTCTGCCAATTTATGAAAGCAGCGAGTAGAAGGTTTCCCAATCCTGTTGCCAGGGCCACTTGTGTAAATTCCCAGCTTTGCATCCCAAGGGTAAAAAGACAGGAGGCTGCGAGTGCTCCCATGTAAGAAGCAGAGAGAAGCTGCGGGGTTTTTCCCTTCCCCAGGGAGAGAAAAATGGGCAGCTCTCGTCCCGAGTAAAACCCAAGTACCAGCGAGGGAATTTGACACAAGAGTCCGAAAACCGTCAAGGCACTTAGACCACCAGAGTTTTCCTCTACATCTGCCAGGTAGATCCGGTAGGCGACATGAAAAAACAAGATGAGGGGAATGGAAAACGCCCCTCCAAGCGACAATTTAAGTTCCAGGTGAAACAGGTCATGCCAGCTTGCCACTCGCTTGCTTTGTTCGAGAACCCCTAGTCCGAGCGCTCCCAGAAAACTACCGACCGTTACGGCTTCCCAGAGGATGACATTCCCTGTCAGGTGAGCAACACTCTTGGCGAGGTTCAATTCATACAGCAGACTGCACAAGGATCCGACAAATGTGATGACCATAAGCATAAGAATCATTGTAACCCGTAGGCCGTTGGGGGCAAGAAGGGAGAGTAGGGGGTGGGGTTTTTCCTAAGAAAATTAAGGTGGATACCCTTGGCTTCCTTTTTTTTGTCCCCTCTCTACCGATAAACCAAACGGAAACGACTAGGTAGAATATGAAGCTAGCAATTGCCCTCATCTATTTATTCTTTGGAAGCTCCTGCGCCCGCCGCATTCAAGATCCACTGCTTTCAACAGAGGAGAAGTGCAACATCCAGACGGACTATGTTTGGCTCGCAGGTAAATGTGTTCGCAAACGGTCCGCAGTCGTGTCCAAGGTTGAATGCGAGAGCCGCTCAGATGCTTCTCGTTGGGTTGGTGAGACCTGCATCTCCCTTGACGAAATCCTGAATTTGCAAAAGGAATGCAGCGCGCGAGGAAAAGGTTACTTCTGGGGACCCGACCCCAAGACAGGATCAGATGCATGTGTCAGCCCGACAACTGAAGTAACCCCCGCACAGGAATGTTCCCTGCAAGGAGATTTATGGCTTGAGGGGCGTTGTATTCCCCCTGAGGGCGTGGACTGTATCCGAAACGGGAAGCATTGGTCAGTGGAAAACACCTGCATTACAGATACGGAGAAGGTATGCCGCGATCGCCTCGACGGTTCCCAATGGATCAAGGGGAGGTGCGTACCCGTGGGCGAGCAGGAATGCTGGGAACGCGGTTTTTACATGCGCTGGTACCCGCCCACTCCCGGAGAGGGACAGGAAGCAACGGGGACATGTGCCTATAAGAAATTCATCGACTACTGCACGGACAATGCCCTCCCACCTGATTATCTTGAAACCGTCAACATCATCAAACAATCCTTCAAGATGAAAACCATTACTTGCGAGTTCGTGGAGCAGAATCTAAGCGCAGCTCGTTCTCTTACATTTATAAATGGCAACCTTAAGAACCTTTACCCTCTCGCTTCCTATTCTCTTTTAACCGGTCTGAATGTGTCGAATAATAAAATCGAAGATCTCACGCCTCTTGTGAATATGACAAATTTAGTTCGCTTGGATCTGAACGGCAATCTTGTTTCCAACCTGGTACCGATCAGCGAGTTGAAAAAGCTCCGATATTTAGCCCTGGGCAGGAATGCGATCGTAGATGTCCAACCACTCACCACCTTGCTCAACCTGGAATCACTCTTTCTCAATGAAAACAAGATTACCGACATCAACGTTCTTGGGGGCCCTGAAGTCATATTAGGCGGGGGCTTCAAAAAACTTCATACTCTCAACGTTTCAGGAAATTGCGGGATTAGCGACATCAGCAACTTGGATTTTCTCAACCTCAAAGTCCTCGGACTACGCGACACCATGATTCGAGAGAATGTTCCCTCCAAGTTCAAAGACGCTTACAAAGACGGTACGCTCTCCGTTGATTTTAGCGAAGAAGGAAAAAATAAGTGCGTCTCGAATCCATAGGACGGTCTTCAGGACGCGGGGGTGGCTGGGCTGTGACTTAGAACGGGACGAGGAGCAGAAGCCTGCGGTCGTCGAAGCTCCTCCTTACCTTCGCGGAAAGAGTCCTGCAACTGAAAGCTCACAAGCGATTTGGGAACCCAGAAAGCGACTGCAAGTTCGGCAACGACGTTTTTGCGAGCGTCGATTTTTGCCAGTTCATCCGACAACATCGTTTTGGGAACAAGCAGGGTGGCTACAAAGACTGTGCGTTCGAACGTGCTAAGTTCCTCTCGCAGATTCCCCAACTCAGACTGGAAACGCTCCCGCTCGCCTTCCAAGAGAATGCGAGCCAGGTCAAACGCAATGCTCATTCGCGTTTGAGGTTTAAGTTCCCCTTTTCGGTACTGAATCACGTATTGCTGGGGTCGAGTCCTTAAAACACGGCTGAGCTTATCCATCATATCCGTCGTCTGTGCCGTGATGAACGTGAAAAAGCGGAGAATCTCCGGCAAATAGAGGGGAGGCGTACGAAATTCCGTCCGCTGATGCAAGGATGTCACAAACCTTTCTACCCTCTGCCTTTGCTCGTTTACTACCTTTTCCCCCAGAATAAGGGCTTGTCGGTACGCGGACCCAAAATGACTCGCTTCTGTATATTCGAAATAAGCTTCTTCCAGACCAATCGCCCCGCTCGCAATGTCATGGATCAGGGTTACCTCGACTCCCAACTCACGAGCGAGTGTATCGAGCGCAAAGACCGACTTGACGTTCTTCTCCCCTTTTTTCCAATGACTGCAATCGGAGGGATTGAAGTTCAAAATCGAGCCTATGTCCTGATCGTTGATTTTCTTTCCTTTTTTCTCATGCAGCACTTTTTGGCAAAATTTAAAAAGTTGTGATGAGTTGGGAAACTTCACAGATTTCATCACTCCTCCGAGAGTTACGAGCCGGTTTAACGATTTTTACAAACTATAAAAGCTTTTTATAAATTATAACTGGCGGCTAGGAGGGGGTCAATCCCGGGAAGCAAGTCTTCGCTTCGATGAAAAAACATGACGTCCGAAAGTTTTCCCGACAAGGAGCTTGAAAATGACGAAATAAACAGCAAACACAGAGTAGAGGACGACAAAATGTTCCCCCATGGAGAAGCGATGAAGCCAGGAGAAAAGCTCGGAGTAGGATGACAACGGTTTCCCGTAGAGGAAAAATGACACAGCCCAAAAGGCTAGGAACAAACTTATGCCAACCACAACAAGGTCTGTCAGGTGAGCAAAGAAGAACAGAATTGCGTATTGGGAAAGACGAACATACCACGGTTTTTGGGAGCTTTCCTTCCCCGCCTTCAATGTCTCAGAAGGTTTTTGCCTCCCCATTGTCAGGCTATCCCTCCGAGGTATCGTCTCCCTACGAACGCGGGTCTCGTGACGGCTTTCCACTTCCGGATCAACGCGGCCCGTCGACAGGCCAAGACCTGGGGACAGGGCTTCAAATGTTAGGGTACCGGAGGTTTTTGCAAGTTTAGCCAAGTCTTCCCAATGTTTCACACGTTCCTCCTTTTTCTCATTATAACACCGACCCATCGGTCCTATCCGTGTATCGTCCCTACCCTCTTGTCAGTTGAAACGTTGGCACGCGATTCAGAAACTTGCTCGTAGAGTGCTATACCCAAGGTTTTCTTTTTGTTCGCCGCCTTTTCGTCTTTCTGTGGCTTGGCATGAGCTTTGTCCACTAAAGCTTCGATAGCCTTGAGAGTGGGTTCAAATTCCGCTTCTGGGAGGGTTAGAATTTTTGCCTGCACGTTATGGATACGGAACCAGCGACCGCTGAGGCTTCCCTTTTCCGAGACATCGAAAGCTTCCCCATCGAAGTAATAATGGAGGTAGCTTGTCAGGGTTTCAGAACTGGGTAGTCGGTGCATCGAATTTCCTCTGATGAAAGGATCGGCACCTTTTCACCAGGCTTAACACAAGATACTAGGCAAATTCCCTTTGGGAGAGGTCAGCTAAGTGTGAACGTGAGGAAGTAAATGAAAATTCGTAGCATCTACAACCATTGTTATAGTATTCAAGATAATCAATTTGGGGAAAAACTTTTTGAAAAAAGGTCCTCTCCCCAAATTCTTTTTCCAAAATACTATATTTTCATGGGCTTATGATGAAGAGTTTTTTCTTATCGGTATTGTGTCTGACGCTTCCCGTACTGGGTTCTAGCGCTCCCCAAAAAGCTGAAAGGATCGTGTCCACATCACTTGCTAGTGACGAGATACTCCTGCAATTATTGCCCACCCAGGAGCAGCGTAAACGGATACAGGCCGTTTCATCGCTGGCGGACAACTCAACTTACGCAGACTTGGGGGACGCAATCGCAGGGATTCCCCATCGGGCGGAGGCAAAACTGGAAAGCATACTCGCGCTGCGTCCTGATTTGGTAATAGCCGCTTCCTTTAATAAACCTGAATTTATCTCGATACTGAAGACGTCTGGGAGGCAAGTCCATGTTATGGAAGGGTTTCGCTCTCTCAACGATCTTCAAAGGCATATTCGCGACCTAGGTCAGCTTGTGCAGGAAAAGGCAAAGGCAGATGAGTTGATTGCCAAGCTCTGGGGGACCTTGGGGAAACAAGCAAGCAGACTGAAGGACTCCAAAAAAACCTGCAAAGTGCTCATCATGGCCCCCGACAAAAGCTTGGTGGGAAAAAACACGCTCATTCATGATGCTCTGCAATATGTTGGGGTCGAAAACCTTGCAGCCAGCGTAGGAGCTGACGGTTGGCAAAGGATCTCGGAAGAAGTTCTCGCTCGCTTGGAGCCTGACTGGCTCCTGGTTCCTGGGGAAGAAAAGGAGAAAGAGAAGATTATAAAGATCCTGGGTGAATCCCCTTCTTTGCGCAGGATGAAAGCTTGGAAGGAGAAACGTCTGATTTTGATGCCAACGAATCTTTTTAGTTCGTTTTCCCCAAGGATCGTGAGCGCAGTGGAAATGGTCTTAAGCAAGGCTGGTCTTACGAATGGGTAAGTTCCTGTTCAGTCTGTTTTGTTTACTGACAACGTTTTGCCTAGCTTTTCTCTACGGGTCTGGAAGTCTTTCGGTCGAAGAGCTTGGGAGCTTTTTATGTTCTCAGGGCCATCAAGCAGACGGGGACTTGGTAAAAACGATCCTACTGTCCATACGGCTTCCAAGGGTTCTGCTTGCCGGTTTGTGTGGGGGCGTCTTATCGGCTGCTGGTGTGTTGAGCCAGGGAGTGTTTCGCAATCCTCTAGCGAGTCCTTCCGTATTAGGTGCAAGCGCTGGGGGAGTTTTTGGAGCAGTGCTTGTGTTTTTCTTCAGCTCACCTTGGATGCACTGGTACTTACTGCCTGCCGGTGCGTTCTTGGGAACCTTGCTGTCAATGAGTTTGGTCCTTGGCTTGGTATTGGCAGGAGTGGGTCGGGATACGTCCCATCTCTTGATAAGCGGATTTGCGCTAGCCATTCTCTTTGGTTCACTGACCTCGCTTCTTAGTTCTCTGCTGCTGCCGGATTGGGAAAAGGCGTCATCGCTTATGCACTGGATGCTAGGTGGGTTGAGTGGTAGCGGATGGAGTCATCTGGCAACAGCGTGCCCCCCTGCGGTGCTTGGCTTAGGTCTGGCTTTTTTCCTGGTGCGTCGGCTCGATGTTCTGGCTTTGGGGGAAGATGTGGCCGAGTCGCTTTCTGTCAGCATTCGTGCCACCCAGGTGCTTTGTATTTCTGCCATTTCCTTGCTGGTCGCCTCCGCCGTAAGTGTCGCTGGAGCGTTGCCATTCATTGGCCTCATTGTCCCTCATGTTACCCGGCAAATTCTTGGTCCTTCGCATCGCCGCCTGCTCCCTTTCACCATTCTCAATGGAATGACCTTGCTCATCGCTGCTGATTTCCTGTGCCAGATCGTTCTATCCCCAAGAGAGTTGGAAGTCGGCTCCCTCACCTCCCTGCTCGGCGTTGCCTTTTTTTTCGCCATTCTTTTTAAGGCAAGAAAACCAGACGTAATGAACCAAGCAAAACAAGCCGACACCCACCAAACCAAGATGGCGGATTTGTTGAATCCCCGCGTTCCATCGACGTTCATTTCCTGCGATATCCAAGGAGAGGTGTGCAAAGGCGGAAAGATGATTTTGAGGGGGCTTAGATTCACGATCCCTCCTGGGAAGCTGTCTGTTGTCGTTGGGCGAAACGGTGCTGGAAAATCGACACTCCTGAGGTGCCTGGCAGGGCTTGAGCCAGATTTCCGAGGAGACGTGCGAGTCTACAGAGAAGGCACAGGTTCTACCAAATTATCGACACTAAAGCTTCGGGAACGGGCAAGGCTATGCGCATGGTGTCCAGCTGAGCATTCGCTTGCCTTCTGTTTTTCCGTCATTGATGTGGTCGTTATGGGGCGTTACCCCCATCACCAAGGCTATCCTGGGAACCGAGATTTCGTCGCCGCCCATGAAGCTTTGGAACTGATGGGGGTCGCCGATCTTTGGCAGCGAAACGTTCTCACCCTAAGCAGTGGAGAACTTAAAAAAGTCATGCTTGCGAGAACCCTCGCTCTGCAAAGTCCCGTTGTCCTCCTCGACGAACCAGAAGCACATTTGGACTATAGCTGTGCTCGCACTATTCTTGCCGAGCTAGGGACGCTTACTAACAAAGGTAGGACCATCCTAATGACCCTTCACAACCTGTCTCTTGCCAAGGAACTAGCGGGTGACTGCTTTGTCTTGGCAAACGGAACATTACGGCCCGGTCGTCCCCTAGACATTTTATTCCCGTAATACGTAGCCCTTGGAGGAACCCCGCTGCGCAGGCTGCGATAATTTCCCGTTGATTTATGTTTATAATAAAACAGAGAATGTGGAAGATGCCCTCTTTTTCAAACGGACGAATGATTTAGGTAAGATACATGGGAAAATCTTTAGTTATTGTCGAGTCGCCTGCCAAAGTCAAAACGATCAACAAATTTCTTGGAAAAGACTATGTGGTCAAGTCTAGCATCGGCCACATTCGCGATCTCTCCAAGCTGATATCAGCCGAGTCCGAAACTAAGAAGAAGAAAAAAACATCGCCAGCCAAAGACAAAAAAGCGACAGAAAAAGAACGTCTTGTAAAACAACTTGGCGTCAACCCCTTCGACAATTGGGATGCAAGCTACGAAATACTGCCTGGAAAAGAAAAAGTTCTGCGATCACTTCAGGAAGCGGCTCAGAAGGTGGATACAATTTTCCTGGCGACTGATATCGACCGAGAGGGGGAAGCGATTGCCTGGCACCTTATGGAGGCTATCGGGGGGGACAAAAGTCGTTACAAGCGAGTTACCTTCACAGAAATTACGAAACGAGCCATCAGAGATGCGTTTGCTTCCCCAGGCAAGCTCAACTACGACCGCGTCTATGCTCAGCAGGCGAGACGTTTTCTCGACAGGGTGGTTGGTTACATGCTTTCTCCCCTTCTCTGGCAGAAGATTGCACGGGGACTTTCGGCAGGTCGGGTGCAGTCGGTCGCGGTAAGGCTGATCTCGGAGCGTGAACGTGCTATCCACGTTTTCAAGCCTGAGGAATACTGGGAGGTCCGCGCACGTCTGAAATCGGATCAAAAGGATCCCTTCCTTGTCGAACTTGCCAAGGTGGACGGCAAACCTTTCAGTGCCACTAACACAGAGCAGGCAAACAAAGTAGTTGACGGCCTGAAAGCTGGTTTGTTCGTCGTCAAGGATGTCGAGAAGAAACCAACCACCACCAAAGCATCCGCTCCTTTTATAACTTCAACACTACAGCAAAGTGCCAGTGTCCGCTTGGGTTTCGGTGTTAAGAAAACCATGTTGATTGCTCAGCGGCTATACGAAAATGGCTATATCACCTACATGCGTACGGATTCGACCAACATCAGTGCTGACGCAGAGAAAGATTGCCGGTCCTATATCGCCCAAACTTTCGGAGAGAAATACCATCCCGCGACACCTATAAAGTATGCAAGCAAGAAGTCTGCTCAGGAAGCGCACGAGGCTATCCGCCCTACGGATGTGAAAATGAATGCTCCCCAACTGCCGGAACGCGACCCGGACGCGGTGAAACTTTACGACCTCATTTGGAGGCAATTTGTCGCATGTCAGATGGCTCCTGCTCTGTACGATAGCACGACAGTTCTCATAGAAAATGGTCCGTACGAATTGAAAGCACGAGGACGGGTTCTTCGCTTCGACGGATATTTGAAGGTGCAGCCTCAAGCGAAAAAAACATCCGAGGAAGAAGCCTCTCTCCCGCCCATAGAAGTTGGAGAAAAGCCGAAGCTTCTCGAAGTTCTTCCCAGCCAACATTTCACAAAGCCACCGGCACGCTTTACCGAAGCAAGTTTAGTGCGCGAACTAGAAAAGCGAAGCATCGGACGTCCTTCAACCTATGCTTCGATTATTTCCACGATACAAGAACGCGGATATGTGAAACTTCAAAACAAGCGCTTCTACTGTCTGAAGATGGGAGAGATCGTCACTGACCGACTCGTTGAGAATTTCCAAGACTTGATGGACTATAGTTTTACAGCAAATATGGAGGAAGACCTCGATAAGATCGCGAACGGTAACATCGAGTGGCGAAAGGTACTCGATACTTTCTGGGAAGACTTCACCAAAAAGTTGAACGAAGCGTCCCGAAAAATGCGAGGTAATACACCCACGCCAACGGCTATTAAGTGTCCTGAGTGTGGTAGAAACATGAACATCAGAACCGCACGGACAGGCGTGTTTCTCAGTTGCGAAGGTTACTCCCTCCCTCCCAAGGAACGATGTAAGGGAACCCTTAACCTCATTGCGGGAGATGAGATGGAGGCCGCCCCCGACGAACATTCTGTCAACGCGGGATCCATGCTGACGAAGAAACGCTGTCCTAAGTGCGACACTCTCATGGATGCCTATTTTATAGACGAGACACGAAAACTTCACGTTTGCGGGAACAACCCCGAATGCGACGGGCACGAGGTAGAACTTGGAAAGTTCCGAATCAAAGGCTACGAAGGCCCAACATTAGAATGCGACAAATGCGCTTCGACCATGGTTTTGAAATCGGGACGTTTCGGTAAGTATTTCGCCTGCAGCAACGCACCTAAGTGCAAGAATACACGCAAAATCTTAAAGAATGGAGAACCCGCACCGCCTCGGTCAGAACCGGTCCCCATGCCAGAATTGAAGTGCGAAAAATCGGACGGCTATTTCATCCTACGCGACGGAGCAGGGGGTGTTTTCCTGGCTTCCAGCAATTTTCCGAGGTCAAAGGAGACAAAAAAGCCCCAGGTCGCCGACCTCATACGCCACAAGGATGAACTTGACCCGAAATATCTTTACCTGACGAAAGCTCCCACCAAGGACCCGCAGGGGAATCCCGCAATCATCCGCTTCAGTCGGAAAAGCAAACAGCATTATGTCATGAGTGAAGACGACGAAGGCAAACCTACGGGTTGGATTGCCATGTGGCGCGACGACAGCTGGTCAGAAAAAACAAGCTAAAACTCGTATCCAAAAACGAAGAAATTTTCACCCACGTTCGGAAGATAGGCGTGATGAAAAAACAACTCCCCATTTGATATATGGCTCATGCCAAAGTAATAGGGGAGATCTTGCCAACGATAGCGAATATCCAGGATGAATTGCCAACGACTTCCCAAAGCAGACGTTTCATCGTGGGATATCCAACCAAGCCCAGCTCCGAAACTCATGCTTCCCTTGGGTAAGGGTTGAACTCCAGCAACTTGCCAGTATGCTATATCTGTCCCACGATTGCCCCTCCACCCGCCTATATTGACTTCGTGGAAGAATGTATCGAAATCCCATTGATAACCTGCGAGGAGAAGACCCTGAGGAGGCATGACCGTGCCGAAAAAGAAGGCACTCACTCCTCCTTTCACTTGCCATTTGGATTGGTAAGCTTGTGCTGCCAGTGGACAGCAGCACACCACAAGGAAGATGATCGCCGCTTGTGGCAAGGAGGTGGTTTGGAGGGATTGTGGCAAGGATGTGGTTTGGAGGAAACTGCGCAGCTGGTTCCTCCAAGAAATCCAGGGGAGGCGACGCTTTGCCACAAACAGCCTACGGGTTACGTGTTTCTGCATATAACTCTTGCGGAAATTTACCGTTCCCTACCATTATATAGTGTGTTCAAGATAATCAAAAAAAAAGTCTACGAGTCTGTCATCCCGCGGCTTGACCGCGGGATCCAACTTTTCGAGAGAGGCTGCCGTTGGTTCCCGCGGTCAAGCCGCGGGATGACTGTGGATTCCCTAGGGCGTGTCGTCAAATTAACCATGTCATGACCCCTGCCATATAAATTGCGGACAAGAAAACCCCAGACAGTTTGTCATATCTGGTTGCAATAGCTCTGTACTGTTTCAGTTTAGCGAAGAAGTTTTCAATGAGATG